>CAWIUA010000039.1:0-134470 GCA_963839135.1 uncultured Alphaproteobacteria bacterium
CGCTTCGAAGTGCTAGAGTGCGAGGCCGCCGTCGAGGGCGTCGCCGCGGGCGAGCTGGACGGCGACCCGCCCCGGCCCGGCGGTCTCGACGTGCTCGCCCAGCACCTGCTGCTCATGGCGTGCGGGGCGCCCTTCCAGCCGGACGCGATGTTCGAGGAGGTCCGCCGCGCCGCGCCCTACGCGAACCTCACGCGCCAGGACTTCGACGACGTGCTGCGCTTCGTCGAGGACGGCGGCTACGCGCTACGCGCCTATGAGCGCTACCGCAAGCTGTTCCGCGACGCTGAAGGCCTGGTCCAAATCCGCGACGCCCGCATCGCCCGGCAGGCGCGCATGAACCTCGGCACCATCGTCGAGGCGCCCCTACTGAAGGTGCGGCTCGCAGGCAAGCGCGGCGGCGGCCCCGCGCTGGGCGAAGTCGAGGAGAGCTTCGTCTCCATGATGCGGCCCGGCGACACCTTCATGTTCGCCGGGCGCCTGCTGCGCTACGTCCGGCTGCGCGAGACGACCGTCGAGTGCGTCGAGGGTGGCGACGGCGAGCCGATGGTCCCGGCCTACGCGGGCGCGCGGCAGCCCCTCACCACCAACCTCGCGACCCCTGTGCGTGCCATGCTGCACGATCCCTCGCACTGGCATGCGCTTCCACCGCCCGTGCAGGAATGGCTCGCCTTGCTACGGGTTCGCAGCGAGCTTCCGGGGCCGGACGGCCTGCTGGTTGAAGACCTTCCCGCGCAGCGGCTGCTGCAACCTCGTCGCCTACACCTTCGAGGGTCGCAACGCCCACCAGACGCTCGGCATGTTGCTCACCCGGCGCATGGAGCGAGCCGGCGCAGCACCCCTCGGCTTCGTCGCGACCGACTACGTGATCGCCGTCTGGGCCGCCAACGAGCCGCAGGACGTGGCCTCCTTGTTCGACCAGGACATGCTGGGCGACGACCTGGAAGCCTGGATGGCCGAGAGCAGCATGTTGCGCCGGACCTTCCGCAACGTGGCCGTGATCGCCGGGCTGGTCGACCGCCAGATGCCGGGCCGGGAGCGGAGCGCCAGGTCACGGTGAGCACCGACCTGATCTACAACGTTTTGCGCCGCCACCAGCCCGACCACGTGCTCCTGCGCGCCACGCGGGCGGACGCAGCGGCGGGGCTGACGACGTGGGCCGGCTGGCGGCGATGCTGGGCCGCATCGCGGGCCGGGTGCAGCACATCGCACTCCCGCGCGTCTCGCCGCTCGCGGTGCCGGTGCTGCTGGACATCGGGCGAGAGACGGTTCGGAAGGCGGGCGCAGAGGACGCGCTGCTCGCCGAGGCGGAGGCGATGGTCGAGGAAGCGATGGGCGAGCGCGAGCCGAGCGAGCGGCCGATGCGCGTCCACGCCGTGCACCGGGCGAACCTCGCGATCCTCAAGCGACAGCCCCGGAGCCGGACAGGCGGGGCGCGAGCGTAAACTCTGCCTTCTCTCCCAATGCCTTGCCGTTGGAATGTTCTCGTGCGAATGTAGTATACTCGCTTACGGCCCGGGTCGGGGCACCCAGCACTTAGGAGGTTGCCATGACGACGACGCGGACGCGCCGCCGCCACCTCGCCTTCGTCTTGCTCGCCGGCGTGCTCGCGGCCGGAGCCCTGATCACCGCCGCGGTGCTGCCGCAGCGCGCGCGGGCCCGAGGACAGCGGCACGCAGACTGCACCCCAAGCCACCGCAGCGGACGGGGTTGGGGCCGAGGCGGGGGCCCGCACCGGCTGGTGCGCCAGGATCCCGCCCGGCTTCGGCCACCCGCCGGCCAACCTCACCCCGCTTGCCTTGCGCGTGCTGGATCCCTTGATCGAGCCGGTGCAGACCACGGACGGGCTGATCCACCTCGCCTACATAGCGAGGTGACCAACACGCAAACGACACCTGCCGACATCGCGAGCGTCGTGCCGGTGGATGCGCTCGCCGGCTTCGCGCCGACCGGGCGCGACAGCCCATCGACGCGCAGGGCAACGACGTCGCCGGCCAGGTGGAGCTGTTCGCCACGGCGCAGTTCCCCAGTCCATTCGTCACGCCGAGCTTCACCGCAAGCGTGCCGGCCGGCAACGCGGGGCTGATGTATTTCGACGTGACCTACACCGACCCGGCGCAGATCCCCCGCCTGCTCTCGCACGCGATCACGCTGGCCTCGCCCAACGGCGGCGGGCCGGGCACGCCCATGCTTACCAACCCGGTGCCGGTGGGCTGCAAGAAGCTGGCCGTGCTGCACCCGCCCCTGGTCGGGCAGGGCTGGCTCGCCCTGGACGGCTGTTGCCGCGTGGCTTACCACCGCACCACCGCGCTCTTGGCGCTCAACGGCACCCCGCAGACGTCGGAGGAATTCGCCATCGACTACTTCCAGGTCGGGCCGAACGGCACCTGCTGCCACGGACCGGTCACCGACCCGAACTCCTGGTACGACTACGGCTCGCCGGTGCTGGCCGCCGCCCCCGGCGTGGTCGTCTCGGTCACGGACGGCATACCGGACAACAACCCCGTGGGCATGCTCCCGCCGCTCGACCTCGCGCACGCGGACGGCAACAACGTCGTCGAGGACATCGGCGGCGGCCGCTACGTCTTCTACGCGCACCTCCAGCCCGGCTCGATCCCGGCCTCGGTGCGCGCAGGCGCGCGCCTTCGCACGGGAGGCATGATCGGCCGCCTCGGCAACGCGGGCAGCAGCCTCGCGCCGCACCTGCATTTCCAAGTGGCGGATACCCCGTCGTTCTTCGACACCTCGGGGCTGCCGTTCGCGTTCGATGCGCAGATGGTCGAGGGCAGCGCGCCCGAAGGCATCCTGCCGAACTTGCTCCAAGGCGCCGTCGTGCCCATCGACCGGACGGGTGCCGGCGAACGGTACTATATGTATCCGGCGCGCAACGGGGTGTTCGGCTACAACTTGTCGTCCCAGTAGCGACGCCGGCCGGCGACCGTGGGATCGGGCCGCGTGCGCCCAGCGCTTCGCCTTGCCGCCGGAACGTTGTCGTGTGAGCGTGATGCGCTCGCCTCCGACCCGGGCCGGGGCGGCCGACGAACTCAGGAGACCATCATGACGACGCTGCGCACGCGCCGCCCTCTCACCTGTGTCTTGGCGGCGGCGCTCGCAGCCATAGGCCTTGTTGGCACGGCGCCGCAGCCGGCGCGGGCCCAGGACAGCAGCACGCAAGCTGGGGCGACGGCGGTCGGAGCCGCCAGCTGGTGCGCCAGGATCCCGCCCGGCTACGCGCACCCGCCGGCCAATCTCACCCCGCTCACCCTGCAGCTCACGCAACCCTCGATCGAGCCGGTGCCGGCCACGGACGGGCTGATCCACCTCGCCTACGCGGCGGAGGCGACCAACACCCAAGCGACACCTGCCGACATCGCGAGCGTCGTGCCGGTGGACCCGCTCGCCGGCTTCAGCCCGACCGGGCGCAACCACATCACCGACGACCAGGGCCGTAGCGTCGCCGGCAAGGTCAAGCTGTTCGTCACGCCGCCGCCGGACGACACCCTGCCGGACGATGGCCCTGAGGCGGAGCCGGTGCCGGGCTTCTCGACCCGCGTGCCGGCCGGGAGCGCGGGGCTGATGTTCTTCGACGTGACCTACACCGACCCGACCCAGGTGCCGCGCCTGCTCGCGCACGCGATCACGCTGGTCTCACCCAGCGGCGGGCCGGGCACGCCCGCGCTCACCAACCCCGTGCCGGTGGGCTGCAAGAAGCTGGCGGTGCTGCACCCGCCCCTGGTCGGGCAGGGCTGGCTCGCCGCAGGCGGCTGCTGCACCTACGCGGCCTATCATCGCATCGCCGTCCCGCCGATCAACGGCCTTCCACAGGCGGGAGAGGAGTTCGCCATCGACTACACGCAGCTCGGGCCGGACAACACCTGCTGCCACGGCCCGCCCCAATCCCTGAGCTCCTGGTGGGGCTACGGCACCCCTGTCCTGGCCGCCGGGCCGGGCGTGGTCGTGGAAGCCGTGGATGGCCTGCCAGACCAGCAGCCTGTAGGCACGATCGCGCCAGGCCTGCCCATCGCGGACTATGGCGGCAACAGGATCATCGAGGACATCGGCGGCGGACGCTACATCCTCTACGCGCACTTCGAGCCCGGCACGATCCCGGCCTGGGTGCGCCAGGGAGCGCGCCTGAGCGCGGGGGACCTGATCGGCCGCGTCGGCAACTCGGGCAACAGCACCTCGCCGCACATGCACTTCCAGCTCATGGACGCCCCCTCGCCCTTCGACGCCGCGGGGCTGCCGTTCGTGTTCGACACGCAGCTGCTCGAAGGCACCGTGTCCGAGACCGAGGAGGCGGACTTCCCCGGAGGCGCTCCTGTGACTATTGATCGGACGGGCGCCGGCGCGCGGCTCAGCCAGATGCCGGCGCGCAACGGGGTGTTCGGCTACAACCTGTCCCAGTAGCATCGGTCCCTGCCGGCTCCTGCGCCGACCGCCGCAGCGCCAGGCGCCGCGAGCCGAGAGGCCGGTTGCGTTTCTGCGCGAGACGTTCGATAGGAACGCACGCATGACCGCCGCCCCTCTGCACTTCCGCGGCGAGCGGCTGATGCTCGATCCCCTGGGCGGCCTTGCCTGGCCGAACGCGGGCGTGCTCGCGGCGGCCGACCTGCACCTGGAGAAAGGCACCGCCGCCGCGACCCGTGGGCAGCTCGTGCCGCCGTGGGACACGCAGGCTACGCTCGACCGGCTCGCGCTCCTCGTGCGGCGCTGGCAGCCGCGCACGCTCGTCCTCCTCGGCGACTCGTTCCACGACGGGCGCGGCCCGGCGCGGCTGCTTCCTGCGGACCGGGCACGCCTCGCCCAGCTCGCAGCCGGGCGCCGCCTGATCTGGGTCCTGGGCAACCACGACCCGTTGCCGCCCGAGGGCTTGCCCGGCGAGGCGACCGAGGCATGGGCATACGGCGCGCTCGTGTTCCGCCACGAAGCCAGGCGAGGCCCGGCCGGCGAGATCTGCGGCCACCACCATCCGAAGGCGGCTGTTTCGACGCGCGCCGGGCGGGTGAGCCGGCCGTGCTTCGTGGCGGATTCCCGCCGGATCATGCTGCCGGCGCTCGGCGCCTACACCGGCGGCCTGGACGTTCGGAACCCAGCCATCGCCGAGCTGTTCCCGCGGGGCGCGCGCGCGTTCCTGCTCGGCGAGGATCGCCTGTTCAGCTTCGCGCTCGGCCACGTCGCGGCATAGGGTTAGGTGCATGTCACAGGGTCCGGCCCCAAATGCAGCAATCATCTGGTTCCGCCAGGATCTCCGCCTCGCCGACCACCGGGCGCTCGCGGCCGCAATGGCGGGCGGGCGGCCGGTCGTGCCGCTCTACGTGCTGGACGACGACACGCCAGGCGACTGGCGGATGGGCGGCGCGTCGCGCTGGTGGCTGCACGGGAGCCTCGCCGCGCTCGATGCGGATTTGCGCGCGCGGGGATCGGAACTGGTGCTTCGCCGGGGCGCGGCACGCGAGGTCGTGCCTGCCGTAGCACACGAGGCACGCGCAGCAGAGGTCCATGCCGGCCGGATGCACGAGCCGTGGGCGCGGCGGCAGGAGGAGGAGGTCGCGGCGGCGCTGGGCTGCCAGTTCGTCCTGCACCGGACGACGACGCTCTTCGACCTCGACACCATCCGCACCAAGACCGGTGGGACCTACGGCATCTACGCACCCTTCCTGAAGGCGTGCCGCGCCCGCCCGGCACCGCCGGAGCCGCTGCCCGCACCCGAGCATATCCCCTCGCTGCACCTTCCCCGCTCGGAGCACCTCGCGGACTGGCACCTCCTGCCCACGAAGCCCGACTGGGCCGGTGGTTTCCGCGAGACCTGGCAGCCCGGCGAGGCCGCCGCCCACGAGCGGCTGCGCACGTTCCTAGAGCGCGCCGTCTTCCACTACGACGTAGGCCGCAACCTGCCCGGCGAGCCTGGATCCAGCATGATCTCCCCCCATCTGCACTGGGGCGAGCTGTCGCCCTCCCAAGTATGGCATCACGTCCTGCACGCCGCGCACGAAACCGGACAGGACACCGGGCAAGCCGTCCAGACCTACCTCGGCGAGCTTATCTGGCGCGAGTTCTCCGCCTACCTGCTCTGGCATCGCCCGGCGCTGCCCGACGCGCCTCTGCGCGAAACCTTCGCGCGCCTTCCCTTCCGTAACGCGCCGCGCGACCTGCGCCGCTGGCAGCGCGGCCAGACCGGCATTCCCATCGTGGATGCCGGGATGCGGCAGCTCTGGCATATCGGCTGGATGCACAACCGGGTGCGGATGATCGCGGCCTCGTTCCTGGTGAAGCAGCTCCTGATCGCGTGGCAGTCGGGCGAGGCCTGGTTCTGGGACACGCTCGTGGACGCGGACCTCGCGAACAATGCGGCGAGCTGGCAGTGGATCGCCGGCACGGGCATAGACAGCCAACCCTTCTTCCGCGTGTTCAACCCGGTCGCCCAGGGCGAGCGCTGGGACCCGGAAGGCGCCTACGTCCGCCGCTGGGTGCCGGAGCTGGAGCGGCTCCCGGCGCGCTGGGTCCATCAGCCCTGGGCAGCGCCCGAGGCCGTGCTGCGCGAGGCAGGCGTGCGGATCGGCGACTCCTACCCGGCACCAATGGTGGACCTCGCGACCGCGCGGACCCGAGCACTCGCCGCCTACCGCGCAACCGTGAAGCAGGCGGCGTGATCCCGCGCGGGCAGACGCTGCGCGTCGTCGGCGACGTGCACGGGGACGCGCGGGCCTTCGCCTACGCCGCGGACACGGACCGCTTCGTCGTGCAGCTCGGCGACCTCGCAGACGGCGGCCCTGACGGTGCCGAGGCCTGGCGGATCATGCTCGCACTCCTCGACGCCGGCCGCGGACTGTTCGTGCTGGGCAACCACGACCGCAAGCTCGGCCGCGCCCTGGCCGGCGAGGGCGTCCAGGTCGGCGCGGAGATGCAGGCCACCCTGGACCAGCTCGACGCCGGGCTGCGGGCGCGTGTCCTGGCCGCGGTATGGACGGCGCCCGCCTGGGTTCGCGCCGGGCCGTTCCTGTTCGTCCACGGTGGATTCCATCCCGCGATGCTCCACGAGGCGCCGCCCCCCGCGCTGGGCCGCACGACGCCCCCGCTCGCCCGCGCGCTGTTCGGCCAGACCACCGGCCGGATGCAGCCGGACGGCTATCCGGAACGCGTGCTGGACTGGGTGGACCGCATCCCCGCCGGGCTGACCGTCTATATTGGCCACGACCGCCGCAGCAGCGATGGAAGACCGGTCACGCTGCGCAACGAGTCCGGCGGCGTCGCCGTTTTCCTCGACACCGGCGCCGGCAAAGGCGGCCACCTGAGCTGGGTGGATCTCGACGTCGCACCGGCGCCTGCGGCAGCCGCTCTCACGGAAAGTTGAGGAAAGCTCGCTCCTCTAACCTGCTTGGGTATCTCAGTAACGACGGCATGTCCGATTCGAGATCATTAATCTCGCGGCGCTTGCTAGGATGGCCAGTGCACATGAATAGAGGAGGGTTCCCCATGGGGCCACGCAAACTAACGGCCGAGTTCTTCGGCACGTTCTGGCTGGTTCTGGGCGGGTGCGGCAGCGCCGTGCTCGCGGCCAAGTTCCCGCAGGTCGGCATCGGCCTGGTCGGGCGTCTCGCTGGCCTTCGGCCTGACGCTGCTGACCATGGCCTACACCATCGGCCCGATCTCCGGCTGCCACATCAACCCCGCCGTCACCCTCGGCCTGGTCGCCGGCGGCCGCTTCCGCGCCGCCGAGGCGCCCGGCTACATCATCGCCCAGGTGCTCGGCGGCATCGTCGGCGCCGCTCGTGCTCTACGGCATCGCCTCGGGCGCGCCCGACTTCAGCTTGGCCGGCGGCTTCGCCTCCAACGGCTACGGCGAGCACTCTCCCGGCCACTACGCCTTCTGGTCGTGCGTGCTGTGCGAGGTGGTGATGACGTTCTTCTTCCTGCTCATCATCCTCAGTGCCACCTCGACCGCGCGCCGCTCGGCTTCGCGCCGATCCCGATCGGGCTCGGCTTGACGCTGATCCACCTGATCAGCATCCCGGTGACCAACACCAGCGTGAACCCGGCGCGCAGCACGGGGGTGGCGATCTTCGAGGGCGGCTGGGCGCTCGGGCAGTTGTGGCTGTTCTGGGTCGCACCCATCGTGGGCGCGGTGCTCGGCGGGGGTGGTCTACACCTGGCTCGGCGCTGAGGACAGCGCGGCCGACCGCGACGCCGCCGCCCGCCAGGCCGCGCGCGAGCCTGGCGAGCCGCTCGCACCCCGAACCGCCCGCGAGCCGCGATAGCCAGGATTCGAGCTTTCTCCACGCCAGTCCAGGGAGGACAAAGATGAGCCAAACACTCGCCACTCTCTGCGCGACGATCCTGATTTGCGGCGCGCTTCCTGTGCTTGCCCAGCAGACCAAGACCTCGCCTCAACCCTCGCCCGCCCAGGCGGCTCAGCAGGAGCGGATGCGGGGCTGCAACACGAACGCGTCGGCCCGCGGCTTCAGTGGCGATGCGCGCAAGACCTTCATGAGCGCCTGCCTCGGCGGCAGCACCGATCAGAAGACGATCATGAAGGTCTGCAACGCCCAGGCGAGCCAGGACCAAAAGACGGGCGACGCGCGCAAGAGCTACATGGCCGTCTGCCTCAAGAGCACCAGCTGACCCGGCGCATCCTCCCACGAACCACGGCCGCGCCCGACCGTTGAGTGCGCGGCACACCCACGTTCAGGGAGGAGCATATGGCCGACACGAAGAAGCCTACCGGATCGAAGGCGGAAGGCGACGGGCAAGCCGGCGGCGCCGACACGTCGGGCACACCGCACGCGACTCAGGGCGGTACCCGCGGCGCGGCGAACGCGACAGGCCGCCACAGCAAGGAAGCTGACCACTCGCCCGGCAGCCCGGCCGAGCTGGCCAAGACGAAGCGGACAGACAAGCCCGGCTAGACTGCGAGGCCGCGGCGAGCAGACGCCGCGGCCCCTGGCTGCTTAATGCTTCGCGGACCCTGGCTCAGCCATGCTCTTGTGCTGCGCCGCCTTCACCGAGTCCGGCAGCACGTTGCCCACGACCTGCTGCGCCTTCGTCTTGAATGAAGCGGCGACGACCTTCTCCTTCCCATGTGATTTCCGTTGTGCGACCAGGCCGAGAGGCGGACTTTGGGCGGAACAACACCGCGCATCCGGGGAATGTCGGTCGATAACCCCCTCCGAGAGGGGTGAACGGGGAGGATGGATTATGACGATGACGCGCCGAAATTTCATCGAAGCCGGCATTGGCGGGGTGGCGGCGCTCTCTGTGGCGCAAGGGGTGTCTCGCGCGCAAAGCCTGGATGCCGGTCAGGGGATCATCGTAATCGCTGGGGAGGGTTCCTCTCTCACCGTCCCTTACATCAAGGATTATCTGAACGCCGGCGCCACCGTGTTCAACTACTCTGGGAATACTATGTATTTTGAGCGTTTTGCTGAGATCGATAGTTTTGTGGCTGCTAACTCATCGATGGTCATTCTGGCCAAATCCTACAATGATATTCTGGCCGCTAAACAGGCGGGCAAGGTTGCCATCGTCGCCGGCGCTCAAGATATGTACCCGCTTGACGCATCGTGGCAAGAAGGTATCGTCCGCGACAACCCTCTCCAGAGCGGCGGCAACAATTGGCTTGTCGACCCGCCGCAAACGCAGCTTTCCAATTATTACGAAAGCGGGCTTCGGATTGCCAACCTCGCCTATAATCTCTCCAATTTTTTTGGCGGCGGCTGCCTTGACCCGACAACGCCTCTGAGCCGGGCGGGCAAGTATCTCGTCAGCCAGATGCAAGAAATCGGTATTCTGGTCGATACCAGTCATTCGAGCGAGCGGACCAGCCTCGATATTGTCAAGATGGCAACCCGGCCGGTTGTCGCTTCACATTCGAACCCCTCCGCGCTAGACGATAATCCGCGTAACATCAGCGACCGCCTCATCGAGGGCATTGCCAAAACTGGCGGCCTGATCGGCCTGAACGCGACGAACGCTTTTATACTTTGGAGCCGAGCAGATGCTCCCTATGCGGATACCGGGCCCTTTCCCCCTTCGGCGACCATTTCGCAATATGTCGATATGATCGATTATGTCGTTCGCCTCGTGGGAATCGACTACGTCGGCCTTGGTCCTGACTGGACCTGGGGCGACCCCGCCGACAAATCTCCAGCACCTGATCCTGCCAAATCATTCATATATCCTCCCGAGATGCTCTACAATGAGCCCTATGGAGAGCAGTTCGTCGCGAATTTCAGTGGAGTATCTGACCTCCCAGTCCTCTACTCGGAACTGGTACGCCACGGCTACTCTCCCTCCGACATCGCCAAAATCCTTGGGGGAAACTGGATGCGGGTGTTCAGGCAAGCCTGGAACTCTTGAATTTAACATGAAGGCATAAGCAGCCGGTCGTCGTGAAAGGACGGCGATAGGGTAGATGAGAGAGCAGCTACCAGATGATGTAGGCCGACGCCGCTGCGCTCGCCTCCCAACTACAATATACGGGCCTGCTTTCTCAATCTATCCAATTGCTCTTGTAACAATCCTGAATTCTGCACCAGCGACAGCTTCGTAGATGGCAAGCCGCACGAACGCGAACGTCCAGAATTCACCCGTTGCACAAATTCGAGCTAACATACGACCGCCACTTGACCCCGCGCGCGACAAACCACTTATCCTGCCCGATGTCCTCCACCCCCGCCCTTCCCGACCCTGCCGACCTGGCCCGCCAGCGCGACGAGGACGCCCAATACTACCGCCAGGTCCTGCACAAGCTCATCGCCATGGGCACCGACCTCGCCGAGGCCGTCCACCGCCAAGCCATGGCAGAACCCGCCGCCGCCGCCCAGAGCCAGCCCGAGGACGCGCCCGCAGCACCCAGCCCCAGCCCGAGCCAAGCGACCAGCTTCGACCGCCTCGCCCGCACCGTCCGCCGCACCATCGCGCTTGCCCGCAAGCTCTCCGAGCCTGCCCGCGAGGCGCCCGGCCCGAAGCTCCGCCTGCAACGAGTGCCCACACGAGCGCCGCACGGACTGCGCCGAGACAGACGCCCTCCATGCCGAGCTGTGGGCCGAGCCGTGCGAGCGCCCCGAGGGACCCGATTGCGACGCCGACGAGGACCTCGACGACGACTTCGACGAGCAATCGTTCGCCGACCTCATCGCGAGCCTGCGCCACGACACCGGTCTCGCCACCCTGACCGACGCCCAGCTCCGCCAGCACCGCACGCCCCCGAGCGGGATGCGCGGCCCCTGCGCCTGCGCCGCAGGGCTAACGAGCGCGCCGCCCAGGATCACTCAGCCAACCCAGGGCACCCCGCGCCCCGGCACCGGCCCGCCGCGACCCTGACCCGGCTCCCCGGCCACGACACGCAGAAGCCGGACCGAGCAGCGTTCCAAGGCGCCCCACATAACCTTCCCGCCGCGCTTAGAATACCTTGCCGCGCCCTGACCGGCCGGGCAGAGTCGCCCCGCGATGCGCCAGCTCCTCCTCCTGCGGCACGCCAAGTCATGCTGGAGCAACCCCGGCCTGTCCGACCACGCCCGGCCCCTCGCGCAGCGCGGGCTGCTCGCGGCGGCGGCGATGCGCCGGGCGATGCAGGGGCTGGGCTTGCAGCCGGACCTCGTCCTCGTCTCCTCCGCCCGGCGCACGCTGCAGACGCTGCAAGCCCTGGAGCCTTGGGACGAGACGCCGCTCGTCGAGCCGATGGACGGCCTCTATCTTGCGGGGCCTGAGCAGCTCCTCAAAGCGCTGCGCGGGCTGCCGGAGACGATGCGCAGCGTCATGCTCATCGGCCACAACCCAGGCTTGCACGAGCTCGCGGTCATGCTGGTCGGGGCACACGGAATGGCCATGGCCAATGCGAACGCCCGGCGCCTCGCTTCAGGCTATCCGTCGGGTGCGCTCGCCGAATTCACCGTGGCAGCGCCGTGGCAGCGCCTAGGCGAGGGCACGGGAAGACTCGTACGCTTCGTGTGCCCGAACGACCTGCCGGAGGCAGCCTGATTCCAACTCAGAAGACCTCCGCGATCGAGCTCTGTCCGTCGTCGAGAGCTGTGGCGCGGCTTGCGCAGCTGCCCGGCGTGGCGGCCAACGGGCGCGCGCGCCGGGTCAGGGCGACCTGGCACGACAACGCCGACGGCTCGCTCCGCGCGGCGGGGCTGGCCGCTCGCGAGCGGGACGGAGCATGGCGGCTGGAACGGCTCGTTCCCGGCCCGAGCGGCGCATGGGCGCCCGGCGTTCCGCCCCCCGTGCTCGCGGAAGCGGCCACGGCCAGCGCATTGGACCTCGGCGCCGGCCCGATGGTCGAGGTCGCGCGGTTCACGGGACGCAAGTCAACCTACGCGCTCGACGGCATCGAGGGCGTGCAGGCGACCCTGCTGCGCGGTGTGGCCGAGGCGGGTGGGATGCGCGACGCAGTATGCCGGATGCGGCTGACCGGCACGGCGAGCGGCATCGAGGCCGCGTGCGCCGGCCTCGGTGAGGCACTGAGCCTCGCCGTGCCGCGCGGCGGCGTGGCCGCGACCGTCCTGGGCGCGGCCCCTGCCCCGCCCGGCGCCGAGCCGGTCGCCGCGGATGCGCGCCTCGGTGACTTCATCGCGATCGTGCTGCCGTCGCTCGTCTGGCCCTTTCTGCTGGGAACCGCTGCCCTGGGCAAGTCGGTGTCGGCCGAGCGAATCCACGAGACGCGGGTCGCGGTCCGGCGGCTGCGGTCCGTGCTGGGGGTCCTGCGGCAGCCCATGGCAGGCAGCTCCGCCGCGATTTTGCGGCCGATGCTGCGCGAGCTGGCGGGCCGCCTCGGCGCGGCACGCGACTGGGACGTGTTCCTGGACGGCACCGGCGCACGCCTGGCGGAGAGGTTCGGCGAGGACCGGGACGGCAAGCGCCTGCTCGCGGCTGCGCGGCGGCAGCAGGCGGCAGCCCGCGGCGCGCTCGGCTCAGCGCTCGCCGGGCCGGGACAGCTTGCGCTGGAGCGGCAGCTCGCCCTTCTCGCGGCCTTGCGGCCCTGGGAGGAGACAGGGCCCGACCCGGCGCTGCTCGCGGCCCGTGCCACCCAGTTCGCGGCAGCGGTGCTGGACAAGCGCCTGCGCCGCGTTCGCCGGGCCGGGCGAGGCTTCAAGCACCTCGCGCCCGAGGCGCTGCATGCGCTGCGCAAGGAAGGAAAGCGGCTCCGCTACGCCGCGGAGGCGTTCGCGCCGCTGTTCCCCGGCGCCCCTGCCCGCCGCTTCCTCAAGCGCCTGCGCGCGCTTCAGAGCGCGCTGGGCGAGATGCAGGACGCGGCGGCAGCGCGTGACCTCCTAGCGCAGCTCGGCAGCGCTGGGCGCGGCTACGCTGGCGGCCTCGCCGTGGGTGTCATCGAGGGGCGCGGTGAGGCGCTGCGGGCGGAGGCGCGCGCCGCCTGGCGAGGGTTCGGCAAGGCGGAGGCATTCTGGACCGCGAGCTGAGCGGCGCTCAACACCTTTTGCTGCAAGCGCGAAGGTTGCACCCGCGCCCGATCCGCCCTTATTTTGCGCCACGCTCCAACTGTGAGACACGCGCATGAGCAGCACTGCGAACGGGTCTGTGACCATGACCCTGGACGGCTCGAACAGGTCAGCATCGCTGCCGCTCCGGCCGGGTACGATGGGCCCGTCGGTGGCGGACATCACCAAGCTCTATGGTGACCTCGGCATCTTCACCTTCGACCCCGGATACGGGGCGACGGCGGCCTGCGAGAGCAAGATCACCTACATCGACGGCGACGAAGGGCGTGCTGCTCTATCGCGGGCTATCCGATCGAGCAGCTCGCAGAGGAGAGCACGTTCCTGGAGGTTGCTTGCCTGCTGCTCAGCGGCGAGCTGCCCAGCAAGGAGGGGAAAGCCGAGTTCGAGGCCGGCGTGCTGCGCCACACGATGATCCACGAGCAGATCCGCAGCTTCTACAACGGCTTTCGGCGCGACGCTCATCCCATGGCGGTGCTGTGCGGCGTCGTCGGCGCGCTGAGCGCCTTCTACCACGACAGCCTTGACATCACCGACCCCGACGTGCGCCGCATCAGCGCCTTCCGCCTCATCGCCAAGCTGCCGACCATCGCGGCCTGGGCCTACAAATACAGCATCGGTCAGCCGTTCATGTATCCGCGCAACGATCTCGGCTACGCTGAGAATTTCCTCTACATGATGCGGGCGGTGCCGCCCGAGCCGTATCCACGTGAACCCAGTGCTCGCGCGGGCGATGGACCGCATCCTCATCCTGCACGCCGACCACGAGCAGAACGCGAGCACGAGCACGGTGCGGCTCGCAGGGAGCACGGGCGCCAACCCGTTCGCGTGCATCGCGGCCGGCATTGCGAGCTTGTGGGGCCCGGCGCATGGCGGGGCGAACGAGGCCGTGCTGAAGATGCTCGGCGAGATCGGCCGGCCCGAGAACATCCCCGGCTTCATCGCCAAGACCAAGGACAAGACGAGCCACATCCGGCTGATGGGCTTCGGGCACCGGGTCTATAAGAATTACGACCCGCGCGCGAAGATCATGCAGCGCACCTGCCATGAGGTCTTGAACGAACTCGGCATCAAGGATGACCCGCTCCTCGATCTCGCGTTGGAGCTGGAGCGAATCGCTCTCTCGGACGATTACTTCGTGAGCAAGCAGCTCTACCCGAATGTTGACTTCTACTCAGGCATCATCCTCAAGGCGATGGGCTTCCCGGTCAGCATGTTCACGGTGCTGTTCGCGGTTGCGCGCACAGTCGGCTGGGTGAGCCAGTGGAAGGAGATGATCGAGGATCCCTCGCAGCGAATCGGCCGCCCGCGGCAGCTCTATACTGGGGCTACGCGCCGCGACTACGTGCCGATTACACAGCGAGGCTGATCGCCGCCAGAAGCGGCAGGCACTCATAAAGCGTTACACGATGTGAACGGTCTTGCAGTGATCTGGAGTTGCCGCAGCGCGGTATCGGGCGCATGACATCGATGTCGTCCTCTCCTAGACCCGTACGCTGCCGATGCGCCTGATCTCTGTCAGCCCTGGCCGCACGAATGCTGGCGGCGCCCGGCGGCAAGGGCGTGGTCGCGCCCTGGGCGACGTCGTTGCCCATGCGCCACAGACGCTGCGCGCGCTCGTGCGGGCGGACGAGCTCTGGCTCGTTGCGCTTGCGGCGGGAGTAGGCGTGATCGCCGGGCTGGCGGTGGTCACGATGGCCCTGACCGCGCAGACGATGCACCGGGTCCTCTTCAGGCTTGGCGATTCGGTGGAGCTGTCCGCATCTCCCTCGCTCGACTGGCGGCTCTCGCTCGCTGTGCCATGTCTCGGCGGCCTCGCGCTGGGGGTGCTCGGCCTCATAGCGGCCCGGCTGGTGCCACGCCGGGTGGTGGACCCGGTGGAGGCGAACGCGCTCTTCGGCGGGCGCATGTCCTTGCTCGACAGCCTGGTCGTGGTCTTGCAGACCGTGGTGAGCAACGGCGTCGGCGCCTCGGTGGGGCTTGAGGCGGGCTACGCGCAGGCGGGGTCGGCGGTGGCGTCGAGGCTTGGCCGAAGCTTTCGGGTGCGCCGCGCGGATTTGCGGGTGCTGGTCGGGTGCGGCGCGGCCGGCGCGATCGGCGCCGCGTTCAACGCGCCGCTCACCGGGGCATTCTACGCCTACGAACTGATCGTCGGCACCTATTCGATCGCAACGCTGGCGCCGGTTGCCATGGCGGCGATCTGCGCGACCGGGACCATGCGGCTCCTGCTCGGGGATGTCGGCGGCTTCGACATCCGCGTGCCGACCGCGATCGAGGCGGTGGACTATGTGCCGATCCTCGCCCTGGGAATGGTCTGCGCGCTGGGCGGTATCGCGCTGATGCGAGGCGTGACGGAGGTCGAGAGCCTATTCCGGCGATCGCGCCTGCCGGCATGGCTGCGGCCGACGCTGGGCGGCCTCATCGTCGGTGGGCTAGCGCTGATCTCGCCCATAGTGCTGAGCAGCGGACACTCGGCCTTGCGCGCCGACCTGGAGGCGCCCTTCAGCATCCCGCAGGTCGCCTTGCTGATTATGCTCAAGAGCCTGGCGAGCGCGGTCAGCATCGGCGCGGGCTTCCGCGGCGGCCTGTTCTTCGCGTCGCTCCTGCTCGGCGCCCTGGTGGGGAAGCTGTTCGCCGGGCTGCTCGCGGCGGTCACGGCCGTGCAGGCGCTGCCCGCAGTGGTGTGCGCGCTCGTGGGCATGAGCAGCTTCGCGACGGCGGTCGTGGGCGGCCCGCTCACGATGGCCTTCCTAGCGCTCGAGAGCACGGGTTCCCTGCCGATGACGGCGGCGGTGCTCGCGGCGGCCGTGGTGTCTTCAGTGACGGTGCGGCGGACGTTCGGCTACTCGTTCGCGACCTGGCGGTTCCACCTGCGCGGCGAGGCGATCCGCAGCGCCGTGGACGTGGGCTGGGTGCGGAATCTCACGGTAGGCCGCATGATGCGGCGCGAGTTCTCCCGCGTCCGCGTGGACCAGACGCTCTCCCAGTTCCGGCGAGAGTTCCCTCTGGGGAGCCAGTCGCGTGTCATCGCCCTCGACGAGAAGGACCGCTACGCAGGGATCGTCGCCGTCAGCGACGCGCACGCAGCGCCCGAGACGGCGACGCGGGCCGCGGACGTGGTCCATCATGCGAAAACGGTGCTGCTGCCGCAGATGACGATCAAGGAGGCGGTCGCCGTGTTCGAAGCGGCGGAGAGCGACGCGCTCGCTGTCGTGGACGGCGCGGAGACGGGGCGCGTCATCGGCGTCCTGACCGAGAGCTACGCGCTGCGCCGCTACTCGGAAGAGCTGGAGAAGCGGCGGCGCGAGCTGTCGGGCGAGTAGGAGCTCTTCGGGCACGATTACTCGCGCAGGCCGTAGCGCTCGGCTTTCCGATAAAGAGTGCTGCGGGAGATGCCGAGCGCGCGTGCGGCCGCGACGAAATTGCCGCGCGCGGCTGCAATGGCGCCCACGATGGCGTCACGCTCGGTCGTTTCCAGCGTAGCAGGCGTCGCGGGCGACCGGGAAGATGCTGGGCCGGATGGGGGTGTGGTCGGCGCCTCGACGGCGAAGAACGGCGCCAGGTCGTCCAAGCCTATCTCGCCCGGCGCGGTCATGAGCAGAAGGCTCTCGATGAGGTTGCGCAGCTCCCGCGCGTTGCCGGGCCAATCGTGGTTCAGGAGAGCGTCCTGGACCTCTGGCGTGAAGCGGCGCGCCGGCACGCCATGGCGCCGGGAAAGCTCGCGATTGAAATGCTCGGCGAGCAGCAGGATATCGCTGCCGCGCTCGCGCAGCGGCGGGATGCGCAGCTTGGTGACGCCGATGCGATAGTAGAGATCGCGGCGGAAACGGCCGGCGCTCACCTCCTGCAGCAAATCACGGTTCGTCATCGCGAGCAGCCGCACCTCGACGCGGCGCGGCTGCGTATCGCCGAGACGGTAGATTATCCCCTCCTCAAGTGCGCGGAGCAGGAAGGGCTGCGTCTCCAGCGGCAGCTCCCCGATTTCGTCCAGGCAGAGGATGCCACCGTGGGCAAGCTCGAAGCGGCCAGGCCGTCCCTCGGTCGTGGCGCCGGTGAACGCGCCGCGGACGTGGCCGAACAGCTCACCTGCGACCAGGTCCCGCGTGACGGCGCCGCAGTTGAAGACGACGAAGGGCTTGCGCGAGTCGCCCTCGCCGTGGATGGCGCGGGCCAGCAGCTCCTTACCGACGCCGGTCTCACCCTCGATCAGCACCGGCACCTTCTTGTCCACGAGGAAGTGCGCGCGCTCAATGGTCCCGAGCATGGCGCCGCTCTGTCCGACGATGCAGCCGAACGAGTTGCGGTCGGGATCTCTCTCCGAGCCGCGCTCGGCGGCAGCGCGGGGCGGCGCGCTGCGCGCCCGCCGATCCGGCACCACGAGCATGGCGCCGATGGTCTCGCCGCCCACGGCCACGGGGCTGAACCACTCCGAGCGCCACTCGCGCGGCAGCAGCTTCGCCCAGTCTTCCACCTCCATGCGGTCGTGCAGGCCCGGCAGCCTTTCGCCGATCCGAACGGGCGCCCGGACCCGCCCGGTCGCGTGCACCAGCCGGCCGCTGCGGTCGAGCGCGACAAGGCCGTCAACGTCGTGTGCCGAGAGGCGCTCCAGGCAGGCTTCCACTAGGAACAGGCGCTCGCGTGCGGCGCGCTCCGTGAGCACGGTCTCGATCTGCCGCGCCGTCGCGACGGCAAGGGCGAGATTGGTGCGCTGATACGTTGTCGGCGGCCCGGAAATGTCGAGCACACCCATGATGGTGCCGGTGCCGGGCTCGAAGATCGGGCAGGCCGCGCAGGTCCAGCTCTTGATGCCCTCGCAAAAATGCTCGGCGGCGTGAACTTGTGCCGGGCGGCTGGTGGCGATGGCGGTGCCGATGCCGTTCGTGCCGATGCGGTCCTCGTGCCAGTGGCCGCCCTGCATCAGGTGGATGCTCTCGCCTTCCGCGAGCGTCGAGTGGTCGCCGACCACTTGGAGCACGACGCCGTTCGGATCAGTAAGCAGCATGATCGAGCGGGCGCCCGTGAGCAGCTCGGCGGTGCGGCTGAAAATGTCCTGCGCTGCCGAGATCAGGAGCCGGTTGCGGTCGCGCAGATTCGCGACTGCGTCGCCCTGTGCGACGAGCGGCGCGGCCCGTCCGGTCGGGTCTATGCCGTGGGCACGGCTGCGCATCCAGGAGGAGACGACGAAGTTGCCGCCCGGCATTAGCTCCTGAGCACCGCCGGTCAGGAAGCGCTCCCACGCCTCCATCGTATCGCTGCCCTCAGCGCGGCGAAGGATTTGCGACCGCCGCGTCGGCACCAAGGCCGCTCCGGCGTTGCCCTCCCTGCGCCGGTTCGTGGGGTTCTGGTCAGCCATGGACGGCCCCTCGCGCGCGTCCATAACCATAGGAGCAACGGCGCGCGAATGCACGTCCCGAGGCGGACGCACGTCGCGCCCGCCCGCGGAGCGCCCGAAGTCACGCCCGGCCAAGGAACTCCGCGCCGCCTCCGCGTGCAGGCCCGGCAGTAGGATCAACGTAGTCGCCTCGATCCGCGATCAGGGTCTGGGTGGTCAGGATCAGGCTCGCCACAGAGACGGCGTTGCGCAGCGCGGCCGTTGTCACGCGGACAGGATCCATGACGCCAGCAGCCAGCAAGTCGGTGAAGTCACCGGTCTGCGCGTTGAGCCCGGTGCCGCGCGGCGCCTGCGAGACGCGCTCGACCACGGCACGGGCATCGAGGCCGCAATTGGCCGCGATCGCCGTCAGAGGCGCTGCGAGGACGTCGCGCAACAGGGTGGCGCCCTCGTGCTCGGCGCCGCTGAGGCCCTTGATGAAGCCGTCGAGCTCGGGCCCGACCTGCAGCAGCGCCGTGCCGCCGCCCGGCACGACGCCCTCCTCAACAGCAGCGCGGGTCGCATTGACCGCGTCCTCTACGAGCTGGGCGCGCCGCTTCTGCTCGACCGGCGTGGCGCCGCCCACGAGAATTGTCGCCGCACCTCCGGACAGCTTGGCCAGGCGCTCCGAGAGCTTGTCACGCTCGACGTTGGGAGGTGCGATCTCGATCTGGTGCACGACCTGCTCACGACGGGCTGCGATGGCGGACGTGTCGCCGCCAGGTCCAGACACGACCGTTCTATGGGCGGCGACGCGCACCTGCCGCGCGCTGCCGAGATCGCGCCGTTCCGCCTCAAGCAGGGTGCCCCCCAGGTCCCGCGCGATCACCCGGCCACCGGTCAGGATAGCGAGATCCTCCAGCATCGCCTTGCGCCAATGCCCGTATTCGGGCGGATGGATCGCGGCGACCTGCGACAGTCCGCGATCCCGCCGCTTGAGGAGAGCGATGACAGCGGCCGGGGCAACTTCCTCGGCGATGATCAGGAGCGGACGGTCGCTATCCGCGACGAGCTCCTCGACAGCGGCGACCTCAGCGTCCGTGAGCAGCTTCTGATCGGTCATAAGGATCAGTGGGTTGTCGAGCACGGCTTCCATGCGCTCGACATCGGTGACCATGTGGTGCGAGAGATAGCCACGGTCGAATGTCATGCCGTCAGCGACGCTGAGCATGGTCTGAACGGTCGCGCCGAACTCGACACCGATGATCCCGGTCGGTCCAACGCGCTCCAGCGCCTCGGCGACAAGGTCGCCGGTCTCGCCGTCGTTCGCGGCGATTGCTGCTACCGCCCGCGCCTCATTCGGCCCCGAGAGCGGCCGCGCCGCCCGGCGCAGCGCATCGGCGGCGAACAACGCGGCCTGCTCGAGGCCGCGCACCACCCCGACCGGGCTCGCGCCGTTCCCGACACGGGTCAGCCCCTGCTGAACCAGAGCGTCCGCGAGCACGGTCGCCGTCGTCGTGCCGTCGCCCGCGACTTCGTTGGTCTGCTTGGAGACCTCGCGCACGACCTGCGCGCCCATGTTCTCGAACGGATCCTCCAACTCGATCTCGTCGGCGATGCTCACGCCGTCACGCGACACGATCGGCGTGCCGATCGGGCGATCAATGACGGCATTCATCCCGCGAGGTCCGAGTGTCCCGCGCACTGCCCGGGCAAGCTTCGCAACGCCACGGGCCAGCGCCTCGCGCGCTGCGTCATCATGCAGCATTATTTTTGGCAACTATATCCTCCCGTGCTGTCCTTGAGCGTCGCCCTAGCCGAGATCGGTCACGCGCGCGTCACGGCGTCCCTCGGCAAGCGACGGATGAAGTCAACCAGCGTCGGCTCCCCCTCACAAGGCCGGGCATCGTCGCCGTAGCGCGTGGCAAGCAGACCGCGGCAGAGTGCGCCGTTAAACTCGGTGTTGATGCTGACCCGCCGCAGCGCCCGCAAGCGAGAGTGGAGCGCCTCCGGTTCGATGGCCGCCCCATGCTCATCCACGAACGCGAGAGCGCCGGGCAGCGTCGAGCCAGGCACGTCGCGCCGCTCGAGATAGCGGGTGACCAGCTTGGCAGCCTCCTCGCTTTCCGGCGGCAACGCCGTAAGCTCAGCAAGCGTGAGCGAGAGGAGCGCCGCCGCGTCATGCCCAGCGGCGAGCAAGTGCCGCAGCAGCGTCTCCTGCCGACGCTGAAAGGACTTCACGGCGAAGGTGCGCCGCACCTCGGCCAGCTCGTCGTCACTCGCCTCATCTCCGAACGTATCTCGGAACGAGAGACCCTCGGCCATGCCGCGGTTGACCGCGTCAGCATACATGTGGTCGTCGAGTGTGAGCTGGATGCTGCGCACCCATGGAAGGGCCGCGACCTCGCGCCGCATGTCGTCGGCCATCATGAAGGCGAAATTCGCTGCGCACCAGTAAGTAGGCAGGCGAAAGCCGATGGCGACGCGGCCGTCTGGGTCAACCTCGACGCTGCTGACAAAAGCAAGCTCGGTCACCGGCTCATCGAGCTCGGGGTCGGTCACGCGGGCAAGGCGCTCCCAAACCTCCGCCGCACGCGCGGCGGAGGTCGTTGACAGCTCGGGCACGGCTTCTATTCCGCCGCGACCGCGTGCTCGGAGGCAAGGATCTGCTTTTGCTTCTCCACGTCTATGCCGTAGAGGCGCGCCGCATTCAGGCCGAGGATCTTCTTCTTGGTCTCCAGCGTGAGCTTCACGCCGGTCTCCGCCTTGACGTCCTCCGGCAGCTCGAAATCCATGAACTTCTCGATCAGCCACTTCGGCGACCAGATGCCGTAGTCGCTGCCGTAAAGGATCTTGTCCTCGCCGATCCAGAACAACAGCTCGGAGATGATGTGGGCGAAATAGCCGGGGCGCGAGTGAATGAACGGAAGCGCCACCGCGAGGCCGCCATAGACGTTCGATTCCTGGGTCGCGATCCAGCAGAAATCGTCGAGGCGCGGCAGGCCGCAATGCTCGATGATGAAGTTCAGGTTCGGGAAGCTGGTGGCCGCATCGTCCACGTCCGCGACATCGAAGGCGTCGCGGTTGAGCGGGATGATCGTCGGTCCCTTGTGGACATGGATGTTCTTGATGCCGAGCTTCTCGCACCGCTCCAGGTAGCGATAGGCCCACGGATCGCTGAGCTTCCAGCCCTTGCTGTCGCCCTTCCACTCAGCCGTATAGAGCTTGACGCCCTTGAGCTTGTATTTCTCGGCCAGCTCGTCGAGCGCATCCAGCCCAGGCTCGCCGTCGCGGGGATCGAACGCGCCGTTCAGGATGAAGCGATCCGGATACTTCGTCTTGAGGAAGGCATTCTGCTCGGTGGTGTTGAACCCGTTGACGTAGAAGTCTGTGAGGTAGGTCGGGTTCATGATCGCCATATCGTCGTAGCCGTCGACGAACAGGTCGCGATACATCGTCTCCGGACCATACTTGTAGAACTTCTCCCGCTCCCACTTGTAGTCTGGAGGGCTCAGGTTCGAGTGATAGGCATAGAAGCAGTTAATAAACTGCTCGCCGTGGATGTTGCGCTGATTAGCCTTCGAGCCGTCCCAGAGATGGACGTGCCCGTCTATGATGAAGATTTCTTCACCGTCTTTGGTCCGATACATCGGATATCCCCCCGAGCTCTGCAATGGTCGCGCCGCGGGCGCGGCGCATACGACGCCGCGCCACGGCCACGGTTGTTCTATTCGATGTATTGGCGCATGGCATCCATGTCGCCGAACACGGTCACGGTGTTGTCGTCCACCATCACCATGCGTCCGTAATGGGTGGAGGTCGAGATCTCGAACAGATGCGGGGTCATCTCGCGCCCGAGCTGCTCGCTGATCTCGTCCATCTTGAACTCAACCTTCCCCTTCCCGTCGATGCGGATCAAGGATGGCTGGTAGGTCACGGTGATGCCGGGCTTCTTCGCCATAACGTCGGCGATTGCACGAGCCTCAACGCTGTCGTTCATGGTGATCCCGCACTCGTCCGAGATGGTCTTCTCGAACTTGAGTTCGTTCATCTTATGGAAGACGGTATCGCTGTGATAGCCCTTGGCTTGCGTCGTCTGCGACATTCTCTCGTTCCTTGTCTCTAGCGCGGCTCGAATCAAGCTTCGGCAACGGTGCGGACATCGAGGCCGACCTCGGCCCCGATGGCGCGCAGCCGGTTGCGCGACGCTTCCTGCGCGTCGGCGAATTGGGCGACCTTCACCCGCGGCTGCGACCAGAGCGGCTGCATCTCAGCCGCCGCCTTCTTCGCGATCGAGCCATGCTTCTCGAGCCACTTCATGAAGAGCGCCCGGTTGTGCGCGCCGTGCTCCTGGTCAGTGGTGAGGATGTGGAAGAGCTCGACCGCATTCGCGAGGTTACGCTCGTAGTCGCCCTCGGCGGAGGAGACCACCGCCGGGGTGATGAAGTCGTTCTGCGCCGCGGCAAGCTGCATGACGAACCCGCTGCGGAACAGCTCGCCCACGAGTGGTTCGAAGACGATGTTCACCGCAAAATACTGCTCAAGGAAGTCGGTCGCACCCATGATGCTCTCGATCGCCTCGCGCGTGCCCTGCCAGATCGGGTCGTCAAGCCAGTGCGTCTTACCGGCGTTCTCGTCGAAGCCTTGCAGGTCGAGCCCAATCTCGCTGAGGTAAAGAATAAGATCCTGGGCGAAGCGCAGCTTATAAGACGAGTTCGTCAAGATCGCGCTGTTGATCATCTGCGTGTAGCCGTAGCGCTGCGCCTGCATCGTCGAGGTGCCCAGGCCGAACTCCGCGTGCTTCCATGCGCCAACATGGTTCTGCAGGATCTTGACCCAGGCCGGGTCGAAGCGGGACGCCGCGCCCGAGCGCCGCCCGTTGTCGATCACGTTCTTGAGCATGCCCTCGATCGTGGACTGGCGCTGATAGTGGGTCCGCTCCCACTCCTGGTCCACCGCGCGGAACTTGTGCCAATCGCTCGACTTCGCCGCTGTCCAGTTCTCGGAGTAGGTCGGCGTGCCGTCGGCGAAGTTGATGATCCAATCCTGCAGCAGGTAGCGTTTCGGATCGGGCTGCACATCGACAGTCATGTCTTCGTAGTGGGTCGCCTTACGGCCCTTCGGTTCATAATAATTGTACTTGCGGCTGTCCGACCCGGGAAACGTTGCTGCCCCCGCCGCACCGGATCCAACTGATCCCGAGATGGTGCCCTTCTTGCCGGCCTCTTCCGACGTCACACTCATGCTTTATCTCCTCCCCCTTGCTGCGCCGTGCATTACCGCACGGCGGGCGTGAACTTATCGACGTGGATATGCTCTGATTCGGCACCGGCGAGACGCAGCACCGGGACGGCGGCGTCGATCAGCGGCGGCGGGCCGCAGCAATAGGCATCCAGCTCGCCGTCCAGACCCTCGGCGCGCAGGTGCTCGGCCATCACCTCATGCACGAAGCCGCGTGCGCCGTCCCAATCCTCATCGCCCGGCTCCGAGAGCGCGGGAACGAAGCGGAAATCGTCGAGCGCCGCGCCAAGCGCCGCGATCTCGTCGAGATGGAAGAGGTCGCGCCGGGTACGGGCGCCGTAGAAGAACCGCACCGGGCGTTGCTCGCCGCTCCTCGCCTGGTCGGCCAGGATCGAGAGCAGCGGCGACATGCCGGAACCGCCGCCGATCAGGATCATCGGCCCCGAGCGTCCGACACGTCGCATGCAGCTGCCGTATGGACCCTTGACGCCTAGCGCTGTGCCTTCGACGAGGGCGCCGTCGAGCTTTGCGGAGAACGCACCTTCCGAATACTTCTTGATGATGAAGTCGAGCCGCGTGCCACCATCGTGCGCGTTCGCCATGGAGAACGACCGGGTGATCGCCGGGTCGGTCCCGGAGGCGGGAATGGTGATGTCAACATACTGGCCGGACCAGAACTTCAATGGTGCGTCGAGTTCGATCGTAAGCAACCGTATGTCGTGCGTGAGGTGCCGTATGGCCACGAGCCGCGCCGTGAACTCCTTCACCGCTATCGAACGGCTCAGCATCTCCTCGTCGTAGTTCAGCAACTCGACGACGAGGTCACTGTAGGCGTGAGTGCGGCATAGCAGGATATGCTGCGCCTCACGCTCGTAGTCGGGCAGCGCAAACGTGGAGTGCTTGAGCAACTCGATTTCGCCCTCGACCAGGAGCGACTTGCAGGCGCTGCACTGTCCTTCCTTGCAGCCGTGCATGAGGGCAATGCCCTGGCGGAACGCGGCGTCGAGGACGGTTTCACCCTCCTCAACCTCCATTTCGACCCCTACCGGCTCGAACCGCACAACGTGCACGGCATCTGCCATTCGCATCCTCCAGAGACTCTTCTTAAATCTTTTTATTGCAGGCTTTCAGGTAAAAAGAAACCCCCGGAGACTAAACTTCAATCTCCGGGGGCTACAGTTAGGTTATGGGCAAGGGTTGATCTTGAAGCCCTTGCGATACTCGACCGCCGCTGCCTCGCGTCCCTCAGGCGTCAGCGCCCGGAAGTTCACCAGCGGACTGCCCAGCGTGTTGCCACGCAGGTCGTCCAGCGTCCACATCTCCTTCTCCTCGAAGCGGAGGTGCGGCTGCGGGACGGTCGTCTTGCCGTCAGGACGCACGAAGCCGAGGTCCTTGATGCAATCGGCCAGATCAACGCCGTGGTAGCACGTCTCCCACTCGCGCCGACCCGAGAACCGGCCCATCGCCGGCGTCGGACGCCCCTGATACTCCTCGGCGAACGCTACCTTATGCGTCCACCGGCACTCCTCGGAGCAGTAGGTGTAGATCTGCCCATCCACCTCGTCGTAGGTGAACTCCTCGCGGATCAGGCAAGGCACCATGCAGCTCCAGCAGCGGTGCGGATACACGTAGCCGGTATCGGTGTTGAAGAGGATGTTCTTCTCGCCCTTGTGGGAGAGCTTCTCATACCACTTCCAGTAGTTACCGAACTCGGCGTACCAGCCCGGATACTTGTGCTCGAACCACTCGAAATCCCGATCCGTCTGGCCGTCGATGCGCCAGAAGTTCACGGGCCAGCCGACCGAGAAGAACTGTGCGGTCAGATGCACGTAGTTCTTCTTCACCAGGCGATCCCACGCATGGGCGACGTCGTCATGGTGAATCTTGACGCCATACTTCTCCATCGGAAGCATGTACGTCCGGTAGTAGTCCTCGTAGATCCACCGATGCCACAGCTCGGTGTAGCTTTCCTTGTTCTTGTCGCGGTTGGTCGTCCCATATTCGATGAACGTGCCGATCGCGGCGTCAACGATGGCGTGGTTCTGCCAGAACGCGTACTTCATGTCGCGCTCGAGCAGCATGTGGTTGTCCGGCTCAGCCAGCATGGCCATCAGCATCGAGTGGCCGTTGCCGATGTGCCGGCTCTCGTCGGACTGCACCGAGAGGAACACCGTCGGCAGCGCGTAGTCGCCGTTGCGGGCAGCCTCGGACGGCATCGCGACGAACAGCGTGTTGGTGAACGCCGTCTCCGCGACCACGGTGAGATAGATGCTCGCCGCGGTGATCGCGTCGCCGGTGAGGAAGCCCTCGGCGAACTGGCGGCCGATCGTGCTCGCATAGCACTTGCCGAACGCCGCCTCGGTGATGTCGAACCCCGCCGGGTCGATGTAGTTCTCCATATACCACTTCTTGAGGTTCATCTGGATGGTCGAGTGGCGGAACTCGTCGACCATCTGCATGGTGAACCCAGTGCGAAGCTCCTCACCCGGCGTGAGCCGCGCGACCATGGCCATCGACCGCGCCGCCGAGATCTCGGGGAACGGAATGATCGCCAGGAACAGCTTCATCCACTCGATCCAGCGGGGCTCCACGTTGCGGAACATGTCGCCGCGGAGCGCCGCGTCGAGCGCACCATAAACCCGGTTGTCCTTCTCTTCCTGCATCGGGAAGTAGGACCGCAGGACCTGCTTCATCGGGTCGCGCGGGGTCTTCTTGATCTTGTAGTCAGTCGGGAAGGTCATCGCTTCCTGGACGTAGCTCGGCGTCCAACCTAGATCGGCAACCCGCTTCGCGGCCTCGCCGATGCTGATCCCGCGCTGGGCGGTGATCTTGTTGAGAGTCAACCCATCAGGCATGTTGGAACTCCTCCTTGGGTGTCGCACTCAATTGCTATGAACGAGCCTCGCCATGCGCCCGCAAGGGCGGGGCAACCATCACGGCCCGCGAGCGTTCACGACGCTCACGGCACGCGCTTGACGATGTGCTCGAGAGTGTAGACGACTTCGTTTCTCCCCTCATTGGCCGTCTCTCATGCGGTGCCGATAGCCTGTCACACATGCTGAGTGACCTAACGTGGCGATGGAGGCAAGCAAACTCCGTGCCACGTTCGTGCTGTTGGGAAATCGCAGTGACTTCCGGCACTCTCCGCCAAATCTGAGCGCGCCCGTGTGTCCGGCCTGCCGCACATGTCCCAAAGCGCGACAGTCTTACCGGGTCAATGTGTATCGCGACGCGACAGACCGTGGACTCAGTCATTGCCGCGGCGTTTGGGATCCAGGGTTTGCCAGCGGCTTGCCCTCGGCGATGAAGCGCGCCGCGAGGATCAGCGTTCCCATCGTGAAGTCCTTCCCATGCGCGGCGATCATCTCCTCCGCGAGCGCGCCGAGCCGGCGGAAAAAGGCGTCCTTGGACTGCTCTTCCTCGCTCATGCCATCGTTCCCTCGTTATGCGTCGCTGGTTGCGTCTCGTCACCGCGGAACAGCAGGTCGGGCAAGGCGATGATCTCGCAGGCGCCGTCAGCCGTGCCGATGGCGAGCCATGCGCCGCTCGCGTCGAACGCCAACGCGCTGATGCCCTCGGCGGCGCCCCGCAGCAACAGCACGTCACCCCCACTCGCCGGGCCAAGCGCGACGGCGCCGTTGCCGTAAGCGGCGACCAACAGGGGGCGCCGCGGGTGGAAGGCGAGCGCGGTCGCAGCCCGGCCTCCGCCCTGCCACGCACCGGGCGCCGGTGCCGCGGCGTCGCTGAGGTGCCAGAGCCGCACCCCGTCCGTGCCCGCGAGCGCGAGCAGGCTGCCATCGGCGGAGAAGGCGAGCGCGGCAGGACGCTCGGGCGTGCCTGGCAGCGGGACCGGCTCAGGCTCGCCTGACGGCCTGAGCCGCCAGAGTGCCGGGCCTGCAAGCCAGCGCCCGTCCGGACTGAAAGCGATCACGGCCGTGCCCGGCGCGTCGCCTGGAAGCTGCTCAATCTGGTCGCCGCGGCACAGCGCGATGCCGCCTGCGTGTGACACCGCGAGACCGGCCGCGCCGTTCCACGCAAGTCCGGCGGCACGCGGCAGGTCGCGCCCGCGAGGCATGGGTCCCTCGTGCACCCGGCCATCTGCGATGCAGGCCCAACCCGGCCCGGTCGCCACGACCGCGTCCACCGCGGCACCGAGCTGCGCCACCTTCTCGGCCGTGCCGTCGAGCGCAAGCCGGCGCAGGCGCCCGTCAGCACCGCCGGCCAGGAACCCGTCCGCGACGCCCGCGAGAGCGAGGCACGGCCCGCGCGAGATCGAGGCGCGGGTGAGCGGTGGCGGCGGCCCGCGCGCCGGCACTACCTCGATGCCGCCCTCCTCGCGGCGCCGCAGGCTGGGTGCGCCCGCCCAAGGCACGGATACGAGTGCGACGGTGCCGTCCGCCAGCGCGAATGCCGCGCACTCGCCGCTCCACGCCACCGCGGTGACGGCACTACCGAGTGTCCAACGGGCACCGAGCAGGTCGGCCAGCGGCGGCTGCGGGGTCGTCATCCGCGTCGCCTCATGGGATCAGAACCGCGCGGCCCTTGACCTTGCCGTTGTGCAGATCGTGCAGGGCCTGGTTCGCCTCGCTCAGCTTGTACTCGCGCGTCGCCAGCTCGACCAGGCCGCGGTCCGCGAGCGCCATCAGCTCGACCAACTCGGGATACGTCCCGACCAGGTTGCCGACGATGGTCTTCTCCGACGTGATCATGTCAATCGTTGGCAAGTCGATTTTCCCGCCATAGCCGATGATGTAGTAGAAGCCGTTGTTTCGGGTCATGGCGAGACCCTTCTCGACGGCGTCGCCCTCGCCGACGAAGTCGAGGACGGCCTCGGCGCCGTTCCCGTTGGTGAGCTGCTTCACGGCCTCGACCTCGTTGCCGTCAGCCTTCACCGTGTGGTGCGCGCCGCACTCCTTCGCCAGCGCGAGGCCGGTCTCCGAGCGGTCCACCGCGATGATCTCGGCCGCGCAGAGGGCGCGCAGAACCTGGACGCCGATATGGCCCAGGCCGCCGACGCCGATCACCACCGCATACTCGCCCGGCAGCAGGTGCCGCGATGCCTTCTTCGCCGCGCGATAGGCAGTCAGCCCGGCGTCGGTGTAGGGTGCCACGTCCTTCGGCACGAGCGACTTCGGCAGCTTGATCAGGCTGCGCTCGCCGGTCAGCAGGTATTGCGCGTAGCCGCCATTGGTGTTGATGCCGGGGAACTTGCTATCGGTGGCGTGCATGTCATCGCCACGCCGGCAGGCCAGGCAGTGGCCGCTCGTCACGAGCGGGTGGCAGATCACGGAGTCACCCTTCTTCACCCCCTCGACGCCGGGTCCGACCTCCTCGACCCAGCCGGCGTTCTCGTGGCCCATGATGTAGGGGAGCTTGACATCGACCTTGCTGCGCCAGATGCCCTCGACGATGTGCAGATCGGTACGGCAGACGCCGGCGCCGCCGATGCGCACGATCACGTCCGTGGGACGTTCGATCTTCGGGTCCGCCACGTCCTCGTAGTGGACGAACTCGTGGCCAGCGAGCTTCTCATCATACTGGTGCAGCACGGCCGCTTTCATGCGCGTTCCTCCCTGAGAATGGACGGCGGCGTTGCAGGGAGCGTGCCACACGGGCGCAGTCAGCCAGGCGTCTTTTTTAGGGACATGTGCTCCGCGCCGGAGCAGGATGGCGCAAACGCTGTTGCGTCCTGGAACAGTGCTGCGGAGCACTCGGCAGGGGGTGGCAGCCACGACAAGGGAGGGACGCCATGCTGACCTCGGTTGAGGACCGCCTCGGCCGCGCCCGCGTCCTGCTCGAAGGGCGGGGCGTGGTGGCCGCCGATCTCCTCTCCCCCGAGATCTCGGCGAGCTGGCAGCGCTGCATCGACGCTGGGCTCGACCCGGCCAAGCCGTCGCCGCCCGAGCGCGACGAAGCCGCGCTGCGAGCCGCGCGCGAGCAGCACGAGCAGGTGCTGCGCCTCGCAGTGGCGGAAATGCAGGGCCTCTATCGCCAGATCGCCGGCTCGAACTTCATGATCGCGTTCGCGGCACCTGATGGGACGCTGCTCGACACGATCGCCGATCCGAGCTTCGGCGACGCCGCGTCCGCTGCCGCGATCCGGCCGGGGAGTCTCTGGACCGAGCTGCAGCGCGGCACGAACGCTCTCGGCACGGTGGCTGCGACCGGGCGCGCGCTCATGGTGCACGGCCCCGAGCACTTCTTCCGCGGCTACACCGGCCTCACCTGCATCGCGGCGCCGGTGTTCGGCCCCGATGCTCGGCTCGTCGGCGTTCTCGACGCGTCGTCCGACTGCCGCTCGCGCCAGCGGCACACGCGGGCGCTCGTCGCGATGGCGGCGTCGCAGGTCGAGAACGGCCTCTTCCGCGCCCATCACCGCGAAAAGGTGGTGATCGCGTTCCACAGCCGCGGCGAATACCTCTATACCCTGAGCGCCGGGCTGATCGCGCTCGACGCCGACGGCCGCGTGCGCGGGGCAAACTCGCAGGCGCGCTTCCTCCTGCAAGGGTTGCCTGCCCTGCCCGGCCGCCGCTTCGACGAGCTGTTCGACACGCCTTGGCTGCGCGTGCTGGACGGGACCGGAGGCCTGCTCACCCTGCGCGACCGCGTCGGGAGCACGTTTGTCGCGGTGAGCGAGGCGGCACGCGCCTATGCCCCCGCTCGGAGCGGCACCGCGCTGCCGCCTCCGCGGCCGGCTGGGTTCGTTGCCGACGACGCCGCTGTGCGCCGGGCCGTCGAGATGGCCGAGGCCGCGGCCAGACGAGGCATTCCCGTCCTCATCAGCGGCCCCACGGGGACCGGCAAGGAGGAACTCGCACGCCACGCCCACGCCGCCTCGGGCCGCCGCGGCGACTTCGTGGCCGTCAACTGCGCAGCGATCACCGAGACCCTGGCCGAAGCCGAGCTGTTCGGTCACGCGCCCGGCGCCTACACCGGCGCGCGGCGCGGCGGCGCGTCGGGGCTCGCTGCCGAGGCGGACGGCGGCACGCTGTTCCTCGACGAGATCGGGGACATGAAGCCCGCCTTGCAGGCCCTGCTCCTGCGCCTGCTCGACGACTGGCTGGTCCGTCCCGTCGGCGGTGGCCGCTCGCGCAAGCTCGACGTGCTCCTGATCGCTGCGACTAATGCCGATCTCCCGCGAGCAGTGGCCGAGGGACGGTTCCGCGCCGATCTCTACTGGCGGCTTAACGTCGTTGAGGTGGTGCTTCCGCGCTTCGCCGCGCGCACCGATCGCGACGCTATCGTGGATCATCTGCTCGCGCGCACGGCGCCGGATGTGGTCCTCTCGGCGGAGCTGCGAGCCTGGATCGCTCGGCAGCCATGGCCCGGGAATATGCGCGAGCTGCGCAGCTTCCTGCAGCGGCTCGCGCTTGCGGAACCAAGCGACCCGTTCGCACCGCCCGAGCCAGCACCATCGACATCGCCGGGCGTGCTGAACCAGGCGGAACCCTGCCTCCGCGATGCCATCCAGGCGCGCATCCGCGAGGTCCATCGCGCGATGGACGGCAACGTCAGCCGGACGGCCCGCGCCCTCGGCGTCTCGCGCAACACGATCTATCGCGCGTTGCGCTGATGCCGGGCCTCCTCGTTGCCATTCAGGATCGCCCGGCATTAAGGTCCCGCGGCCACGACTTCGGAACACCGAAGCAGGGAGGAAACCATGAAGATCTACGACTGGCACATCGCGCCGAACCCGCGCCGCCTGCACATCTACCTGGCCGAGAAGGGGATCAAGGTGGAGCTAGTCGAGGTCGGGCAGGAGGATTTGACGCTAGCCCCTTGGTATAAGGCGAAGTATCCGCACGCGATGGTGCCGATGCTGGAGCTGGACGACGGGACCCATATCGGCGAGGCCATGGCGATCGCGCGCTACTTCGAGGAGACGCAGCCGGACCCGCCGCTGATGGGCAAGGATGCCAAGGAAAAGGCGGTCGTCGAGATGTGGGAGAAGCGGGCCAACGAGGAAGGGATGCTGCCGGCCTCGGAGCTGTTCCGCAACACGCATAAGTCCTTCGCCGACCGCGGCCTGCCCGGCGCCGCCGATCCGATCCCGCAGCTTCCGGCGCTGCAGGAGCGGGGGCGGGCACGCCTCGGCCGCTTCTTCAAGAAGTTCGACGAGCAGCTCGCAAAGGACGAGTTCGTGGCCGGCCCGCGCTGGACGGTCGCTGACGCGACGGCGTTGTGCGCCGTCGATTTCGCGAAGTGGTCCGATTTGGGCGTCCCGGACGAGTGCCGGAACCTGGGCCGCTGGTATAAGGCGGTCAGCGAGCGGCCGAGCGCGAAGGCGTGATCACCCTCTACACGGCCGCGACCCCGAACGGGTGGAAGGCCTCGGTGACGCTGGAGGAGCTGGCGCTCGACTACGAGGTGCGGGCGCTCGACCTCGGGACGGGCGATCAGAAGAAACCCGATTACCTGCGCATCAACCCGAACGGGCGCATCCCCGCCATCGTGGACCACGATGACGGGGATTTCGCGGTGTTCGAGTCAGGGGCGGTGATGATCTACCTCGCGGAGAAGGCGGGTAAGCTGCTGCCGGGCGATCGCAAGAAGCGGTCGCTGGCGCTGCAATGGCTGATGTTCCAGATGGGCGGGGTCGGGCCGATGATGGGCCAGGCCAACGTGTTCTTCCGCTACTGGGAGGAGAAGCTCCCGAAGGTGATCGCGCGTTACCAGAACGAGACGAGGCGGCTGCTCGGCGTGCTCGACGGGCGGCTCGCCGAGACGGAGTGGCTGGCCGGGGAGTTCAGCATCGCCGATATCGCGAATTGGTGCTGGGCGCGGACGCATCCGTGGTCGGGCGTCTCGATCGAGGGGCTCGACCATCTGGCGCGGTGGATGGCGGCGATGGAGGCGCGACCCGCGTGCCGGCGGGGCGTGCTTGTGCCGACCGACATGGAGATGCTGGTGCGCGGCGACTCCGACCAGGCCGACGCGCTCGTCGGCAGCGCGCGGGCGATGGTGCAGCGGTAGCGAGTAAATTGGGCCGACTTGCGCATAGCACTGCAGGCGGCCACCATGACCGCTGCCGATAGGCTTTCAGCGGGTGCGGGGATGTTTACGTGGCCGACATATTCGTCAGCTACACGAGCAGCGACCGGGACTGGGCTCACTGGATCGCCGGGGAGCTAAAGGCACTCGGCGACGTGCCTCACATCCATGAATGGGAGATCAAGGGCGGCGACGACATCTACGCCTGGATGGAGCAGCGCCACGACGCGGCCGACCACGTGCTCTGTGTGGTCTCGGACGACTACCTGAAGGCGCCCTACTCGACCCTGGAGCGCAACGCAGCGCTCTGGCAGGCTGCCGCCAAGCGGCCGGGCTTCGTCCTTCTCGTTAAGGTGAAGCCCTGCCGGCTGCCGACGCTCAGCGACCATCTCCGCCGCTGCGAGCTGTTCGGCATCCCCGACGACGCGGCGCGCCTGCGCCTGCGCGACTTCCTGGCGGCGCGCGCCACGCCCGAGCCTGCCGCCTTCCCTGGGCGCGTGGTCGCCGTCTCCAACATCCCGATCCACGTGCCGGCCCACTTCATGGGCCGCGACGACGCGCTCGCGGCGATCGAGGCAGCCCTCGGACGCTACGAGGGGCGCGTCGCCATCACGGCGCTGCACGGGCTGCGCGGCGTGGGCAAGACCACGCTCGCCGCCGCCTACGCCGAGCGCCACCGTGGCGACTACCGGGCGACGTGGTGGCTCCGGGCGCAGACGGAGCCCACCCTGCGCGCGGACCTCGTCGCCCTCGGCGTGCGGCTCGGCTGGGTCGGCGCCGAGGACAAGGAGGAACCGGCGCTGGCCGCAGTCATGGAGCGGCTGCGGCACGAGGGCGAAGGCATCCTGCTCGTCTTCGACAACGCCCTCGACGCCCGGCGCCTGACGCCCTACCTGCCGCCCGGCGGCGCCGCCCGCGTCCTCGTCACCTCGAACGCCCATGCCTGGCGCGGCGTGGCCGAGCCGGTCGAGATCCGCCTCTGGCCCAAGGCGGTCGGCGCCGACTACCTGCTCGCCCGCACCGGCCGTGCGGCGGAGCGCGACGCCGCCGAGGCGCTGTCAGAGGCGCTGGGTGGCCTGCCGCTGGCGCACGAGCAGGCGGCGGCCTACTGCGAGCGGCTCGAGATCGCCCTCGCCGAGTATGGCAGGCGCTTCGCCGCGGCGCCGGCGCGGCTGCTCGATGGCCAGCACGACGCGCCAGCCGAGTATCACGACGGCCTGACGGTGGCGAAGACGTTCGGCCTCGCCATCGAGGAGGCGGCGCGGCTGCACCCGGCGGCCGAGCCGCTGATCGAGCACATGGCGCTGCTAGCGCCGGAGCCGATCCCGCTGTTCCTGCTCCGGGAGGGAGGCGCGGCCTTGGGCGAGCCGCTCGCCTCGCTGCTCGCCGAGGACGGGCTGGACGAGGCCGTCGCGGCGCTGCGGGCCTTCGCGCTGGTGGACCGCGAGGTGATCGCGGACGAGCGCGAGCCGGAGGTGAAGACGGACACGATCCGCCTGCACCGACTGGTGCGCGAGGTCGCGGTGGCGCGGCTGCCGCCCGAGGCGCGGGACGGCGTGTGGCGGGCGCTGGTGGCAGCTCTGGCCGCTGTCTATCCGAGCGGCGTGTTCAACAATCCGCGGAGTTGGCCCAGGGCACGGCGGCTGGATGCGCTGGCCGTGGCGCTGGTCGGGGGCGAGGCCGGAGTGCCCGAGGGGGCGGAGAAGCCGGCGAGCTTGCTCCTGAACCAACTTGCGTCCTATCGGCAAGCGGCGCTCGCAGCCTATGCGCAGGCGCGGCCGCTCCACGAGCGCGCGCTGGCGATCCGCGAGACGGTGCTCGGCCCCGAGCATCCCCACACCGCGGCGAGCCTCGGCAACCTCGCGCTCCTACTCCGGGCCCAGGGCGACCTCGCCGCGGCACGGCCGCTGTTCGAGCGCGCGCTGGCGATCCGCGAGACGGCGCTCGGCCCCGAGCATCCCCACACCGCGGCGAGCCTCGACAACCTCGCGCTCCTACTCCGGGCCCAGGGCGACCTCGCCGCGGCACGGCCGCTGTTCGAGCGCGCGCTGGCGATCCGCGAGACGGTGCTCGGCCCCGAGCATCCCCACACCGCGGCGAGCCTCGCCAACCTCGCGCTCCTGCTCAGGGACCAGGGCGACCTCGCCGCGGCACGGCCGCTGTTCGAGCGCGCGCTGGCGATCCGCGAGACGGCGCTCGGCCCCGAGCATCCCCACACCGCGGCGAGCCTCGCCAACCTCGCGCTCCTACTCAGGGACCAGGGCGACCTCGCCGCGGCACGGCCGCTGTTCGAGCGCGCGCTGGCGATCTGCGAGACGGCGCTCGGCCCGGACCATCCCCAGACCGGGCGGGTTCGGAGCAACTACGCACGCCTGCTGCTCGCCGCTGGCGATCCCGAGGCGGCACAGGCGCAAGGCGAGGTCGCACTCGCTGCCCATGAGAAGGCGCTGGGGGCGAATCACCCATGGACAGCAAACTCGGCGCGCATCACGGCCGATGCGCTCGCCGCGCTCGGCCGCGCTCAGGACGCTGATGCCGTGCGGAAGCGCTTCGGCATCGGCCAAGGAGGCAGCTGAAGGGCGGAGCCGAAGCTGAGCGCCGAACTTGCAGCGAGATTCAGCAATCGCGCATGATCACCCGAGTCCGTCAATTTCGACGGCTTGCCGAGTGCAGAACTCCGGCGCGAAGGCCGCCTTTGGGCCGCTCGCTAGGCGCTTACGTCGGCACCTTGCCCAGCGTGCCGCGAGCGCTTAGGTTCGGGGTCTCATGCGGGAACACATCATGAACGAGACCCTGGCCAGAACCGAGACGAATGGCAGCTACTCGGCGCAGGATATCGAGATTTTGGAAGGGCTGGAGCCGGTCCGGCGCCGGCCGGGCATGTATATCGGCGGCACCGACGAGGCCGCGCTTCACCACCTCGCGGCCGAGATCCTCGACAACGCCATGGACGAGGCGGTCGCCGGCCACGCCACCCAGATCGAGGTCGCGCTAGAGGATGGCAACTGGCTGCTGGTGCGCGACAACGGCCGGGGCATCCCGGTGGACCCGCATCCGAAGTTCAAGAAGCTCAGCGCGTTGGAGGTTATCCTCACGACGCTGCACTCGGGCGGCAAATTCGGGGGCAAGGCTTATGCCACCTCGGGCGGGCTGCACGGCGTTGGCAGCTCGGTGGTCAACGCGCTCTCGGATCAGCTCGAGGTCGAGGTCGCGCGCGACCGGGTGCTGTGGCGGCAGAGCTACAGCCGGGGCAAGGCGGTGTCGAAGCTGGCCCAGGCCGGCGCCGTCCAGAACCGGCGCGGCACGACGATCCGCTTCCACCCGGACCCGGAGATCTTCGGGCCGCTCCGCTTCAGCCCGGCCCGCCTGTATCGTCTCTGCCGCTCCAAGGCCTACCTGTTCCGCGGCGTGCGCATCCGCTGGACGTGCAGCCCGGCGCTCCTCAATGGGGAGCCGGTGCCCAGCGGAGGCGCTGCTCCATTTCCCCGGCGGCCTGCGGGACAGCCTCGACGAGGACGTGGGCGCGGCGGCGCGGGCCGTCTCCGAGGCGTGGGCGGGCGAGGCGGAGCTGGCGGGCGATGCCGGGCGGGCGGAGTGGGCCGTGGCGTGGCTGGAGAGTGCGGACGGGTTCCTGCACAGCTACTGCAACACGGTGCCCACGCCGCAGGGCGGCACGCACGAGGCCGGGCTGCGGGCGGCGCTGGTCAAGGGGCTGCGCGCCTGGGGCGAGCACCGGCAGAACCGCCGGGCGGCGCAGGTCACGGCCGAGGACGTGCTGGGCGCCATGGCCGCCAAGCTCTCCGTGTTCCTCCGCGACCCGCAGTTCCAGGGGCAGACCAAGGAGAAGCTGACCAGCGCGGACGCGACCCGGCTCGTCGAGGCGGCGCTGCGGGATCGGTTCGACCACTGGCTCGCCGGGCAGCCGCAGCTTGCCGATAACCTGCTCGCCTTCGTGGTCGAGCGGGCGGAGGAGCGGCTGCGGCGACGCGAGGTGAAGGACGTGTCGCGCAAGGCGGCGACGAGGCGGCTGCGCCTGCCGGGCAAGCTCACGGACTGCGCGCGAGAGAGCCGCGACGGCACCGAGATCTTCCTCGTCGAGGGCGACAGTGCGGGCGGCAGCGCCAAGCAGGCGCGGAACCGCGAGACGCAGGCGGTGCTGCCGCTGCGGGGCAAGATCCTCAACGTCGCGTCAGCGTCGGCGGACAAGCTGCGGGCGAACCAGGAATTGCGCGACCTCGTGGAAGCGCTCGGGTGTGGGCTGAACTCCCATTTCGACCTCGGCAAGCTGCGGTATGGCCGGGTCATCATCATGACTGATGCGGACGTGGACGGGGCGCACATCGCCTCGCTGCTGATGACGTTCTTCTACAAGGAGCTGCCGGAGCTGATCCGCGCCGGGCACCTCTACCTCGCGCAGCCGCCGCTCTACCGGCTGACGCAGGGCGCGAAGTCCGTTTACGCCATGGACGACGCGGAGCGGGATCGCAAGGTCAAGCGCGAGTTCAAGGGTGGCAGCAAGGTCGAGATCAGCCGCTTCAAGGGATTGGGCGAGATGCCTCCCGCCATGCTCAAGGAGACGACCATGGACCCGCGGCGGCGTACGCTGCTCAAGGTGGTGGCCGCCGCGGAGGAGCGGGCGCGAACGAACGAGGTCGTGGACAGCCTCATGGGGCGGCGCCCGGAGCTGCGGTTCCAGTTCATCCAAGAGCGGGCGCGCACGCTCGATGCCGAGGAGGTGGACGTCTAGGCGGATACGTCGATCTCGACGGCGTAGCGTATCAGATCGGCCGTCCGGGAGACGCCGAGCTTCGCCTTGATCCCGGTGCAGGTGTTCGCGACCGTCTTGTAGCTGATGGCGAGCGCGTCCGCGATTTCGGTCATGCTCCGCCCCTGGGCCAGCAAGCGCAGAATCTCAAGCTCCCGCGCCGTGAGCTGCGGCACGGGAGCGCCCGCGGACACGGTCTGCAGCGCAAGCTCCTGGGCGATCTCGTTCTCGATGTAGCGCCCACCTTCCGAGACCCTGCGCACCGCCTGCAGGACCTCATCGGGGGACGCGTTTTTGCTGAGATACCCTCTCGCACCGGCATCGAGGGCGCGGGCGGCGTAGAGAGGGTCCGCGTGCATGCTCAGCACGAGGACCCGCGCCGCACCCTCCTCCATGATCCGGCGCAGCAGCTCCAGCCCACCGATGCCCGGCAGGTTCAGGTCGAGGACGACCAAGTGCGGCTGCACGCTCCGCGCCAGGGCCAGAGCCTCGCGCCCGGTTGCCGCTTCGTGGATCTCCGCGTGCGGCAGGGTCGCGAGGAGGCCGCGCAGCCCGGCACGCACGATCGCATGGTCATCCACCAGCAAGACCCTCATGCTCCGACATCACAAGCGCGCTCCAGCAGGGGCAGGCTGGCCAGGATCGTCCATCCCGAGCCCGCCGCCCCGCGCTGGATCGCGAGCGTTCCGTCTCGCGCCGAGACCCGCTCCCTCATCCCATTCAGGCCGAAGCCAGGCTCCGCGAGCGCGTCCGACGCGCGCCCGTCGTCGGCAACCTCCACCAGGATCATGCCCGAGCGGGTCCCAACGGCGACAGCGATCCGGTTCGGCTTCCCGTGGCGGACGGCATTGGCCAATCCTTCCTGCACAACGCGGTAGATGATCTCCTTGGCCGCATCATCGAGGTCAGCCTCGTCGGTCGAAATGTTCAGGTCGAACTGGATCGACGGATACCGCGCGCGCCAGAACCCGGCGAGGGTCTCGACCGCCGGCCGCAGCCCAAGCTCGACCGCGTGGACCGGGCGGAGGCGGCCGAGGATGGCCCTGACGTATCGTTGCATGTGAACGACCACGTCCTGGATCGCGCGCACCTGGCCGGGAATCTCGGAGGTTCGTCCCGCGGCGGCGAGCTGCTGGATCGTGGCCGCGGTGACGTTCACGGCGAACAGGGAAGGGCCGATCTCGTCGTGGAGGTCGCGCGCCAGGTCCGCCCTCTCCTCCTCCTGCAAGGTCATCAGGTGCTCGTTCAAGCGCGCGTTCCTGCGCTGTGCGTCGGCAAGGCGGGCCGCCATGCTATTGAAGCCTCTCGCCAGAGCGGCCAGCTCCGGCGGCCCATCCGCCGCGATGCGCGGCGCGTAGTCGCCGGACCCGATGCGCGAGAGCCCCGCGCGAAGCCGGTCGAGGGGACGCAGCGCTCGGCCGACCGTCCAGAACACCAGCAAGGACGCGAGGAGGCAGAAGACGGCGAGCATCGTCGCGAGATCGCGGAACTCGCTCCAGACCTCGCCCACCTCGTTGGTGGGATTGGCCGAGAGTTCGAATCAGGAGATGTTCCGAAGGTCCCCCTCCAACCACAACATCAACCGGCGCGAGGTCGGGGGCGATCAGGCTGCGGAACCAGCGCGGCGCTGCGGTGGCGGACTTGAGGAGCCGGGACTCCGCGGCGCCGCCGCCGCTCGCATGCAGGAGCGCCGCCTGCACGTGGCGATTGCCGTCGAAGGTGCCGATCAGCCGCCGGGCGTCGGCGTCCGGATCGCGCGGAAGACGAGCCTCATCCAGCCCGGCGCGCACGGTCTGCGCACCCACGTTCAGCGCGGCGGTCAGCTCCGCCCGCACCGAGCGCCGCGCGTGCCAGCCAGCCAGGGCGCACCCGGCCGTGAGGCTCAGGGCCAAAACAAGGGCAAGTGTCATGACCAAGCGTGCCCGCAGCGACATAGCGCTCGTTCCCCGGAAACGGAAGCGTTGCACCATTTTTGCGCCTAAACGCCGCGCCGGGAAACATTACCGCCGAACCCGGGAAATCATGCCATGGCCAACGACCCTGCGCTTCGGGCGTAATGCCGCGGCTAAAGCAATGCCTGGGGAGATGAATGTCCAACACTGCGCCTCGCAGCATCGCAGCACTCGTGTCCCTTGGTGCATCGCTGCTACCCGCGAGCGCGCTCGCGCAAGCTGCGGCCGGCGCGGCCGTGCCGGAGGTCAACCTGCCCACGGTCAACATCGTCGGCACCTCGCCGCTCCTGGGCTCGGGCATCGACCGCAACAAGCTGCCAGCCACGAGCAATGTGCTGAACAGCAGCGACATCAGCCGCGATGGCACGCCGAACGCGCTGCGGGCGCTCAACGAGCAGGTCGGCGGCGTCAATCTCGAGTCCGCGTCGGGCAACCCCTACCAGCCGACCCTGCTGTATCACGGCTTCGAAGCCTCCCCGTTGCAGGGCACGCCGCAGGGGCTGGCCGTCTACGTCAATGGCGCGCGCTTCAACAACGCCTTCGGCGACACGGTGAACTGGGACCTGATCCCCAGCATCGCTATCGGCCAGATGAACCTGGAAGGCCCCAATCCCGTTTTCGGCCTGAACGCCCTCGGCGGGTCGCTGAGCGTGCAGCTCAAGGACGGCTTCACCTACCACGGCGGCGAGGCCGCTCTCTACGGCGGCTCGTTCGGCCAGATTGTCGGCGAGGTCCAATACGGCAAGCAGGTCGGCAACGTCAGCAGTTACGTCGCGGCAACCGTGCAGCACGAGGACGGCTGGCGCGATCTGCAATCCTCGGACATCCAGAACTTCTACGGCGATCTCGGCTGGCGCGGCGACCGCGCCGAAGCGCACCTGAGCCTCACCCTCGCGAACTCGGTGCTGAACGGTCCCGGCACGTCACCGGTGGAGTTGCTTGCCGCCGATCCCTCGGCGCAGTTCACGGCGCCGAACCAGATCGCCAATCGCTACTTGGCGATGAACCTGCGCGGCAACTACAGCGTGACCGACACGACTTCTATCCAGGCGCTCGCATACTACAACTACCTGCTGCAGCGGGTCACCAACGGCAACGTGTCCAGCGACACGCCTTGCAACGATGGGTCAGGGTTGCTCTGTGATCAGAATGGCAACCCCAGCACCACGCGCGGTGGCATCCTCATCCCTGACTTCCTCAGCGGCGGCCCTTATTCCCAGCTAGACCTTCAGACGACGAACACCAACGGCTACGGCGCGTCCGTGCAGGCGACGAACACCGACGACGTCTTCGGCTTGAAGAACCACCTCGTCGGCGGCTTGAGCTTCGACGGCGCGCAGACCCAGTTCAGCGCCACCGCGCTCCTGGGCGGCTTAGTCGGGCCGGACCGTGCGTTCGCCGGCCCTGGCGTCACCATCGATGAGCCGGGCACGAACACGCCCGTGCGGCTCGCGACCAGCGATGCCTATTACGGCATCTATGTCTCGGACACGCTGAACCTGACGCCGCGGCTGGCGGTCACGGCGTCCGGCCGCTTCAACGCGGCCGAGATCGACTTGACCGACCAGGGCGGCGGCAGCCTCACCGGGCAGCACACCTACAACCGCTTCAACCCGGCGATCGGCGCGACCTACCAGTTCGCGTCCTGGCTCACCGCCTATGCCGGTTACTCGGAAGCCAACCGCGCGCCGACGCCCGCCGAGCTGTCCTGCGCCAGCGCCGCCGACGATTGCAGCCTCGCGAACTTCTTCACCGGGGATCCGAACCTGAAGCAGGTCGTCGCGCACAGCTGGGAGGCAGGTTTCCGCGGCACGGTCCGCCCGGCGAGCGGCACTCGGATCACCTACAATCTGGGCCTATTCCATACCACGCTCGACGACGACATCGCCTTCGTCAACAGCACCACCCTGAACCGGGCCTTCTTCCAGAACGTCGGGCAAACGCTCAGGCAGGGCGTGGACGCCGGCGTGCAGCTGAAGACGCCGCGCTGGCTGGCCTACGTTGATTACAGCTACACGGATGCTACCTACCAGAACGGCTTCGTCGAGTCCGCCGGCAGCAATCCCGCAGGCGACGCCAACGGCAACATCACCGTCCAGCCTGGTGACCGTCTCCCTGGCGTCCCCGCTAACCAGCTCAAGTTCGGTGTGTATTATAAGGTCACCGACAAGTGGACCGTGGGAGCCGTTGGCATCTATCAGAGCGGCCAGTACCTGTTCGGCGACCCGGCCAACCTGACGCCGCGCCTGCCGGGCTTCGTCACGCTGAACCTGAACACCCAGTATCAGGTCACGCCGAGCGTCCAGCTCTTCGGGGTCATCGAGAACGTCAACGATGCCAAATACTACACCTATGGCACCTTCTCGCCGACATCCTCGATCTTCCTCGTTCAGGCGCCGAACGCGACCAACCCGCGCAGCTATTCGCCGGCTGCGCCGATCGGCGGCTACGGGGGTGTCCGGGTGACGTTCTAATGCAGAGACTCAGCCCAGATATCTACGGAGCGCCACTCGAGACGATGACGAGCGCCGGCGGAGCGCATGTCCTCGTCTGAACTCGTGCTCATGGCGCCGCTGTCCCGCCCGGCGCTCCGGCCAGCGCGGCAGGGGGCGCTCGCCCCGGCCCTGCTCATCGCACTCGGGATCCATGGGGCGCTGCTCGCGTTGCTGCTGCTCATCGTCCGTCCCGCAAGGTTGCCGGAAGCGCCCGGGCCGCCCGCATTCACGATGGTGTTCGCCCCGGAAACGCCTCTTGAGCCTGCCCAGGCAGCACCCAGCCCCCCGCCGCAGCCGCCTGTGCCGCCAGCTGAGGCGGAAGCCACGCCACCCCCTGCACCGACACCGACCAAACCCGCGCCGCCGCTCGAAGCCGCGGCGCCGCCCGCTGCCACGGTGCCTCCGCCGCCGAGCGAGATGGCCACCGCTCCACCACCCGTCCTTCAGACCGCGCCGCCACCGCCGATACCCATACCGCCGAGGCCACCGGTTGAGGTCCGGCCGCCGCGCCCGGTTGCCCAGCCTCGCCTGGCCCAACGGCCGCCGTATCACTCCGCACCGCGCGCCCTGCAGGCGCCGGCCACCCGCGACGAGGCACCCAGTACGGCAACGGCCCCGCCTCGTTCACCCGCGGAGACGCAAATCCCGGCATCGCGCCCTGCGCCCGCTGCCCCGATCAGCGGCGGCTGGCGCAACGCCCTGATCGACTGGCTGCAAGCGCACAAGACCTATCCCGAGGCCGCCCGCTTGGAGGGCACGGAAGGCCGGGTGATCCTTCAATTCACGGCATCCCGCGACGGACGGGTGCTGCAAGTCGCGGTGATCCAGCCCTCAGGATCGCGCGTGCTCGATGAGGCAGCCGAGGCACTGCTGCGCGGTGCGCGCCTGCCCCCCTTCCCTACGAGCATGACGCAGGACACCGCGACGGTGACGCTGCCCCTCACCTATCAATTGGAGTAGCGATAAGGGTAGGCAGGCTCAGACAGGCTCCGTGTCCAGCGCATATCCCGCCGCGCGGACCGTGCGTATCACGTCCAGCTCGCCCGGCCCGTTGATCGCTTTTCGCAGCCGCCGGATGTGAACGTCCACGGTGCGCGGCTCGACGTGGATGTCCGGCCCCCAGACGGCATCAAGCAGTTCCTCGCGCGTGAACACACGCCGCTGGTGCTGCAGGAAGAACTCCAGCAAGCGATACTCAGTCGGGCCGAGATGCACCGCGCGATGGCCGCGACTGACGCGGTGCGCCGCAAGGTCCATCGCGATATCGTGAAAGCCGAGCTGGCCCTTGGCAGGCACGCCGCCAGCCCGGCGTAGCAGGGCGCGCATCCGGGCGAGCAGCGCGTCCATGCTGAAGGGCTTGGTGATGTAATCGTCCGCGCCCGTGTTGAGGCCGCGCACGGCGTCGCCGTCCTCGGCGCGGGCGGTAACCATGATGACGGGCAGGTCCCGCGTTGCCGGGCGCCGCCGGATCTGACGGCACACCTCGATGCCGCTCATCACGGGCAGCATCCAGTCGAGCAGGACGAGATCGGGCTGCAATTCGGCGATTCGGGTTATTGCTTCCTGGCCGTCCGTGGCCTCGTCCACGCGGAAGCCCTGCCGCTCCAAGTTATAGCGGAGCATGGTGGCGAGCGCCGCCTCGTCCTCGACGACGAGCACGAGTGGCTTGGCGAGGAACGCTTCGGCGGCCATCTTCTATATCTCCTCGTCTGCGCCGGTCGGGCGCCTGGTGTCCTCCGCGCGCGCTGAGCGCGGATCATCGTCGGCGCGCGCTGAGCGCAGATCATCGTCGGCGCGCGCTGAGCGCGGATCATCGTCGGCGCGCGCTGAGCGCACGACCGCATAGGCCGAGGTATTGCCCTTTGGGCGGGTTCCCGGAAGGCTCTCGCCCGTCACCGCGTAGTGGATCGTCTCCGCGACATTCGTTGCGTGGTCGCCGATGCGCTCCAGGTTCTTGGCGATGAACAGCAGGTGCGTGCAGGGCGTGATGTTCCGCGGATCCTCCATCATGTAGGTGACCAGCTCGCGGAAGATGGTGTTGTAGAGATCATCCACCGCCTGGTCCGAGCGCCAGACCTGGACGGCCTTGTCCGCGTCGCCCTCGCCGAAGGCATCAATGGTAAGCTTGAGGTTCTCCTGGACGAGCCGAGCCATGTGAGACAGGCCGGACAGGCTGATCGGCAGCGAGAACTGGGAGAGCACGATGCTGCGCTTGGCGACGTTCGCGGCGTAGTCGCCGATGCGCTCCAAGTCGCCGGTGATCTTCAAGGCGGCGACGATCTGGCGAAGGTCCATCGCCATGGGCTGGCGCAGCGCCAGCATCCGGATGACGAACTGCTCGACGTCGCGCTCCAGCTCGTCCACCGCCGGGTCCTGCTCGACGGCGCGGGCGGCCAGTTCCGAGTCGCCCGTCGTGACGGCCTGGGCGGCGAGCGAGACTTGGTTTTCTACCAGCCCGCCCATCTCTGTGATGAGGTCGCGCAGGTGCTGCAGCTCTTGCGCGTAGGCACGGACGATGTGCTGCGCCTCGGACATAGATGTCTCCTAACCGAACCGCCCGGTGATGTATTCCTGGGTGCGCTTCTCGCGGGGTGCTGTGAACATCTGCGCCGCCGGGCCGCACTCAACCAGCTCGCCGAGGAAGAGGAAGGCGACTTGGTCGGCGACGCGGGCCGCCTGCTGCATGTTGTGGGTGACGATGGCGATGGTAAAATCCTGCTTCAGCTCGTCGATCAGCTCCTCGACCTTGAGCGTGCTGATCGGATCGAGTGCGCTGGTCGGCTCGTCGAGCAGCACGACCTCGGGCCGGACGGCGATAGTGCGGGCGATGCACAGGCGCTGCTGCTGCCCGCCCGACAGCCCGGTGGCTGAAGCCTGCAGCCGGTCCTTCACCTCGTCCCAGAGCGCCGCGCGGGTCAGCGACCACTCGACCCGCTCCTCCATCTGCGCGCGCGACAGCTTCTCGTGCAGGCGCACGCCGAACGCGATGTTGTCATAGACGCTCATGGGGAACGGCGTGGGCTTCTGGAACACCATGCCGACCCGCGAGCGCAGCGCGTTCAGGTCCATGTCGTCCGCGAGCAGATTTCGGCCGTCCATGAGCACCTCGCCCGTGGCACGCTGGCCGGGGTAGAGGTCATACATGCGGTTGAGCACGCGCAGCAGCGTGCTCTTGCCGCAGCCGGACGGCCCGATGAGGCCCATGACCCGGCGGTCCGGCAGGTCGAGCGAGATGGACTTGAGCGCCTGCCGGGCGCCGTAGAAGAAATTGAGGTCGCGGATGCTGACGCGCGCCGTGGACGCTGGCGGCTTCGCCGCCTTCGCCGCTGCCCGTCCCCCTGAGACGCCCTGATCCGCCGTGCTGCTCATGGCTTATCCCCGGCTGCGAATGGCGTAGCGGGCACCCACGCTGATGGCGAGGACGACCAAGGTCATGATAAGCGCGCCTGCCCAGGCCAGCGCGTGCCAGCTGTCATACGGGCTTAGGGCATATTGAAAGATCACCACGGGCACGTTCGCCATCGGGTTGGAAGGGCTCCAAGTCCAATACTGGTTGTTCAGCGCCGTGAAGAGGAGCGGCGCGGTCTCGCCGCTGATGCGGGCGACCGCGAGCAGCATTCCGGTCACGATGCCGGTGCGGGCCGCCGGCCAGAGCACGCTCGCGATCATCCGCCAGCGCGGTGCGCCGAGCGCGAGCGTCGCCTCGCGCAGGGTCGTGGGCACGAGCCGCAAGGTCTCGTCGCTCGTGCGCACCACGATGGGCAGCAGGATGAGTGCAAGGGCCGCGGCCCCGGCCCAGCCCGAGAAGTGCCCGGTCGTGCTCACCACGATCTCGTAGACGAACAAGCCGATCACGATTGAGGGCGCGGAGAGCAGGATGTCGTTGAGGAAACGGGTCGCCTCGGCGAGCGGCCGGGCGCCGCCATACTCCGCGAGCCACGTGCCCGCCATGACGCCGATGGGCGTTCCCACGGCCGTGCCGACCACGATCATGATGAAGCTGCCGTAGAGCGCATTGAGCAACCCACCCTCGGCGCCAGGCGGTGGCGTCATTTGGGTGAACAGCCTCGGCCCGAGCGCCGCGAAGCCGTTCACGAGAGTGGCACCCAAAATCCAGAAGAGGAAGAACAGGCCGAACGCGGTGGCGAAGCTCGCGAAGCTGAGGCCGACCAGGTTCACAGCCCGGCGGCGACGCCCCAACCCGGCGGACACGGCCGCGCCGCTCACGTCGCCGCGTCCCGCCGCGCGATGCGCAGCAGCATGATCTTCGCGACGGCGAGCACGATGAACGTCACGACGAAGAGCAGGAAGCCGAGCGCGATCAGCGCCGAACGGTAGATATCGGAGTCGGCCTCGGTGAACTCGTTGGCGATGGCCGCCGAGATCGAGTTGCCCGGCATCAGCAACGAGATGCTGAGGTCGTGCGTATTGCCGAGCACGAACGTGACCGCCATCGTCTCGCCGAGGGCGCGCCCTAGCCCGAGGAAAATGCCGCCGACCACCGCCGAGCGCGTGTAGGGCAGCACCACGCCGCGCACCACTTCCCAGCGCGTGGCCCCGAGGCCGAACGCTGCTTCGCGAAGCTGGGGCGGCACGAGCGAGAACACGTCGCGCATCACCGCCGAGATGAACGGGATGACCATGATGCCGAGGATGATCCCCGCCGTGAGCATGCCGATGCCGAGCGGCGGTCCTTGGAACAGCGCGCCGATTCCGGGCAGCGTGCCGAGCGTGTCGTTGAGCCAAGGTTCGATGTAGTCGGACATGAAGGGCGCGAACACGAACAGGCCCCACATACCGTAGATGATGGACGGCACGCCCGCGAGCAGCTCGATGGCGGTGGCAACCGGGCCACGCATCCAGGCCGGCGCCACCTCCGTGAGGAAGACCGCGATGCCGAAGCTCACCGGGATAGCTAGCAGCATAGCTAGCGCGGACGTCACGAGCGTCCCGTAGATCGCCACACCAGCCGAGAAGACCTTGGCGACCGGGTCCCACCTGGTCCCGTAGAGGAACGGCAGGCCGAACGCGCGGAAGGCAGGCAGGCCGCCCCAGAGCATGGAGAGCGCGACGAGCCCGAGCAGGATCAGCACCAGCATCGCGCAGCCAAGGGCGGCGACCCGGAACAGCCCGTCCCCGAGCCGCCCGGAGCTTCGGCCCGCTGCCGGGTAGCGGGAAACGTCAGGCCCGGCTGCGGTTCTCGTGAGGGACATGGACGAGCTTATTGGGCCTTAATCGTCTGCGACCAGTAGCTCTCGATTTGCGCGACCAGCGCCGGCGGGAGCGGTACATAGTCGAGGTTTTCCGCCGTTTGCTGCCCGTGGTTGAGCGCCCACTTGAAAAAACCGAGCGCCGCTTGGCTCGCCTGTTGGTTCTTGGGTTGCTGATGCATGAGGATGAAGGTCGTCGCCGCGATGGGGTATGCATCCTTGCCCGGCGCATTGGTCATAACGAGATCAAAATCTTGCGCGTGCGCCCAATCGGCGCTCGCTGCGGCCGCCTGGAAGGCATCGGTGCTCGGCTTCACGTAGGCGCCGGCTTCGTTCTGCAGGATCGCGTATGTCATCTTATTCTGCAGGACATAGGCATACTCGACATAGCCGATCGCGCCCTTGATGCGCTCGACGTAAGCGGCCACGCCCTCGTTGCCCTTGCCGCCAACGCCCGCGGGCCAGGCGATCGAGGTACCGACCCCGACCTTGCTCTTCCACTCGGGGCTGACCTTTGAGAGGTAGTTTGCGAAATTGAACGTCGTGCCAGATCCGTCCGAACGGTGAACGACCGTGATGGCCATGTTCGGCAGCTTCGCGCCTGGGTTGAGCTGTGCGAGCGCCGGGTCATCCCACCTCTTGATCTTGCCGAGGAAGATGTCGGCCAGCACCGGCCCGGTGAGGCGCATCTGCCCAGCCTCAATTCCCGGTAAGTTGACCACGGGCACGATTCCGCCGATCACGATCGGAAACTGAGCGAGACCCGCGGCTTTGAGATCGCTGGCGGACATCGGCGCGTCCGAAGCACCGAAATCCACCGTACCGGCCTTGATCTGGGCGATCCCGCCGCCTGATCCGATGGATTGATAGTTGACCTCCAAATTGTTGCTTTTGCTGTATTCTGCGGACCACTTCGAGAGCACGGGATAGACGAAGGTCGAACCAGCGCCGGTGATCTGCTCTGCGCCTTCCGCGCCGAGGCCGAACAGGGAGGCTCCCCCCATGCCGAGGACAGCGGATAGGGCGACTGCCCTGCGAGTAAGCTGCATGATGCCTCCGGTCGAGGCGAGCCGGGCGGCTCGCGGCAGGCAGACCCTAGAAGCGAAAAGCGACCGCCCTATTGCAGTTCCGTGAAGCTTCTATGACAGTCCGTCACACGATTCGGAGGAGTAGATGGTGGGCGCGACAGGGATTGAACCTGTGACCTTCCCCGTGTCAGGGGGACGCTCTCCCGCTGAGCTACGCGCCCATCCGTCGCGCCGCTATACATTCTGGCTCCGGCCGCGGCAAGGTTCGGGCCGTGCTGGCGAATCGCGGAGGCCCGATGAGCGTCGCGCGGCCGACGCAGTGTAACTTCGTCACCAGCGCCGCTCGTGACAGCCGGCGTGCAGCCAGGTTGAATAGGGCATGGACCACCCCTTGCCCGACGCTGTAGCCGACGCGGCCTACACGCTGCTCCTGCCCGTGAAGCAGTTCGCGCCAGTTGTCTTCGCGTCGCCGCATTCCGGACAGGACTACCCGGCCGCCTTCGTCGCCGCCGCTCGACTCGATCCTCTCGCCCTCCGGCGCAGCGAGGACAGCTTCGTGGACGAGCTGTTCGCCGCCGCCCCTACCTGCGGGGCGCCCCTGCTCGCCGCGCGCTTTCCTCGCGCTTACTGCGACCCGAACCGCGAGCCATGGGAGCTTGATCCCACGATGTTCGAGGACGTGCTGCCCGCGTGGGTCAACACGACAAGCCCCCGCGTCGGCGCGGGCCTTGGCACGATCGCGCGCGTCGTGTCCTCGGGTGAGGCGATCTATCGGGGCAAGCTGCCCTTCGCCGAAGCCGAGCAGCGGGTGCGCCGGTGCTGGGAGCCTTATCACGCGGCGCTGGCAGCCCTGATCGCGCAGACTCGGGAGCGTTTCGGCGCTTGCCTGCTCGTGGACTGCCACTCGATGCCGGGCGGCGCCTCCCCGGGAGGAGAAGGAGCGAGACAGCCGGGCGGACACGCTACCGACATCGTGCTTGGCGACGCGCACGGCACGGCGTGCGCCGCACGGATCGCGCGCCGCGTCGAGGCCATGCTGACAGCACAGGGCTTCTCGGTGCGCTGCAACGAGCCCTATGCTGGCGGCTACGTTACCCGGCACTACGGGCGGCCACGCGAGGGCGTCCATGCTCTCCAAATCGAGGTGGCGCGGCGGCTCTACATGGATGAGACACGGATCGCGAAGCGGCCCGACTTCGCGGTCATCGCACGCCGCTTGGGGACGCTGGCTGCGGCGCTCTGCGCCGAGGCCAGCGCGTTGCTCGACCGCTGACGAAAAAAGGCGACGCCTTTCGGCGCCGCCAAGTTTAGGGAGGAAACGTCCAAGAAAGCAGCTCGGCCGGAGCCTTGCTGCACCACGGAACATATTCTTCTGCGCGGCCGAATGCAACTGGATTTTTTGCAGCGCAGCAATTCGTGATGCGCCGTGCGTCACGGCCTTAAACCGGATGTTTACCGATCACGGGCAGGGTAGCGGCAGCATGATCCGTCTCCTCGCCAGTCTTGCCCTCCTGCTCACGCCGTTGCGCGCCTTCGGCTACGGCTTCGTCGAGATCGCGCCCGGCGATCTCTGCCGGATGGCAATCGCAGGGGCGGAGCGGCAGTGGCATGTCCCGGATCGTCTCATGGTCGCCATCGGCGTTGTGGAGAGCGGCAAACGCGAGGCGTCGGGTGCGGTGGCGCCCTGGCCATGGACGATCAACGCCGAAGGCGTTGGGCATTGGTTCGAACTCTAAGGCCGAGGCGATCGCCGCCGTGCGGGACTTGCAGGCGCGCGGCGTGCGCTCGATCGATGTGGGATGCATGCAGGTCAACCTGATGCATCATCCGGACGCCTTCGGCTCGCTCGAGCAGGCGTTCGACCCGACCGCGAACGCGTCATATGCCGGGCGCTTCCTCACCCAGCTCTACGAGCAGACTGGTACCTGGCCGAAGGCGACCGCGGGCTATCACTCGCTGACGCCCGAGATCGGAGATGAGTATGAACGCAGGGTGATGGCCGTCTGGCAGCATCAGCCCGAGCAGGCGTTCGCCTCCGCCGCTCCGAATGCCGGCATGATCGCCGGCCTCGGCGGCAATTGGAACGGCGCTGGGCGCCTGGTGCTGCCGCCGACCAATGTACAGCCTTACGGCAACGGCGGCGGCCGGATCATCCCGATGCAGACTGCGTTCGCTGGCCTGGGGGGCGCGATGGGCATGGGACGCTCGCTCGCGTCGTACCGAGCCGCGCCGACCCGGCTCGCCATGATGGTGCCGCGATGACCAAGGGCGAAATCGCGGAGGCCGATTAGTAGCTCCTGGGCAGTTCGAGTACGTGCTCGGCGAGGTAAGCGAGGATCATGTTCGTGCTGATGGGTGCTACCTGGTAGAGCCGCGTCTCGCGGAACTTGCGCTCGACATCGTATTCCTCGGCGAAGCCGAAGCCGCCATGGGTCTGCACGCAGGCCTCGGCCGCCGCCCAGCTCGCCTCAGCGGCGAGCATCTTGGCGATGTTGGCCTCCTCGCCCGGCGTCAGCCCGGCGTCGAAGCGGCGGCACCCTTCGCGAACCATCAGCTCCGCCGCGCGCATCTGGGCGTAGGCGCGAGCGATCGGGAACTGGACGCCCTGATTCTTCCCGATCGGACGGCCGAACAGCACGCGTTCCTTGGCATACGCGACGGACTTCGCCGTGAACCACTTGGCGTCGCCGACGCACTCGGCAGCGATCAGCAGGCGCTCGGCATTCATGCCGCTCAGGATGTAGCGGAATCCCCAGCCCTCCTCGCCGACCAGGTTCGCCGCTGGCACGCGCATGTTGTCGAAGAACACCTCGCAGGTGTTGTGGTTCATCATGGTGCGGATGGGGCGGATCACGAGGCCGTCGCCCAGGGCTGCCCGCATGTCAACGATGAAGGTGGACAAGCCGTCGGTCTTCTTCGCCGCCTGCTCTTTCGGCGTGGTGCGGGCCAGCAGCAGCATGAGGTCGCTGTGCTCGGCGCGACTGGTCCAGATCTTCTGACCATTGATCACGTATGCGTTGCCGTCGCGCCGCGCCGTGGTCCGAAGGTTGGTGGTGTCGGTGCCTGACCCTGGCTCAGTTACGCCGAAGGCCTGCAGCCTGAGCTCGCCGCGGGCGATCCTCGGAAGATACTCCTCTTTCTGCGCTGCCGAGCCATGCCGCAAGATGGTGCCCATGATATACATTTGCGCGTGGCATGGAGCGCCGTTGCAGCCCTCGGCCTGGATCGTCTCCAGAATCGCAGCGGCGGCAGCCAGCGGCAGTCCCGAGCCGCCATACAATTCAGGGATGAGCACGGCGAGGTAGCCAGCCTCGGTGAGCGCCCGCACGAACGCGGTCGGATAGGCACGCTCCTGGTCGAGCTTGCGCCAATACTCGCCGGGGAAGTTCACGCAAAGCCTGCGAACGCCCTCGCGCAAGTCGGCCCACGGATCGAAGTCGGGGTCGGCCGGCGGCACTGACTGGTCCATGATGCCTCGATGCTGTTCCGCAGTTCCGAGACCCTATCAAGCTCGCTGACCGGAAGCGAACAGGGCGGCCGGCCACGCGTTCACAGTGATGATACAGGAAGGCATCGGCATTCTCATGAATGACGCGAACGTGACATCGGCGAGGCTGCGCCAGGGAAGAAGGGCGAGTGCAGCCTAGGCCCGCAGCCGCGCCGCGCGGGTCCGTCACGACGCGCGCAGCTCGGCTCACCGATGCGGTGCGGGCGGGCGTACCCGTGGCGCGTCGCCGGGCGGAGGCGCTCGACCTCGAGGCCGCATTTCCGGAACAGGACATGACAGCGCTGCGAGCGGCAGGGTTGCTAGCAGCTCCCGTGCCCGAGCGGCTCGGCGGGCTCGGCACCGGCACTGAGCCGAGCGGGGCCGCGCTGCTTGCGGAACTGCTGCGGCTGCTCGGCCAGGGCAACCTCGCCGTGGGACGCCTGTTCGAGGCGCACGTCAATGCGTTGCGCCTCGTCATGCGCTGCGGCACCGCGAAGCAGAGCGAGCGGGCGGCGGCGAGCGCGCTCGCGGGCGATCTCTTCGGTCTCTGGGTCACGGACCCGCCCGGCGAGCGACTGCGACGAGCCGACGGCCGACTTGCCGGGCGGAAGGGCCCATGCAGCGGTGCCGGGCACTGCGCACGCGCTCTGGTGACTGTGGAGACGCCCGACGGGACGCAAATGGTTCTGATCGCCCTGAGCGGCGCCGAGCCGGTCGCCGGATCGCAGGGCACGCTGCAAGGGCTGCGGGCTGCGAATAACGGCACGGTGGACCTGACGGGCGTCGCGGCACCTGACGATGCGCTGGTGGGTGCGCCAGGCGACTATCTACGGGAGCCGGACTTTTCCTGCGGCGCGTGGCGAACGACGGCGGTCACGCTCGGCGGGCTCGACGCGCTCGTCGAGGCGACGCGCGCGCAATTGGTCCGGCGAGGATACCAAGATGCACCCATGCAGCAGGCCCGCTTCGGCCAGATCCTCATCGCCCAGGAAACGGCCCGGCTTTGGACGATGCGAGCGGCGGACATTGCGGAGCAGGACGGCCCCGCGGCGCCTCCGTCGGCCGACCGCGTCGCTTACGTCAATCTCGCGCGCCTCGCCGTTGAAGCGGCCTGCCTTGACGCGCTGCGCCTCATGCAGCGCTCGCTTGGCCTCGCGGCCTTCGTGCGCCCCAGTCTCCCCGAGAGGCTGGCGCGCGACCTCGGCACCTACCTGCGCCAGCCGGCGCCGGACGCGGTGCTGCTAGAGGCTGGCACCCACGGCCTGGCCAAGACATGATGCTGGCCAGAGACGCGCTGCGTCGGATGGAGTCGCTGCCGCTCGCACCCTTGGCGACGATCCTAGGCGGCCGTGCGCCCCTCATCCTCGCGCCGCATCCCGACGACGAGAGCCTGGGCTGCGGCGGCCTGATTGCCGAGGCGTGCGCGCAGCGCCTTATACCCCACATCCTTGTCGTGACCGACGGCACCGGATCCCATCCCGGCTCGCGCACCTACCCGGCACCACGGCTGCGTGCTCTGCGCGAGATAGAGGCGCGGGCAGCGGTTGCGGCCCTCGGGCTGGCTTCGGATCGCGTCGGCTTCCTTGGATTGCGCGACACGGCGGTGCCGCGAGGGGGCGAAGTCTTCGCGGCGGCCATCGCGGCTGTCGTTGACGCGCTTCAAGAGAGGGAGTGCGGCGTCCTGCTCGGTCCCTGGCAGCACGACCCGCACGGCGACCACGAAGCCACCCACGCGATCGCCGCGTCTGCCGCGAGCAGGGCGGGGGTGCTGCACCTGGCCTACCCCGTTTGGGGCTGGACGTTGCCGCCCGATGCAGCGCTCGACGGGCCTGAACCCGCAGGCTACCGGCTCGACATCGCCCGGCACCTGCCAGCGAAGCGGTGCGCCATTGCCGCCCATGCCTCGCAGCACGGCCGCGTGATCACGGACGATCCCGGCGGATTTCGCTTGCCGGCACACCTCCTCACCCTGTTCGATCGCGGATTCGAGACGTTCCTGCGAACCAGCTCCGTTACCGGCGGCTAGCCAGACCAGGCTGGCGCCGCGGCAGCGAGGCTCGGGAGCACGGGCGAGCCGCTTTCCTGCATTCGCGCCGTATCCAGCTCACGCAGCCTATGCAAGGCTTGCGATGCCCGCGCCATCTCGCGGGGCAGGTCCGCGACGGCAACTTTGACGCGCGCGAGCGCCGCGCTCCCCGCTTCTAGCGTGGCCCACCCCTCGCCGAAGCAGAGCGACTGCAGCGCGGTCGCCACGAATTGCGGGGAGGCGCCTAAGTCGAGCGCAAGACTGCGCACGGCGGTCGCTCCAGCGACGCCTGCTGAGAAGATCTGGCGTACACGTTTTCGCAGCCGCGCCCGGCGAATGGCGTTGGCGACAGGTTCGAGCGCGTCGTCGAGCCAGGCGTCGGTGCACGTCAAGCGACGGCGGATCGTATCCGCCATTCCGCCCGGCGCTCTTCCCTCGATGCGCCCCGACACCACGACCTGCACATCCGGCGCGTGGCGGATGCGGGCGTCCACCCGGCGCAGGGCCGCGAAGAACGCACGATCCTCCGCAAGCGGAGCGGCCGGCATCCCGCCAGCCCGGCGGTAGGCGTCGAGCGTGACGCAGGTGCTCGCGCCCGAGTGCTCCGTATGGCGCGGCAATGGGTCCCAAGGATCCGGGTCCAGCAGGGCCGCGATCTCGTCGAGTAATACGGCATAGGCACACTCACGCGCGTCGTCCTCATGCAACCTGGCCGGGATCAGGAGAGCATCGGCCGGGTCGAGCGTCGCACACCCGGCCACAGCCTCGATGCCTTCGCGCAGGTAAGCGAGATTGCGAGCGAGCCAGTCAGGCGCGACCTGGCCGTCAGCATCCGTCGTCAGCAGGGCGCCATCCCGGCCTGCAAGGGCGGCGGCATGCTCCATCGCCATGCGGCGAGCCTGCCCCGCGCATGCGTCGGCGGCCGGGAAATCGTGCTCGACAACGTGCAGCGCGAACGTCAATGCTGGCGCGAGCGAGCGCGCCACGCTCGCCGACCCATCCCGCGTATTATTGACGACGAGGACGACGGCATCAGCCCGCGCCCCTTGCTGGACAGCAAGCGCGCGCAAGCAGACTTCGATGTGCTCAGCCTCGTCCTTAGCTGGGATGCGCGACGATGACGGGGCGACCGGCCCAGCTCGGCAGTGGACGAGGTCTCATGCGCTGGACACAAGCTTCATGCGCGAGGCAACTCGCCGGCGCCTCGCAAGTTGCAGGCCCTAGTTGCTGTCGAGTTCCGCGCGGATCGCAGCATCCAGCTCGTGCGTGCGGAAAGGCTTCTGCAGGAAGCGGCACGTGAGCGCCTGGGGGCGGAAGAAGCCGGAGATGAGGATGACGCGGAGGTCACGGCGCCGTGCCCTCGCCCTCGCGGACAGTTCCAGGCCGGTCATGCCGGGCATTCGCACATCAGTGACGAGCACATCGAGTTGCGGGTTCAACTCAACGATGGAGAGTGCCTCCGAACCGTTCTCCGCCTGCAGGACAACGTAGCCGAGTTCCTGCAGCATCTCGGCCGAGGTCTCGCGAACGTCATCGTCGTCGTCAACCAGCAGGACAATCGGCGACTGCGGCGCACTCTTGTCCGCCATGCCAAGGAACACCAAGGCGGTTACGATCGCCTGCTAACGGCGCTGCCCGGATCTGCGAGCGTGGAGCGGCCTGGGGAGCACGGGGACAGCGACATCAAGGGGCACCTCGCGCTCAGCTTGCTCGCGCTTACTGCTCAAGACTATCGCCTTCCTGATAGCCGAGCGAAGGCCACACATGCGTGAATATGATGACAAAAGCGTGGGAACATGGAGCGAGACTGTCGCTACTACACGGACAGCTTGCAGTGGGAACGTGACGTATCCCATCGCTTGCGCTAGTTCGCGGCTAATACGATCAGGAATGCATACGGCTTCTCAGAAGCCCTTGTTTCCGGCCGAACCCGAAACGCGCTAGACAGCCGCCGAAGGAGCCTACCATTGAGCGAGACCATCTTCCATCGGCCGAACACCTTGCGCTCTGGCCCTGACGCGCGCGGCCGCTTCGGCGGGTTCGGTGGCAGGTTCGTAGCCGAGACGCTTATGCCGCTCATCCTGGACGTCGAGCGGGCCTACGACGCCGCGAAGAGCGATCCCGCTTTCCAGGCGGCGCTGGATAGGCTGCTCCGGGATTACGTGGGCCGCCCGAGTCCTCTGTGGCTGGCTGAGCGGCTGACCGCGGCTCTCGGCGGTGCGCGTATCTATTTCAAGCGCGACGAACTGAACCACACCGGCAGCCACAAGATCAACAACACGCTCGGCCAGATCCTCCTCGCCCGGCGCATGGGCAAGACACGCATCATCGCGGAGACGGGCGCCGGTCAGCACGGGGTCGCAACCGCGACGGTCTGCGCGCTCTTCGACCTGCCCTGCGTGATCTACATGGGCGCCGTGGACATCGAGCGGCAGAAGCCAAACCTGTTCCGGATGCGGCTCCTCGGCGCCGAGGTGCGCGCCGTCACGTCGGGCGCGGGCACCCTCAAGGACGCGATGAACGAGGCAATGCGCGACTGGGTCGCGAACGTCCGCGACACCTACTACCTGATCGGCACCGTCGCCGGCCCCCATCCTTACCCGGCCATGGTTCGGGACTTCCAGAGCGTGATCGGCACCGAGGCGCGGGCGCAAATCTTGGAGCGGGAAGGGCGTCTGCCGGACGCCGTGGTGGCGGCCGTGGGCGGTGGCAGCAACGCCATGGGTTTGTTCCATCCCTTCCTCGACGACCCAGAGGTGAGACTCTACGGCGTCGAAGCCGCCGGGCGCGGCCTCGAGTCCGGCGAGCACGCGGCAAGCATCCAGGGCGGCCGGCCCGGCGTCCTGCACGGCAACCGAACCTATCTCCTGCAGGACGAGGACGGCCAGATCCAGGAGGCGCACTCGATCAGCGCCGGGCTCGACTACCCAGGCATCGGTCCCGAGCATGCCTGGCTGCACGAGATCGGCCGCGTCACCTACGCCTCGGCAACGGACGAGGAGGCCTTGCAGGCGTTCCAGCTCTGTACGCGCTCGGAGGGCATCATTCCAGCGCTGGAGCCGTCGCACGCGCTCGCGCACGTCATGAAGCTCGCGCCCGCGATGGGCCGGGACGAGCTGATCCTGATGAATCTGTGCGGCCGTGGAGACAAGGACATCTTCGCGGTCGCTGCGCACCTTGGAGTCGAGCTGTGAGCCGCATCGCAGCGCGCTTCGCCCAAGTGCGGACGAAGGGCCGGGGTGCGCTTATTCCCTTTCTCGAAGCCTACGATCCTGATGCTGCGACCAGCATGGCGATCCTGCGCGGGATGCCCACAGCCGGCGCGGACCTCATCGAGATCGGCATGCCATTCACCGATCCGATGGCAGATGGGCCGACGATCCAAGCCGCCGGGCGCCGTGGCCTGCGCGCGGGCGCTACTCTCGCGCGTACGCTCGCCATGGTGCGCGAGTTTCGTGGGAACGACCACGACACGCCCGTGGTCCTCATGGGCTATCTCAATCCGATCCTGAGCTACGATCCTGCACGCTTCTGCGCCGACGCCGAGGCAGCCGGCGTGGACGGCCTCATCGTCGTGGACTTGCCTACGGAGGAAGCGGACCTGCTGATCGGGCACGCCGCCCGGCACGGCCTCGACATCATCCGTCTCGTCGCGCCCACGACCGACAAGTCACGCCTGGCTCACGTGCTCAATGGCAGTTCCGGATTCGTCTATTATGTCAGCATAACCGGCATTACGGGTACACGGAGCGCGTCGAGTGAGGACCTGGCCGCAGCGGTCCCGCGCGTGCGCCGGGCGACGGAGCTGCCCATCGCGATCGGCTTTGGGGTACGAACCCCGGCGCAGGCTGCGGAGGCGACGCGGGTGGCGGACGCGGCGGTGGTCGCGTCGGCGCTGATTGACACGCTCGCAGCCTCGCTCGATGAGCAGGGCCGCGCGGCGCCTGATACGGTGGACCAGGTACTGAACCAAGTCCGTGCGCTAGCGGACGGTGTGCGCGGCGCGCGGAGGCGAGCAGCGTGAGCCGAGCCGACCTTGAAGCAACGTTGATCTTCCTTGGCCCACGGGCGCGGGGCTCGACTTGACTTCATTCGAACCGAAAGCAGTGCCATGAGCTGGATCACCGAATATGTCCGCCCCAAGATTACGAGCTGGCTCGGTCGCCGCGAGGTGCCGGACAACCTCTGGCACCAATGCCCCAACTGCGAGCAGATGATCTTCCACCGCGACCTGGAGCGGAACCTCAAGGTTTGCCCTCATTGCGGCTTCCACTTGCGCGCGACCTCGGCCGAGCGCCTCGCCTGGACCTTCGACGAGTTCAGGCGACACCGCGTCCTACACCCGCATCGAACTGCCGCGCGCCCCGGCTGATCCGCTTCGCTTCCGCGACACCAAACGCTATCCAGAGCGCCTGCGCGAAGCGCGCGAGAAAACGGGCCTGGAAGACGCGATCGTCGTCGCGCACGGCACTGTCGGCGGGCACCGCGCGGTGGTCGCGGCCATGGCATTCGAGTTCATGGGCGGCAGCATGGGCGCGGCCGTGGGCGAGGCGCTTGTCGCCGCGGCGCGGCTTGCCGTGCTGCAGCAAGCGCCCCTCATCGTGTTCACGGCGTCGGGCGGAGCGCGGATGCAGGAAGGCGCGATCAGCCTCATGCAGATGCCGCGCACGACCATCGCGGCGCAACTCGTCAAGGAGGCCGGGCTGCCGTTCATCACGGTGCTGACTGATCCGACGACGGGGGGCGTGACCGCGAGCTTCGCCATGCTCGGCGACCTGCAGCTCGCTGAGCCCGGCGCGCTCATTGGCTTTGCCGGCGCCCGTGTGATTGAGCAGACGGTCCGCGAGAAGCTGCCAGAAGGATTTCAGCGGGCGGAATACCTCTACGAGCGTGGCGTCCTCGACATGGTTGTCAAGCGGACGGAGATGCGCGAGACACTCGCGCGCTTGCTTGGATTGCTTGCACCGCCGCCTCCGCCAGACGAACCCGAAGTCGAGGCTGAGACGGAGGCCGAGGCGGAGGTGGAAGTCCCGGCCGAATGACCGTGCTCGCGGCAGACAGGCCAGCTTCCAAGCCGGGCGATCGGATCGAGCCGCTTCTCGCGCGGCTGCACGGCCTGCACCCGCGGCTGATCGATCTCAGCCTCGACCGACTGCGCCGGCTTCTCGCGGATCTCGGTCACCCGGAGCGGCGCCTGCCGCCCGTGCTCCACGTCGCCGGAACCAACGGCAAGGGCAGCACTTGCGCCTTCGCCCGGGCCATCGGCGAAGCGGCGGGCCTTCGCGTCCACGCCTACACGTCGCCGCATCTCGTCCGCTTCCGCGAGCGTATCCGGCTCGCCGGGCGCCTCGTCGGCGACGACGCCCTGGGCGCCGCGCTGGAGCAGGTTGAGGCAGCGAATGCCGGGCAGCCGATAACGGTTTTCGAGGTCATCACCGCAGCGGCGCTGCACCTGTTCGCGAACACGCCTGCGGACCTGTGCATCCTGGAGGTCGGTCTCGGCGGCCGGGGGGACGCGACGAACGTCATCGAGCACCCGGCCGCCTGCGCCGTGGCGAGCCTCTCGCTCGATCATCGCGAGATGCTGGGCGACACGCTCTCGGCCATAGCCCGTGAGAAAGCCGGCATCTTAAAGCCAGGTGTTCCTGCAGCCACTGGCCTCCAACCCGGTGACGCACTCGCGACGCTGCAGGCCGAGGCCGACCGGGTCGGCGCGGAGCTGCTCGCTCGCGGGCGCGACTGGCAAATCGTCGAAGGCGAGCGCGGCGTGCGCTATGAAGACACGCGGGGAGCATTGCGCCTGCCGGTGCCATCGCTGCCGGGCGAGCATCAACTCGATAATGCCGGGATCGCGGTCGCGGCGCTGCGCGCGAGCGGCCTCGGCCTGGCGAACGGCGCCTACGCCGGCGTCGCCGCGGCAACCTGGCCTGGTCGGATGCAGCGCCTGTCCGGCCGGCTCGCGGAACTGGTGCCGGATGGCTGGGAACTTTGGCTCGACGGTGGGCACAACCCTGGTGCCGGGCGGGCGCTCGCGCGCGTGCTCGCGGGCTGGTCGGAAGCGCTTCCCTCTTGGCCGGTGCACGTCATCGCCGGCATGAAGCAGGGCAAGGACGCGGCGGACTTCCTCGGCCCCTTGCTGCCCGTCGCAACGAAGATCTGGGCCGTGCAGGAACCGGGCCAGCATCTCGCCATGCCTGTCCCCGCCATCATCGAGGCGAGTGGCGGTAGCGCGTGCCCCGGTCCGACCGTTGCCGAGGCGCTGCGGCAGATGCGCGGACCGCCCGCGCGCGTGCTGATCTGCGGCAGCCTCTATCTCGCTGGTGAGGTCTTGAAGGCTGACGGTTGGGAGCCTGAGTGATGGCAGTCGAGATCACTGCGCTGCGTCCGGAGGACCAGCCGCGCTGGGCGGAGCTGTGGCGCAGCTACCTCGCCTTCTACGAGACAGCGCTGCCGCAGGAGCAGTTCGAGGACACCTGGGCCCGTCTGATGCAAAACACGGAGATCCATGGTCTTGCCGCTCGGCGCGACGGCAGGATCGTTGGCATCACGCACTATCTCTTCCACCCGACAGCCTGGGCCACCGGACCCGCGTGCTACCTGCAAGATCTTTACGTGGACGGGACCGCACGCAATACGGGCGCCGGGCGGGCGCTGATCGAGGCGGTCGCGGAGCAGGCACGCGAGCGGCAAGCAGCCCGGCTCTACTGGCTCACCCAGGAAGGCAACACCGTCGCGCGCCGCCTCTACGACCGACTGGCGCGCACCAGCGGCTTCATGCGCTACGAGTATTCGTTATAGCTACAGGCTTCCCGCTACCCAGTCGCGCAGGGCGCTCTTAGGCGCGGCGCCGACCTTAGTGGCGGCCGGCTTGCCGTCCTTGAACAGGATGAGCGTCGGGATGCCGCGCACGCCGTAAGTGTTCGGGGCCTGTGGGTTCTCGTCAATGTTCACCTTGGCGACGCGCACGCGGCCCTTGAACTCGGTCGCGATGTCTTCCAGTGCCGGGGCGATCATCTTGCAGGGACCGCACCACTCGGCCCAGAAATCCACGAGCACCGGCTCCGAGCTCTTCAGCACCTCGCTCTCGAAGGTCGCATCGCTGACGGGGACCGTGTTCTGGCTCATGGTGAACTCCTCTCGTTGACGGCGAGGTGGGATCGTCCGCCCGACCTATCAAGCATTGGGTCACGCATGAGGCCGATGCACGGCGAGCAGGGCATCGGGAATGGGCATGGCACGCCTCGCTCGCGTCCATATCAGCATGCAGCGCACCGCCCGACCCGGGAAAGCGGCGGCAAGAACGGCCTGATAGGCGGCGAGCTGGCCGAGGTAAAGCGCAGGCGCGTCCTCAGCGCGCTCGGGCGGGTCGCGGTCGGTCTTGTAGTCAGCAACCAGCACCTCGCTGGTCTGCACCGCCATCCGGTCCGCTACGCCGCTGACCACGGCACCGTTCACGACGCCCACCAGCGGCTGCTCCGCCCGGCTGCCCGGCCCGAAGAGGGGCGCAAGGAACGGGTCGGTGAGCACGCCGAGGGCCTCCTCGACCACCCTGTGCGCCTCGCCATGCGACAGGCCGAAGCCAGGGCGGGCAGCGTAGGCCCGTGCTGCCTCTGCTCGATCGCTGGACGGCAGCTCGGGGAGGTATTGCAGCAGGGCGTGGACGAGGCGCCCGTGCAGGAACGGGTCCACGCCCGGCCGCGCCGCGAGCGGCGACGCCGTCCGCGGCACGACGCCCAGCTCGATGCCCTCCGGCCGGCTCGCCGCGATCGGATGGGGCGGCAGCGGCTCGGGTGCAGGCGGCACCGGACGCCAGTCGGGTGCACGCCCGGCCCAGGTCGGCAACGGCGTTTCCACCTCGCGCGCCGCAGCATCCGCTCGCGGGACGCGACGTCGCTGGACGGATTCGACGACGAGCCGCTCGCCCGCCCAATTCCCCGCCAGTGCGGTGAACGGCTCGGCGGGCGCGCCCAGGCGCTCGAACCCGCGCCGCGCCATCGCGTACCAACTGTCCGGCGCGAGCTTCTTCGGCTCCCAGCCGCAGACGACGAGCCTGTCCTGCGCCCGCGTCAGCGCCACGTAGAGCAGCCGGTTGCGCTCCGCCCGGCGCTCGTCGGCTTCGCGCTCCAGCGCCTGGCGCACCCGCTCCGAGCGCATCCCGACCCGCGGCACCCAGACTGGGACGGAGCCGCCACAATCCGGGCCGCGAAGCCAGACGAACGGCTCGCCTCGCTGTCCCTCGACCGTGGTGTCGGGCAGGATCACGAGCCTCGCCTGCAATCCTTTAGCTCCGTGGACAGTCATCACGCGCACGAGATCGCCCAGCTCCTCAGCCTGCCGCTGCACTTCCTCCGAGGACGCCCGCATCCAGTGGACGAAGCCCTGCAGCGACGGCGGGCGCGCGCTCGCGTAAGCGAGCGCCGCGCTCAGCAGCTCGTCAATCGGCTCCGCCGCTTCCGGGCCGAGCCGGCGAAGCAGGCGCGCGCGTCCGCCGAGCGGTCCCAGCGCCTCGGAGAGCAGCGCGTGCGGCGTCGCGAAATCCGCGCGTGCGTGCAGCGCGTCGAGGAAGCGGAGCGCGTCCGCCCACACCCTGCGCTCCGGCGCCCGCACGCGCAGAGCCTCCCACAAGCTGCGAGGACGCCCGAGGGCCAGGTCCATCAAGCTGTCGTCACTGAGGCCGCCGAGCGGGCTGGTGAGGACGCAGGCGAGTTGCAAGTCGTCGCCCGGCAGGAGCAGTGCGTCGCACAGCGCGAGCAGGTCCTGCACCGCAAGCTGCTCGCGCAGCGCCAGCCGGTCCAGCCCCGCCACCGGCACGCCGGCTACCTTGAGCGCGCGCACCAGCGCGGGCGCGAACGTGCCGCGCCGCTGCACGAGCACGAGCACGTCGCCCGCCTCCAGCGGTCGCCCTTGGCTCGGAAGCAGCACGCCCTCGGAGAGCTGCCCCTTGATCCACCGCGCCAGCTCGGTGGCGAGCGCCTGCTGCGCGCTGGGCTGCTCCTGGTTGCGCTCGGCGACCTCCCATGCCGCACGCTCCCGCGCCTCCGGCCGCGGCTGCAGCGGCCACAGCTCGACCCGGCCTGCGTCTCCAGTGCGGTTCGCGTAGTGGCGGAGCGCGCCGGGCGCCGCAACGCCGTGCGCGGCCGGCGCATCGGCGAACACCGCATCCACTAGGTCGAGCACGGGCTTTGTCGAACGGAACGACACGTCTAGCGGCACGTCGCGCCACTCCTGCCCGGCATCGCGCACACGCTGCGCCATCTGCGCGTGCGAGCGGTCGAACTCGTCCGGATCGGCGCCCTGGAACGAGTAGATGCTCTGCTTGGGGTCGCCGACTGCGAAGAACGTGCGCGGCCGGTCGTCGTCACGACCTATCCCGGCGAAGAACTCCTCGGTCAGCACGTGCGCGATGCGCCACTGCTCGGGAGAGGTATCCTGCACCTCGTCGAGCAGAAGGTGGTCGAGGCCGCCGTCGAGCTTGTAGAGCACCCACGCGGCGCCCGGGTCGCGGAGCAGCATGGCGGTGTGGCCGATCATGTCGGCATAGTCGAGCAGGCCACCCTCGCGCTTGCGCTGCGCGTAGCGCTGCAGCACGGGCACAGCGAGATCGAGCAGCGCCGCCGACACCTCGACGAGCTGCACCGCCCGGCACTGGTCGAGCACGGCGAGCACGCGCGCCTGTTCCGCTTCCACCGCCTCGATCAGCTCGGGATGCCGCTCGCGGAGCTGCTTGCTGACGAAGGTAGCAACCGCACGCGGAGCCTCCTTCTCCGTGAGCAGCAGCGATTGCCACTGATCCCACTGCTTGACCCGGCTCTCAACAGGCGCACGCAGCCACCCGTCCATGGCAGCAGCATTCTGTCTCGCCTTGTCCGTTCCGTGCGCCAGGATCAACCGCACCGCGGCGCGCATCTCGGCCTCATCGGGCCAGGAGACTGCGCCGAGCAGAAGCTCTTCGTCGCTCGACGCCGAGACGCCCAGCGCGCGCCGCAGCGCGTTGCGGCGCTGGGCGGCCAGCAGCCCGAGCAGCCACTCCATGCGGTCCCGCCGCGCATTGAGGTCCGAGACAAGCTCGCCGAAGCTCTCCGCCCGCTGCGTCTCGGCCATGAGCGCGACCGAGCTAGGCGGCGCCTCCGTCAGCACCGCCTCGCGCGCCTCTTCCAGCATCAGCCGCGCGTCACCCTCCTCGACGAGCTGGAAATGCGGGCTGATCCCGGCTTCCAGAGGGAACCGACGAAGCAGCGACTGGCAGAAGGCGTGGATCGTGCTGATCCTCAGGCCGCCGGGGAGGTCCAGAACCAGGGCGAACAAGGCGCGCGCACGCCGCAGCCGCGCCTCGTCCGCGGGCACGCCGAGCTCGGCGAGCGCGTCCCCGAGTGCCGCGTCACCCATCGTCACCCAGCGGCCAAGCCGATCTTGCAGGCGGAGCGCCATCTCGGCTGCGGCAGCCCGCGTGAACGTAAGGCACTGGATGCGGCGCGGGTCGGCCCCAAGCTGATCTGGACCACCGAGCATCAGGCGCAGGAGGCGGTCAGTCAGCAGCTTGGTCTTGCCCGACCCCGCCGAGGCGCTGACAAAAGCGGAGACACGCGGATCGCTCGCCGTCCGCTGCTCGGCATCGGCGCGGGCCGCGGCTCCGGCCGGGAAGAGCGGGTCGTTCACTGGTCCCGCTCCGATCCCTGCGACCACTCGGCGACGCGCGCGAGCTGGGTGTAGTCGCTGAAGCGCGGCCGTGCCTCCGGATCAGGCTGGGCAAGGTAGGGCTGCGCCGGGTCGTCGTAGCGGGCAATCAAGTGGCACAGGCCCTTCGTAGCGTCCCGCGCCGCCTCCTGCGTTTGGCCAGCATCACCCTTGAACAGGAGCTTTGCCTGCCCAGGCGGCCGCCCTCCCGTGAGGCGCCAGAACAGCAGCGTGCCGGTGTTTCGCGATCCTACCGCCGCGAACGCGCCCGCCGCGGCCATCGCGGCCTCCAGTCGAAGCTGGGTCGCGAAGCCCTGCTCTGCCTCGCCCATACCGGGCAAGGTGCCCGTCTTGTAGTCGAGGATCGCGAGCGTGCCGTCCGCGTGCAGCTCGATCCGATCGGCCCGGCCGCGGAGCAGGAACGGCGCGCCGTCGCAGGGAACGGACCACTCGCCTGGGACCTCGGGGAAGGCGACGAGGCTCGGGTCTTCCTCGCGCCGGGCGCGCTCGGCCTCGGCGACCCAGTCGGCGATGCGGTAGAGCCGCGGGAGCCACCACGCGGCGAGCGATGAACGGACGGCGACTTCGCCGAGCGCCTCGTCCATCAAGGCGCGGAGCTGCGCCGCAGCGCCCGGCGGCGTCAGGCCGCGACGATGCCAGACTACAAAGCGGCTCAGCGCAGCATGGACGATCGCGCCGTAATCCGAGGCGTCAGCAGATTCTTCCAAGGGCTTCAACGCTTCCAACTTGAGGATGCGGCGCGCATAGATGGCGTACGGGTCGCGCTGCCAGGTCTCGACCTCTGTGACGCTAAGGCGGCGCGGGCGGAGCTGCACGGGCGGGCGCGGATGCGGCGGCTGCGTCGGTTGCGGCGCTTCGGCCGGTTGATCGAGCTGCCGCGCCCAGGATGTCGCCGGGTGCCGCGGCAGGACCCGATCCTTGCTGCGCAACAGGGCGTCGAGCCGAACAAGCCAGCGGGCCGGGACGGCCGGGGCGCCTTCCCGCCGCCGCGGGCAGGACAGGATCACCTGCGGCGCCGAGCAGGCGAGCATGGCGAAGTCGTGTGCCATGACGCCGACGCTCTCCTCCGGCGCCGACAGGCCGCAGGCGATGCGCATCGGCCGGCTCATCCAGGGGCCAGGCTCGGTGCCCGGCGGCCAGACGCCCTCTGCGAGACCGCCCAGCACCACGAGATCGAAGCTTTGCAGCCGGGCTTCAAGCAGGCCCAGGATCAGCACGCGTGGGTGCTCCGCGCCGTCCCGCCCGCGCAGCGCCCGGCGCCCGCGCACGACCACGCCCGCCATGCTCGCGTCGAGCAGGCCCGGCAGCGTCGCGACCGGCTGCCGCGGCAAGACGGGCAGCGCCGCCCGCAGCCCGGCAAGGTGCTGCGCGAGCGCCTCACCCTCCTCACTCGACCAGAGCCGGTCAGCCCCTTCCCGCTCGGGCGTGGCCGCAGCCGCTTCCGCGGCGGCGAGCAGGCTCTCCAGCGCCGCGGCCGGTGTCACGTCGTCGCGCGCCGCTATTGCCAAGACCGGCTCCAAGCAAATGCTGAGGCGATCCAGCAACCGCTTCACCCGCTCGCGCCCTTGCCCGTCGCCCCCCGATCCGGCGACCGCGCGGCGCAGCCCGGCTAAGCCCGGCGGCGGCGCTGGGCCGCGCAGGCACAGCCGCTCCAGCGTGCGTGCAGCTTGCCGGCACTCGCCGGGCCGCATCCCGAGCGCCGTGAGCGGGTGCTTGAGCACGCTCAGCAGCGCAACCGGCGCCAGCTCGTCCGCGACGGCACGCGCGAGCAGCCGCACGAAGGCACCCGGCGGCGTCTCGCCGAGCGGCTCGCCGGCGCTGTCATCGGCGACGACGCCGTAGCGCGACAGGTCCGCCGCGACGCGGGCCGCAAGCTGGCGGTCCGGCGTGACCAGCGCGACGCGCGCCCCCGGCCTCTCCAATCCATCCCGCAGCGCGAGCGCGATGGCGGACGCCTCTTCCTGCTCGTCAGCGGCCTCCAGCCGCGACATCCCTTCCACGTCGAACGGTCCCTCCCCCGTCCAGCTCGGCAGCGCATCGGCCGGCAGCAAGGCGCGCCACAGCGTCGCACCTCGGCTCGATGGCACTGGCGGCGTCTCATCCTGGAGCCAGGGACGCACGTCACCACGCGCGGCGCCAAGCAGGTTCAGGAGGCCGAGCATCCCGGCTTGGGGATGCTCTGGGTGGCCGTAGCGGTGCGGCTCCTCACCCTCAGGGGACGAGCCGATCAGCGCCCAGTCCTCCTCGGCCATCTCGAGGTCGAGGCCGGGCAGGACGACGAGGCCTCGCGGCAGTTGCGTCGCAACGACGCGCATCAGCTCCGCCGTGGCGAGGTTGCCCGCGTTCGTTCCGGCGATTACGACCCGATGCTGCGGCGGGTCTCGCCGCCAGGCCTCGGCCTGTGCCCGAAGCAGGCGAACGCCCCGCTCCGCCGGGTCGAGCATATCGCGCTCGGCGAGGATGTCGGGCCAAGCGCGGGTCACGATCCGGAGGAAGTCTATCGTTCGGCCCCAGTGCTCGGCGTAGCCTTCCGCCGCGGCGTCGGGCAGGCGGTCGGGCAGGTTCACGTCGGCGCGATGCGCCTCGTCGAGCAGGCGGGCCAGCTCCTGCGCGAGCAGCCACGCCTGATCGGCCGCAACCGGCCGGTCGGTGCGACCGGCGCGCGCCATGACAAGCCGGGCGAGCAGGGCGAGCCGCTCGGCCTCGGGCATTGCGGGCGGCAGGTCGAGCGCGCCCGCGAGCTGCAGCGGCGCCTCGTCCACGCCGCCGAGCGCCCCGATGCGCGGCAGGAGCAGCGCGGATCTCCCCTCTTGGCCCTCCCCCGCCCGCAGGAACGCTTCGCGCAGGCTCCGCGCGGACCGCCGCGTCGGCAGCAGGATGAGACCGTCCGCGCAGGCGAGCGGGTCCGGCCCACTCTCGCGCAGCCAGCGCCGGGCAAGCGCATCCAGGAACGGAACGCCCGGCGGAACCGTCTCAAGGTTCAAAGGCGCTCGCCCGGCCAGCCCGTAAGCGTCGCGCGCCGCCGCTCGTCGTCTCTGTCGGAGCTATCAAGCGCGAGCGCAACCTCCAGCACGCCCTCTGGGCGCAGCGCGCCGAGACGCTCCGGCCACTCGACCAGCACGATATCCGCGCGCGCTTCGTCCCATCCAAGCTCCGCGACCGCGCCGGGATCATCGAGCCGCCAAAGATCGAAGTGATGAACGAGACCGGCCGGTGTCGCGTAGCTCTGGACGAGCGTGTAGCTAGGACTCGGCACTTCGAGCAGGGGATCATGGACGAGAGCGCGAAGAACGGCGCGGGCGAGCGTGGTCTTGCCCGCGCCATAGGAACCGCTGAGCAAGACCGCATCGCCGGGCCTGAGCGCTGCGGCAATGCGGGCGCCGAGCGCGCTCGTCGCATTGAGGCTGTCCAGACGCAAGCAGGCCATATGCCAATCCTGCCCCGCCACGCACGCCACCGCAAATCGTTTGAACGCCGCCGCGGAAGCGGTATGTGAGACGCCATGCCGGAGCGTATCGAGACCGACGTTGCCATCATCGGCGCAGGCCCCGTGGGCTTGTTCGCCGTCTTCGAGTGCGGAATGCTGTCCATGCGCTCTGCGCTGGTAGATGCGCTCCCGGAGGTGGGGGGCCAGTGCACGGCGCTCTACCCGGAGAAGCCGATCTACGACATCCCGGCGATCCCGAATATCGCCGCCGGAGCGCTGATCAGCCAGCTTGAGGAGCAGATCGCACCGTTTGCGGCGCCGAAGCTGCTCGACCGGCGGGTGACCAGCCTCAGGGGCGCGCCGGGCGACTTCACACTGGGGACGGATGAGGGCGACGAGGTGCGGTGCAGGGCGGTGCTCCTCGCCGCCGGCGCTGGCGCGTTCGGCCCGAACCGGCCCCCGCTTCCCGGTCTCAGCCACTACGAGCGGACGGGCTCCGTGCAATACCTGGTGAAGCGCCGCGACGACTACCGCGGGCGGCGGGTGGTGATCGCGGGCGGCGGCGATTCGGCTGTGGACTGGGCGCTGTCCCTGAAAGACGTTGCCGAAAAGGTGTTTGTCGTCCATCGCCGGGAGAAGTTCCGCGCCGCTCCCGAGATAGCGGCGCAGCTCGCGTCCGCGCGGGAGCGCGGCGAGATCGAGATGGTCATTCCCTATCAGCTGCAGGCGCTGCACGGCGCGGACGGCGCCCTGGAACGCGTCGAGGTCGCGACGCTGGACGGGGAGCGGCGGCACTTGGAGGCGGACCGATTGCTGCCGTTCTTCGGGCTGAGCATGGATCTCGGCCCGATAGCCGCCTGGGGCCTCGATCTGGAGCGCGGTCACGTCACTATCAGCCCGGCCACGTGCGAGACGAGTGTGCCCGGCGTGTTCGCGATCGGCGATGTGGCAACCTACCCTGGCAAGCTCAAGCTGATCCTCCAAGGGTTCAGCGAGGCGGCCATGGCCGCGCAGGCGATTTATCCCATCGTGTATCCCGACCGGGCGCTCCACTTCGAGCACTCGACGACAACCGGCGTTCCCGCGGCTCCGCGCTGAGGATTCAAGCACCGGTTGTGAACCGAACGCCGATTGATGCGTTCACGTGACCGCTACTGTCTTGCCTTCGCAATCTTCCGAGGTTGACACCATGTCACACACGAAAGTCACCCGTTCTCACTCCCGCAAGTCGCGCCGCAGCACGGTGCTCCTTGCCGTGCTAGCGCTGTCTGCATCCGCGGGGCTGCTCAGCGCTTGCAACACCGTCGCAGGCGCCGGCCAGGACGTCTCCTCGACCGGCCACGCCGTGACGCGCGGCGCCGAGGACGTCAAGTCCGGGCTGTAGCGAACTCTGGCCGCGAGAAGGAGGCGATCTCGCGAGAGGCGGGTTCGCCTCGCCACCGTGAGGGTCGCCTCCGCTCGCGGCAGGGATTATGCTGCCCTCGTGACAGCCCGCGCACGACTTGACGAAGCCCGGGCGGCGATCCGGGCTTCGGCGGCGCTTGACGAGGCCGCCGCGGTCCGCCGCCTGCTCGAATCAGGCGCCGCCCGAAACTGTCCGCCGCCGTATCTGCCGAGCACGCCTTCGCCCTCGTCCGCGACCTGCGCGAGCAGCCCAGACGTGCGGCTCATGGAGACGTTCCTCGCCGAATACGGGCTGAGCACCGATGAGGGCGTCGCGCTCATGTGCCTCGCGGAAGCCCTTCTGCGGGTCCCGGACGCTCCGACGGTGGACGCGCTGATCCGGGACAAGATAGCGCCCGCGGACTGGAGCCGGCATCTTGGGCAGAGCAGCTCACCCCTGGTGAACGCCTCCACCTGGGGGCTTATGCTGACTGGGCGCGTATTGGGCGGTGACGTAGCGGGCGCCATGCGCGGGTTGCTGCGGCGCGCGGGCGAGCCGGTCGTGCGCCGGGCGGTGGGGCAAGCTATCCGAGTGCTCGGGGACCAGTTCGTGCTGGGCGAGGCGATCGGCGAGGCGCTGGATCACGCCGATGCCGAGGTGCGGAACGGCTTCCTGCACTCGTTCGACATGCTCGGCGAGGCGGCGCGCACGGCGGACGACGCGAGGCGCTACTTCCTCGCCTACTCGGGCGCGATCAGCGCGATCGCCGGGCGCTGCCGCGGCATGGACGCGCGGGCAAACCCAGGAATCTCGGTCAAGCTTTCGGCGCTCCATCCCCGCTACGAGACGGCACAGCGCGGGCGAGTCATAGCCGAGCTGGTTCCCCGCGTCGCCGCCCTCGCCCATTACGCGCGAGCGGCGGGTATGGGATTCAACATAGACGCAGAGGAGCAAGACCGGCTTGAGCTGTCGCTCGACGTGATCGAGGCGGTGCTCCGCGATCCGGGCCTCGCCGGCTGGAACGGGTTCGGCGCCGTTGTGCAGGCGTATGGACGCCGGGCGCCGGAGGTATTGGACTGGTTCGGCACGCTGGCCGGCCAGCTTCGGCGCCAAATCATGGTGCGCCTCGTCAAAGGCGCCTACTGGGATAGCGAGATCAAGCACGCCCAAGTGCTCGGCGTCGCCGAGTATCCCCTCTACACGCGCAAGGCGAGCACGGACGCCGCTTATATAGTGTGCGCCGCGAAGCTGCTCGCGATGCGCGACCGGGTCTATCCGCAGTTCGCAACGCACAATGCCCACACGATAGCCGCGGTGCTGGAGCTGGCTGGGAACGGCGGCCCGAGGGGAAGCAACTCCACGTTCGAGTTCCAGCGCCTCCATGGGATGGGAGAGGCGCTCCATGCCCGCGCTCGCGAGCGGCATGGACAGCGCGTGCGCATCTACGCCCCAGTCGGAATCCACGAGGACCTGCTCGCTTATCTCGTGCGGCGCCTCCTGGAAAACGGGGCGAACAGCTCCTTCGTCCACCAGCTTCTCGATCCGGCGGTGCCGCCCGAGCGGATCGCCCGTGACCCGTTCGACACGCTTGCCGCGCTGCCGAGCCTGCCCAACCCCGCCGTGCCGACGCCGCCGCACCTGCTCGACCCGCGGCGTAACGCGCGCGGATGGAACCCTGCCGAGCCCGAAGGAGCCGAGGCGCTGCTGGCCGCGATGGAACCTTGGCGCACTGCGACTTGGGGCGCGAGTACCGGACGCGAGATACGCAATCCCGCGAAGCGGGGCGACGTGCTGGGCCATGTGGCGGATGCGACCGTCCCGGAGATCGAAGGGGCGCTCGCCGCCGCTGCCGATGCCGCCCCTGGCTGGGCTGCCCGCCGCGCGGACGAGCGTGCCGCCTGTCTGGAGCGCGCCGCCGACCTCTATGAAGCGAACGCCCCCGAGTTGATCGCGCTCTGCGCCCGCGAGGCGGGCAAAACGCTGCCCGACGGCGTTGCCGAGCTGCGCGAGGCGGTGGATTTCCTGCGCTACTACGCCGCGGAGGCACGCCGTCTCGACCCGGAGCGCTGCCCTTGGGGTACGTTCGCCTGTATCAGCCCGTGGAACTTTCCGCTCGCGATCTTCACCGGGCAGGTCGCCGCAGCCCTCGCCGTGGGCAACGCGGTGCTCGCCAAGCCGGCCGAGCAGACACCGCTGATTGCCGCCCGCGCCGTCGCCCTGCTGCACGCGGCAGGCGTGCCGGGCGATATCCTGCATCTGGTCCAAGGCGACGGCCGCGTCGGCGCCGCGCTGGTCGGCGACCCACGCGTCGGCGGCGTATGCTTCACCGGCTCGACCGAGACCGCCCGGCGCATCGAGGCCGCCATGGCGCGGCATCTCGCCCCGGCTGCCCCGCTCATCGCCGAGACCGGCGGACTCAACGCCATGATCGTGGACAGCACGGCGCTCCCTGAGCAGGCCATCCGCGACGCCGTGGCCGCCGCGTTCCAGAGCGCCGGCCAGCGCTGCTCGGCGGCGCGGCTGCTCTGCGTGCAAGAGGACGTGGCGGACCCGGTGCTGCGAATGCTCACGGGTGCGATGGCGGAACTCGCCGTGGGCGATCCCTGGCAGCTCGCGACGGACGTTGGGCCGGTGATAGACGATGAGGCGCGCGCCGCAATCGAAGCCCATTGCGCGCGGCTCGACGCCGAGGGACGGCGCCTATTCCGCCTCGACCCGCCGGCTGCTTGCGCCGAGGGCAGCTTCGTCGCACCTGCCGCATACCGTCTCAATGCGGTGGAACTCCTTGCGGCAGGAGGTGTTCGGCCCGGTCCTGCACGTCACTACTTTCCGCGCGCACGAGCTGGACGCGCTGGTGGACCGCATCAACGCCCAGGGCTACGGCCTGACCCTCGGGCTGCACACGCGCCTGGACGACCGGGTCCGCCGAGTGGTGGGGAAAGCACGGGTCGGCAATATCTATGTCAATCGGAACCAAATCGGCGCCGTCGTCGGCGTGCAGCCTTTCGGCGGCGAGGGCTTGTCCGGGACGGGACCAAAGGCGGGCGGGCCGCATTACCTGCTGCGCTTCACTCAGCCGGCACAGGCCGACGTGCTTGACGCTCCCCTGCCGGACGGGGGTGCAGCAGACCCGGCACTCGCCGCCCGGCTCCGGGCCGCGCAGCCCGCCTGGGACAGACGAGCCGACCGGGCGGCGCTGCTCGCACAGGCGGCGGAGGCGTGCGGCCCCGAGATCTCGCGCACCGTGGAACTCGCACTCGCCCGCGCCGCGGCGCTGCCCGAAGCGGCGCCGCTGCCCGGCCCGGTCGGCGAGAGCAACCGCCTCAGCCTGCATGGCCGCGGCCTCGCGCTCGTTCTCGGGGCCGCGCCCGAACGCGTGCTCGCGGCGGTGGCGATGACGCTCGTCGCCGGGAATACAGTGCTCGCGAGCGAGTCGCCTGCCGTCCAGAGCCTGGTAGCACGGCTGCCGGGCGTCGGCGCGTGCACTCGGGCCGGGCTCGAAGCATTGCTCGACGGCCCGCTCGACCTGATCGTTCTCGATGCCGACGCGGCCGTGCAGCGGCGTGCGCGGGAGCATCTCGCGGCGCGGCCCGGGCCGATCGCGCCGCTCGTGATAGGGATGCCGGAACCGTACCGGCTGGTCGTGGAGCGCACCGTCTCCGTGGACCTCACGGCCGCGGGCGGCAACGCCCAACTGCTAGCGGCCAGCGAGGAGGAGCTTGGCCAGGATCAATCGTCGCCGTTCTCCGCGAGGAACGCGATCAAGGCTTGACGGTCGTCGCGATTTGCCAGGCCAGGAAAAAGCATGAGCGTGCCTGGCACCATCTTCTGCGGGTTCGTGAGATACTCGTCGAGCTTGTCCTTGGTCCAGACGATGCCGGATGCCTTATTGGCCGGGGAGTAACCGAAATCAGGGACCGAGCCAGCGTGGCGGCCGACGACTCCCGCCAGGCTCGGTCCTACCTTGTTCTTGCCGGGATCGAGCGAATGGCAGATGGCGCAGTTGCGCCTGAACACCGCCTCGCCTCGGTCCTGTGCCCGCGCAGCAGGCAAGCCGAGCAGGAACAGGCTTGCGGCTAAGGCGCAAGGCATTCGGCGCCGCGCAGTCGCATCCATGGCGTTCTTCTCCGCGGCAGAGGAAGGGATCGCCAGCTTGCGCCGACGATCCCAGCCGACTGCAGGGTGTCAGGACCTCACTTCGCGCCGGACTCGGCCGATGGAGCCGTCTTGTCGAGAGCGAGCACGATCAGCGTCGGGTCGCCAAGCGCGCCAAAGGTGATGCGCGAGACGTTCCCGGAGGTGAACGCGACATACTGCTTGCCGGCGATGGCGTAGGTCACGACCCCGCCCGCGATCATGCCATCGGTCGGCATCGTGAAGACCGGCTTGCCGCTATCGCTGTCCAGCGCGAAGAAGGTGCCCTTGGTGTCGCCGCCGAACAGGATGCCGCCGGCCGTCGGCGTGATGCCGCTGACCACGGGCGCCTTGGCGTGGTACTGCCACTTCACCTTGCCGTTCGTCGCGTCGAGGGCCGTCACCCAGCCGCTCGCCTGGTCAGGCGGGTCCTGCACCGGGGTGCCGCCGAAGAAGAACTCGCCGCCGACCCATTTCGGTTCTCCCTTCTTCATGACCGCGCACCAATCCACCGCGCCGACGTAGAGGCTGTTCTTCGGCAGATCGAACGCCGCCCCGTTCCACTCAACGCCGCCCAGCAGCCCAGGGCAGACATGCACGCCCTGCTCCGTCGCTAGGGGAGTCTCACATCTCGTTTCAGCCTCATCTCGAGTTCACGTCCCCGGTGGATGGCATAGAACTGCTCCATGCCGCGGCGAAAGGTGATCGGTCCGGGCGGCTTGTAATAGCAGTTCCACCCGCCCAGCCGGGCGATGGTCCAGGCGGCCCAAGCAAGGGTGAAGGCCGGGTGCGGGTTCTGCTGGCGCAGGGTGTGGCCCTCAAGTGTCGGGCCGAGCACGGCGAGGGTTTCGATCTGCGGCGCGGTGAACACGATCGCGGCCGGCAACTTGTGTTTGCCATCGCGCTCCTGGGTCAACTGGATGTCAATGCAAGCCGCCTTGGTTGCCACCGCCGCCAGCTTGACCAGGCGTTCGGCCGAGGCAAGCTGGCTATCCTCCAATTGCAGCCCCTGCGATTTCATCGCCCGGAACAACTGCTCGACGATCCAGCGTCGCTGGTACCAGCCGACGATCCGCCAGGCGGCGGCCGTGTCGGCGATCTCGTGCGTGGTCAGCAGGCGCCAGTGCAGCGGCTCTACACCCTCCGGTGGCGCGACTTCCCGCACCTCGACAAGCCGCAGCCGGAGCCGCCCCGCCAAGCTGTGATCCGCGCTGCGTGGGCGGCAAATCTCCACCTCGCCATGGCACAGCTCGACTTGCGCCTGGCGCTTGGCTTGTGCCGGTTCGCGGGCCGGCACTTCAAGCACGCGCCGACCGCTCACGTGGAACCCCGCCGACGCGTCGAACAGCTTGTCCCCGCCTGCCAACAAACGATCCTGCTGGACCCGGATCAGCAGATGAAAGCCAGGCTCCGGCACAAGCGCCCACATCGCATAGAAGTCCGACTCGCGATCGGCCACCACGGTGACCTGGGCGGCGGGCCGCAGCACAAGCTTGGCCTGTTCGGCGGTGTCGACCCAACGCACCGACTCGCGCTCCTCCCACGGTCGGCCGTAGCACGGGGTCGGATTGACGCCGGGGCGGGTCCAGACGTCGCCGCCGACCAAGCCGAGGCAGGCGCCGCTCTCGGCATCGACCGCCACCATGGCCTGCACCAGCACGCCATAGGCATTCCCCTTGCCGACCGGACCGAGACCGCGGCGGCGTTGCGCCGTGGTCGGGAACCTCACCTCGCTGCGGTCCTCGATCGCCAGGATGTGCCGCCCAGCACAGGCGGGACCGGTCAAATCGCTCCATCCCTCGATGATCTTGCCGGCGGTCACCTTCGCGCTGGCGAAGAAGCGCCCGGTCCGCAACTCGCCGCTACGCCTGCCGCCCAGCCGTCGCAAGCATACCGTCTTGCGCGCCACCATCTGCTCGAGGATCGCGCCGCCGGTTCTATCGAGGCGGAGATCCCCGAACGTGCCATTGGACCATTCCATGCCGGCTATCGCCCTTCGCTTGCCGACAGTCGTGGAATCGTACGTGCACCGCGTCGGGCAAGGAAAAATGGCAAAGCGTTGCGGTTACGGCATTACATGTGTGCATACCTAGTGCTCCGTCGGGGTAGCGCCCTCGTTGTCCACGCTCGTGACCGCGGTCTTGTAGAGCACGTCGTGAGTTCTCGCGGTCCACGCCGACAACGAAGCCGTCCTTGCCGCCGATCGCCATCACGTCCCTCAGCTCAGGCGAGCGATAGAGGGTCGGCGCGGCGGCGATGTCGTGGTCAACCCCGTCATGGGCCTTGAGCTGGTGATACCATTTCAGCGCGCCGGTCCGGGCGTTCAGGACCACGATCGAATCGGTATAGAGATTGTCGCCCGGCCGGTATTCCGGGTCCAGGTCCGGAGCGGGGTTGCCCACGGGCACGACCAGCTCGCCCCGTGCGATGTCGAGGGCGAAGGTGGTCCAGGTGCCGCCGCCGCCAGTCAGGGCCGATTTCTTCACTTGCCAGGTGTCGGCGCCGGGCTCGCCAGCGGCCGGGATGAGGTTGAAGCGCCACAGCTCGCGTCCGGTCGCGGCGTCGAAGGCCATGACGCGGCCCCGCACGCCCCAGTCGCTGCCCGCCGTGCCGGTATAGACGACGCCGTTCCAAGCGACCGGAGCCCCCGCCAGGAACTCGCCCCGCGACGGATCGCCTGCGGCATCCTGCCAGACCTGCTTGCCGGTCTTCGCGTCTATCGCGAGCAGCTGTCCATCGCCCGTACCGCGGAACAGCATCCCGTTCATGTATGCGACGCCGCGGTTCACCGCCCACACGTCTTCATGGGAGGATTTGTAAGTGTTGCGCCAGATCTCCTTGCAGGTGGTCGGATCGAGCGCGACCGTATCGCGTGCCGTCGTGAGATACATCACGCCCTCGACGACGATTGGGCTAGTCTGGAACGAACCGCCGTCCTGGATCTTGACCCGGCAGACCTCCTTCAGCGAGGCCACGTTGCCGGCTTTGATCTGCTTCAGCGGCGAGTAGCGCTGAGCCATTGGATCATTGTTGTAGCTCGGCCAATCAACGTTCGCTGCTTGGCTGCCGGCGGCGTTGCCCGGGACCGACGCTGCGAGCGAATATCCGGAAAGCGTCGCTCCAGCGAGGAGCAACGCTCGGAGTGTCTTCTGCGAGATCACCATTTCCTCCCTGATCGTTCTTTCTTGTGCAACGCAATAGCGTAGCAACATCACTTAATCATCCTGCCCTGAGCTCGACTTTGGCGCTTTCGGAGGACGTCAAGCCGCGTAGGACATCAGCTCCGCCAGACGCTGGTGCAGGGGCCTTGGATTTTCCGCGTCTCGTGCGCGGGCACGCCAAGACGGATAATCGTCTCGCCATAGGATCGGGCTGGCCGCCTCCTCTGCCCACAGCACTCGCCTGACGGCGGCGAGGCATTCCGCGAAGGTCGGGTCCGATTTCCTGTACCAGGCAGCGCCGAGCACCGCGAGCTCGCCAGTCCGCGCGGCCAGATCGGCGGCCCACAGCGTTACCAGCGAGAACAGGCCAAGCAGCAACGGCGTGGTCCGGTGGATCGCCCGGTCCGACCACTGCCGCTGTGTCTCGAACCCGAGATGGCGCCTGGCTTCCTGGAAGGTGGTCTCGACCGCCCAGCGCATCGCGTACCACGTCAGGATCTGCAATGCTGACTGCTCCGGATCGGAGCAGACGAACACGCGTGTCTCGGCGCGCCCGGCCGGGTCTCTGGCCAGCACCCAGCGCACCGGCATGGTCTTGCCATGTGCGCTCCACAGCGTCGTGCCGGTCGCGACCTCGACTTCCCGCTCAGCCCTGCCGTCCTTCGTCCGCCACCCCGGGACGGTCATGCGCTCCCACTTCGTGGCCTTTCGCACCGCCCGCGTCCGCGGCGTCAGCTGACGGGTGCCGATCAGGCGCGGCCTGCCTTTCTGGCCTTTCCTGCGTGGCGGAGGTGGGTTGAAGAAGCGCGCGTCCATGCGGCAGCGCGCCACGCACACCGCGCGGCCTCGCAGCGCCCAGAACACATCCAGGCTGGCGTAGGCGCCGTCTCCTACCATCACCAGCTGTCGGCCTGGACACCAACGGGCGACCAGCCGCATGGCCCAGGTCGCCTTCTCCGGCAGTGTCTGGTGCCGCCGCTGCCGCCTGGCATCGGCCCGCTCCGAACGGCTCAGGATCGTCAGGAACGGCAATCCCCACGTGCGCCTGGCGAAGCCGGGCCTGACCACCACCTGCAACGACAGCCACCGCAAGCCCGCGACCTTGACGAAGCAGCCGCGGCTCGACCGCACCGCATCACGGTAGATTCCCTTGTCGCGGATCTTGGCGCCGCGCCGACGTTCGACGGAGTTGTCCACGGCGATCACCAGTGGCGCGCCTTCCGGCACGAAGATCGCCTGCAGCAGGCCAAGCAGGATCTGCGCGCCCTGCAGGCCCGACCAATCCGCGCGCGAGAGGAACCGGTGGAACCGGCTGAACCCCTTGTCCGAGTTGCCGCCTACTGCCCGCAGCGCCGCGCACACCGTCCGCCGGTGCAGGCACAGCAACGCCCCGCTCGCCAGCGCCACCGCATTCAGCCACGACGGCTGCGTGAACATGGCCGCGAACGGCAGCAACCACGTCTCCATCGCCCGGGCGCTGCCGGACGCGCCAACTCCTGCCATGGCTTGGTCCTCCCTAAGGCCGGACCGTGCCTCTTCCCAGGAGAGGAGGATGGGGGATGGCCGGATCGTCACCACTGCCGCTTCGCCGCTTGCTCTCCCCGGTTGCCTCGCTTCTGCGCTCGCGACAGCCCCTTGTCAGTTCGGCGTCGCCTCCAGGGCCGCCACCGGTGACCCGCTCCGCGATCCTGGCCCGCTACCGCCGCCTGCGTCAGATCAGCAAGCAACAGCACGAGGCTGTCCTGGACATCATCGCTCCGGACGCCCTGCTCGACTGGGCCAGGCGGCTCGACCTGACCGAGGGCAAGGTCGTGGTGCTCGAAAGCGACAATGAGCTGACGCTGCCGGAGGATCTGGCCATCTATCTGCCCAGGCTGGGCCGTTCACACCCGCTCGATCGCTACGCCCGGGTCGCACGGTTCGTGCCCGGCTCCGACGAAGCGATCGTGCTCGCGGCGATGCGCCGGGCGCGTTTCTCCCTCTGGCGCGTCGAGCGGCGGCACCCGACCACGGGCTTGATCCTGCGCGATCTGCTGCGGGGCGAGGAGACCTGGCTGGTCGACGAGGCCATGGAAAAGAACGCGCCACCAGGGGCAGAGATGGCGGCGCGTCTCCTGCAGCCCGAGAGCTTCGCGATGACCGCCCGCATCATCGTGCCGATCCTCCCGGACCTGATGACGCTTCCGGAACTGATGGAAGAGGTGTTCACCAGGGCTCCTGCGTTGAGGCGCCTGCAGGGGGACGCCCTTGCCGGTGACCCACGCTTCGCGATCGGCATCTATCGCGCTGCTGGGGCTACAGGAACGATGGATCGCGTTCGCTTCAAACGCAAATAGGGCCAGCTTCATGCGCGCGGACGCATGACCACCCATTCAAAAGCGCCAAAGTCCAGCTGAGTGAAGCAACACAATCAGGCAGGCTTCCGCCTTGGGCGGCATGGCCCTGCATTCGTGCGAAAATCGCTCTCCGCCGGCGAACCGCAGGCGGTCAGCGGTGTCTCTACCTCTGCGAAACAGGAGGATCAAACCTATGAACGACGCGAGCCAGATCCGCGAGCACATGGAAGTCATCGGTGCCGACAGCGGCCACATCGGTACCGTGGACAAGGTCGAGGGGAGCCGCATCAAGCTGACCCGCGACGACAGGAATGCGGGCGGCGTCCATCACTGGCTTGAGGTGGCGATGGTGGACGGCGTGGAGGGCGACAAGGTCCGCATGTCCTTCGTCGCCGAGTTGGCGCCGCAGTTCTGGGACAGCGAGGAAGGAAAGCAGTAGCCCCCGAGAACGCCGAGCGCCTCTTCCCGAGGTACTGATCGCTCGGCGTATCGTCGCTATAGCCGTCGGCCGGCGGATGTGTCACGAATGACGCAACGCAGACCCTTGGGGAGGGCACGTGATGAGCCAGGTCGCGGGCACGCCGCTTCTCGAGATGCGCGGGATAAGCAAAACGTTCCCCGGCGTGCGCGCGCTGTCGGGCGTTTCCTTCGCGGCCTACGGGGGCGAGATCCATGCCTTGATGGGCGAGAACGGCGCCGGCAAATCCACGTTGATGAAGATCCTTTCCGGCGCCTACCTTGCCGATCCGGGTGGCGAGATCCGCATCGCCGGACAGCCGCTCGCGATCCACGGCCCAACCGACGCGAAGCGCGCCGGCATCGCGATCATCTACCAGGAGCTGGCGCTCGCCCCGAACCTCAGCGTCGCCGAAAATGTCTTTCTCGGGCGCGAGCTGGTGCGCGGCAGGATGCTCGACCGCGGTGCGATGGAAGCGGCGTGCCAGCCGGTGCTGGAGCGGCTTGGCGTCACCTTCGGGCCCGGCACGCTCGTCTCCACGCTCTCGGCGGCCGAGCAGCAGATCGTTGAGATCGCCCGCGCCCTGATGGCGAACAGCCGCATCCTAGTCATGGACGAGCCGACCACCTCGCTCTCCTCCCGCGAGACGGACCGTCTCTTCGCCCTAGTTCGCCAATTCCGCGCGGACGGGCTGGCCGTCATCTACATCAGCCACCGCATGGCCGAGGTCTATGAGCTGTCCGACCGCGTCAGCGTGCTGCGCGACGGCAGCTACGTTGGCACGCTGACCAAGGAGGAGATCTCGGCCGAGAGCCTCGTGCGCATGATGGTCGGGCGTGACCTCTCGTCGTTCTACACGAAGGAGCACGGCGACCCGCACGCCCGCAAGCCGGTGCTCTCCGTACGCGGCGTAGGCGACGGGCACTTCGTCAAGGACTGCTCGTTCGATCTGCACGAGGGCGAAGTGCTGGGCTTCGCCGGGCTGGTGGGTGCCGGGCGGACGGAGCTGGCGCGGCTGATCTACGGGGTGGACCCGCGCGCCACGGGCGAGATCATGCTGGATGGGAAGCCGCTCAACACCCGCGAACCGCTGGATGCCGTGTCGGCAGGCCTGGTCTATCTCACCGAGGACCGCAAGCGCCTCGGCCTGTTCCTCGACATGAGCGTGCGCGACAACATCAACCTCGACGTGATCGAGCGCGACGCGCGCCCTGCCGCCCTCGGCGTGCTCGACTTCGCCGCGGCCCGTCGGCGTGCTGCGGACTCGATCCGAGCCCTGGGTATCCGCGTCGCGAGCGAACAGGTCGGCGTCGGCACGCTCTCGGGCGGCAACCAGCAGAAAGTGCTGCTCTCGCGCCTCCTGGAGACCAAGCCGCGCGTGCTCCTGCTCGACGAGCCAACGCGCGGCGTGGACATCGGCGCAAAGTCAGAGATCTATCGGCTCATCAACGACCTCGCGCGCAGCGGCGTCGGCATCGTCGTCATCTCCAGCGAGCTGCCGGAGATTATTGGCGTTTGCGACCGCGCCCTAGTCATGCGCGACGGCCGCATCGCGGGCGAGATGGAGGGCAAGGAGATGACGCAGGAAGGGATTATCGCCATCGCGACGGGCGCCACGGCCGAGGACGCAAACGCACAGGTGGCAGCATGAGCGACCCCGTAGGGACGGCCGGGATCGACACCGACCGTCGCGTCGCGACTCAGGGGGGCGCTGCTCCCGCCCGCTCCCGCCGCCAGCAGCTTCGCGCCACTTTCCAAGCGATCGGCATGCTGCCGGTGCTGGTGCTGCTGTGCATCGGCTTCGACCTGCTGAACAATAGATTCGCCAGCCTCGGCAACGCCTCGATCGTGCTGCAGCAGGCCTCGATCAACGTCGTGCTCGCGGCCGGCATGACGTTCGTGATTCTGACGGGCGGCATTGACCTCTCGGTCGGCTCAATCCTGGCGGCGTCAGCGATGGTGGCGGTGATCGCGTCCAAGCTGTCCGGCGCGCTGGGGCTGCTCGGCATCCTCGCCGGATTGGGCATGGGCCTGGTGTTCGGCGTGGCTAACGGCCTGCTCGTGGCGCTCGTTGGCCTGCCGTCCTTCATCGTGACGCTCGGCGGCCTGACCGCGATCCGCGGCTTCGCGCGCCTGCTCGGCGGCGACTCCACCGTCTTCAACTCGGACCTGCCGTTCGCCTTCATCGGCAACGGCACCGTCGCTGGCGTGCCGTGGCTGGTGATCATCGCGCTCGCCGTGGTGATCATCTCCTGGTTCATCCTGCGCCGCACGGTGCTCGGGATGCGGATCTACGCGGTGGGCGGCAACCCGGACGCGGCGCGGCTGTCCGGCATCCGAGTCTGGTGGGTGCTGCTGTTCGTCTATTCCGCTTCCGGCCTGCTCGCGGGCCTGGGCGGGGTGATGTCGGCGGCCCGGCTCTACGCGGCGAACGGCTTGCAGCTCGGCCAGAGCTACGAGCTGGACGCGATCGCCGCCGTGATCCTGGGCGGCACCAGCTTCGTCGGTGGCATCGGCGGGATATGGGGCACGCTCGTCGGCGCGCTCATCATCGCCGTGCTGACGAACGGGCTGACGCTGGTCGGCGTCTCGGACATCTGGCAATTCATCATCAAGGGCTTGGTCATCATCGGAGCCGTGGCGCTCGACCGCTACCGCCTCAAGGGCGGGGCGCGGACCTGATGAGGCCGGGGACACGCACCAAGGGAGAGAACATGATGCTGAGACATTCGCTGCTCGCCGCGGTCGCCGTCGCGGTCGCGTTGCCCGCGCTGGCGGAGCAGAAGCCGTTGCAGATCGGGATGACGGTCGGATCGCTCGGCAACCCCTACTTCGTCGCGGCGGTTAAGGGCGCCCATGCCCAGGCAGCGAAGATCAACCCGGCGTCGAAGGTCACGGCCGTGTCCTCCGACTACGACCTGAACAAGCAGGCCACGCAGATGGACAACTTCGGTTCTGCGGGCGACAACCTGATCTTGCTGAACGCCGTGGATCCCAAGGCGATCGCGCCCGCAGTCAAGCGCGTCCAGGCGCAGCACATCGTCGTCGCGGCCTTCGACGTGGCGGCCGAGGGCGCGGACGTGACCGTGGAGACGGACAACACCAAGGCGGGCGAGATCGCTTGCCAGTATCTCGCCGAGCAGATCGGCGGCAAAGGCGACGTCGTGATCGTCAACGGCCCCCAGGTCTCCTCGGTCATTGACCGGGTGAAGGGCTGCCACGAAGCGTTCAAGAAGAATCCGGGCATCAAGATCCTGTCCGATAACCTGGACGCCAAGGGATCGCGCGACGGCGGATTGCAGGTCATGCAGGGGCTGCTGACGCGCTACCCGCACATTGACGGCGTGTTCGCCATCAACGACCCGAGCGCGATCGGCTGCGACCTCGCCGCCAAGCAGCTTCACCGCACCGAGCTGAAGATCGCCTCCGTGGACGGCTCTCCGGACATCGAGGCGTCGCTGAAGCAGCCTGGCAGCCTCATCATCTCGTCGTCCTCGCAGGACCCCTTCACGATGGCGGAGAAGGCGGTCGAGCTGGGCAACGAGGTGGTGGACGGGAAGAAGCCCGCTCAGACGACGGTGCTGCTCGCGCCTCAGCTCATCACTCGCGAGAACGTTAAGGACTACAAGGGCTGGACGTCGCACTGACGCACCAGCCCCGGAGCACTGCACCAGGGGATGGTAGGCGGTGACGGATTCGAACCGCCGGCCCTCTCCGTGTAAAGGAGACGCTCTACCGCTGAGCTAACCGCCTCGAAGGACGGGGCCGGCCCGCAAGGACCAGCCCCGTTCCCGTCCTAGTGCGTGAGCGGCGCCCCCGCCGGCTCGGGCACGGATGCCACAGGCTCGGGAGGCTCCTCCCACTCGATCGGCTCAGGCTTGCGCACCAGCGCTTGCCCGATAACCTCGTCCACCTGCGAGATCGGGATGATCCGCAGGTGCTTCTTCACCGACTCGGTGATCTCGGCGAGATCCTTCTCGTTCTCCTTGGGGATGAAGACCGTCGTGACCCCGGCACGCAGAGCCGCGAGCAGCTTCTCCTTCAGTCCGCCGATGGGCAGCACCCGCCCGCGCAGCGTGATCTCGCCCGTCATGGCGATGTCACGGCGAACGGGAATGCCCGTGAGCACGCTGACCATGCTCGTCGCCATCGCGACACCTGCGCTCGGACCGTCCTTCGGGGTCGCGCCCTCGGGGACGTGGACGTGGATGTCCCGCTTCTCGAAAACGGTCGGCTTGATGCCGTACTGCACGGCCCGGCTACGGATATAGGAGAGCGCGGCCGAGACCGATTCCTGCATCACGTCCCCGAGCTTGCCGGTGTGCTTGACCCGGCCCCTGCCCGGCAGCAGCACGCTCTCGATGGAGAGGATCTCGCCGCCGACCTCCGTCCAGGCAAGCCCGGTCACGACGCCCACCATGTCCTCCGCCTCGGTCTCACCGAAGCGGAAGCGGCGCACGCCCGCGTACTTCTCCAGGTTCTTGCGGGTGATCGCCACGCGCTTGGACTTCTTGGTGACGATCTCCTTCACCGCCTTGCGCGCAACGTTGGCGATCTCCCGCTCCAGGCTGCGGACCCCAGCCTCCCGCGTGTAGTAGCGCACGATGTCGCGGATCGCGTCGTCCGAGAGGGACCACTCGCCGGTCTTGAGTCCGTTCGCCTCCGCCTGCTTGCCCACGAGGTGGCGCTTGGCGATCTCGACCTTCTCGTCCTCGGTGTAGCCGGGGATGCGAATGATCTCCATGCGGTCGAGGAGCGGCTGCGGCATCCTCATGGTGTTCGCCGTCGTGATGAACATCACGTCCGACAGATCGTAGTCCACCTCCAGGTAGTGGTCGGCAAAGGTCGAGTTCTGCTCTGGGTCGAGCACCTCCAGCAGCGCCGAGGACGGGTCCCCGCGCCAGTCCGCTCCGAGCTTGTCGATTTCGTCGAGCAGGAACAAGGGGTTGCTCGTCTTCGCCTTCTTCATGCCCTGGACCACCTTGCCGGGCATAGAGCCAATGTAGGTCCGGCGGTGGCCGCGGATTTCCGCCTCGTCGCGAACGCCGCCGAGCGACATGCGGACGAAGTTGCGGCCCGTCGCCTTCGCAATGCTCTTGCCGAGCGAGGTCTTGCCGACGCCGGGCGGACCGACGAGGCAGAGGATCGGCCCCTTGATCTTGGGGCTGCGGCTCTGCACGGCGAGATACTCGAGGATGCGCTCCTTGACCTTCTCCAGCCCGTAGTGGTCGGCGTCGAGAACCTCCTCGGCCTTTACGACGTCGTTCGAGATCTTGCTGCGCTTCTTCCAGGGAATGCCGAGCAGCCAGTCGAGGTAATTGCGTACGACCGTGGCTTCGGCGCTCATCGGGCTCATGGTGCGCAGCTTCTTCAGCTCCGACATAGCCTTGTCGCGAGCCTCCTTAGAAAGCTTCGTCTTCTTGATGCGCTCCTCGAGCTCGGCAAATTCGTCCTTGCCGTCCTCGCCCTCGCCCAGCTCCTTCTGAATCGCCTTGAGCTGCTCGTTCAGGTAATACTCGCGCTGCGTCTTCTCCATCTGCCTCTTGACGCGGCTGCGGATGCGCTTCTCGACCTGCAGGACGCCGATCTCGCTCTCCATGTGAGCGAACACGCGCTCAAGCCGGTCGCCGACGCGCGGGATCTCCAGCAGCTCCTGCTTCTCCGGGACCTTGAGCGTGAGATGGCTCGCGATCGTGTCGGCAAGCTTCGCCGGATCCTCGATCTGGTTCAGCGAAACCAGAACCTCGGGCGCGATCTTCTTGTTGAGCTTGATGTATTGCTCAAACTGGCCGACCACCGTGCGGCCGAGCGCGTCCAGGTCCTTCGGATCGACATCCTGATCGGGCATCGGCTCGATCTCGGCCTCGAAATACCGCTCCGTCTCGCCGAACGCGGCGATGCGCGCCCGCCGGTTGCCTTCGACCAGGACCTTCACGGTCCCGTCCGGAAGCTTGAGGAGCTGCAGGATCGTCGAGACAGTGCCGACGCGGAAGATGTCGTCGGCCGCAGGATCGTCCTGCGCAGCGTTCTTTTGGGCGACGAGCAGGATTTGCTTGTCGTCCTTCATCACGGCCTCAAGAGCGCGCACGCTCTTCTCGCGTCCCACGAACAGCGGCACGATCATGTGCGGGAACACGACGATGTCCCGCAGGGGCAGCACCGCGAGAAGCTCGCCCGGCGACGATGCGCCGGGCCCTTCTGGCCGGTCTGAATTGCTCATGAGACCTCCTATCGGACAGTCAGGGCCGCGGGACGCCCAGAATGGCACGTCCGGAGGCAACAAAGGGTGAATTCGCAGTCACCACACCGCAATATCGGCACAGTGTGGCAGCGCAGCAAGGCTCCCCCGAGGCGGCTTAGTCAGGCGCCACCCTCTGCGCGCTCCTTGCCATACGTGAAGAGCGGATTGGCCCGCCCCTCGGCGACCTCGCGGTTGATGACAACCTCCTCAACTCCATCCAGGCCGGGGAGCTCGAACATGGTGGAGAGCAGGATCGCTTCCATGATGCTGCGCAGCCCGCGCGCGCCGGTCTTGCGGGCGATGGCGCGAACCGCCACCGAGCGCAGCGCGTCCTCCGTGAAGGTGAGCTTGACACCCTCCATCTCGAACAGGCGCGCGTACTGCTTGATGAGCGCGTTCTTGGGCTTGGTCAGGATCTCGACAAGCGCCTGCTCATCGAGATCCTCGAGCGTCGCAACCACGGGAAGCCGGCCAATGAATTCAGGGATTAGCCCGAACTTCAGCATGTCCTCGGGCTCCACCTCGCGCAGGATAGCGCCTGTGCGCCGCTCGTCGGGCGCCCGCACCTCCGCGCCGAACCCAATTCCCGAGCCTTTGCCTCGGGCACCGATGATCTTCTCCAAACCGGAGAACGCGCCGCCGCAGATGAACAAGATGTTGGTTGTATCAACCTGCAGGAATTCCTGCTGGGGATGCTTGCGCCCGCCCTGGGGTGGCACCGAAGCCACTGTGCCTTCCATGATCTTGAGCAGCGCCTGTTGGACACCCTCCCCGCTGACATCGCGGGTGATCGAGGGATTGTCCGACTTGCGGCTGATCTTATCGACCTCGTCTATATAGACGATCCCTCGCTGCGCGCGCTCCACATTGTAGTCGGCGGACTGCAGCAGCTTCAGGATGATATTCTCCACGTCCTCGCCGACGTAGCCGGCCTCGGTGAGCGTCGTCGCGTCCGCCATGGTGAACGGCACGTCGAGGATGCGGGCGAGAGTCTGGGCGAGCAGCGTCTTGCCCGAGCCGGTCGGGCCGACGAGGAGGATGTTGCTCTTCGCGATCTCGACGTCGTTGTTCTTGGCGCCGTGGGCAAGCCGCTTATAGTGATTGTGCACGGCGACCGACAGCACGCGCTTGGCGTAGGTCTGGCCGATGACGTAGTCGTCCAGGACCTTGCAGATCTCGCGCGGCGTCGGAACCCCGTCACGGGACTTCACGAGGTGCGTCTTGTGCTCCTCGCGGATGATGTCCATGCAGAGTTCGACGCACTCATCGCAGATGAACACGGTCGGTCCCGCGATGAGCTTGCGGACCTCATGCTGCGACTTGCCGCAGAATGAGCAATAGAGAGTGTTCTTGCTGTCGCTGGACTTGCTCATGCCAACTCCTGCCCCGGACTCCCGGGGGCAACCGCGATGGACTTTAACCGGCGCCCACGCACCGGGACAAGGCTAACCCTACAGAGTTGCCAAGACCTTGCAGCAACCCTGTCCAGAAAGCCAAGAGCCGCCCTAAGCCTCACAGACCGCTGATGCTACGTGCACGCAGGACTGCGCTGAAACTACGTAGTCAGCTGCCGCGCCGGATCAGCGCGGTGGCCATCAACGCCCCTTCAACTCTTGCCGTCGCCCGGCACTGACGGGCGGTTCTCGACGACCTCGTCCAACAAGCCGAACTCCCGCGCTTCCTCGGCGCTCATGTAGGAGTCGCGCTCCAGCTTGCCCTCGATCGCCTCGAGTGTCTGGCCAGTGTGCCGCACGTAAATCTCGTTCAGACGCTTGCGCAGGGTCAGGATCTCGCGCGCCTGGATCTCGATGTCGGCCGCCTGGCCCTGCGCTCCGCCGCTCGGCTGGTGCACCATGATCCGGGAATTCGGCGTCGCAAACCGCTTTCCCTTGGCGCCCGAGCACAGCAGCAGGCTGCCCATGCTCGCCGCTTGTCCGATGCACAGCGTGCTGACGGGACTGCGTATATATTGCATCGTGTCATAGATCGCGAGACCGGCGGAGACGACCCCGCCCGGGCTGTTAATGTAGAACGCGATATCCTTGCTCGGGTTGTCGCTCTCAAGGAACAGGAGCTGCGCGCAGATCAGCGCGCTCACCTGGTCAAAGACCGGCCCGGTCAGGAAGATGATGCGCTCCTTGAGCAGGCGCGAGTAGATATCGAACGCCCGCTCGCCCCTGGAGGTCTGCTCCACGACCATGGGCACGAGCGCCTGCTGATAGATCTCGACGGGATCGCGGTCCCTCATTCCCAAGCTTCCTCTGCTGGCCGCCCCCCGGATGGGCAGGCGACGCCGTACCTATGTGGCCCCGATGCCGCCTTACGCCAAGTCAGGCCGCTTCCGGCGGCGCAGCGGGTTCGGCGGACAGCTCCTCCGGAGGCACATCCCGGTCCTCGACCTGGGCGAGCTCCAGGATGTAGTCAACCGCCTTCTCCTCGAAGATCGGCCCGCGCAGGGCGTCCGCGGCCTGGGGGTTCTTGCGGAAGAACTCCAGAACCTGGCTCTCCTGGCCTGCATAGCGGCCGGCCTCGGCCCGCATCGCGCGCTGCATCTCGTCGGCGCCGACCTGGATCCCGTTCTGGCGCCCGACGTCGGAGAGCAGGAGCCCCAGCCGCACGCGCCGGTCGGCGATCGCACGATACTCCTGCTTGAGCGTGTCCTCGTCCTTGCCGGCGTCCTCGGCGTCGCTCTCGCCGCTCTTACGGTCCGCCTCGACGCGGCGCCAAATGGCGTCGAACTCGCCGTTCGCCAGGCTCTCAGGAATCGGGAAGCTCGCCTGCTCCGCGAGCTTGTCCAGCAGGTCGCGCTTGAGGCGCAGACGCGACACCTGGTCATACTCCCGCTGGATGCGCTCGCGCACCGCGTCCCGCAGCTTGCCCGCGTCGTCCAGACCGAGGCGCTTGGCGAACTCGTCGTCGATCTCGGCCGGCTGCTGGCGCTGCAGGCTCTTCGCCGTGACCTCGAAGGTTGCGTCTTTGCCCGCCAGTTCCTTGGCGTGATACTCGTCGGGGAAGCGAACCGGGATCGTGCGCGTCTCGCCGGCGCGCATCCCGATCATGCCGTCGCCGAAGCCGGGAATGAACCCCTGCCCACCCAGCGGCACCGGCATATCCGTGCCGGTCCCGCCCTGGAACGCCTCGTCGCCGACCCGTCCCACGAAGTCCACGACCAGCGTGTCCCCCTCTTCAGCGCCGCGATCCTCCTCGACGGCAACGAGCGTTCCCGCTCGTCCGGCGATCTCCGCGAGCGCCCGATCCACGGCCTCGTCGGACGCCGTCGCCTTCAGCCGTGTGAGGTGGAGCTGGGAAAAGTCCGGGAGCTGGATGTCGGGCAGCAGCTCGACCTCGACCTTGAACTCCAGGTCTTTCTGCTCCTCAACCTGGCCCATGTCCACGCGCGGCTGCCCGGCGGCACGCAGGCCGCGCTCGCTCAGCAGCTCGCGCGTCGCGCCCTCGACGCTCTCCTCGACGACTTCCTGAGTCACCGCCGAGCCGTAGCGCTGGCGCACGACCTGGGCAGGCACCTTGCCGGGGCGAAAGCCCGGCAGGCGCAGCGTGCGGCCGAGCTGGGCGAGCCTCTCCGCGCGCTTGCCTTCGATCTGGTCGGCGGGCAAGATGACGGTGAAGCCGCGCTTCAGCCCCTCGTTCAGCGTCTCGGTGACCTGCATGGTGCCGGGTGTTCCCTTGTTCCTTTCGGCAGCCGCCGGGTGGCTGGTGCGGGCGGAGGGACTTGAACCCCCACGGCTTGCGCCACCAGAACCTAAATCTGGCGTGTCTGCCAGTTCCACCACGCCCGCCGGTCCGCTTGCGTCAGGGCGGGGGCATTAGCGTATCCTCGGCTGGGCCACAAGGCGGCGGTCACGCGGGCCGAGTTTGCGGATCAGAGCATAATCCTGCGAGGTTGCCGAAGAAGAACTGCAACACGGGAGGCCATCCATGGAGGTTTCAAGACGCGGACTGCTGGGAGCCGCAGCGGTCGCGGCATTGCCGACGCCACGGGCACGCGCCCAGACCCCGAAGATCCGGCTCGGCGTGCTCAATGACCAGTCCGGCACCTACCGCGACGTGACCGGGCCGACCTCCGTGGTCTGCGTGCGGCAAGCCGTGCAGGATTTCGGCGGCTCCACGAGAGGCTTCGACGTCGAGGTGATCAGCGCCGATCACCAGAACAAGCCGGATATCGGCGCCACGATCGCGCGGGAGTGGTTCGACCAGGGCGGCGTGGATGCGATCGTTGACGTGCCGACCTCCTCCGTGGCGCTCGCGGTCGCCCAGGTGGCGCGGCAGAAGGACAAGATCATGCTCAACGCGAGCGCCACGACGACGGCGCTGACGGGCGAGCAGTGCAGCCCGAACACTATCGTCTGGAGCTTCGACACCTACGAGCTGTCTAAATCGTCAGGCGGCGCCATGGTCCGGGCAGGCGGCAAGGACTGGTTCTTCATCACCGCCGACTACGCGTTCGGCCATATCCTGGAGGAGCAGACGGCGAACCTCGTCACCAAGGCCGGTGGACGTGTGCTGGGCCGTGCGCGCTATCCCTTCCCGGACACGACCGACTTCTCCGGCCTCCTGACCCAAGCCATGGCCAGCAAGGCGACCGTGCTCGGCCTGGCGAATGCGGGTCTCGATACGGTCAACTGCATCAAGCAGGCGCACGAGTTCGGCTTGCAGCAGAGCGGCATGAGGATCGCGCCGCTGCTGATGTTCATCAGCGACGTGCACGCGCTCGGCATAGATATCGCCGCCGGGCTGACCCTGACCGAGACGTTCTACTGGGACCTGAACGAGCGCACGCGCGCCTTCACGAAGCGCATTCTGCCCATGACTCCGAGCAACTACCCGAACCAGGCTCACGCCAGCGCCTATGCGATCACGCTGCATTACCTGAAGACGGTCGCCGACATGGGGCCGGCGGAGGCGAAGCGGAGCGGCGCCGCTTCCGTCGCGCGCATGAAGGCGATGCCGACGGATGACGATGCGTTCGGCAAAGGCTCGATCCGGGCAGACGGGCGCGGCATGTTCCCCGCCTACCTGTTCCAGGTGAAGACGCCGGCGGAGAGCAAGGGACCGTGGGATCTATACAAGCTCCTCGTCACCACGCCGGCAAGCGAGGCGCTTCGGCCGTTGGAGGAGACGCACTGCAATATGGTCCACACCTAGGCCGTGGCGCGGCAGGCACGTCCCTACCCCGCGCCCGGTCCCCCCTCAGATGTGGAAGCTCTCCCCGCAGCCGCAGCGACCCTTTTCGTTCGGGTTCGTGAAGGTGAACCCGGACTCCAGTGCCTTGGTCTCGTAGTCCATCATCGTGCCGATCAGGAACAGGCTGGCCTTGCGGTCCACCAGCACGGTCACGCCCTGGTCATCCACGCGCTCGTCGCCCGGGCCGGGCTCGTCCACCCAGGTCATGTCGTAGCTCATTCCCGAGCAGCCCTTGGTCCTCACGCCGATGCGCAGCAGCTTGCCCTCATGTCCCTTCGCGTACAGCTGGCGCAGCCGTTCGGCGGCGCGCTCCGTCAACTGCATCAGCGGCGGAAGCGCCCGGCGCGGCCTGGCTGCGGTCGCAGTCTCACCCATCACCGTCCTCCTCAATACATATTCAACGCGAGGCGCGCGTCGTCGGTCATGCGGGACGGGTCCCAGGGCGGGTCCCACACGGTCGCGACCTCGCAATCCTTGACGCCTGGCACGGCGAGGACCGCCTGGCGCACTTCCTCGGGCAACTCCTGCGCGCTCGGGCAGCCCGGCGCCGTGAGCGTCATCTCGACGCGGACGACCCCATCCTCCGCGATCTCGATGGCGTAGATCAGCCCAAGCTCGTAGATGTTCACCGGGATTTCAGGATCATACACCGTCGCGCACGCCTCGACGACGGCGTCCTCCGCTACCTTCGGCGGCACCTCGCCCTCCGGCGTCCAGGTTCCCACGGCGCCGTCAGCCATCGCTCTTCTCCATCGCTTCCACCAGCGCCGACCACGGCAGCGTCACGCACCGCAGCCGCGACGGATACTCGTGCACCGCCGACAGCGGCTGCAAGGCCTCAGGGCAAGCAGCCCCGTCACCCGTCCGCGCCATCTCGCCGACATCGTGCGCGAGGCCGCGCACCGCGTCGAGGTCAAGGCCCGCGACGGCATCGCACATCAGGTCGGAACTCGCCGCGCACACGTCGCAGGACCGCGCCTCGAACCCGGACGCGGCAACCCGGCCCCCATCCGTCCGCACGAACACGTCCACGCGGTCCCCGCACATCGGGTTGCTGCCCCGCGCCTCGCCGGTCGCACCCTTGGGGCGGCCGCGATGCGCCGGACGCCGGGCGTGGGCGAGGATCGCGTCGCTGTAGAGGTCGCGTACGTCGTCCAGCATCAGGCGAGGAACCTCCGCACCGTGCTTCCAAACCCTCCGCGAGCGCGTCCAGCTCGGCCTCGGTCGTATAGACGCCGCAGGACGCCCGCACTGTGCTGTCCACGCCGAGGCGATGCATCAACGGCTCCGCGCAGTGATTGCCCGCACGCACGGCAATGCCCTGCCGGTCGAGCAGCGTCGCCACGTCATGGGCGTGGGCGCCGTCCATGGTAAAGCTGAACACGCTGCCCCGGTCCTGAGCCTGTCCTAGCACGCGCACGCCGGGCACGTCTGCCAGCCGCCGCAGCGCGTGATCGGTGAGCGCCGCCTCATGCGCCGCGATCCGATCCAGGCCGAGCGACTGCACCCAGTCCACGGCAGCGCCGAGGCCGATCGCCTCCAGGATCGGCGGCGTGCCGGCCTCGAACTTGTGCGGGACCTCGGCCCAGGTGCTGCGCTCAAAGGTCACCGTCGAGATCATGTCGCCGCCGCCCATGAACGGCGGCATACGCTCCAGGATCTCCCGCCGCGCCCAGAGCACACCGATCCCCGTGGGACCGTAGAGCTTGTGGCCCGTGAACACGTAGAAGTCGCAGCCGAGCGCCTGCACGTCCACCGGGCGATGCACGACGGCCTGGCTGCCGTCCAGCAGCAGCAGCGCGCCGTGCGCGTGCGCCAGCTGCGCGATCCGCTCGCCCGGCGTCACCGTCCCCAGCACGTTGCTCATGTGCGTGACGGCGACGAGGCCCACCTTGCCATCCGCGAGCAGCCGCTCCAGGGCAGCGAGGTCCAGCTCGCCCGCATCGGAGATCGGGCAGATTCGCAGCTCGATGCCCTTGTCGTCGCGGAGCATCTGCCACGGCACAAGGTTCGCGTGGTGCTCCATCTCGGAGATGACGACCGCCTGCCCGGCGCGCATCACGCCGCGCCCGTAGGAGTGGGCGACCAGGTTGATCGCGGCCGTGGAGTTGGACGTGAACACGATCTCCTCGCGCGACGAAGCGCCGATGAGCCGGGCGATCTTGTCGCGAACGCCCTCGTAGGCGTCCGTCGTGCGCTCGCTCATCCAGTGCAGGCCACGGTGGACGTTCGCGTATTGCATCTCCATGGCGGTGGTCATGGCCTCGATCACGGGGCGCGGCTTCTGCGCGCTCGCGGCGCTGTCGAGGAACACGAACGGCTTGCCGCGGATCGTCTGGCCCAGGATCGGGAACTCGGCGCGCACGCGCTCGATGTCGAGATCCGGCCGCATGGCGACGTTCATTGCAGCGTCTCCCAAGCCTGGTCCACCGCGGCATCCAGCAAGGGCCGCGCCGTCTCGACCTCGACCCGATCGAGCGCGTCCGCGAGGAACGCGCGAACCAGGATGCCCCGAGCCTCATCCTCGGGCAGGCCGCGCGTGCGCAAGTAGAACAGCGCATCTGCGTCGAGCGCGCCCACCGTGGCGCCGTGGCTGCACTTCACGTCGTCGGCGTAGATTTCCAGCTCCGGCTTCACGTCCACCTCGGCGTCCGCAGACAGCAGGAGCGCCTGGCTCATCTGGTAGCCGTCCGTCTTCTGCGCCGGGCGGGCGACCTCGATACACCCAGCGAACACGCCGCGCGCGTGTCCGGCCAGAACGTTCTTGACCGTCTGCCGCGAAGCGCATCCCGGCGCATCGTGCCGCACGACAGTCGCAATGTCGCCGTGCTGGGTGCCGCCCAGGAGCTGGGCCGCGTTGAGGTGAACGGTCGCGCCCTCGCCCGCGAGCCGGGCGCGAAGCTCGGTCCGCGCGAGCCGGGCGCCGAGGCCGAGCGTGAAAGCATCGTACGTCGCACCGGTGCCGAGAAGCGCCTGGATGCGGGCGAGATGGAAGGCCCCTGGCGCTTCCCGCTGCACGCGCACATGCCGTAGGGTGGCGCCGTCCTCAAGTTCCACCTCGAAGAGCGGCGCATGGAGGTAGCTGCCCTCGCCGCCCGCGACCTCGATGAGCGCGAGCGCCGCACCCGCCCCGAGCCGCACGCGATGACGGGGATGGAACGAGGACGGCCGGCCCGTGGCGCTGCCCCGGCTCTCGATAAGCAGCACGCCCCCGTCCACGCCGGCGGGCACATCGAGCACGGCCCCGTCCTCGGCGAGCATGGCATTCAGCGCCGCGACGGCGTCCCCGTCCGCTGGCGCGGCCAGGTCCGGGTCGTCCCGGAACGTGCGGGCCTCGAACCGCGTGGGCAGGCGCGAGAGGCCGTACTGGAAGCGGCCATCCTGGAACACGAGCGCCGGGCCGGGCAGCGCTGCCTCGCCGTCGCTGTATTCGGTCAGGGCGACGAGCGGCTCCTGCCAAGGTGTCTCCGCGATAGGGCGCAAGCTCGTGTATTTAAAAGCTTCCTCACGACCCGGCAGACCCCGTGCACGGAAGGCTGCCGCTGCACGAGCGCGCAGTGCCGTGTCGCCCGGCAGACGTTCGCGCAGCCCTTCGTAGCGATGAAGGAACGCCTCCGCCCCGCGCGGCGCAGCCTCGTTCATGCAGCCTCCGCGACCAGGTTCGCGTAGCCCTCGGCTTCGAGCTGCCGCGCCAGCTCGGGCCCGCCCGAGCGCACGATGCGCCCCTGGGCAAGCACGTGGACGCGATCCGGCACGAGATGGTCGAGCAGGCGCTGGTGATGCGTGATGACCAGCGCGGAAAAGTCCGGCGCGCGCAGCGCGTTCACCCCGTCAGCGACGATCCGGAGCGCGTCGATGTCCAGCCCGCTGTCGGTCTCGTCGAGCACGGCGAAGCGGGGGCGCAGCAGCGCCATCTGCAGTATCTCGTTGCGCTTCCGCTCGCCGCCGGAGAAGCCGACGTTCACGTTGCGCTTGAGCACGTCGTCGGCCATGTGCAGCCGCTTGGCCTCGGCGCGGGCGCGCTTGAAGAAGGAAGGCGCGTCCAGCTCCGCCTCGCCGCGTGCCCGGCGCTGCGCGTTGACGCAAGCGCGGAGGAACGCAGCCTGGTTGACGCCGGGCAGCTCGATGGGCGCCTGGAACGCCAGGAACAGCCCGACCGCTGCCCGCTCCTCCGGCTCCATGGCGAGCAGGTCATGCCCCTCGAAGCTGGCCGAGCCGCCCGTGACCTCGTAGCCTTCCCGCCCAGCGAGCACGTAGCCAAGCGTACTCTTGCCCGCGCCGTTCGGTCCCATGACAGCGTGAATCTCGCCAGCGGGCACCGCGAGCGTGACGCCGCGCAGAATGGACTTGCCTTCGACCTCGGCCGACAGGTTCTCGATCTGGAGCATCAGCCAACCGACCCTTCCAGCGACACGGCGAGCAGTTTCTGCGCCTCGACGGCGAACTCCATCGGCAGCTCCTTCAGAACGTCCTTGCAGAAACCGTTGACGATCATGCCGACCGCATCCTCTTCCGACAGGCCGCGCGAGCGGCAGTAGAAGAGTTGGTCCTCGGCGATGCGGCTCGTTGTCGCCTCATGCTCGACCCGCGCGGTCGGGTTGCGGCTCTCGATATACGGCGTGGTGTGCGCGCCGCAGTGGTTCCCGATCAGTAGGCTGTCGCACTGCGTGTGGTTCCGGGCGCCGGCCGCCTTCGGCATCATCTTGACCAGGCCGCGGTACGTGTTGTCGGACCGCCCGGCGGATATACCCTTGCTCACGATGGTGCTGCGGGTGCGCGGGCCGATGTGGATCATCTTGGTGCCCGTGTCCGCCTGCTGGCGGTTGTTGGTCAGCGCGACCGAGTAGAACTCGCCCACCGAAGTCCTCGCCCTGCAGGATGCAGGATGGATACTTCCAGGTGATCGCGCTGCCGGTCTCGACCTGCGTCCAGGAGATCTTGCTGCGGGCCCCGCGGCAGGCGCCGCGCTTCGTCACGAAGTTGTAGATCCCGCCGCGGCCCTCGCTGTCGCCCGGATACCAGTTCTGCACGGTGCTGTACTTGATCTGCGCGTCGTCGAAGGCGACCAGCTCGACGACGGCGGCGTGGAGCTGGTTCTCGTCGCGGGCCGGCGCCGTGCAGCCTTCGAGATAGCTGACGTAGCTGCCCTTCTCGGCGATGATGAGCGTGCGCTCGAACTGCCCGGTGTTGCGGGCATTGATGCGGAAATAGGTGCTCAGCTCCATCGGGCAGCGCACGCCCTCGGGAATGAACACGAAGCTGCCGTCCGTGAACACGGCGGAGTTGAGCGCGCTGAAGTAGTTGTCAGCCGCCGGCACCACGCTGCCGAGATACTTGCGCACCAACTCGGGATGCTCGCGCACAGCCTCCGAGATCGGGCAGAAGATCACTCCCGCCTTGGCCAGCGTCTCACGGAACGTGGTCGCGACCGAGACACTGTCGAACACCGCATCCACGGCGACGGACGGCGACTCGCCCGCGCCCTCGACGCCGGCGAGGATCGCACGCTCCTTGAGCGGGATGCCGAGCTTCTCGTAGGTGGCCAGCAGCTCGGGGTCTACATCGTCGAGCGACTTGGGCGCCGGGCGCTTGGGTGCGGCGTAGTAGTGGATGGCCTGGTAGTCGATCTTCGGGTAGCCGAGACGCGCCCAGTGCGGCTCCTTCATCGCCTGCCAGGCGGCAAACGACTTGAGGCGCCACTCAAGCAGCCAGTCGGGCTCGCGCTTGCGGGCGGAGATCAACCGGATCGTCTCCTCGGACAGCCCGGCGGGTGCGACCTCCATCTCGATCGGGGTCTCGAAGCCCCACTTGTAGGCCCCACCCGTGGTGGCCTGAACGGTGTCGAGTGTCTCGGCGACGGCGGGCATGATCAGACCTTCGCGTTAATGGGCGAGAACGAGACGGCGCTGCGGAGGCACGACCGGCATGATGCTGGCCGCGGCCATCCAAGGCAGGACGGCGAACTTGCTTTCGAAACCATCGCGAGCCCGCTAGTTGGCGATCTGCGCGAGCATCGACGCTTGCCGCGACGGACGGGCCGGATGCGCCGCGAGCTGGGCAAGAGTCACACTCTCCAACGCCTCGCGCACGGCAGCGTTCACCGGGTCCCACCGGCCGCGCACCGGGCAGCAGCACTCCGCCTCGCACGCGCTGGGCGAGTGCTCGACGCAGGCCGTGAGCGCGATCGGCCCCTCGATGGCCGCGATTACCTCCGCGACCGAGATAAGATCGAGCGGCCGTGCAAGCCGGTAGCCGCCATGTGCGCCGCGCTGGCTCGCGACCAGCCCGGCACCGGCAAGCGCCTTGAGCACCTTCGCGACGGTCGGCTCCGGTACGCCCGTCCCCTGCGCAATGCCGGGCGCGGTCTCGATCCCGCCTGCCCCGAGGCGCACGAGAACGACGACCGAGTAATCGGCAAGTTTGCTGATCCTGATCATGGCTCCCGCGGCAACCGGACTTAGTTGGTCCTGATTACCGTCACATGAGAAGCGGCGGGGCGGGCGTCAAGGCCTGGGCGCACGGCCGCGCCTGGCGCCCTGGTGTCGCTGCCACATTTCCGTCCTCGACGGCAACCGCCGGGCACAAGTGACGTTGGCGGGACGAGAACAATGTGAATTGGGGGTTAACGTGAGCGAGAAATCCGGGACAAATCCCACTGTCGCGAGCGGCTGCATCCAGCGCCCAATCAGCTCGCCAAGCCCTGGGACAGGCGGGAGAGCAAGTTCAGCGGGCGGGTGCGCAGGCTGCCAGCCAGGCACGGGATGTGGCGCAGGAAGCCCAGGCCCGCGGCGGCACTCTCGTCGAAGAAGTGGGGAATCGTGCGGCCTCCGCGGCTCAGGCTCAGAAGGAGGGCTTGGCCGGGCGGCTGGATGACATGGCCCAGGCGGTGCATCGCTCTGGCGAGCAGTTGGAGGGGCATCAGGACTGGATCGCTGGCCTCGTCGAGCGCGGCGCAGATGAGCTTTCGACCCTAGCAAATACGCTGCGCACCAATGACCTTCGCAGCCTGATGAGCAACCTCGAGGATCTCGCCCGGCGCCAGCCGGCGCTGTTCGTCGGCGCCTCGCTGGCTGCCGGCTTCGCCCTGGCGCGGGTCGGCCGGGTGGTTGCCTCCGGCGCGTCGAGCGCGGACCTGCCTCACGCGCCGGACCTGTCCCCGGGGAAGACTCCTGGAGGCGTCCCATGAGCGGGAGTAGGCAAGAAGGTCCGCAGCACAGCCTCGGCGAGATCGTCGGCGGTCTCGCAACCGACGTCCAGGACCTCGTACGCGGCGAGATCTCGCTCGCGCGCGCGGAGATGGACCAGAAGCTCGACCGCGTCATCATGGCGGCGATCTGGCTGCTCGGCGGCGCGCTGGTGGCCTTCGCCGGGCTGGTGGTCGTCCTGCAGGGGGCAGCGGCGGCGCTCGCGCTCGTCCTGCCGACTTGGGCCGCGTCGCTCATCATCGGCGTCGTGATCATCGTCATCGGCGCCATCTTCGCCCGGTCCGGCCTCGCCATGCTGTCCTTGCGGACGCTGACTCCAGACCGGACCGCAGCCAGCCTGCAGAAAGACGCGCGCATCGTGAAGGAGCACACCTGATGTCCGAGAACACGTCCGATCCGGACCGCATCGAGCGCGACCTCGACCAGACGCGGGCTCGGCTGGACAACCGGCTGAGCGAGCTGCAGGACCGGCTCTCCCCCGGCCAGGTCCTAGACGACCTGATGAGTTACTTCCGCGGCAGCGAGGGCGCCGATTTCGGCCGCAACCTGCTGGACAGCGTCAAGGCGAACCCGCTGCCCGCGGCGCTGACCGGCATCGGCCTGGCGTGGCTGATGGCCGCCAACCCGCATCCAGAACGCGAGTCAACCAACGGCCCGGTCGTGCCGCTCGGCACCGGCAGGGTGCGCGTGTTCGGCGGCAGCGATACCGTCCCGACGACGTCCGACGCGATGACGGCGCGCGTCCGCGATGCCGAGCTGGGCGTGACGCGCCAGCAGGACGAGGCGGAACACCTCTACAGCGCGCGCCTCAATGAAGCCCGCGGCCAGGCTATCGGCCTGACTCGGCAAGCCCAGGAGACCGCCGAGGCGTTCGGCAAGCGCATTCAGGATGCCTTGTCCACCGCCGCGCAGACAGCGACTCAGGGCGTGCACGACTTGCGCGACCAGGTGGGAAGCGCCGCCGGCCATCTGACCGGCGCCGCCCAGGATGCCGGCCAGCGCGCTGGCGACCAGTTGGCGCAGGGCAGCCAGGCAGCCCGGCAGATGGGCGGCAACCTGCTCTCGACGCTCTCCGACAGCCCGGTGCTGCTCGGCGCGCTCGGCCTGGCCGCGGGTGCCCTGCTCGGCGCGCTGGTGCCGCAGTCGGAGCAGGAAGAGGCTGCCCTCGGCGGGATCGCGGGCCAGACCCGCGAGACGGCGCGCGACCTCGCGCAGGAGGCGGTGGACCGGGGCGGCCGGGTCGCGCAATCGGTCCTCGAAGCCGGCCAGCGCAGCGCGAGCGAGCGTGGGCTGACCAGCGGGAAGAGCGCCGGCGATTTCGTTGACGCGGCCCTGAGCGGCGACCTGGCCGGGACCGCCAAGCAGGTCGCGCAGGACGTGCTGCGCGCCGGCGACGAGGCAGCTCGAAAGGAAGGCTTAGGAAAGGGCGATGGCGGCACGAAGACCTCTTCGGGCACGTAGCCGTCCCTCACCGCCCCGCAGGCGCCACGTCCGTGTGCATCAGGCCGCGGCGCGCGCTCCGGAACGGCGGCCCGCGCGGGCGGTCGGGCCAGTCGTCTCCGCGTTATCTCCGTCCCCGTCGCTCAGGGCATTGAGGATGTCCCGCGCCTCAGCGGCCTGGGCAGCCTGGCCCAGCGCCTTCGCATTGTGACGCGCGAGTGACCGGCGAGCATCCGCGTCCGTTGCGTGCCAGAGGTCGGCGTAGGCGCGGGCGAACTCCGTCGGATCGGCGATAGGGTCGGAGGCGACCTCCCCTGTCTCGTCGCGTAGGTGAGCGTCGAAAGCGGGTGCGGCGCTGTCGCCCGGCTGGGCGGCGCGGACGCGAGCGATCTGGGCAGCCACGTGGCGGCGCAGCAGCGCGTAGGTCGCAGGCGCTTCCTGCTGCATGGCCGAGAGCGTGTCCGACCATTTGCCCTCCCAATGCTGCTGCAAGGCCGCGACCTGCTGCGGATCGGCCGCGCGCAGGGCCGCGACGAAGGCGGCCGCTGGGTCAACGCCGAGGCTGCGCTTCAGCCCGGCACCCAGCTCGCGCTCTAGCGCCTCCCACGGCTTGCCGCCGCGCAACGGCTCGACCTGCGCCACGTCGCGCTGCCAAGCATCGAGCAGGGCGTGGCCGTCCTCGACGCTCTCGGCGACCCGCGCACGGTTGATGAGCGCGCGCGCGAGGTCCTCGGCGCTCGCGGGCTGCGCCGCCCCCTCGCGTTGGACGGTGACACGGCTGCGATCCTCCTGCGCTTGCGCACGCGGGCGTGCAGCGCGCGCGGTATTCGGAGCGACGTCAGCGTAGTGGTTGCCGGCGGCACGGTTGGCGTCGTCATCCTCGTCCGCCGAGATGTTCAGCAGCGCGCAGACAGAGTAGCGACGCATGTAGGTCACCGCCGAGCCGAACGCCTGCGGGTTGTTGCCCAGCGCCGGGAGCAGCACCTCGCATTCCATCCACTGCCCGCTCTCGTGCAGCAGGCGGGTAACCAGGGCCGGGCCGCGCTTCGTGCTCACGATGGGCTGGAGCACGCAAAGGCCGTTCTCGGCGAGCGCGTGGCGGGTCATGTCGGTGATCTTGTCGAGCGTGGCGTAGCGGAAGGTGTAGGAACCTGACTGGGTGCGAACCTGGACGGAGCGGTTGCGCGGCGGGTTCTCCATAGCACCCTGGGCGCGCACGAGCGCGGGCGCGATCTTTGAAATGTCGGCGCTCTCGCGCATCTTGCTGTTGTGGTCCACGTAAGCGCGCAGATCCACGGTGCTCATCTGCATGGGGGCCGGTTCTGGCGTGCGTAGCATCTCGGTCATGGCGGTCGGCTCTGCCTCTCTGAGGGTCTGCTCTGCGACGTGCGCCAACTCAGCGACCGCAACGAATGCGGGAAGCACGGCGCGGGAGATGATCGAACATATAGGGAACACAACCTCGTCCCGCAAGGTGCGACTCGCCGCAATACGGTGCTGGAGACGGCTTGTGCCGACGACGCGCCTCGGGCAACACCGGGCCATGCCTGAGCCGAGATCCCCTGCCGTTACGCCGCGTCATGCCGCGAGTCTCATCGTGCTGCGCGACGAATCGAGCGTTCTTATGGGCCTGCGCGGTGCCCGCCACCGCTTCATGCCGAATCGCCTGGTCTTTCCAGGCGGTGTCGTGGACCGGGGCGACTCCCGCGCCCGGGTCGCGGCCGAGCCGCCGGCGGAGACATTGGCTGCGCTGGGCCGGGCCGCGAAGCCTACCCTGGCTCGCGCTCTCTGCGTCGCTGCCGCGCGCGAGACCGAGGAAGAGACGGGGCTATCGCTCGGGGTGCCCCCGGATCTCTCGGGAATCGACTATCTGTGCCGGGCGGTAACACCTCCCGAGGTCTCTATGCGCTTCAACGCGCGCTTCCTCGTCGCTGACGCTGTCCGGCTGCATGGCGAGCTGGCCGGGTCGGGCGAGCTTGAAGACCTGCGCTGGTTCGGCATCGAGGAGGCGCTCGCGCTCGATCTTGCCCTCGTCACGCGCGAAGTGCTGCAAACGCTTCAGGCATGGCTCGCTCTGTCACCCGATGCCCGGCGTACCCGCCCCGCTACCCCGGTGTTCCGCCTGCGGCGGTGGCGTAAGGAATGACGGATATCTGACCCGAGGCTCGCTGCCTCAGTGCACTGCTCCAACCCGCAGCGGCGGTCCTAACGCGCCGCGGTCTCTCGTGATCACGTGCAAGACGGACGCGACGCTGATCCGCGCCATGCCCGTGTCGCGGTCCGGACCCTCGGGCGGCACCACGGCGACGATGTTCGGGCTGTGGCGTAGCACCGGCGTGCCGCCGAACAGCCCGTAGGCGCGCGTCCCAACCGCGGCGGCGATGTTCAGCGCTGCCGTGTCATTACCCACGTAGAAAGCCGCCTCGCGCAGCAGCGCAGCCACCTCGCGAAGGGGCCAGCCGAGGGCAGGCGACACCCGCTCTGCACAAGCACCCAAATGCCCCAAGATCGCGTCCGCGACTGCGCGCTCCGCGGCCCCGCCGATCAGCACCAGGGTCGGCCATCCGGCGTCGAGCAACTGCACGGCCAACTCCGCGAACGCTTGGGTAGGCCACTGCTTCCAGGCATCTGAGCTAGCTATGCCGAGCACGACCGGAGCGCTGCGGCCAGCGCCGAGAAGAGCACGGGCCGCAGCCCGCGCCTCGTCGGAGACGCGCAGCCGCGGCTCCGCGTCGGCCAGGGCGATGCCCGCCGCGGTCAGCCAAGCTGTGGCCTGATCGTAGGGATGAAGCGTCCGCGCCGCCTCGGGCAGATACGGCAACTGGTTCAGCAGCAGGCGTTGTGCCCGGATTCCGTAGCCCCAGCGGAACGGGATACCTGCGGCAGCCATTGCCAGGGTTAGCACCCGGCTCCGCGTCAGAAGCACGGCGGCGTCGAACCGACGCTCGCGCAGGTCTGCGACCAGCCGCACCAAGCCGCGCAGGCCCTGGTGCCGCCCGTCTGGTATCCACTGGTCGCGCTCCACCAAGAGAATGTCGCTGATCCCGTCCTCTGGGCCAACCAGCTGGCCGGCTTGGGACCGCGGCCGGGCGACCAGGGTCACGCGCCCGCCGAATGCGTGCGCCAGCGCCCGGATGTGCGGCAGATGCCACACCATGTCGCCGATGCCGACCCGCGGCTGCACTAGCGCCAGGCACTTCAGGGTTTGCTTGCTCATGCCCGGCGCCAGTCGTACCCCTCCTGCGCTGCCGACCCCTCCGCCGCGAGCTTCAGCAGGTGCGCGACAACGTTCCGCTCGGCCGCCGCGCGCAGCCGCGGGTCGAGGTCTGCGTAGAGCAGGCCGACCAAGTCCTTTACCGGCCGCGGCGCTTCGCCCAGCGCCGCCAGGATCGCGGCCTCACGTGCGCGGCGGTGCACGAGCAGACCGCGCACGAAGGGGCGTGGGTCGGCAAGCGGCGGACCATGGCCGGGCAAATAGAGCTGGTCGTCGCGGGCGAGCAGGCGCTCGAGTTCCCGCATATAGGCCGCCATGTCGCCGCTCGGCGGGACCACCACGCTGCTCGACCAGCTCATCACGTGGTCAGCACTGTAGAGGGTGCCGTCGGGCGCCGCGAAGCAGAGATGATCGGCTGCGTGACCCGGCGTATGCAGTGCGACGAGGCCCGCCGCATCGTCGCCGTCGTCCAAGGCTACGTCCGGTATGAAGCCTGGAGCGGCTGGGCGGGCGTAGGCATAAACAGGCGCGCCCGTTGCCGCACGCAGCGCCGCGACGGCACCGAGATGGTCACGATGCGTGTGGCTCAGCAGGATGCGCCGGATCGGCTGCCCGGCCTCGCGCAGCAGGTCCGCGACGTGCTCCGGATCCTCCGGTCCGGGGTCGAGAACGGCGATACCGTCCGGCTGATCGAGCAGATAGGTGTTCGTGCCCCAGTAGGTCATCGGCCCGGCATTGCGCGCCACAACTCGGCGCACGCCGGCCGCCACGGCCGACGCGATTCCGCGCGGCGGCTCGGGCTCGGTCAAGAAGTCCAAGCTTCGGCCGCCATGCAAACCCTGCCTGCTGGTTCGAGCGTGCGCAGGGCGACGCGATCATTCTCGGCCCAGCCTTGGACGCGGAGCATCGCCCCCGAAAAGGCGGGCCGGACTCCACGGAAGCGCAGGCGCTGGGCCGCGCGTCCCTGATTCACGCGCTCGGCTAGCCCTGCGAGCAACGTTGCCTGCAAGGGGCCGTGCACGATCAATCCTGGGTAGCCTTCCTCATCGCGCACGTAGTCCGCGTCGTAATGGATGCGATGGCCATTGCCGGTCAACGCAGAGTAGCGGAAGAGCAGGACCGGATCGGGCGTGATGACCGCCTCGGCGCCGCCAGGCGGCAGGGGCGGTGCCGGCGGCGCATCGCGGACCGCCGCGCCCTCGGCGCCGCGATAGACGAGGGTTTGCCGCTCGCGGATTGCCGGACCAGCCGGGCCGGCGATCTCGTGGTCCACCTCGACGAACACCAGCCGCCCGCTGCCGCCGGCCTTCTCGGCGGCGCTCGCGATACGGCTGCGACGGGTGACGTGGTCGCCGGGGCGAAGTAGCCCGAGCGCCTCGACCTCACCCCCGGCCCACATCCGGCGCGGCAGGTCGTGGACGGGGGGCAGGAATCCGCCGCGCTGCGGGTGCCCATCAGGGCCTAACTCGCCGGGCCGAACCCAGTCCTGGAATAAGCACCAGTGCCAGGTGATCGGCAGCGCCTCGGGCACGGAGATGTCCAGCGTCGCCGCGAGCCGGGCGAGCAACTCGGGGCGCACCCAGTCCGTGTCCTCGCGAACCCGGCCGACGTAGTCCGCGAGGGCCATCGCGTGGCTTAGCCTACCTTCGCGGGCGGCTTAGCGTCGTTCGCGACTGTGGGCGTCAGGACGGACGTGATCGTGTCGCGCAGCACGGTGACGCGGACGTTCGGCGCGATGTCCACCTCAACCTCGTTCGAGCCTTCCTTCACGCGCTGCACCGTGCCCAGGATGCCGCCTGCGGTCACAACCCGGTCGCCTCGGCGCAGCGCGGACTGCGCGCTGCGCAGGTCCTTCTGCCGGGTCTGCTGAGGGCGAATCAGCATGAAGTAGAACACGCCGAAGATCAGGACGAGCGGCAGGAACTGGGTGGCGTCGCCGAGGAAGTTTACGCCACCGGCGGCTGCCTGCGCGTAGGCGGGCGAGATGAGCATGGCCGAGGCCCCGTTGCGGAGAGACGGCCGGGACCATAGTGTCGGCGCTTCCCCCGTCAAGGCTGCCCTGGCTGAATGGACGCCCTGCCCGCCCTCCTCACGCGTATCGCCGACGCGCTCGACCGCCTGGCGCCGCCTGCCCCCGCCGGCGCCCGACCTCAGGGCCGCGGACGGGTTCGTCTGGCAGCCCGAGGCGGGGCGGCCCATTGCCGTGCCCGAGGTGAGCGGCGTGGGTCTCGGCCTCCTGCAGGGCATCGAGCGGCAGCGGGACATCCTGCTCGGCAACACGCGGCAGTTCGCGCGCGGCCTTCCCGCCAACAACGCCATGCTCTGGGGCGCGCGCGGCATGGGCAAGTCGTCCCTCGTCAAGGCCGTGCACGCTGCGGTGAACCAGGAGCGGCCTGAAAGCCTCGCGCTAATCGAGATCCACCGCGAGGACATCCGCACCCTCCCAGCCCTGCTGAACCTGCTGCGTCCCCAGCCGCGGCGGTGCGTGATCTTCTGCGACGATCTGAGCTTCGAGAAGCAGGACGCGGACTACAAGGCGCTGAAATCCGTGCTCGACGGCGGCATCGAGGGGCGCCCGGCGAACGTGCTCCTCTACGCGACCAGCAATCGCCGTCACTTGATGCCGCGCGACATGATCGAGAACGAGCGCAGCACCGCGATTAACCCGTCCGAGTCAACGGAGGAGAAGGTGAGCCTCTCCGACCGGTTCGGCCTGTGGATCGGCTTTCACAACTGTGATCAGCCAACGTTCCTGGCCATGGTAGATGGCTACGCGGACGCGCTCGGCCTCGCGGTCGGGCGCGACGCGTTGCACGCGCGGGCGGTCGAGTGGTCGGTGACGCGCGGCGCGCGGTCGGGCCGGGTCGCTTGGCAGTTCATCCAGGACCTCGCGGGCCAGATCGGCTCCGAGAAGCAAGCAGCGGAGTAGATAAGCGATGGAGCAGGTTCCCTCCGCCTACCGGCGTCCGGTCGGCGATCTCGTCGTCACGGCCATCGGCGACGGCTACATCGACATCGGCCTCAACTACCTGAGCAACATCAAGGAAGAGGACGCGCAGGCGCTCCTGAAGAAGAGCTTCCACTCGCCCTCGCCACGATCCTCGGTCAACGCCTACGCCGTTCAGGGCGGCGGCCGAACGGTGCTCATCGACACGGGCGCGGGAAACTCCATGGGACCGACCATGGGCCGCTTCCTGCGCAATCTCGCCGCTTCCGGCATCAAGCCGGAGTCGGTGGACGCCATCGTGCTCACCCACATGCACCCGGACCACATCGGGGGCCTGCTCGACGGCGAGGGCCGCGCCAATTTTCCCCGCGCCGAGCTGTTCGTGCCGGAAGGGGAGATCAAGTTCTGGCTCGATGAGGCCACGGCGTCGGGTGCTCCCGAGGCCTTTCGCCCGTATTTCCAGGCCGCAAAGGCCGCCGCCGACGGCTACCGCGACCGCCTGCGCGTCTTCAGCGGCACAACCGTAGTGCCCGGCATCGAAGCCGTGCCGCTGCCGGGCCACACGCCGGGCCACACCGGCTACCGCATCGGCAAGGGCAGCGATCAAGTCCTGCACTGGGCCGACACCGCGCACGTCCCCGATATCCAGCTCCAGCGCCCCGAGGTCTGCATCGCGTTCGATAGTGATCCGGCCCAGGCCGAGGCGAGCCGCCGCCGGGTGTTTGACATGGCGGCGAACGAGGGCCTGATCGTGATTGGGGGACACCTGCACTTTCCGGCGTTCAGCCACATCGTGCGGGACGGCAACGCTTTCCGTCTCGTGCCCGAGGCGTGGCACCACGTGATCTAGCCAGGAGCGGCGCTCGCGCATCACCGCCGCGGGCGGCGCCTTCCGTGAAGGAAGGCGAGGTCCGCCGCCGTCAGGAGAAGGACGCCGATAGCAGGGGCGAGCGGGACGACGAGCGCGTGCGCAAAGCTGATCCCCAGGGCGGCCCCGGCGCCGTAGGCCGCCCAGGAGCCGAGGCTCAGCAGGGCCGTTCCGCCGTCGTCGGGGCCGCTTCCGGGCGACAGTGCCTTCCAGCCCTTTGAGGCGACCGCGTCCGCGAAGTGCAGCAGGGTGCCAGTGACGACCACGGTCTGCAGCCGCGCCGATCCGAAGTGCCGGACGCTTGCCCCCTGCGTTCCCATGGCGTAGGCGATGAGGAACAACTGCCCCTTCGTCGTCAGCGGAACCAGGCGAATCGGCAGCAGCAGCCCCGCCGCGAGCAACAGACAGACATAGGATCGGCCCGAAGCTCGCCGCAGCAGGCTGGCGATGATGGCGCCAAGGAAGAACACGCCGATGGTGGCCGCGTTCGTCGCCGCCCGGTCCCAGTCGCCCGAGGCGAGACCCGTGGCGAGACCGGTTCCGAGAAAGACCGTGTTCCCGGTCATGTTCGCGGCGAAGACGTGGGCGAGGTCGAAGTAGCCGAACGCATCCACGTATCCTGCCACGGCGCAGAGCGCGATCGCGTGCCGCAGGCTGGCCGACGAAGTCGGGGGCTTCGGGCGGGGGCACGACCAGTCCGCCGGCTACGGCCCGATCCGCTCCAGGCCGCCCATGTAAGGGCGCAGAACGGGCGGCACCGTGATGCCGCCGGCCTCGTCCTGGTAGTTCTCCATGACCGCGATCAGCGCCCGGCCGACCGCGACGCCGGAGCCGTTCAGGGTATGGACGAAGCCGGCCGGCTTGCCGTCCGCGCCGCGCAGGCGCGCGTTCATGCGCCGGGCCTGGAAGTCGCGCGTATTACTGCACGAGCTGATCTCGCGCCAGGCGCCCTGGCCCGGCAGCCAGACTTCCAGGTCATAGGTCTTGGCCGCGCCGAACCCGGTGTCACCGGCGCAGAGCAGGACGCGGCGGTAGGGCAGCTCCAGCCGCTCCAGGACCGTCTCGGCGCAGCGCGTCATGCGCTCGTGCTCGGCGTCGCTCGCGTCGGGCGCGGTGATGCTGACCAGCTCCACCTTGCGGAACTGGTGCTGACGCAGCATCCCGCGCGTGTCGCGCCCGGCGGCGCCGGCCTCCTTGCGGAAGCAGTCGGTCAGAGCGGTGACGCGGATCGGGAGGTCGGCGACGGGCACGATCTGGCCGTTGACCAGGTTGGTCAGCGGCACCTCGGCGGTCGGGATCAGCCAGCGCCCGTCCGTGGTCTTGAACAGGTCGTCCGCGAATTTCGGGAGCTGGTTCGTGCCGAACACGGCGGCTTCGTTGACGAGGAGCGGCGGCGAGACCTCGGTGTAGCCGTGCTCGCCCGTGTGCAGGTCGAGCATGAACTGGCCGAGCGCGCGCTCCAGGCGGGCGAGCGCGCCGCGGAGAATGGTGAAGCGGCTTCCGGCGATGCGGGCCGCGGCCTCGAAGTCCATGAGGCCGAGCGCCTCGCCCAGCTCGAAGTGCTCGCGCGGCCAGAATGCGAAGGCGGGCGGCTCGCCGACTGGCTGTAAGACAACGTTGCTAGTCTCGTCCGCGCCGGGCGGCACATCCGGGTCGAGCCGGTTAGGCAGTGCCGCAAGCGCGTCGCGGACTGCGCCGTCAGCGTCAGCCGCTTCCAGCTTCGCAGCATTTCCATGTCGGACCGAAGCTGCTGCGCCTCGGCTTCCATTTCTCCTGTATTCCATCCCTGGCGCTTTCCGCGCCCGATCTCGCGCGCAAGTTCATTGCGCCGCGCCTGCGCTGCCTGCATCTTTGCGATATTCGTCACGGCGAGCCTCATCACCGCGAGGATAGCCGCAGCTGCCGGCGGCAGCCCGCGTCGAGCCAGGGCCGCGTCGAACCCCTCCGGGTCCGCCCGGATCAGGCGAATATCGTGCATGGCGCTAGACCTCGACGGGCTTCGGCTCGACGAGCCGGGCGCAGATGATCGAGATCTCGTAGAGCAGGATCATCGGCACGGCGAGGCCGGTCTGCGTGAAGATGTCGGGGGGCGTCAGCACGGCGGCGATCGCGAACATGACCACGATCGCGTATTTCCGGAACTTCTTCAGCCCCGCCGAGGTCACGATCCCGACCTTCGCGAGCAAGGTGAGCGCCACGGGAAGCTGGAACGCGACCCCGAAGGCGAAGATCAGCTTCATCACCAGGCTCAGGTATTCCCCAACCTTCGGCAGCAGCTCGATCGGCAGGCCGCCGCCGCCGGTCGGACTCTCGAAGGACAGGAAGAAGCGCCAAGCGGTCGGGAAGATCACGTAGTAGGCGAGCGCCGCACCCATCACGAACAGCACGGGCGTCGCGACCAGGAACGGCATGAACGCGCGCTTCTCGCTGCGGTAGAGACCCGGCGCCACGAACAGCCAGATCTGCGATGCGATGATCGGGAAGGACACGAACATCGCCCCGAAGAACGCCACCTTAATGTAGGTGAAGAACGCCTCATAGAGCTGGGTATAGATCAAGTGGTGCTCACCCATCCCCCGCGCTTCGAGCGCTGCGGCGAGCGGCCGGGCGAGAAAGGAGTAGATCGGCTTGCTGAAGTAGTAGCAGACGCCGAACGCGATCAGGAACGCCCCGAGCGACCACAGGAGTCGCCGCCGCAGCTCCACGAGGTGCTCCAGCAGCGGCATGGGCTTGTCGTGGATCGGGTCGTCGTCCGGTCCGGAGACGTCCTTGGGGGCCATGGGAAGCTAAACCCCTAAGTGCGCGGCGCGGCTACGTTCGGCGGGACGAAAGCGGGCGGTGCCGTCGGCGCTGCAGGCTCCGCAGCGGCCACCGTCCCCGCCGCCGGCGGCACGAAAGCGGGTGCGGGAGCAGGCGCGGCCATCGTTGGATCGGCTGCGGCAGGGTCGGGGATGACCGGCTGCATGACGGCCGGAGCCACCTGGCGCGAAGGCGTCTTGAACGGGTCCTCGTCCAGCGCCCGGCGCATCGACCCGTCCCCGTCCACGGCGGAGAGGATACGGCCCTTGATGTTCATCGAGCGCAGGTCATTGATGCTGTCCCGAACCTCGTGAAGGTTCGCCTCGCGCACCATCTCGTCCACGTGGCCCTGGAACTCGCCGGCCATGCGCCGGGCCTTCTTGATCACGCCCGCCACCGCCTTGATAGCGACAGGCATGTCCTTCGGCCCGATTACGATCAGGGCGACGACGCCGACAAGGGCAATCTCGGAGAAGGCGAAGTCAAACATGGTGGCACGCTGCTCCTGGCGCGCTTGCTAGCACGCTGCGGTGATATGGGGTATCCCTTGCCCAAATTCTCCCCTGCGAAGGTTCCACCGCGCCCGAAAGCACTTGACAACAGAGCGGCAGCGGTTCCTCATGCGCAAGGAGTCTGCTGACCACCGATTCTGAGGAGCGCACACAATGCGACCAGTCATGCTGACACTGCTATCTTCGCCTTTTGAGCCTTGCTGCCTGCACAGCAGCCGACGGACATCACTCCCGCGCCCACGAGCAGACAGGCAGCCAGCAAACGTCGCCGCAGGGCGGCGCCGTGTTCCAGGGACCAGGTGACCCGCCCGTCACCGCCTACACCGGCTCCCAGCGCGGGTCCAATTCGCCACTCGGCGCGACATACCAGGTTCCGCGAAACGCTGCCCGTCGGCGCCTACACTGGGTCCCAGCGCGGCACCAACTCGCCGTTGGGCTTCCAAGCGAACCCGGCGGGATCCGTCGGGTGTGACACCTGTCTACAGCCGTCACCGGCGCAGGGCCAGTAGCGGCGGACGCTTCGCCCTGAGCGCTGCGCCGGCGTCCGCCGTCTCGGGCAACGGCACGGGCGGCTCGACGATCAGGTCCTCGCGCCGCGGCAGGTCGCGAAGGTCGCGCAACCCGAAGCGGGCGAGGAAGGCTGGCGTCGTGCCCCAGAGCGCCGGGCGGCCCGGCGCTTCCCTGCGCCCGCACGGCGCGATCAGCCCGGCCTCAAGGAGCGCGTCCAGCGCGTTCTGGCCGAGTGCCGCACCGCGAACGGCCTCGATCTCGGCCCGCGTTACTGGCTGGTGATAAGCGATGACCGCGAGCGCCTCCATCGCCGCCCGCGGCAGGCGTCTTGGCTGCACGACGACCCGGCGCAGGACGGGTGCGAGATCTTGCGCGGTGCGGAACTGCCAGGCGCCCGCGACCTCGACCAGCTCGACGCCGCGCCCGGCATAGCGCTCCCGCAGTGCTGCGAGCACCGCGTCCGCGTCGGCGTCCTCGGGGAGCAGCTGGCCCAGCGCCCGCGCGCCCATTGGCTCCGCGCTCGCGAACAAGGCTGCCTCCGCCAGCCGGAGATCGTCGTCGCGCATCGTCACGGCGCGGCGCTCTCCATCGCGGCACGGACGAGCACCGGCCCGAACGGCGCGTCCTGCCGCAGCTTGAGCCTTCCGTCCCGGGCCATCTCCAGTCCGGCCAGCAGCGTGCTGGCGACGGCGGCCCTTCGCGGCAATCCAGGAGCGGCTTGAGGCAGGAAAAGGTCCAGGCTGGTCCAATCCCGCGCCGTGCCGAGCAGCCCCGCGAGCCGCTCGAGCGCGTCCTGCACCGTCCAGAGACGGCGCCGCTCCGGTGCGTAGGTCCTGGCCGCTGCGGCGCGGCGGGCGCAGGCGGTGTAGGCGCGGAGCAGGCTAGGCAAGTCCAGGCGCAAAACCGAGCGGTCCACCTCCTCATGCTGCTCGGGTCGGCCGCGGGCGAAGACGTCGGCACCGAGCTGCGGCCGTGCCGCGAGCCACGCCGCCGCGGCGCGCATCGCTTCAAGGGCACGCAACCGTTCCGCCAAGGTCTCGACGGCCAGCTCGCCCTCCTCCTGCTCCGTCGCGTCCGCTGGCACGAGCAGCCGCGACTTGAGCCAGGCAAGCCAGGCCGCCATCACCAGCCAATCCGCCGCAAGCTCCAGCCGTATCTGGCGCGCGCCTTCAACGATGGCGAGATACTGCTCCGCGAGCGCGAGCACCGAGACCCGGGCGAGATCCACTTTCTGTTTTCTGGCCAGGTCCAAAAGCAGATCGAGCGGCCCTTCGAACCCTTCGAGCTGGACGTGCAGGCTCTCGGCGTCAGCCATGGTTGCCGCTGAGGCGGAGGACAAGCTGGAAGGCCCAGGGAACGACCCGGTCGAGCGCGCCGCCGACGGGATCGAAGCGCTGCCCGAACTCGGCGGCGATCCTCGGCAGCAGGAACACGCCGATCAGCACCAGCGCCAGCCCGGCCCGCTCCAGCCGTGCCCAGGCACGGGCGAGCGGAAGCGGCAGGATGCCAACCGCGATCCGCCCGCCGTCGAGGGGCGGGATGGGCAGAAGGTTGAACAGGCCGAGCACGAGGTTCACGAGGATGAACGCCTCAAGCATCGTCTCGCCGTATTCCGCGGCGGCGCCCGGCAGCCCGACCACCGCGTGCAAGGCGACCGCGCCGAGCCACGCGAGAACAGCATTGGCGAGCGGCCCTGCCGCCGCGACGAGCGCCATGCCGCGCCGCGGGTTCGGGAACCGGCTCGGGTCCACCGGCACCGGCTTCGCCCACCCGAACATGAAGCCGATGTGACCCAGCGTGAGAAGCTGCACCAGCACGAGCGCGCCCGGCACGAGCAAGGTGCCGACCCGGTCCACGTGGCGTAGGGGGTTGAGCGAGAGGCGGCCCAGGCGCCGGGCGGTGTCGTCGCCGAGACCCCAGGCCGCGTAGCCGTGCGCCGTCTCGTGCAGGGTAATGGCGAAGATCGCTGGAATACCGAACAAGACCAGGTCGAGGAGAATCTGGGTCATCGGAGCAGCCTGCCCAGCTCGGCTTCGAGCGCCGGGCGGTCGAGGTCCTGGCGGCTCGCCTGCGCCAAGGCGCGGGCGGCGGCGAGGCGGTCGAGCGTGGCAGGCGAGCACTCGGGCACGGCGGCGAGCACGGCTTCCAAGTCCTCGAAGCGCCCCGAGCAGTGGAGCGCGAGGTCGCACCCGGCCGCGACCGCCGCCGCCGCGCGCTCGCCGGCCGCGCCGCTCAGCGCGCCCATGGCGAGGTCGTCGGAGACGAGCACGCCCGTGAAGCCGAGCCGGCCGCGGATCACGTCACCGATCACCTGCGGCGAGAGGGTCGCCGGGCGGCCGGGGTCGAGCGCCTCGTAGAGCACGTGCGCGGTCATCATCCAGGGTAGCCCGGCGTTCGCGGCGAAAGGAACCATATCGGCATCGAGCGGTGCATCACGCCCCACATGGGGCAGCACCTCATGACTGTCCACTACCGCCCGTCCATGCCCCGGCGCGTGCTTCGCGACCGGCTGCACGCCCGCGGCGAGCAGGCCGGCAGCGAACGCACCGCCCAGCGCCGCGACGCGGTCCGGCTCGGCCGCGAACGCGCGGTCGCCGATCGCGCCCGTAGCGCCCGGCACGGCGAGGTCGAGCACGGGCGCGCAGGTCACGTCGAAGCCCGCCGCGGCGCAGTCGAGCCCGACCAGCGCACCCGCGAGCCAAGCCGCGCGCAATCCGGCCGAGGCATCCCGCGCGTGCACCGCGCCGAGCGCTGCGGCGGGCGGGCGTGCCGGCCAGTGCGGCGGGCGAAGCCGGGCGACGCGGCCGCCTTCCTGGTCCACCAGCAGGCAAGCATGGTGCGGCAGCGCCTCGCGCAACTCGCCGGTGAGGCGGGCGAGCTGGGCCGGGTCCTCGATGTTGCGCGCGAACAAGATGACGCCCGCGGGCGCCTGTGCGCGGAGCAGCGCCGTCTCCTCGCGGCCGAGCGCAGGCCCGGCCACGCCGACGATGGCGGCGTTCACGGAGCTAGAATGTTGCCAGCTCGCACGCACCGCCCTTGGCGCGAACGCGCTCGCAGAACCGTGTCGCGTCCCCGACGCTAGGGAAGCTGCCGACGCGCAGACGCCAGATCGCGTGGCCATCCCGCTCGATCCGTTGGATCACCGGCTCGCGCCCGGCGAGTATGTCTGCCATGCGGCCCTTGAGGCGTTGCCATTCGGTATGCGCCCCCGCCTCGCTGCCGAGGGCGGCAAGCTGGACGAACGTGCCGCCCGACGCCGTCGGAACCGGAGCCCGTGCGGGGGCGGCGGCCTGCGCGGGCGCCGAAGGTATCGCGGTGGGCGGCACGACCGGAGGCGTTGACGGCGTTGCAGCCGCATTCGCGGCGGGCGCGGAAGTCACTGGCGCCAGAGGCGTGGGCGCGGTCGATTCCGATGCCGCAGCGGTGGGCTTTGCGGGTGGCGGGGCGGGTTGTGCCGCCCGCAGCGCCTCGGCTGCTGGCGTCTCTGGAGCGGGCGCGGTCGCGCCGGGCCGGCCGGGCACATCCCCTTCCGCCTCGATGGCGCCGATCACCTGCATCCCACCCGGATTGTCGGGCTTGACGCGCCAGGGCTGCTTATCCGCTTGGATCGTCGGCACAACGCCGCTTCCATGGCGCCCGGAGATTGCCCAGCCAATGACGAGCAGGAGCAGCAGCGCGAGCACGGCGCCGGCACCGATGAGTAGGATGCGCGTCCCGGTGTCGAGGCTCCCGTGCCCCGACCGCATCGGGCGATAGCTGGGCGGGGAAACCGGGCCGAGACGGCCGGCCGGCGGCATGGGGGTGTCGTTAGGCACGGCTCAGCGCATCTCCTCGACTGGTTCCACCCCGAGCACCGCCAGCCCGGAGCGGATCGTGGCAGCAACGGCGCCCACGAGAGCGAGTCGCGCCCGAGTGTCGACCGGGCGGTCGGCCTGCAGGAAGCGCAGGGCGGCGTCGTCCTTCCCGCGGTTCCAGAGCATATGAAAGTCGGCTGCCAAGTCATAGAGAAAAAACGCGACCCGATGCGGCTCCCCGGCCTGCGCGGCACCTTCGACCAAGCGCGGCCAGGCGGCGAGGCGCTTGAGGACGGCGAGTTCCGGCTCGGCGTCGAGGCTCTCCAGCGGCGCCGCGGCCAACGCTTCGGGCAGCACCGCCTCTGCGCCGTAGGATTCGGCGGCGAGGCGGAGCACGGAACGGCAGCGGGCGTGGGCGTATTGCACGTAGAAGACCGGATTCTCGCGCGTCTGCGCCACCACGGCGTCGAGGTCGAACTCCATCTGCGCGTCGCTCTTGCGGGTGAGCATGGTGAAGCGCACGGCGTCGCGCCCGACCTCCTCGATCAGGTCGCGCAGCGTCTCGAACGTGCCCGCCCGCTTGCTCATGCGCACGGGCTTGCCGCCGCGGACGACGCGGACGATCTGGCACAGGACGGCCTGGAAGCGCGCGGAATCGCCCGCCAGCGCCCGCACGGCGGCGTTCATGCGCTTCACGTAGCCGCCGTGGTCGGCGCCGAGCACGTCGATGAGCAGCGCGTAGCCGCGGTCGAGCTTGTCCGCGTGGTAGGCGATGTCGTTGGCGAAGTAGGTGTTGCTGCCGTCGGACTTGCGCAGCGGCCGGTCAACGTCGTCGCCGAACCGAGTGGAGCGGAACAGGGTCTGCTCGCGCGGCTCCCAATCTTCGGGCAGCTTGCCCTTAGGCGGATCGAGTGTGCCCTCGTAGATCAGCCCCTGCGCGCCCAGGCGCTCGATCACGCGGTCCGCTGCCCCTGAATCCACCAGGGCGCGCTCGGAGGCGAAGTGCTCGTGGCGCACGCCGAGGAGGGCCAGGTCCTCGTGGATGCCTTCCATCATCTGCGCTACGGCGAAGTCGCGCACGGCCGTGAGCCAGAGCGCCGGGTCGGCGACCGTGGCATTCGGGCCGGCGAGCGCGCCCTCGTAGGCCGCGGCGAGCGCCTCGCCCACGGGGATCAGGTAATCGCCCCCGTATTGCAGCCCGCCCGGCACCTGCGCCGCATACTCCGCCTCGGTCAGCGCCGTGCCGAGGGCTTGCAGGTAACGCCAATAGGCGGCCCAGGCGAGCGCGTTCACCTGCGCACCGGCATCGTTGATGTAGTATTCCTTGCTCACGCTCGTAGCCCGCCTTGGCGAGCAGGTTCGCGAGCGCGTCGCCGACGACGGCGCCGCGGGTGTGGCCGACGTGCAGCGGACCGGTCGGGTTCGCGGAGACGTATTCCACGTTCACGCGCAGCCCCTGCCCGGCGTCGCAGTCGCCGTAGTGCTCGCCAGCGCGGAGGATCGCGGGAAGCAGGGCGCGCAGGGCCTCGGGACGCAGGCGGAGGTTGACGAAGCCCGGGCCGGCCGGCTCGGCGCTCGCCACCTCCGGTGCGTCGCGCAGACGCGCGGCGAGGGCGTCGGCGAGCTGTCGCGGCGGCTTGCCCGCTGCCTTGGTCGCGATCATGGCGGCGTTGGTCGCGAGGTCGCCGTGCGCCGGGTCGCGCGCGGGCGTGGTCTCGACGCGGGCGGCGAGCGCCGGGTCGAGGCCGGGCACTTCGGCTGCGAGGGCATCGAGCACGCGGGCGTGGACGGCACGGAACAGGTCGGCGATCGGGTTGGCGGTCAAGGTTCGGCTCCTTTGCGCCGCTGCATAGGGCAATCGCGCCCTGGTATGAAGACGGGCAAGGCCCCTTGCCGGAATGCCTCCTTTCGTTAAACTAGTTGGCAACCGGTTCGAGGATAATTGACATGACAACATTGGGAGCGTTCGAGGCTAAGACCCGCCTCGCCAGCTTGCTCGATCAGGTTGCTGCGGGGGAGCAAGTCACGATCACCAAGCATGGAACGCCCGTGGCCCGGCTCGTGCCGGTCCCGTCGAGCGGCTCCGACCGTGCCCGCGAGGCCATCGCGAGGCTCAAGACCTTCCACAAGGGTCAGACGCTCGGTGCATCCAAGGGAAAAGATCTCATCGCTGAGGGACGTCGTTGAGCGGCTTCGTCCTCGACGCCTCAATCGCGCTCGCGTGGTGCTTTGATGACGAGGCTACCGATGAGACCACGGCCTTGCTCGACCGTATGGAACGCGAGAGCGCCCATGTTCCATCCCTTTGGCATATTGAGGTCGCCAATGTCGTCGCAATCAGCGGTCGGAAGGGGCGCCTCTCGCCGGCTCGCGCAGCGGAATTCGCGGCGCTGATCGACGCGTTGCCGATCCTGGTTGACGAGGAAAAGGCCGGTGGGAGAGCCCGGGGCGCGCGGATGTGGCCGCCGGGGCGAGCGTTGCGCGAGATCCTGGACCTTGCCCGCCACGAACGGCTCACCGCCTACGATGCTGCGTATCTAGAGTTAGCAATGCGCCAAGGCTTGCCGCTGGCGACACGGGATGAGGAATTGCGGGGGGCGGCTGATCGGGTTGGTGTTGCGTTAGTGCTTGGGACCTGAGGCAGACCACGCCGCTGCATCGGCGTAAGTTCGGTGACGGAGTTCGGTGATCTAGCAGTCGACGATCGGCTGCCCCCCGTGAGGGAACGTTGAGCAAGCTATGCCATAGCCATCACGCGGTTACGCCAGCGTATCCGGGTCGGTCAGCCGCCGGTGTTCCTGCAGCGCGAAGCGGTCCGTCATGCCGGCGATATAGTCCGTCACGGTGAGCGAAGCGCGTGCCGGGTCGCCCTCGCCGGCGACGACGCGCCAGCCGTCCGGCAGCAGGCTCGGGTCGTCGTGCAGCAAGGTGAACAGCCCCGCCGTGACGCGCCTCGCCTTGCTGGTCATTCGGTTGACGCGCCAGTGCCGGTACATGCGGGCGTAGAGGAACTCCTTGATCGCACGGTTGGCCTCGGCCATCCGCGGGGAGAACGCGACGACCGGCGCGGCGGCCGCGCGGATCGCATCGGCATCGCCCGGCGCGAGCGCGGCGAGGCGGCGCCGGGTCTCCTCGATCAGGTCGGAGGCGAAGGCGTCGATGACCCGGCGGATCGTCTCGTGGCGCAGCCGGGGGGGCGGCACGTCGAGGCTTGCGACGCGTGCGCTCGCGAGCGCGTCGGCGACGACGGGCAGGTGCGCCATATCGCCTACCTCGAACAGCCGGGCGCGCAGGCCGTCGTCGAGGTCGTGGCTGTGGTAGGCGATGTCGTCCGCGAGGGCGGCGACTTGCGCCTCAGCCGAGGCGAAGCTGTGCAGGCGGAGCGGGTGCCTGGTGTCGTACTCGGCGATGTAGGCGGGCGGGCGGTGCAGTGGGCCGTTGTGCTTAGCGAGGCCCTCCAGGGTCTCCCAGGTCAGGTTCAGGCCGTCGAACGCGGCGTAGCGGCTCTCCAGCTTGGTCACGACGCGCAAGCTCTGGGCGTTGTGATCGAAGCCGCCCCACGGCTTCGCGCTGGCGTTCAGCGCCTCCTCGCCGGCGTGGCCGAAGGGCGGGTGGCCGAGGTCGTGAGCGAGGGCGAGGGCTTCCGCCAGGTCCTCGTCAAGGTCGAGGGCGCGGGCGATGCTGCGGGCGATCTGGGCGACTTCGAGGCTGTGGGTGAGGCGCGTGCGGAAGAAGTCGCCCTCGTGATTGACGAAGACCTGGGTCTTGTATTGCAGCTTGCGGAAGGCGGAGGAGTGGATGATGCGGTCGCGGTCGCGCTGCCACGGGCTGCGCGTCGGCGCCTCCGGCTCGGGGTAGAGCCGGCCGCGGCTCCGCTCGGGGCGGACGGCGTAGGGCGCGTGCGGCATGGGCGCGCGCGGAGTAGCATCCCCGCCCGTGCCCTTCAACGCGGCGCGGGGGCGCCCTATGTTGCGGCTATGAGCGAGTCCTTCACCGTGAGCGACCGCGCCGCCGAGCGCGTCGCCGAGATCGTCGCCGCTGCGGGCAAGCCCGCGGTGCTGCGCGTGAGCGTGCTGGCCGGCGGGTGCAGCGGGTTCCAATACCGCTTCGCCTTGGACGAGGGCGTCCAGCCGGACGATCTCATCATCGAGCGGCAGGGTGCCCGGGTCGTGGTGGACCCGGCGAGCCTCGACCTGCTGGCCGGCGCCCGGCTCGACTTCACGGACGAGCTGATGAGCAGCCATTTCACGGTCAAGAACCCGGTCGCGACCTCCGCTTGCGGCTGCGGCACGAGCTTCTCAGTCGATTAGGTGCGCCTCGCCACTTGGAACGTGAACGGCGCCCGCGCGCGCGAGGTGCTGGTCGCGGATTGGCTGGACCGCACCCGGCCCGACCTGCTCCTGCTGCAGGAAGTCAAGTGCGAGGCCGTGTCGTTCCCGGCGGAGCGGTTCGCGGCACTCGGCTACGCGAGCGAGATCGTCGGGCAGAAGAGCTACAACGGCGTCGCCGTGCTGTCGCGCGAGCCGGTCGAGATAACGGCGCGGGGACTGCCGGGCTGCGAGGACCAGGCGCGCTACCTTGAGGTGGATGCCGGCGGGGTGCGCGTCGGCAATCTCTACCTGCCCAACGGGAACTCGGGAGGTGCCGAGGGCTACGGCTACAAGCTGCGTTTCCTGGAGGCGCTTGCCGGGCGCGCGGCGGCGCTGCTCGCGGAGGATGTGCCGCTCGTGCTGGCAGGGGATTACAACGTGGCGCCCACGGACGAGGACTTCTACCCCGGCACGCTCGGGCCGGACGACGCGCTGTGCCGTCCTGAGAGCCGGGCCGCGTTCCGGCGGCTGCTCTGGCTCGGCCTGACCGATGCGGTGCGCGCCCTGCATCCGCGGGAGAGGATCTGGACGTTCTGGGACTACCAGCACGGCGCCTGGCCGCAGGACCGAGGCCTGCGCATAGACCACGCGCTGCTCTCCGCCGACCTGGCGGACCGGCTCGTGAGCGCGGTGCCCGACCGCATGGAGCGGGACCGGGCGCAGCCGTCGGATCACGTCCCCGTGATGATCGAGATCGCCTGAGGCGCTACAGCGCGCGCCGAAGCTCGGCCAGTCCGAACAGGGCCAGCGCCGCGCCGGAGATCCGGTCTATCCACGCCCGCATCCGCGCGCCGAGCACGCCGCGGAGCGCGGCGACGGCCGCCGTCAGCCCGAGCCACCACAGGAGAGAGCCGGCGAACACGCCCGCGACCGTAAGCAGCGCGGTGCCGGGCGCGAAGCCGGCAGCCGGGGCGAGCACTGCGAAGACGGCCGCGAACATGATGATGGTCGGCGGGTTCGTCAGCGTGAGCAGCAGCGCGCTGCTGTAGGCGGCTTGCCATGACGCGGCACGCGCCGCACCCCGGTCAGCGCCCCGGCCCGCGGCGAGGACGGTCTTCGTGCCGAGATAGAGCAGGAACAGCCCAGCGGCGAGGTGCAGGCCGCGCTCGTGGGCGAGCATGAACCCCTGCACGCCCGCGAGGCCCAGCCCGGCGACGAGCGCGTAGGACGCGTCCCCGCTCGCGATGCCGGCGCCTGTCGCGAACCCAGTGCGCCAGCCCTGGGCGAGCGTGCGCCTCATGCAGAGCAGGCTCATGGGGCCGACCGGCGCGGCAACGGCGAGGCCGATAGCGGTGGCGGAGAGGAAGAGGGAAAGCATGGATGGCGTTCCTGCTGCGAGGGATCGAGGCTAATCGAGCACCTCACACCAGCAGACATGGTCCTTGGATGCCACGTCCAGTCTCATGTCGTGGCCGGGGACCTGGATCAGGGGTCCGGCGGGCCGGTGCCGGGCCGGGCGCGCAGGGGCGGCGGCGGGCGGGGGCGCGGGTCCGCGGTGCTGGGGTGAGGTGTCCTTGGTTGGGCGGCGCGAGCACAGAGGCCGCATGTCTCGCCTGGAGTGCCCGCCTGTGCGCTTTGGGGCGTATGGCGCTGCCGAAGCTGGGCGTCGGTCAGGGTGGCGAGACCGGTGTCGCGCAGGCTCGCGATGAGGTCGGCGAAGGATCTGCTCGTCGAGGTCGTCGTCGAGGTCTTCGTCGGCGTCGAAATCGGGTCCCTCGGGGCGCTCGCACAGCTCGGCGTGGAGGGCGTCGGTCTCGGCGCGGTCCGGGCGGCGCTCGTTTGGGCACTCGTTGAGGCGGAGCTTCGGGCCGGGCGCCTCGCGGGCGGGCTCGGAGAGCTTGCGGGCGAGGGCGATGGTGCGGCGGACGGTGCGGGCGAGGCGGTCGAAGGTGGTCGCTTGGTTCGGGGCTGGGGCTGGGTGCTGCGGGCTCGGTCCTCGGGCTGGCTCTGGGCGGCGGCGGCGGGTTCTACCATGGCCTGGCGGTGGACGGCCTCGGCGAGATCGGTGCCCATGGCGATGAGCTTGTGCAGGACCTGGCGGTAGTACTGGGCGTCCTCGTCGCGCTGGCGGGCGCGGTCGGCCGGGTCGGGGAGGGCGGGGGTGGAGGACATCGGGGAGGATAAACGGGTTTGTCGCGGGCGGGGTCAAGCGCTGAGTGGGGTGCGTGACGGGAGATGCGCCAGTCATCGCCCGGGCTGGCCGGCTCAGTGACCACGCGTGGCACTTGCGCTCCTTGCCGCTTTCCTATCCCAGCGACGCGTTGAACGCTCCGCCATCCAGCAACAGGTTCTGCCCAACGATAAACCCCGCCTGCGTCCCGCACAGGAACGCACATGCTGCCCCGAACTCCCGCGGATCGCCCACTCGCCCCGCCGGGTTCTGCTTGCCCCGCTCGGCGATCTCCTCCTCCACGGTACGCCCGGCCTTGCGCGCCGCCGCCTCGCTCGTCCCGCGCAGCCGATCCGTCAGGAACGGACCGGGCAGCAGGTTGTTGATCGTGACCCCGCGCCCCGCCACCTGCCGCGCCAGCCCGGCCACGAACCCGGTCAGCCCGGCGCGTGCCCCGTTGCTCAGCCCGAGCGTCGGGATCGGCGACTTCACCGAGGCCGAGGTGATGTTCACGATCCGCCCGAACCCACGGTCGCACATCCCGTCCACCGTCGCCCGGATCAGCGCGATGGGCGTGAGCATGTTGGCGTCGAGCGCCGCGATCCACTCTTCGCGTTCCCACTCGCGGAAATCGCCTGGCGGGGGACCACCCGCGTTGTTCACCAGGATGTCCGGCGCCGGGCACGCCGCCAGCGCCGCGGCACGACCCGCCTCGGTCGTGATGTCGCCCGCCGCGTAGGCGACCTCCGCCCCAGTTGCCGCCCGCAGCCGGTCCGCCGCCGCGGCCAGCGCGCCTTCGGTCCGCGCCGTGATCGTGACGCGAACGCCCTCGCGTGCGAGGGCCTCGGCGCAAGCGTAGCCCAGCCCCTTGCTCGCCGCGCAGACGAGCGCGCGCCGCCCCTTGATGCCTAGGTCCATCGTCGTGAGTGTCCTATCGCACGGGTCCCGTCCGGAACCCTCGTACAGAGGATAGCGTGCGAGGCGGTTCGGTGCCCCCCGGCATCGCTGTTGAGGCCAGCGCCGCCGTCCCGGCGCCCACTGTCCCGGACGAATCTCGCATTCGTTAATACGTTCTTTACGTCCATGTGGAACTTTCCCGCAGTCTCGGGACTTCTCCTGCTTAAGCGGGAAGAACTCGCGCTTGAGGACGCCACCATGGCCGATCTCTGCGAGATAAATGCGGCACCGAGGCTGATTGACGCGCCTGTGATCAGCTGCGCGGTCCGCCGCTCGCCCGGACGACTGGAAAGCACGCATCCGGCTCTTACCACGCGCGACGTCACAGCCATCGATGAACCGGCGGTTCTGACCCGCACGCGCGATGACCTTGGGCCTGCTCGCGGTGTCGCCATCGCCCTACTCATTGCTTTGTGTTTCTGGGCTTTGTGTTTCTGGTGCGGTATCGCGCTCCTTGCACTCTGGTAGCGCGCTCGCCGCGAGTTCGAGAGTTTTCCAGCTCAAGGCGTGTTCCCGGCGAGCTTGCCATCCACCCGGAGCGGGATGCCGAGCGGGTTGCCGTCGCGCAGGGCCGGGGGCAGGAGCGCGCCGGGCAGGTTCTGGTAGCAGACCGGCCGCAGGAAGCGCCGGATCGCGAGCGATCCCACGGATGTGCTGCGCCCGTCCGAGGTCGCAGGGAACGGGCCGCCGTGGACCATGGCGTGCGCGACCTCGACGCCCGTGGGCCAGCCGTTGACCAGCACGCGCCCGGCCTTGCGCTCCAGCGTGGGCAGCAGCGCGCGGGCGGCGTCCAGGTCGGCGTCGTCCATCTGCAGCGTTACCGTGAGCTGGCCCTCCTGCCGCTCCAGCAGCTCGCGCATCGCGTCCACGTCGCGGCAGCGGACCAGCAGCGAGGAGGCGCCGAAAATCTCCTCTCTGAGACTCTCATCGGCTAGGAACCCCTCGGCGTCGGTCGCGAAGAGGGCGGACTGGCCGTGGTTCGCGCCGCTGGCAACTTGGCCGCGGGCCAGCGCCTCAACGCCGGGACGGGCCGCAAGCCGCTCCACCCCGCCCTGGTAAGCCTGGAAGATGCCTTGTGTCAGCATGGTTGCGGAGGGAGCAAGGCCGAGCGCCTCGCGTGCTGCCTGCACGAAGCCATCCAGGCCCGGCGCATCGTGCAGGGCGAGCACCAGGCCGGGGTTAGTGCAGAACTGCCCGGCGCCCATCGTAAGCGAGGCCACGAAGGCGCGGCCGATCTCGGCCGCCCGCCGCGCCAAGGCACCGGGAAGCAGGATCACCGGGTTGATGCTGCTCATCTCGGCGAAGACCGGGATCGGCTCCGGCCGCTGATCGGCGATGCGCGTCAGCGCCAGGCCGCCGCCGCGCGATCCGGTAAAGCCCACGGCCTTGATCCGGGGATCCTGCACCAGGGCCTCGCCCAGCCCGTTGCCGATCCCGAAGAGCAGCGAGAACACGCCCTCGTGCAAGCCGCACGCGGCGACCGCGTCCCGCACGGCCCGGCCCACGAGCTCGGACGCGCCCGGATGCGCCGGGTGCGCCTTGACGACGACCGGGCAGCCCGCGGCGAGCGCCGAGGCCGTGTCGCCGCCGGCCACCGAGAAGGCGAGCGGGAAGTTGCTGGCGCCGAATACGGCGACCGGTCCGAGCGGCACGTTGCGCAGCCGCAGGTCGGGGCGCGGCAGGGGCGCGCGGTCGGGCTGGGCTGGGTCGATCCGCGCGTCGAGCCAGCTTCCCTCGCGCACCACGCCCGCGAACAGGCGAAGCTGGCCCACGGTCCGGGCGCGCTCGCCTTCGATGCGGGCGCGCGGCAGGCCGGTCTCCGCCGTCGCTCGCTCGACCAGTGCGTCCCCGAGGTCGAGGATGTTTGTCGCGACCGCCTCCAGGAAGCGGGCGCGGTCCTCTAGGCTTGTCTCGCGGTAGGTGTCGAACGCTGCCCAGGCGAGGGCGCAGGCGCGCTCGACCTCGGCCGAGCCTGCGCTGCCGTAGGGCGGATCGAGCGCCTCGCTGCGCGCCGGGTCAAGGCCGCGGAAAGCCTCGCCTGCCCCGCGGACCGCGGCGGCGCCGATGAGCATGTCACCTGTGAGCTGCATCGATGAACTCCTCATGCGGCTATGGCGCGTTCGGCGGAGCGGGACGCGCCTGCTGCATCCCGGCTCCAGGCCGCGCCGGTCGGAAAGGTATAGGCTGCGAGGGACGCCGCCTTCAGCGCCGCGCTGTAGCCCGGCGCCTCCGGCGGCATGTAGCGGCCGTCGCGGATCACCACCGGGTCCACGAAGTGCTCGTGCAGGTGATCAACATACTCCAGGACGCGGTTCTCCAGCGAGGCGGAGACGGCGATGTAGTCGAAGATGGACAAATGCTGCACCAGCTCGCAGAGACCGACGCCCCCGGCGTGCGGGCAGACCGGGATGCCGAACTTCGTGGCCATCAGCAGCACCGCGAGCACCTCGTTCACGCCGCCCAGGCGGCAGGCATCGATCTGGCAGAAATCCATCGCGCGCGCCTGCAGGAACTGCTTGAACATCACCCGGTTCTGGCAGTGCTCGCCGGTTGCCACGCCGATCCCCAGCGGGCGCACGGCTTCGGCAACGCGCGCGTGACCCAGCACGTCATCCGGGCTCAGCGGCTCCTCGATCCACCACGGTTTGTATTCGGCCAGGCGCCGCATGTTCGCGATCGCCTCGTCGACTTCCCAAACCTGGTTCGCGTCCACCATCCAGGTGCGGTCGTAGCCGATCTCCTCGCGGATGATGCGGGCGCGGCGCAGATCGTCCTCGATGTCGGCCCCGACCTTCTGCTTGAAGTGCGTCCAGCCCTTCGCGAGCGCGTCGCGGCAGAGGTGGCGCAGCTTCTCGTCGGTGTAGCCGAGCCAGCCGGCCGAGGTAGTGTAGGCGGGGTAGCCCCGCTCGCGCATCTCGCGCTCGCGCTCGCCCTTGGAGGGCGCGTTGCGGCGGAGAATCTGCAGCGCCTCGTCGGGCGTCAGCGCGTCGGTGATGTGGCGGAAGTCGATGCAGCGCACGACCTCCTCGGGCGTCATGTCGGCGAGCAGCTTCCAGACCGGCTTGCCCTCGACCTTGGCCCACAAATCCCATAGCCCGTTGGTGATCGCCGCGGTGGCGAGGTGGATCGCGCCCTTCTCCGGCCCGATCCAGCGGAGCTGGCTCTCGCCGGCGAGGGTGCGCCAGAACTTACCCATGCCGGCGGTGATCTCATCGAGCGTCCGGCCGACGACGAGGGGCGCGAGGCTCTCGATGGCCTTGGCGCAGACCTCGGTGCCACGGCCGATGGTGAAGGTCATGCCGTGGCCGACCAGGCCGTCGCCCGAATCCGTCTCGATGAGCGCGTAGGCGGCCGAGTAGTCGGGCGCCTCGTTCATCGCGTCGGAACCGTCGAGGTGGCGCGAGGTCGGGAAGCGTATGTCGTGGGCAGTGATCCTGGTGATCGTCCTTGGCATGGTGTCCTCCCAAGCGGGTCACGGAGCAGCGGAATTCGCACCGTGCATCAGCGGGCGTCGTGGCAGCCTGGAGGAGGCCGCGGGCCGCGAGGTTCGCAATCAGGGCGCGCACGCCGAAGCGCCAGGGCGGGACCTGGTCGCTCGGGCGGACGCGGTTGACCAGCGTGCCGAGCCGGGCCGAGCTGATCGCGACGACGTCGCCGGTCTTGTGCGTGAACCCGCCGCCGCCGCTCCTTGCCCGCTCCTTGGTCGGCGCGAACATGGTGCCGAGGAACAGGACGAACCCGTCGGGATACTGGTGCGTGGCGCCGATAGTCTGGCCTACGAGGTCCTCCGGGTCGCGGCTGATCTCGCCCATGGCGCTCATCCCGTCGAGCACGAACCCGTCCTCCCCCTCCACGTGCAGGGCGACCTCGGCCCGGCGCACATCGTCGAGCGAGAAGGTCTCGTCGAACAGGCGCACGAACGGGCCGATGGACGTCGAGGCGTTGTTGTCCTTGGCCTTGGACAGCAGCAACGCGCTGCGGCCCTCGAAGTCGCGCAGGTTGACGTCGTTGCCGAGCGTCGCTCCGACGATCCGGCCGCTGCTGGAGACGGCGAGCACCACCTCCGGCTCCGGGTTGCTCCAGGCGGACTTGGGATGAACGCCGATATCCGCGCCATAGCCCACGGCGGACAGGGGCTGCGCCTTGGTGAAGACCTCGGCGTCCGGCCCGATGCCCACTTCCAGGTATTGCGACCAAAGGCCGCGCCGGACCAGGGCTCGCTTCAGGTCCTCGGCCTCGCGGCGACCCGGGCCTCACCTTCGACAGGTCCACGCCGATCTCGGCGACCAGGGCCGCGCGCGCCCCTTCGGCGGCCACCGGCTCGCCCTTGGCGTGCTCCTCGACGATGCGCTCGAGGAGGCTCGCGGCGAAGGTGACACCGGCCGCCTTGATCGCCTGCAAGTCGATGGGCGCGAGGAACCACGGCTTTGAGGCGTCCTGCTGGGCGGCATCGCTGTTCCGCAGGATCTCCTCGACGCCGCCGATGCGCTCGCCCGGCGTCCTGCGCAGGAGTGCGGCCGGGTCCGGGAGGTCGAACAGCGCGCTGGTGGTGGCGACGCGGCCGGTCACGTCGAACACGCCCTCGGGACGCACGACGACGACGGCCGGTCCCTGGTTCGAGCCGGGCAGCCAGGCGCGCCCCACCCACGTTCCCGCATAGGCGTCAACCGGTGGTTTGTAGTGCTGGAACATCGCCGACCTCCCTCTTGATCCTCGCTGCCCGGCTCTAGGCTGCCGTGCTCGCGCCCGGGGCTGCGAGGCTGCCGGGCAGTGGCGGAAGCGGCTCGATCCTGCCGACGACGAAAAGATAGACCGCGGCACCCAGCAGGCAGAACCCGCCCGCGACCGTCAGCGGCACGAGGAACGAGCCGCGCGTGATCGTGAGCATCACCCCCGTGAAGGTCGTCGTCACGATGCCGGCGAGGTTGGACGCGAAGTTCTGGATGCCGCCGATGGAGGCGACGTGGGCGGGGGTGGGCGCCACGTCGCCCGGCAGCGACCAGATGCTCGCCGCGGTGAAGGCCAGGCTCGCGTAGGAGATCGCGAAGAACAGCAGCGCCACGTACACGTTCGGGGCTATGGCGGACAGCGTGATCACCGAGGACATCAGCATGCCCCCGACCAGGCAGGTTTTGCGCGCGGCGGTCAGGCTCCAGCCGCGCCGATACAGCGCGTCGGAGGTGAAGCCCCCGACCCAGCCGCCCGGGATCGCGACGAGCGCCGGCAGCACGCCAAGGCTGCCGAGCTGGGCGAGCGAGAAGCCGCGCGCCCTCACCAGGTAGGTCGGGAACCAAGTGATGAAGAAGTAGATGACGAAGTTCAGGCAGAAGAACCCGATCATCATGCCCCAGATCGTGCGGTATCGGAACAGCGAGGCCCAGGCGATCCTGGGACCGCCGGCCGCCTTCGCCGTGCCGCGCTCGGCCTGGAGGCGCTGGAGCTGCTCGGGCGTGACGGAGCGGTGCCGTTCCGGGTCGCGATAGATCATGACCCAGGCCACCGCCCAGACGATGCCGAGAAGGCCGGTGGCGACGAACGAGGTCCGCCAGCCGTAGCTGCCGATCAGCCAGGTGACCAGCGGCAAGGAGAGCGCCGAGCCGATGCGCGAGCCACTGTCGAAGATGCTGCTGGCAAGCGCCCGCTCGCTGCGCGGGAACCAGTTGGCGGTCACCTTGGCGCAGGACGGATAGGCACCGGCCTCGCCGACACCCAGCATCAGCCGGCAACCCAGCAGCGTTGCGATGCCGCGCGCGACCGAGGTGAGGGCCGTGAACACGGACCACCAGGTCACCGCGAGGGCGAGCGAAATGCGCGCGCCCACCCGGTCGGCGAACCAGCCGAAGGGCAGCTGCATGACCGAGTAGGTCCAGAAGAAGCCGCTGAGGACAACCCCCATCACGGCCGCGTCAATGGCCAGTTCGCGCTGCATGATCGGCGCGGCAACGGCGAGGTTCGCACGGTCAATGTAGTTGATCGTGTTCGCCAGGCAGCAGAGGATGATCATGGTCCAGCGTGCCGGCGGCATCGCGTTCTCCTCCCTGCTCGGGCCTCGCTCGTTGCCGGGCGGCCCACCCGCGCATCCTACGCTGGTGCGTGCCGGTCTGTCGCCACGCCGAAGAGCAACGTCCGGTGATCGGGCCGCGTTAACTGCTTGCCGCACCCGCGCCACTGACCCATGCAGCACGGGCACCCAGGCACCGAACCCCTGGGCACGCACGTCGCATCAGGAGGAGAGAAGCGATGGCTGGATCCCAGCAAACGCCGTTCAAGGGCGTGTTCCCCGTCGTGCCGACCGTTTTTGACGATTCGGGCGAGCTGGATCTCCAGGGGCAGCGCCGAGCGGTGGATTTCATGATCGACGCCGGGTCACAAGGGCTCTGCATCCTGGCGAACTTCTCGGAGCAGTTCGTGCTCACGGACGAGGAGCGGGAACGCCTCATCGAGGTGGTCCTCGATCACGTGGCCGGGCGTGTGCCGGTGATCGTCACCACGACGCATTTCAGCTCCCAAATCTGCGCCGAGCGGAGCAGGCGCGCGCAGGCGGCGGGTGCCGCGATGGTCATGGCCATGCCGCCCTACCACGGGGCGACCATCCGCGTGCCGGAGCTGGGGATCTACGACTTCTTCCGCCTTGTGTCGGACGCGATCGAGATCCCGATCATGATCCAGGACGCGCCGGTCAGCGGCACGGCGCTGTCCGCGGCCTTCCTCGCCCGGCTGGCGCGGGAGGTGGACCGGGTCGCTTACTTCAAGATCGAGGTTCCCCAGGCCGCGGCCAAGCTGCGCCAGCTGATCGAGCTCGGCGGCGCGGCGGTGGAAGGGCCGTGGGACGGCGAGGAAGCGATCACGCTGATGGCGGACCTCGACGCCGGTGCCACGGGAGCCATGACGGGCGGCGGCTACCCGGACGGAATCCGCCAGATCCTGGACGCGTTCCAGGCTGGCCGACGCGACGAGGCGGTGGCGGCGTACGAGCGATGGCTGCCGCTGATCAACTACGAGAACCGGCAGTGCGGCCTGCTGGCGTGCAAGGTCCTCATGAAGGAGGGCGGCGTGATCGCGTCGGAGGCGGTCCGGCACCCGATCCTGCCGCTCCATCCCGCAACCCGCGCGGGCCTCATCGAGGCCGCCCGGCGCCTCGATCCGCTGGTCCTGCGCTGGGGTAAGTAGCGGGGCACGGCGTATCAGCCCACGAGCCAACGGAGCGAGCGCCGCAAGGCGGCCGTGCCGTCCGCCTCGAACCAGCGCCCGTGGGCGAAGATGACGCGCTCGGGGCGCAGGTCGAGCAGCCGCGACGCGGCCTGCGCCGCGGCCTGGCGCCGCAGCTTGACCAAGGCCCGCAGATAAGGGGGCGGCATACCGTCCGGCGCCACCATGCCGAACAGGCGGGCCAGCGGGCGCACCATCATGGGCACTCTCGGCGCCTCCAGGTTCAAGACGAGATCGGTGAGCAACAACGTGCGCGTGGGCTGGTGGAAGAGCGCAGCCTCGCGGAACCCCATGCCGCCCGGCACGACCACCAGCTCGATCCCGCCGCCCCATTCGGCGGGAGCCGTCTCCCCTAGGTCGTGATCCAGGCGCACGCCGCTCTTGCGCACCTGGGCGCGCTCACGCAGGCCAGGCGCGGCCCAGGTCGTCGCGTCCGGGCAGGCCTCCTGCCAATCCTTGAGGAAGATCCAGTGCGCGAAGCTGGGTGCGACCAGGTGGCGGATGCGGCCGAGCCTGTCGAGCGCGCTCTTGAGGCCAAGGCTGAACCGCGTGGGCGAGTATAGCAGCAGGTCGCCGCCGCGGAGCCGGACCACGGCCATGCGCGCGGGCAGCACCTTGCCCACGGCGCCAGGCAGCAGGCTATCAACGATGAAGACGTCCTCGGCCACGGGCTTGGGCGTGTCGAGCGGCGGATAGCCCACTTGGTCGCGAGGTTCGGCATCGAGGCCCAGCACCCGGCCCACGGGGCCGAAGCCCTGTCCCGGACCGCTGACCGGCGTGGCGCTGCTCAGCGCGACCACCGCCAGTTCGGAGAGACCCGCGGCAAGGAGGAGAGTGCGCGCCGCGGCGGGCTGGCGGCGCATCAGCAGACCGGCGCCGCAGAGCGCCGCCGCGCCGATTGCGTCGAGCGCCAGGTGCTGGCGCATGGTCAGGCTGGGGCGCAGGCCCGCCTCATAGTCCGTCACCAGGGCGTAGCTCGCGTGATAGGCGCCGGTCGCCCCGAGAACGGCTCGCACCGGAGAGGGCAGCGAGCGGGACGCGGACAGCCCGCCGAACAGCGAGGCCACCGCGTAGTCGATTACTCCGTGCAGCCGCGTCGAGATCAGCATGTCGTGTCTCCGTGCGTTGGGGGGCGTCTCGCCCTACTCTGCCACGATCTCCCGCGGCCCCTGCCCTATTGCGACCGGGGGCACGAGGGCGGCGAGGACGAGCGTCAGCGCCGCGATCAGGAACACGGCCCAGAACGTGAGGTGGAGCGATTGGCCGAGCGCCGCCCGGACCGCCGGGTCTCCGATTGCTGACCCTGGGTGGTCGAGCAAGTGGCGGATCTGATCGAAGTTGACGGTCGCCGTCGTCGCGCCGCCGTGCGCCAGGGTGGTGTTCAGGACGGCGCCCAGCACGGTGGCGCCCAGCGTGCTGCCGAGATTGCGCGAGAAGATGTTGGAGGCGGTGGCCGCGCCCCGCTCCGCCCAGCCGACACAGTCCTGGATGATCACGATGGCCGCCGTGCTGAGAAATCCCATGCCCAGGCCCATGACGATCGATCCCAGGCCAGCTACCGCCGGCGACGTGCCCGGCCCCAGGACCACGAAGGCCAGAGCGCCCACGGGCAGGAGAGCCGCGCCGAACACGAGCGTCGCGCGCAGGCCGAAGCGGGAGAAGTTCTTGGCCGCGAGCGTCGAGCCAACCGGCCAGCCCAGCACCATCATGGTCAGCGCGAAGCCCGCGACCAAGGCAGACCGGTTCAGCACGCCCTGGACATACATGGGCAGGAAGGCGGTCAGCCCGATAATGGCCATGCCGCTCAGCAGCGTGGCGGCATTCGCGGTCGCGATGGGACGGCGCGTCCAGAGGCTGAGGGCGATCATCGGGTCGCGGGCGCGGCATTCCTGGATCACGAACAGGATCGTGCTCACGGCAAAGACGCAGGCCGCCACGATCGCGACGGTGCCGCCGGACATTCCGATCTCGGTCAGCGCAACCATCAGGGCGGCAACGGCCACCGTGAACAAGGCAGCACCTGCCACGTCCACGCTCCGCGTCTCGTGCGCGACGCGCTCGTGCAGGAAGGCGACGAAGCCCGAAGCGGCGGCGAGGCCGACCGGCACGTTGATCCAGAAGATCCAGGCCCAGCTGAGGTGCTGGATGATGAGTCCGCCGGCGAGCGGGCCGAGCACCGACGAGACGCCCCAGACGCTGGCGAGGTAGCCCTGGATCTTGCCGCGCTCCTGCACCGAGTAGAGGTCGCCCACGACGGTGAGGGCCACAGGCTGGATGGCGCCTGCTCCGACGCCCTGGATGAGCCGGAATAGGATCAGGGACGGCATTGACCAGGCGATCCCGCACAGCACCGACCCTGCGAGGAAGACGGCGATGCCCACGAGCAGCACCGGCTTCCGGCCGTAAAGGTCCGCGAGCTTGCCGAACACCACGGTCGTGGCGGTCTGGGTCAGCAGGAAGGACGAGAACACCCAGGCATAGAGGTGCAGGTCGCCGAGCTGGCCCGCGATCTGCGGCATGGCGGTTGAGACGATGGTGGCCTCAATCGCGATCATGAACATGGCGGCCATGACGGACGCCAGCACGAGCGGGCGGCGGAGTGTCGGAGCTGTGGCTGTGGACATGACCACGGTGCTAAAGCGTTTCGCTGGCGCGGGAAACCTCCTCTCCGGGCATGGCAGCGTCAGCATCCCGCGAGGGCAATAGTGTTCCGCTTTCGATACGATTTCTATCGGGACGTAAATCCCCAGCCCTTAGCCAAGCACGTAGAGCCAGCCCAGCAGCGTGGCGGCCGAGAGCAGCGTCGTGACGGAGATGGTGGCCGCGACCGCGGCCTCCTCGACCTGGTACTCGCCCGCGAGCACGTAGGCCGTCTTCGCGGTCGGCACGGCCGCGCAGACGACCGCGCACACGGTGGCGAACGCCCCCAGCCCGAGCGCGAGGCACAGCCCATACACCACCAGCGGCACGGCCAGGAGCTTGACCGCCGCGAGCACGACCGTTGGACCGAAATCCGCACGCAGCTCGTCGAGCGTCAGGCTGAGGCCGATCGAGAACAGCGCGCACGGCGTGAGCGCGTCGGCGAAGATGCCGGCGTAGGCGGCCAGCGGGGTCGGCAGCGGCAAGCCCGCGATCGACCAGGCCAGGCCGACGGCGGTGGAGATCACCACCGGGTTGACCACGATCCGACGCGCGTGCGCCGCGAGGCTGGTCCCACCAGATCGGCCGCCGCGCTCGTCCAGCTCCAGCAGGCCGATCAGGACGGGGAAGGTGACCACGGCCACGAACACGGTGGCGATCGCGGCCGGCAGGACCCCGCGCTCGCCGTAGAGCGCCCGGAGCACCGGTAACGCCACGAAGCCGGTGTTGGTCATGGTCGCCGCGGCGCCCAGCATCGCGCTGGCCGCCGCCTCCCTCCCCCAGAGGGCGCGGGCCGCCAGGAACACCGCCGCGAAGCACAGGGTCGAGCCGCCGCCGAACGCGCCGAGGAAGCGCCAGTCCAGCAACGCGCGCATCGGCTCCCGCGCGATCGCCAGGAATACCAGCGCGGGCATGGCCACGTCGTAGGCGAACTGCACGAGCGGCGCCGCGAGCGCGCGCGGCACGTAGCCGAGGACGCCCGCGAGCCAGCCCGTCAGGATGACGGCGAAGACCGGCAGGATCAGCGTCGCAGTGCCCATCCTCGATGCTCTCCCTCTTGGCCGTGGCGGCCAAGGCGCCGGGCGCGTCCCGCCGAACCGATACAGGCGGAGCGCATGGACGCGGCCGCCTCCCGTCCTGATACGCCCCACACCCGCTCGCGCCGGCTACGAGCCAGGTGCGACGGCGCCCAGCCCCGCACGGAATTGCAGCACCATGCGGTCGGCCTGGTCCAGATCGGGGCTGGCCGCGAGCGGCTCGCACGTCGCCGCCGCGGATGCCTGCGCGAAGCGTTCCAGGGCTTCGGCCTCGGCGAACGAGAGCGTGCCGATGGCGAGATTGCTGCCCGGCGCCCTCTTCAGATCCGGACCGCTATGAGCGTCCGACCGTGTCGCGGACTGGATCGCGGCCCTGCGGAGATCGGCGGCCCAGCGCTCGTCACGTAGGCTGCAGATCGGTGCGAGGGCAGCGACGCTGCCGAGCCGGACCGTGGCGGCGATGGCGTCCTCCGATAGCCCGGCTGAAGCGGCAGGTGACGGCTCGGCCCGAGCGACGCCGGCGCACAGCCCGGCTGCCAAGGCAAGCATCGCCACCGTCGTCCGCGCGTCGCGCATCGCCATCCTCCGCCGTCCACCCACCATGGCAGCGATTCCCAGGCGTGTCATGGGAACGCCGGCGGGAGCGGTTGACACCGGTGGGGTGCGGAACCCTGATACCAGGGCGTAAAGGGGGACCGGGATGATCGCGCGTCTGGCAGGAGCGCTCCTGCTCGTCAGCTTCGCAGCGGCCGCGCAGCAGCAGGCGGCACCAGCGCCAGTGTCGCCGGTCCGGGAGATCCCGTTCGACTCGGTTCCCAACCCGCTCAAGCTGCCCCCCGACCTCTACTTCGGCGAGGTGTCGGGCGTCGCGGTGAACTCCAAGGGCCACATGTTCGTCTTCTCGCGGGGCAACACCACAGGTCCGGCCTACGGGGCCGCCGCCGCGCAGCTCCTCGAGTTCGGCCCCAACGGCGAGTACCTCCGCGAGATCGGCCACAATCTCTACGCCTGGTCCTTCGCGCACACCGTGAAGGTGGATCGCGACGACAACATCTGGGCCACCGACAAGGGCTCGGACATGGTGATCAAGTTCGATTCCGAGGGACGGGTCGCGATGGTGTTCGGGCGCAAGCAGGAAGCCTCCGACGAGGGGACCGGTCCGCTGAAGCATCCGAATCCGCCGCTGCCGCCGGTGGACGGCATGTTCCGCCAGGTGACGGACATTGCCTGGGATCGCAGCGGCAACAGCTACATCTCGGACGGCTACATCAACTCGCGCGTGGCGAAGGTGAGCCGCGACGGCAAATGGCTGGGATCGTGGGGCGCGCCGGGCGATCAGCCGGGACAGTTCAACACGCCGCACAGCATCGCCATGGACGCGCAGGACAACATGTACGTCGCCGACCGCGGCAACCGGCGCATCCAGGTGTTCGATACGAACGGCAAGTTCCTGCGGCAGATCACCATCGACGTGCCGTTCGATCCGAACGCGAAGCCGGCGATCGGCCCCAAGCCGAACCATCGCCGCCTGTCGGGACGCCGCAGACTTTCGTCGCCGGGGCGCCGTGGGCGATCTGCATCACGCCTGCGCCGAACCAGGTGCTGTACAGCGCTGACGGCTTTCCGGGCCGGATCTACAAGATGACCCTCGATGGGAAGGTGCTGGGCGTGCTCGGAAGGGCCGGCAAGCAGCTCAAGCAGTTCGGCTGGATTCACGAGATGGCCTGTCCGTCGGAGAACAAGTTGTACGTGGCCGAGCTGCTGAACTGGCGGGTGCAGAAGCTGGTGCTGCACCCGTCGCAGCAGCCGTAGCCGGTGACCCGAGGAGACGAACCAACATGTGGCAGCCCACCAAATCCTACCC
>CAWIUA010000040.1:0-42257 GCA_963839135.1 uncultured Alphaproteobacteria bacterium
CGCATGACCATCAGGCAGGTCTTGTGAGGGGTGCCTCTCCGGGTTGTTATGGCGTACGAGTGATGCTGAAGACGGCGATTGCCTCGACGCGCGCGCTCCAGAGGAACTGGTCCACGGGCGTGAGCCGCTCGACCCGGTATCCTGCCGCGAGCAGGGGTCGCGCGTCGCGGGCGAGCGCCGCCGGGTTGCAACTGACATAGACCACCACGGGCACGCCCGAAGCGGCGAGAGGCTGTATCTGCGGCCCGGCACCATCCCAGGGCGGGTCGAGCACGACCGCTGCGGCGCCGCGCAGTTCCGCCCTCTGGAGCGGCTGCCGGGCTAGGTCGCGTTGCTTTGCGTCCACCTTCGGGTTCCCCGCCTGGCGAAGTGCTGCGACGGAGGCGGCGTCGCCTTCGTAGGCGACAACCCGCGCGCGCTCGGCCAGCGCGAAGGTCAGCGTGCCGCAGCCGGCATACAGCTCCACGATAGGCGCCCGGGGTGGAACCCGCGTGGGCAGAGCCGCGAGCACGGCGTCCCGGATCGCGGCTTCGCCTTGCGGACTCGCCTGCAGAAACGCGCCGGGGGGCGGCGCAACCTCGCCGGGGCCGAGGCGGAGGCGCACGGGAGCGAGTTGTGCAGCAGTTTCCGGAGGTGCGCCGCCCCGTGCCCACGCAATGCGCGGCAAGCCCTCTTCCTTGGCGAAGGCGGCGAGGCGCGTGCGGTCGGAGGCGAGCAGGTCGCCATCCGTGCGGAGCGGCAGGTCCGGCCCGGACTCGAGCAGGTTGAGCAGCGCCCTGCCCTCTCGCCGGAGCGCGGCGAGGCCGGGCAGCATCGCGCGAAGCGGTGCCAGGAGCGCGAGCAGGCGCGGATCGAGGACTGGGCAGACACGCATGTCCACGACGGCGCGGCTGCCGCGCTCGTGCAGGCCGGCGAGCACGCGGCTGCCCTCGCGGAGGAGGGCGAGGTCTATCCGGCGCCGGGCGCCCGGCGGCGTGCGGGCGAGAGGAGCCGGGTCGCCGAACGGGGCAAGAGCCCGCTTCCAGGCGGCATAGGGCGCGTCGGCCCAGTGCTGAAGGGTGCATCCGCCACACGCGCCGAAATGGGGGCAAGGCGGCTTGGCCCGGTCGGGGCTGGGTTCGAGCACGTTCGCCGTGCAGGCCCAGCCTTCGCCGCGCCGGGTCAGCGGCGTGGCAAGGACGCGCTCGCCTGGCAAGGTGAACAGCAGGTAGGCGGGACGCCCGTCCGCGAGGCGGGCTACCCCGTCGCCGTCGAGGCCGATGCGCTCGACGGTGACGTCCTCTGGGAGTACCTCAGCCGCCGAAGGCGTTGAGCCCGGTCTGCGCGCGGCCGAGAATGAGGGCGTGGACGTCGTGCGTGCCCTCATAGGTGTTCACGGCCTCGAGGTTCATCACGTGGCGGATGACGCCATACTCGTCCGAGATGCCGTTGCCGCCGTGCATGTCGCGGCTCGTGCGCGCGATGTCGAGCGCCTTGCCGCAGTTGTTGCGCTTCATAAGCGATATCATCTCGGGGGCCGCCCGGTGCTCGTCCATGAGCCGGCCGAGGCGCAGCACCCCTTGCAGGCCGAGCGTGATCTCGGTCTGCATGTCGGCGAGCTTCTTCTGGATGAGCTGCGTCGCCGCGAGCGGCTTGCCGAACATCTTGCGCTCGAGAGTGTAGGCGCGGGCGGCGTGCCAGCAGAACTCGGCGGCGCCCAGCGCGCCCCAGGCGATCCCGTAGCGCGCGTTGTTGAGGCACGAGAATGGGCCGCGCAGCCCCTTGACGTGGGGAAGCATGTTGCCCGCGGGGACGAAGACGTCCTGCATGGCGATCTGGCCGGTGATGGAAGCGCGGAGGCTGAACTTGCCCTCGATCTTGGGGGCGGAGAGGCCATCCCAGCCCTTCTCCAGCACGAAGCCGCGGATGTCGCCTGCATCGTCCTTGGCCCAGACGACGAACACGTCGGCGATGGGCGAGTTGGTGATCCAGGTCTTGGTGCCGTTGAGCACGTAGCCGCCGTCCACCGACTTCGCGCGCGTGCGCATGGAGCCGGGATCGCTGCCCGCGTCAGGCTCCGTAAGGCCGAAGCAGCCGACCCACTCGCCGGTGCGCAGCTTGGGCAGGTATTTGTCCCGGACCGCGTTCGAACCGAACGCCCAGATCGGGAACATGACGAGCGAGGACTGCACAGAGAAAGCAGAGCGGTAGCCGCTGTCGACTCGCTCGACCTCGCGCGCGATCAGGCCGTAAGCGACGTAAGAGACGCCGGCGCAGCCGTGGCTGTCGAGCGTGGCGCCCAGGAAGCCCATCTCGCCCATTTCGTTCATGATAGCGCGGTCGAAGCGCTCGTGCCGGTTCGCCTCAAGGACGCGCGGCATCAGCTTGCCCTGGCAGTAGTCATGCGCCGCGTCGCGGATCGCGCGCTCCTCCTCGCTGAGCTGGTCATCGAAGAGGAGCGGGTCGTCCCAGCGGAAGGGGCCGAGCTTGTGGGCGCGCGAACCCTCAGCGACAGCCTCGGGCTGCTGGACAGGCTGGACTACGTTCATGCCGGAACCTCCTCGGGCATGGGTACGGCCGCCTTGGGCGCGGGCTTGGGTGCGGGGCGGCGGAGCCGCATGAAGGCGGGCGCCTCATCCCCGAAGCCGAGCACAGGCGGTCCGAGATCGTCACGCCGCGAGGCGCGCTCATCGCTAGAGGCGCGCTGCGGGAAGCGCTCGCCACCAGGGCCGTGCCTGGCGCTACGCTCCTGGGTGGACTTGCCGCGCCGGCTCGCGCGCTGATCGTCAGCCTCGCGACGGCGGGCAGGCGGCTGATCCTCAGGGACCGCTCTCCCGCGGCGAGGATGCTCATCCGCCCGTGGCTTCTCACTCGTCTCCTCAGGCTTCTCCTCAGGCGCCTTGCGAGACGCTTTCGCGGTCGCCTTCGGTTCAGCCTTTGTATCGGTCGCCTTGGCCGGCTTGCCCCGGCCTCGGCCGCGCCGGGGCCTCTCGCCATCCGACCAGTCCACCTGGTCGAGGCCGGACACCTCTACGCGCGGGATCGGCGCGCCGATCAGCCTCTCGATCGCCTCGACGAAGGACCGGTCATCGGGCATCGCGAGCGTATAGGCATGGCCCACCAGCCCGGCGCGCCCGGTGCGGCCGATGCGGTGCACGTAGTCCTCGGCGTGAATCGGCACGTCGAAGTTGAACACGTGGCTCAGGCCGCCGATGTCGAGGCCGCGCGCGGCGACGTCGCTGCACACGAGCAGGCGCAGCTCGCCTGCCTTGAACTTCGAGAGCGTCGCGAACCGCTCCGGCTGGCTCATGTCCCCGTGCAGCGCGCCCACCGAGAAGCCGTGCCGCTTGAGCGACTTGTAGAGGACATCGACGTCGCGCTTGCGGTTGCAGAAGATGAGCGCGTTCTGCACGTCCTCGTCGCGGATCAGCCGGCGCAGCGCCTCGCGCTTGTCGATCTCGGCGACGAGCGCCAGCCCGGCGACGATGGTCGTCGCGACCGAGGCCGGGCGGCTGACCGTTATCTCGCGCGGGTTCTGCAGGAAGGCATCGGCGAGGCGCCGGATCTCGGGCGCCATGGTGGCGCTGAAGAGCAGGGTCTGCCGGGTGCGGGGCAGGAGCGAGACGATGCGCTCCACGTCCGGGATGAAGCCCATGTCGAGCATCCGGTCCGCCTCGTCGATGACGAGGAGGCGCACGTCGGTGAGCAGCAGGCCGCCGCGGTCGAACAGGTCCATCAGGCGCCCAGGTGTGGCGATCAGCACGTCCACGCCGCGCATGAGCGCTTCGCGCTGGTCGCTGAGCGACTCGCCGCCGATGAGGAGGGCGTGGTTGAGCTTCTGATGCTTGCCGTACTGGACGAAGTTCTCCGCCACCTGAAGTGCTAACTCGCGCGTCGGCTCCAGGATGAGGCTGCGCGGCATCCGCGCGCGAGCGCGGGAGCCGGACAGAATGTCCATCATCGGAAGGGTGAAGCCCGCGGTCTTGCCCGTGCCGGTCTGGGCGCAGCCGAGCACGTCCCTGCCCATCAGCACGACCGGGATCGCCTGCGCCTGGATCGGCGTCGGGACCTTGTAGCCCATGTCGTCCACGGCGCGCAGGATCTCGGGCGAGAGGCCGAGCTGATCGAAGCCCGGCGCGTCGTCAGGTTCGGGGACAGGCGGCGCGGGAAGGGCAACGCCCGAATCGGCAGCGTCGGCCGCATCAGGGAACGCGGCGGCGTCTTCCGTAGCATCGTAGGTGTTGTGGTCCGCGTGGGCGGTCATCGGCTCGGTCAACAGGAAGGTCCTGGGGTATGAAGCCGCCTTTGAGCGCGGGGCGCTCAAGCGTGCGGCGGAGACCCCGATATCGGGAAACGATCCCTGAAAGTCAAGATTTTCAGGGCTCCGCCGCGCCTCAAGCGGTACCCGGCTTTGCCCACGCTGCCCGCCTTGCTATGTGAATTGTCCGCATTGTGGGGAAACGACGACCCTCGGCCTCAATTCGGCGTTGAAGGCGTCGGATGGCACGGGGACGACGCGCTCCTGAGGACGCTGGCCTGAGGACGCTGGAACCGGTGAGGGCAATGTCGGGGGTTCTTCTGTCATAATGCGGAAACGTCGAGGGGGTATGAGAGGTGCCATGACTAAGCATCGCATCCTGTTGGGTAGCCTGCTGGCGATCGCGGCAGCCCTCCCCGCCGCTATGCCGCAGCGCGCGGATGCCCGCGTGGTCGTCGGAGTCGGACTAGGCTACCCGGTAGTCGGGTTCGGCTTCCCGTATTATCCGCCGTATTCCTCGCCTTACTACTATCCGCCTCCCTATGCGCCGCCGGCTTACTACTATCCTCCACCGCTCGGATACGTGCCGCCGCCGGTCGCCTACGGGGGGCCGGCCACAGGCTACGGCACCGCAACGCCGGGCACCGAGGGGCCGTCTGCCATCGCCCGCTGCGTTTCCGACACCGTCATCTGCCCGCTGCGCTACGTCGAGCCGGTCGGTACGGCCTGCTCCTGTCCCGACAGGGCCGGCGGTCGCGTCAGCGGGCGGGCGGGCTAGGGATGCCGCTTCCGATCGAGGACTACGCCCTGCTCGGCGATTGCACGACGGCGGCGCTGGTCGGACGGAACGGGAGCGTGGACTGGCTGTGCTGGCCACGCTTCGATAGCGCGGCGTGCTTCGCGGCCCTGCTCGGCACGCGCGAGCACGGGTGCTGGCTGCTCGCACCCGCCGAGGACGGTCCGCCTGCGAAGCGCTCCTACCGGAACGACACGCTCGTGCTCGACACGGTCTTCGAGCGGGAGGGCGGCGCCGTGCAGGTCACGGACTTCATGGTGCCGGGGAGGCGGCACAGCTCTTTGGTCCGTCTCGTCGAGGGGCTGCGCGGGCGGGTGCCGATGCGCATGGAATTCAAGATGCGCTTCGACTACGGCCTCAGCGTGCCCTGGGTGCGCCAGCTCGAGGGCGAGCACGGCGGCATCTCGCTCACCGCCGGGCCGGAACGCGCCGTTCTGCGGAGCTCGGAGCGGCTGCACGGCGAGGACATGATGACCGTATCGGAGTTCGAGGCCGAGGCGGGCAAGCAATCCTGGTTCGTGCTTCGCCACGGTCCCAGCCACGAGCCGCCAGCGCCCGCGCTCGCCCCCACTGAAGCCCTGCGCGAGACCGAGCGCTACTGGCATTACTGGGCTGACCGCTGCAAGCTCAAGGGGCAACATGCCGGCCTGCTCAAGCGCAGCGTGATCGTCCTGAAGGCGCTCAGCTTCGAGGCCACGGGCGGCATCGTTGCGGCGGTGACCACGAGCCTGCCGGAGCAGCTCGGCGGCGTTCGCAACTGGGATTACCGCTTCTGCTGGCTGCGCGACGCCACGCTGACGCTCGATACCCTCATGGCGGCGGGTTACCAGGAGGAGGCGAGCGCGTGGGCGGACTGGCTGCACCGAAGCGTCGCGGGCAGCCCGGATCAGGTGCAGATCATGTATGGCCTGGGCGGCGAGCGCCGGCTCGACGAGTGGGAAGTGCCATGGCTGCCGGGCTACGAGGGGGCGCGGCCGGTGCGGATCGGCAATGCGGCCTCGAACCAGCTGCAGCTCGACGTCTATGGCGAGGTCATGGACGCGATGCACCGCGCGCGCGGGGCAAACCTGCTCACTGCCGAAGCCTGGTCGCTGCAGCGCGAGCTGCTGGACCACTTGGAGCAGATCTGGGAGCAGCCGGACGACGGGCTCTGGGAGACCCGCGGCGGCCGGCAGCACTTCACGTTCAGCAAGGTCCTGGCTTGGGTCGCTTTCGACCGGGCCATCTGCGACGCCGAGACCTTCAATCTGGACGGTCCGCTGGATCACTGGCGCGAGGTGCGCACGCGCATCAAGGCGCAAATCCTTGAGAAGGGGTTCGACAAGGAGCGCAATACGTTCACGCAAGTCTATGGAAAGCCTGCACTCGATGCCTCGCTCCTGCTGATGCCGTTCAGCGGCTTCCTGCCGCATGGCGACCCGCGGGTGCGCGGGACGATCAACGCCATCGAGCGGGAGCTGATTCAGGACGGCTTCGTGCTGCGCTATCGCACGGACGATACCGGCAGCACCGAGAAGACGGCCAAGGACGGACTGCCTCCAGGCGAGGGCGCGTTCCTCGCGTGCAGCTTCTGGCTGGTTTCAGCCCTGGCCGTGCAGGGGCGGGAGAAGGACGCGCGGACGCTGTTCGAGCGGCTCTGCGGTCTCGCGAACGATCTTGGGCTGCTCTCGGAGGAGTATGACACGAAGGCCAAGCGCCTCGTCGGCAACTTCCCGCAGGCGTTCAGCCACCTGGCGCTCGTCCAGGCGGCGCTGACCTTGCAGGATCCGAAGAGCTACACGCGGCAGGCACCGTGACCATCTGTCGGCCGGTCTGAGGCCGGAAACCGAACGCTCATACCGTTCGCCCTGGACAGTGACCTGTCCGGAGCCGTTGGCGTCACTGACGCGGCGGCTGGCGGAGCGCGGCGGCGAGTTGCTGACGGCCTGCCGGTGAGAGCGTGCGCACCGCGACGAGCAAGCTGTCGCCGAAGCGGTCCGAGCCTTCGCTCCAGCGCGCGCGCCAGTCCTGCAGTCTCCTGCGGACCTCGGCCTCGTCGTAAGGCTCGCGTGCGATGGAGTCGGCAAGACGGTCGCGCGCTTGGTTCACAGCTGCGTGCGCCTGCTCATACCAAGGGCGCTCCCGGTCGAGCACGCCGCGGAACCGCGCCGCATCGGGCGGCGACAAGCTGTCCGCGAGGCGGCCGATGAACCCGTCCAGGCCATGCTGGGGCGGCGATGGCGGATGCATCACCAGGTGCGAGCCGATAAGTCCGGCGAAGAAGACGTTGGCGGCGAGCGACGCCCAGAGCAGTCCCTGGCGAAGGCCCTTGGGACGCACGCCGACCATGAGCCGGCTCTCGCGCGTCGCGCTCACGGCTGCAACGCACCGAGGCCGGATGCGGGCGACAGGCTCGCGATGGCTTGCAGAAGGTCGCGGTCGCCATGGTCCTGCTGATCGGCCGAGGCCTGGCCGGCCCCGAGCCATATCCCGAGCACCGCGCAGGCAGCGAGCGCGCTCCAGCGCGCCCCCGAGGCGAGGCGCGCCGGCATCATGCGCGCGGCGATCGCCTGGTCCAGGCCCTCGCGCATCCGCGCGAGAGCGGCCGCATCCTCGTCGTCGACGGCGTCGTCGTTCGCGAGCGCCGCTGCCAACATGCTCCGAGCCTGAGCCGAGTGGCGCAGGAGACGGAGTGCTTCGAGGCGCTCCCGATCTGGCCAGGCGGCGAGCGCCGGGCCGTGGAGGCGGATCAGCCAATCGAGAGTGCGCGGCGTCATGCGTCCCGAGTCTCAAGGTAGTCGCGCAGCATCAGCCGCGCCCGGCGCAGCAAGCCCTCCAACGCGCGCGTGCTGGTGCTCAGCGCAGCAGCGGCGCGCTGGCCAGACCAGCCCTCGCCGTAGGTGAGCAGCAAGGCGTCGCGCTGGCGGGGTGGAAGCTCGGCGATCGCGTCGCGCAGCACCCCGAGCCGCTCCGCACGCGCGAGCTGCGCCTCCGCATCCGGCCCGGCATCGACCAGCTTCTCGGCCACGAAGTCGGGGAGCTCCGCGAGCGGCCGGGCGCTGCGGCTGCGGTCGATGGCGCCGTTGATGGCAATACGGTGCAGCCACGTGCTCACGCTGCCGCACTCAGGGCGATACTGCCCGGCGCGCGTCCAGGCACGCAGCAGAGCGTCCTGCGCGGCGTCCTCGGCGAGCGCCGGGTCGCCCAGGATGCGCAGGCACGCGCGCCGCAGCCGTAACAGGTGCCGTGCGGCGAGCTGGTCAAAGGCAGCGCGGTCGCCGGTTTGAACGCGGAGCATGAGGCCTTCGTCTGAGGGCGGTGTCATGGGCAAGATGCATCTGCCATGGTTGCTGATACGCGCCGGCGTGTCCCAGCCCACGGCTAGGTGACGGAAAGGATGCGCTCGGCGAGCCTCAGATGGGGCTTGTCCACCATCTTGCCATCCAGCGCAAACACGCCAGCGCCGGGCCGGGCAGCGAATCCGTCGCGCACCCGTCGCGCCCAGGCGACCTGCTCCTGGGTGGGCGTGAAGGCCGCGTTGACGGGAGCGATCTGCGCCGGGTGGATGCAGAGCTTGCCCGCGAACCCGTCCCGCGCTGCGGCGGCGGCTTCGCGGGCAAGGCCGTCCGGATCGCGCGGGTCGGGCCAGGGCGTGTCGAGGGCGGGAACGCCGGCCGCCGCGGCGCTGAGCAACATAGCTGCCCGGGCGGCGGCGACCGGAGCGGAATAGGCGCCGAAGGCGTCGCGGGGCACGATGCCGAGATCGGCCGAGAGGTCCTCCGCACCGAAGATGAGCGCGCGCAGGCGCGGCGTTGCACCGCGATAGTCCATGCTGTGCAGGCTCGCCGCGGTCTCAGTGACGAGGATGAGCACGCCGATCCCGCCGCGCGGCAGCCGGGCCGCAGACTCCAGCGCCTCCAGGTGGTGGTCGAGTGCCGCGAGGTCGTCCGGCCCCGAGCACTTGGGCAGCATCACGGCGCCGGGCTTGCCGGGCACGACCGACGCGAGATCGTCGAGATACCAGGGCGTGGATACCGGGTTCACGCGCACAATGAGGTTGGGACGCGCGACCTGCCCGAGCAGGGCGGCGACCGCCTCGCGCGCCGCCGCCTTGCCGTCCGGGGCGACGGAGTCCTCCAAATCGAGGATCACGCCGTCCGCCTCGCCGGCCAGCGCCTTCTCCGCCTTGCGCGGCGAATCGCCCGGCGCGAACAGGAGGCTGCGCAGCTTCATGCCTGCACCATTCGCTTGAGCATCAGCGCCGCCCGCTCGCAGGAACATACCAGCACGCCTTGCTGGTTGCGTGCCTCGTGCCGGAACGTCACGATCCCGGCATCAGGCCGCGAGCGGCTGTCGCGGGCGGAGACAACGGTGGTCGTTGTGCGCAGCGTGTCGCCAGGGAAGACCGGGGCGGGAAAGCGCACGTCCGTCATGCCCAGGTTCGCGACAGTCGTGCCGAGCGTGGTGTTGTGGACGCTCATGCCGATCATCAGGCCCAGCGTGAACAGGGAATTGACGATCGGCCGGCCGAACTCGGTTCCCGCCATGTAGTCCGCGTCGAGATGCAGTCGCGCGACGTTCATGGTCATGCCGCAGAACATGACGTTGTCCGCCTCTGTCACCGTGCGCGTCCATTCGGCATCCACGGTCCGGCCCGGCGTCAGGTCCTCGAAGTAGAGTCCGGCCATCATCGTTCCCCTCGGCCCTGCCCTCCTGGGCGTCGCTCGCCGGGCAATCTTGCGGCATGAGACGCGATGTGGGAAGCGAGGGTCAACGCGACGGAGGAAGTCCAGGGGTGAGCACGTCCATCCTGGAAACGACAGGCCTGACACGCGAGTTCGGCGGCCTCGTGGCCGTGAGCGGGGTGAACCTGCGCGTCGAGGCCGGCTCCATCCACGCGCTCATCGGCCCGAACGGCGCGGGCAAGACCACGACGTTCAACTTGCTGACCAAATTCCTGCAGCCCAGCCGCGGCACGATCCGGTTCGAGGGGCGCGACATCACGCGCACGAAGCCGGCCCAGGTCGCCCGGCTCGGGCTGGTGCGCTCGTTCCAGATCTCGGCCGTGTTCCCGAACCTCTCGGCGCTGGAGAACGTGCGGCTTGCGCTGCAGCGCGCGCGCGGCGGCTCCTACGATTTCTGGCGCGGCGAGACGCTGCTCCACGGGTATGACGACCGCGCCCGCGCGCTGCTCGCCGACGTGGGGCTGGAGGGCTACGAGGAGGAGCACGCGGCGCTGCTGCCGTATGGGCGCAAGCGCGCGCTGGAGATCGCGACGACGCTCGCGCTCGACCCGCGCATGATGCTGCTCGACGAGCCGACCGCGGGCATGGCGCACGAGGACGTGGAGCGCATCGTGGCGCTGATCCGCCGCGTGCGCGAGGGGCGGACGATCCTCATGGTCGAGCACAATCTGAGCGTCGTCGAGGGACTCTGCGACCGCATCACGGTGCTGGCGCGCGGCCAGGTTCTCGCGGAAGGCGACTACGCCACGGTGAGCCGCGACCCGCAGGTGGTCGCCGCATATCTCGGCTCGGAGGCGCCCGTTCATGCCTGAGCAGATGCTCCAGATCAGGGACCTGAATGCCTGGTATGGCGAGAGCCACGTCCTGCACGGGATGACGTTCGACGTCGCCGAGGGCGAGGTCGTCACCTTGCTGGGGCGCAACGGCGCGGGCAAGACCACGACCATGAAGAGCATCATGGGCCTGGTGCCCCGGCGCGAGGGCAGCATCCGCTACCAGGGCGCGGAGACGACGCGGATGCGCCCCGACGCCGTGGCGCGGTCCGGGATCGCGTTCTGCCCGGAGGAGCGCGGCATCTTCGCGAGCCTCACCGTCCATGAGAACCTGATGCTGCCGCCGGTGCTAGCGCCGGGCGGGCTGGACGTGCCGACGATCTACGCCTTGTTCCCTAACCTCCAGGAGCGGACGGGCAGCCAGGGCACGAAGCTCTCGGGCGGCGAGCAGCAGATGCTCGCGATCGGGCGGATCCTGCGCACCGGAGCGCGCTTCCTGCTGCTCGACGAGCCGACCGAGGGCCTGGCCCCGGTGATCGTGCAGCAGATCGGCCGCACGATCCGCGAGATCAAGGCGCGCGGCTTCACCGTGCTTCTGGTCGAACAGAACTTCCGCTTCGCGCAGACGGTCGCGGACCGCCACTACGTCGTCGAGCACGGCCGCGTGGTGGACATGTTCACCAACGCAGCACTCGACGCGAACATGGGCAAGCTTCATGAGTATCTCGGCGTATAGGCCGGGCAGGGAGGAGTAGCGTATGGAGATCACCCGTCGGGACCTTATCGGGACCGCTGCCGCCGGCGCCGCGGCGGCAGCCCTGCCGCTGCGGGCGGCGCGCGCGCAGCGCGGCAAGGACGACGTGATCCGCCTGGGCGTGCTCAGCGATATGAGCGGCACCTACAAGGATACGGCTGGCCCGATTGCCGTGCAGTGCGCGAAGCTTGCGACCATGGACTTCGCCAAGAGCGGCAAGAGCCTCAAGACGGACGTTCTCAGCGCTGATCACCAGAACAAGCCCGACCTCGCCGCCTCCGTCGCCCGGCAGTGGTATGACCAAGGCGTGGACGTGATCCTGGAGGTGTCCAACTCGGCGTGCGCCCTCGCCGTCGCCGGCGTCGCCAAGGAGAAGGACGGCGTCTTCCTCGACTCCGGCGCGGCCACGAGTGACCTCACCGGCATCCAGTGCAACGCCAACACGATCCACTGGAGCTACGACACCTACATGCTCGCGAAGTCCACCGGAGGCGCGTTGGTGAAGCAGGGTGGGAACACCTGGTTCTTCGTCACGGCTGACTACGCCTTCGGCACGGCGTTGCAGCGCGATACGACGCACTTCGTAGAGACGGAGAAGGGCAAGGTGCTCGGCAGCGTGCGCTACCCGTTCCCTGGGACGACCGACTTCTCCTCGTTCCTGCTGCAGGCGCAGAGCTCGGGGGCGAAAGTGCTGGGCCTGGCCAACGCCGGGCTCGACACGGTGAACAGCATCAAGCAGGCACACGAGTTCGGCCTCACCGAGAAGATGCGGATCGCGGCCCTCCTCTGCTACATCAGCGACGTGCACTCGATGGGGTTGCCGATTGCCCAGGGGCTCACACTCACCACCTCCTTCTATTGGGATTACAACGACCGCACGCGTACTTTCTCCAAGCGGCTGGAGACGCTCGCGCCGGGCGTGCGGGCGACGATGGTGCAGGCCGGAACCTACAGCTCGGGGCTGGCCTACCTGCGCTGCGCGGATGCTATGGGCGTCGCGGAGAGCAAGAAGAGCGGGGCGGCGACGGTCGCGTATCTCAAGAAGATGCCCATAGACGACGACGTGTTCGGCAAGAGCACCATCCGCGAGGACGGGTCTTGCACGCACCCGGCGTATCTCTGGCAGGTCAAGAAGCCGTCGGAGAGCAAGGGGCCGTGGGACTACTATAGGCTGGTCTCGACCACGCCCGCGGACGAGGCGTTCCGCCCGATGAGCGAGGACCACTGCCCGCTGGTGAAGAGCTGAGGGGGCGACCATGGGCAAGCTGCACGACTATCTCGGCGCTTAGGCCGAGCAAGGAGGAGTAGCGTATGGAGATCACCCGTCGGGACCTCATCGGGACCGCTGCCGCCGGCGCCGCGGCGACAGCCCTGCCGTTCCGGGCGGCGCGGGCGCAGCGGGGCAAGGACGACGTCGTCCGCCTCGGCGTGATGGCGGACATGAGCGGCACGTATAAGGATGCCTCAGGCCCGGTGTCGGTGAGCTGCGCCAAGCTCGCGACCATGGACTTCGCGAAGGAAGGCAAGAACGTCAAGACCGAGGTGCTGCAGGCCGACCACCAGAACAAGCCCGACATCGCCGCTGGCATCGCCCGGCAATGGTATGATCAGGGCGTGGACGTCATCCTGGACATCACCAACTCGGCGTGCGGCCTCGCCACTGCGGCCGTGGCCAAAGAGAAGGACGGTGTAGCGCTCAACTCCGGGGCCGCGAGCAGCGATCTTACCGGGAAGCAGTGCAACGCCAACTCGATCCACTGGGTCTATGACACCTACGAGCTGGCCAAGAGCACCGGCGGCGCGCTGACGAAGGCGGGCGGCAACACTTGGTTCTTCCTCACCGCCGACTACGCCTTCGGCACGGCGTTGCAGCGCGACACGACGCACTTCGTCGAGGCGGAGGGGGGCAAGGTGCTCGGCAGCGTGCGCTACCCGTTCCCTGGGACGACCGACTTCTCGTCGTTCCTGCTGCAGGCGCAGAGCTCGGGGGCGAAAGTGCTGGGCCTGGCCAACGCCGGGCTCGACACGGTGAACAGCATCAAGGCCGCGCACGAGTTCGGCATCACCCAGCAGATGAAGATCGCGGCCCTGCTGACCTTCATCAGCGACGTTCACGCCATGGGCCTTACCACCGCCGAGGGCCTGCTGCTCACCAGCCCGTTCTACTGGGATTACAACGACCGCACGCGTGCCTTCTCCAAGCGCCTGGAGCCGTTGGCACCCGGCGTGCGCGCGGGAATGATCCAGGCCGGCGTCTATAGCTCGGGGCTCGCCTACCTGCGTGCCGCGGCGGCCATGGGCGTCGCGGAGAGTAAGAAGAGCGGGGCCGCGACGGTCGCCTTCCTCAAGAAGATGCCCATAGACGACGACGTGTTCGGCAAGAGCAGCATCCTCGAGAATGGGCAGTGCATCCACCCGAGTTATCTCTGGCAGGTCAAGAAGCCGTCCGAGAGCAAGGGGCCGTGGGACTACTACAAGCTGGTCTCGACCACGCCCGCGGACCAGGCGTTCCGGCCCGTGAGCGAGAGCGGCTGCCCGCTGGTGAAGAGCTAAGGAGAGAGCCATGGGAACGACGCGCCGCACCCTGCTTGCCGCGACCGCTGCGGCGCCGTTCCTGCCGCGGGCGGGGCGCGCGCAGCAAGCGCGCCCCCTCCGTCTTGGCGTGCTCAACGACCAGAGCGGCCCCTACCGCGACCTCGGCGGCATGTTGGACGTGAACGCCGTGCGCCAAGCCGTGGAGGACTTCCAGAAGGGGGGTGGCGACCTCGGCAGGCCGATCGAGGTCGTCTTCGCCGACCACCAGAACAAGCCGGACATCGCCGCGGGCATCGTACGGCAGTGGTTCGACCAGGGCGGCGTGGATTGCGTGCTCGCCGTGAACACCAGCTCAGTCGCGCTCGCGGTCAATTCCGTCGTGCGCGAGAAGAACAAGGCCTACGTCAACAGCGGCGCCGGCACGACGGAGCTGACAGGCAAGCAGTGCTCGCCCAATACGGTCCACTGGAGCTACGACACCTGGATGCTTGCCCAGAGCACCGGGGGCGCCACCGTGCGCTCGGGCGGCACGACTTGGTTCTTCATCACCGCCGACTACGTGTTCGGCCAGCAGCTCCAGCGCGATACCGCCGCGTTCGTGACGCAGAACGGCGGCAAGGTGCTGGGCAGCGCGGCCTACCCGTTCCCCGGCACGACCGATTTCAGCTCGTTCCTGGTGTCGGCGCAGTCGTCCGGGGCCAAGGTGCTCGGCTTCGCGAACGCGGGCGCGGACACCGTCAACTGCATCAAGCAGGCTGGCGAGTTCGGGCTGACCCAGTCCATGCGCCTCGCGGCCCTCCTCATGTTCATCCAGGACGTCCACGGCCTCGGCCTCCAGGCGGCGCAGGGCCTGGTGCTGACCGAGAGCTTCTATTGGAACTTCAACGACCGCACCCGCGCCTTCACCAAGCGGTTCCAGACGAGGATGCCGGGCAAGGTGCCCAACATGGCCAACGCCGGCTCCTACGCGGGCGCGCTGCACTACCTCAAGGCTGTGCAAGCACTGGGCGCGGCGAAGGCGCAGGCCGACGGCGCCGCCGCCATCGCCAAGATGAAGGCCATGCCCTCCGACGACGACGCCTTCGGTCCCGCTCACATTCGCGAGGACGGGCTCGCCATCGTCCCCGTCTTCCTGTTCGAGGTGAAGAAGCCCGGCGAGAGCAAGGGGCCGTGGGACTACTACAAGCTGCTCGCGACCACGCCGCCCGACAAGGCGTGGAAGCCGCTCAAGGACGAGGGCTGCCCCCTCGTGAGGAGCTAGACCGCCATGTTCATGGTGTTCGGCTACCCGGCACCGCTGCTCTTCGGGCAACTCCTGCTCGGCCTGATCAACGGCGCGTTCTACGCCCTGCTCTCGCTCGGGCTGGCGGTCATCTTCGGGATGCTGAACATCGTCAACTTCGCGCACGGCGCGCTGTTCATGATGGGCGCCTTCGCGGCCTGGATGATGCTCACGCCGAACACCTGGCTCGCGATGATCAACCCGTCGCTGCAGGTGCCGGCCTGGCTCAGCATCGGCTACTGGCCGGCGCTGATCGTAGCACCGCTCGTCGTCGGCTTGTTCGGGCTGCTGCTGGAGCGCACCATCATCCGCCGCCTCTACGGCCTCGACAACATCTACGGCCTGCTGCTGACCTTCGGCATGGCGCTCATCATCGAGGGCTTGTTCCGCAACGCCTTCGGCAGCTCCGGCCTGCCCTACTCCATCCCACCCGTGCTCTCTGGCGCGGTGAACCTCGGCTTCATGTTCATGCCCATCTACCGCGGCTGGGTCGTCGTCGCCGCCGTGGTCGTCTGCCTCGGCACGTGGCTGCTGATCGAGAAGACGCCGCTCGGGGCGCGGCTGCGGGCCGCGACCGAGAACGCGCCGCTGGTCCAGGCTTTCGGGGTCAACGTGCCGCGCCTGGTGTCCATGACGTTCGCGGGCGGGGTGGCGCTCGCGGCCTTCGCGGGCGTGCTCGCAGCACCGATCTACTCGGTCAACCCCGGCATGGGCTCGAACTTCATCATCACCGTGTTCGCGGTCGTGGTAATCGGGGGGATGGGCAGCATCCTCGGCAGCGTCGTGACCGGCTTCGGCCTCGGCGTCGTCGAGGGCCTCACCAAGGTTTTCTACCCGCAAGCGTCGGCTACGGTTATCTTCGTCGTAATGGTCATCGTTCTGCTGGCCCGGCCAACCGGGCTGTTCGGGAGGGCGTGAGGCGATGAGCGCTCCGTTGACCGGCACGGCAGCACCCCGCGTCGGGCGCACGCGGCTGGAGCGCGGGTTCAGCGTGCTCGGCTTCCGCGGCGCGCAGGGCTTGGCCCTGATCGGGCTGGTCATCCTGATCGCGGCGGCGCCGTTCCTGTTCTACCCCGTGTTCGTGATGAAGGTGCTCTGCTTCGCCCTGTTCGCGAGCGCCCTGAACCTGCTCCTCGGCTTTGTCGGCCTACTGAGCTTCGGCCATGCCGCCTTCTTCGGCATGGGCAGCTACGTCACGGCCTGGACAGCGAAGGCGTGGCACGTGACGCCCTTGGCGGCGATCCTGCTCGGCGGCCTGGCCGGCGGGGGCCTCGGCGTGGTGTTCGGCTGGCTCGCGATCCGCCGCCAGGGCCTCTACTTCGCCATGATCACGCTGGCGCTCGCGCAGATGAACTACTTCTTCTGCCTTGAGGCCCCGTTCACCGGCGGCGAGGACGGCATTCAGCAGGTGCCCCGCGGCCACCTGTTCGGGACGTTCAGCCTCGACTCCGACATGCACACCTACTGGCTCGTCGCGGCCATTTTCCTGGTCTTCTTCTGGCTAATCCACCGCATCGTCCACTCGCCGTTCGGCCAGGTGCTCAAGGCGATCCGCGAGAACGAGCCGCGCGCGGTCTCGCTCGGTTACCGCATCAACGATTACAAGCTGATCGCGTTCGTCCTCAGCACGTTCATCGCCGGGATCGCGGGCGGCACCAAGGCCATCGTGTTCGGCATCGCCACGCTGACGGACGTCCACTACAGCATGTCCGGCGAGGTGATCCTGATGACCTTGCTCGGCGGCATGGGAACGATCTTCGGCCCCGGCCTGGGGGCCACGATCGTCGAGGCGATGGAGCAATACCTCGCGCCCTACGGCGCCTGGGTGACGGTGATCCAAGGAAATCGTCTTCGTGGTGTGCGTGCTCGCCTTCCGCCGCGGCGTGGTCGGCGAGTTCAACGCCCTCTTCAAGACTCGGCTGTAGGCTCGCAGCAGGGGCCATGTCCCTGCTCGGCCGCGGCCGGTTCGACCCGGACCGCCTCTTCCGCCCGCGGTCGCTGGCGGTCCTGGGCGCGCGCACGGCGCTCGGGGAACGCGTGCTCGCGAATTTGCGGGCGGGCGGGTTCCAGGGTGCGATCCGCCTCGGCGACGACCCGGCGGCCTGGGACAGCCCCAGCCGACCTCGCGCTCGTCTGCGACGGCGCCGACATCGCGGCGCGGTTCCAGGCACTCGCCGCGTCCGGCTGCTTCGCGGCTTGCGTGCTCGCGGCGTGCGAGGGCGTCGCCGACGCGGCGCGGGCGGCGGGCGTGCGCGCGCTGGGACCTGGGAGCTTCGGGGTCGCTGCTCCCGCTGCCGGGCTGAATGCGACGACGGCACACGTGACACCGCGCCCTGGGCGGCTCGCGCTCGTGTCGCAGTCGAGTGCGATGTGCCGGGCGGTGCTGGACTGGGCGGAGCCGAACGGCGTTGGGTTCAGCCTGATCGCGGGCATCGGGGGCAACGCCGAGGCGGGCTTCGCCTTCGTGCTGGACTGGCTCGCGCGCGATCCGGGCACCGGCGCGATCCTGCTCGACATCCGCGAGGTTCGGAGCCGGCGGGCCTTCCTCTCCGCCGCGCGCGCCGCGTCGCGGCTCCGCCCCGTGGTGGCGCTGCGGGCAGGCGGGCGGCTCGGGGATCCTTCGGGCCGGGCGGACGGCGTGTTCGAGGCGGCGCTGCGCCGGGCGGGAGTCGTGCGGGTCAACCGGTTCGCCGACCTGCTCGCCGCCGCCGAGACGCTCGCCCGCGCCCGCCCGGCACGGAGCGAGACACTTGCCATCACGACGAACGCGGTCGGCCCTGGCCTGCTCGCCGCCGACGCGGCGATTCGTCTCGGGTTGCCATTGGCGCAGCTCATGCCGGAGGCGCGCTCCGCGTTTCAAGTCTTCCTTGGCGAGCCGGAGGGCAGCGAGCGCGCGGGCGAGGTCGTCGCTTACACGGGGATGGATCGGCCGACGCGCATCGCCGAAGCGGCATCCATGCTGTCGGGAGCGACGGAGGTCGGCGGCGTCGTGGCCGTGCTCACGCCGACGGGGGACGGAGATGCCGCTGCCATGGAGGCGCTGGCCGCCGCCGCGAAGGCCATGCGGGCGCCGCTGCTCACCGCCGTCCTGGGCGAGACGACAGCGGCGGCGCACCGGCGACGGCTGGCCGAGCTGGGCCTGCCCGTGTTCGCCTCGCCAGAGCAGGCGGTGCAGGGCTTCATGCACCTGGTCGCGCAGCGCCGGGCGCGGGCGGCGGCGCGTGAGCTTCCGGGCCGAGCGGTGCTCGAGCTGGCGCCGGAGCGGGCAGCGGTAGCGCGTGTGTTCGCGGAAGCGCGCGGCGCCGGGCGGCGCGGATTGCTGCAGGAGGAAGCGCTAGCCGTGCTCGCTTCCTACGGCCTGCCCACCGTGCCGAGCCGCCCGGCAATGGCGTCGGAGGATGCCGTGACGGCCGCGGCGTTGCTCGGCTTCCCCGCCGTGCTCAAGCTGCGGCGCAGCACCCGGCCCGTCGCGGGCAGCCCTGGCAGCGTCGCGCTCGATCTCGGCGACGAGGCGGCCGTCCGCAGGGCGGCGGCCCGGCTCGACCGGGCTCGCCTAGGTGCTGGAGGCGAGGAGGGCTATCTGGTCCAGCGGCAGGCGAGCCGGTCGCGCGAGCTGAGGATCAGCGCGGTAGATGATCCTTTGATTGGTCCCGCCCTCGCCTTCGGCCTCGGCGGGATCGCCGGCGAGTTGCTGGGCGACCTGGCCTGGGACCTGCCGCCGCTCAATCTCGCGCTCGCGGACGCGCTGGTGCGCCGCGCTGGCGCGGACCGGCTGCTCGCCGCCCAGCACAGCGAGACGGCGGCCGACCGCGGCGCGGTTGCTGGGGCACTCGTCAGGGTGAGCCAGCTTCTCGTGGACTTTCCCGAGATCGGGGCCGTCGAGATCAATCCTCTGTTCGCGGATGCGGACGGCGTGCTCGCGGGCGACGCTTGGATCGAGCTGCGTGCGCCAGGGGAGACGGCGCGCTTCGCCATCGCACCCTACCCGGCAGAGCTGGCCGAACACTGGGAGGTCGGCGGAGAGACGCTGCTGGTCCGCCCGATCCGGCCCGAGGACGCCGAGGCACACGCGGCGCTGTTCGGCCGGCTCACGCCGCAGGAGGTTCGCTACCGCTTCTTCAGCACGCTGCGCGACCTCTCGCCGGAGCAGATCGCGCGGTTGACGCAGGTGGATTACGAGCGCGAGATGGCGTTCGTCGCGGTGCGCGAGGCTCCCCGAGGGCGCGAGACTGGCGAGACCGTCGCTGTGGCCCGGCTCGTGCGCGAGCCTTACACAGACCGTGGCGAGTTCGCCGTCCTGGTCGAGGAGGCGATGACGGGCAAGGGACTTGCCCGCCGGCTGATGGAGAAGCTGTTCGCCTGGGGCCGCGAACAGGGTATGACCGAGGTCGTGGGCGAGGTGCTCGCTGAGAATGCGCCGATGCTGGCCTTCGCGCGGCGGCTCGGCTTCGCGCTGCGCAGGCTGCCCGAGGAGCCGGAGGTGCTGGAGGTACGGCGGCCGCTTTGAGCGGTCCGCGTCGGGCATCGAATTCCGGTCAATCCTCCGCAGCGGAGAACTGCATCGTAAAGACCTGCCCAGCGATGTTGTCGCCGAGAGCGGGCGCAAGGTGCAGCGGGGCGCAATGCTCAAGCGCGATGATCGCCGACCTGAGGAACTTCTGCCGCGCTCCGGCATCACCAGGAACCCTGATCGCCGCCGGCTGCGGCGGGCCGATTAGCATGCCGTCACGCCGGAAGCTGAAGCTCAGAGTGACGAACGCGGCGTTCGAGCCGGCCGGCGCCTTCCAGCAGGCCCTCAGCGCGGCGCCAACCTCGCCCATGCTGCGCAGCGTGCCGCCCGCGAGCGCCTGGCCCGCCGCGAGCGACAGAACACCGACGGCCAGGACAATCCCAAATGCCCGCATCATAGGCAGCCTGCTTCACTGGCGGCAGTTATGGAGTACCTACGAGAGCTGGGCCGCCTCAGTTCCATCGTGCCTCGTGCGAGATGGGATCAAGGCGATCTCCCCTCCCCTGCCCGGCATCCTCTCGAACCGCATGTCTGGGAAGGGCAGACCTTGCATTTGAGTATATCTCGATATATCTGATATTCCGTTATGTCGAAATACACTCGGAGAAACCATGTTCCATAGGCATTCCCACCATGGCCATGACCACGGCCGACGCTTCGCTCGCGGCGAGCACGGCAACGACGGCCAACATTTCGGGCCAGGGCGGCACGGCCGTTTTGCCCGCGGTGCCGGGCTCGGCCGCTTCTTCGCCCATGGCGACCTGCGGCTGGTCATCCTGCACCTCATCGCCGAGAAGCCCCGGCACGGCTACGAGATCATCAAGGCGATCGAGGAGCGCGTCGCCGGCGCTTACAGCCCCAGCCCCGGCGTGATCTACCCGACCCTGACGCTGCTCGAGGAACTCGGCTACGTCACCGTCAGCACGGGAGAGGGTGCCAAGAAGCTGCACGCGATCACCGCGGAGGGTCAGGCCTACCTCGACGCCCACCGCGCGGCGGTGGACGCTCTCCTCGCGCGCATGGCCGAGGCTAGCCGCGTGCACGGCGGCGGCCCCGCGCCGCAGGTCCTGCGCGCGATGGAGAACCTGAAGGTCGCGCTGCGGCTGCGTCTCTCGCGCGGCCCGCTCAGCGAGGAGCAGGCCAATGCCGTGGCCGCCGTTCTGGATGCCGCGGCGACGAGCGTGGAGCGGACTTGACCCACCCGGAACAGGCATCTCGGCCAAGGGAAGCCGAGACGCGCGCGTTCAAGGTGAGAGCCCAAACTCCGGATCAGCGCGACGTTCTGGTTCGTCTCGCTGCTCTGCTTCCGGCGGCCCTGCACCGATCCGCAGAGTGAGCGCCGCCGGGATTGCCAAGACGCAGAGCAGCGCCATCGCCCAGAAACCGCCTGCCCCGAAACGCGCGTAGAGCGGCCCGGACGCGAGCGTCAGCAGCGCGCCGGCAACGCCAGGACCGAGGGACGCGTAGACCGACTGCGCGGTAGCGGCGAGACGGCCGGGCACGGCCCGCGCCAGGATCGCCATCGCCGCGAGGTGTTCCGCCGCGAAGGTCAGCCCGTGCAGGGGCTGCACCAGGAGCATTGCCGGCAGCCAGGCCGTCGTGGCCATGACCGCCCAGCGCAGCACCCCGGCCGCCGCCGTCAGGGCACAGAGCCGGGCCGGGCCGAGCCGGCTGAGCAATGGGCGGCCGAGCAGGAAGAACACCACCACCTCGGCGGCGACGGAGATCGACCACAGCAGGCTGATCGTCTCAGGCGCGAGTCCCGCCGCTTGCCAGCGCAGAGTGGCGAAGCCGGCGTAGAAGGCGTGGCTGCCCTGGATCAAGCCAGAAACCAGCAGCAAGCGACGGAAGATGGGGACCGTGAGCAGCGTCCGCAGACCTCCGCCGGGCCTCGTGCCGCTGCTGCGAGCCGCTCCCGCCGTTCGCAGAAGCGGCGGCGGGAGCAAGAGCGAGGCGGCCGCAGCGAGCGCGAACAGGCCGGCATTCAACCAGAGCACGGCGACGGGGGAGCCGGTCGCCGCGATCACCGGCCCGGCGACCGCGGTCCCGGCGATGAAGGCCGCAGCACCAGCGCCGCGCACGACGCCGTAGTCGAAGCCACCGTGCCGGCGCCGACGGGATCTTGCCGGGCCAGCGGCGCGGATCGCGAGCGCGTCCGGCAGCGGGCCGAGCGGCCCCGACGCGGCGGCCTGGGCCAGGCTGATCAGCAGGAGCGCTGCGAAGCCGCTGACTTGACCGTAGCCGGGGCCAAGCGCCGCTGCTGCGAGGAGCAGGGCCGCCAATACCTGGCGTGGCGCACCGAGCCGGTCAGCGAGCACGCCGGCGAGCGGCGTCGAGATGAGCCGCACCGCGATGCCGGCAGCGAGCAGCACCCCGATCTGCTCCGATGAAGCGCCGCGCCCGGCGAGGACGGCGGGGAGGAAGGGGCTGAGAACGCCCCACCCAGCATAGAGCGCGACGTAGAGGAGCAGGTAGGCGGCCAAGCCGGGCATCGCTCGACAGTAGGCGCCCGGCAGTGAGCGGAGATAGACCTGACCCGTGTCGCGCCGCGGGCGGGTGAGCCGATCAGCGCTCGATGAGCGCGAACGCACTCAGCGAGGCTGCGGCGCAGCTGGCAGCGCCAACGATCATCGTGACGTGGAAGGCGGCGAGCAGGCTGTCGCCTCGCGCGGCGAGCACCGCGCCGAGCAGCGCCGTCGCGACGAGACCGCCGGTGCGGGCCACGGTGCTGTTGAACCCGGAGGCCGAGCCGGTGTGGCGCGCGTCCACCGAGCTCAGCACCGCAGTGGTGAGCGGCGCGACCGCGCCGGTCATGCCGAGCGCGATGACGAGAACCGCCGGCAAGACGCCGGCCCAGTAGCTCGTCCCCGCACCGATCCTCAGCGCAAGCAGGAAACCGATGCCGACGATGAGCGGACCGACCGTGAGCGGCAGCCGCGATCCCATGCGCCCGGCGAGCTCGCCCGCAATGGGCGAGGTCAGCGCGAGAACGATTGGAAGCGGCACGAGCGCCGCGCCGGCGGCGGTGCCGGAATACCCATCGGCGACTATGAGTATGTAGGGCATGAGCACGAGAATCGCGCTGAGAGCGCCATAGAGCAGCAGCGTGAGCAGTGTCAGCCCGACAAACTCCTTCGAGGCGAACAGCGCGAGCGGCATCATGGCGTGGTCGCCGCGCCGTTTCTCAGCAACGAGGAAGAGAGTCAGCAAGGCGGCGGCCGCGAGAGCGGCCCCGACCGCGCCCGTCGTCCAGCCCCTGTGCCCCGAGCCGACCGTCAGCGCCCAGGTGAAGGCGCCGAGCCCGAGCGTGGCGAGCAAGCCGCCGGGCAGGTCGAGCTGCCGGTCGCCGCCATCGCGGTCCTCCGTGACGTAGCGCCAGGCGAGCAGGATCGCGGCTGCGGCGAGGGGCAGGTTCAGCAGGAAGATGGCGCGCCAGCTGCCGAGATCGATCAGCCAGCCGCCGAGCACAGGCCCGGCCGCGCCGGCAATCGCGCCCGTGGCCGCCCAGATGCCGATCGCGCGCCCCTTCGCCTCGCCGGAGAAGGTCTGGCCGAGGATGGCGAGACTGTTCGGCATCAGCATCGCCGCGCCGACGCCCTGGAACAACCGGCCCGTCAGCATCACAGCGAGGCCCGGCGCGAGTGCGCAGGCAAGCGAGGCCGTTGCGAACAGCGCGATGCCCCCGATCAGCAATCGCCGCCGGCCAAGGCGGTCGCCGGCCGCGCCGCCCAGCAATAGAAGTGCGCTCAAGGGGAGAAGATAGGCGTTGATCATCCATTGCAGTGCGCCCGCATCGGCCGAGAGGCTCCGCCCGATCGTTGGCAGGCCGACGTTGACGACCGAGCCGTCAACGAACGCGAGGCTCGAGGCAAGGATCGTCGTCGCGAGCACGAGACGCGGATGCCGCGCTGTTTGCTTAGGTTCGGCAGTTCTCGCGACGGCGACGTCGCTGTGCACGTGGACGACGATGCTCATGACACACTGTCTATTCTATCGCACGGCGAGCAGGGTCACGGCGAGCAGGACGCCGCCACCGATGCCGGGTCAGCCCTCCCCGAATGGATCGCCCGGCATGCCTAGCTCCAGGAGCAGCCAGCGCGTGAAGGCGACCAATCCCCTGCCGTAGTGGTCCGACCGCGGGAAGACGAGCCAGTGCCCGGTGTACGTGACGTCCTCGCAGGCGCCATGCAGCGGCCGAACCAACCGTCCGCTCGCCAGCTCCCTCTCTGCCAGGCGCGTGGATTCAAGTGCTATGCCCAGCCCGTCCGCCGCAGCGCTCAGCGAGAGGAAGCTGCGGTCGAAGCGCGGGCCGCAAGGCTCCGGTGCTGTCAGGCCGTTGGCCGCGAACCACGCCGGCCACCGGACCTGCTTGTTGTCGCTCTCGATCAGGGTCTGCGACAGCAGGTCCAGCGGGGCCCTGATCGCCGCGGCCAAGGCCGGCGCACAGAGCGGCGTCACCGTCTCCTGTCCCAGCGGCAAGACGATCAGGTTCGCGTGCCGGCCCGGTGCGTTATCGGCGCCCCAAGGGTCGCCGTAGAAGACCTCGACGTCGAACTCGTCGTGCGTGAAGAGAGTGTAGTTCGTGCTCGCCGCAATGCGAACCTCCTGACCGCTCCTCTCTGCCAGGAAGCGAGGCAGCCGCGGCACCAGCCATTGGGCGGCAAAGCTCGGCGCGCTGTGCAGGCGAAGAAGCGGCGGCCCCCGCGTCGAGATAGCGCCGAGCCCGTGGTGCAGCTCGCCGAAGCCGCGGCGAACGCTCCGCATCAGGACCTCGCCCTCGGAGGTCAGGCGAATCGCCCGCCCTTGGCGCGCGAAGAGCTGCACGCCGAGCGCGCGCTCCAGCCCGCGTATGGCGTGGCTGACCGCGCTGGGCGTCAAGCACAAATCATCGGCCGCCGCCCGAAAGGAACCGGCGCGGGCAGCCGCCTCGAAGGCACGCAGCGCCGAGAACGGAAGATGCTTCATCGCGTTTGGAAGCATGAGCCTTATTCACTGATCGGTGCAAATTTCGCGTTTGTCTCGTGTGGCGCGGCTTGCGACAAGCCGCGGCAAGAACGATGGAGGAGGCGGATGCTGCTCACCGGCAGGGTGGCCGCTTGCGCGCTACGGACGCTGGGCGACGGCCACTGCGTTTCGGCCGAGGCGATGGCGGCCTCCATCAAGGGATGGCTGTCTGGCTGATGGAGCAGGCGGTGGCTCCTGGCGTGGCGGATTCGGCGTTCCTGCTGCACGCGCAGCGGGTCACCAAGAGCTTCGGGCCGACGAAGGTCCTCCGCGGCGTGGATTTCGCCGTGGCGCCCGGCGAGATCCACGCCCTGCTCGGAGGCAACGGCGCAGGCAAGTCCACCTTGCTGAAGATCGTGTCGGGTGTACTGGCCAGAGACGGTGGAACGCTCCTTTACGAGGGACGCCCGAGCGACGGTCATGAAGGCCGTGAGGCGCGGTCCCGCGGCATCGCCGTCGTGCACCAGGAGCTGGCAGTGCTGCCGCACCTTACCGCCGCCGAGAACATCGCCCTGCCGCACCACCGGCGGGGATTCTCCCTGTTCAGCCAGCGCTCGGCCCACCGCGCCGCGCTGGACGCGCTCGCCCTCATTGACCGCGGCTTCGCCGAGCGCGCGGCCGGGCTGCGGGTCGGGGATCTCACCTTGCACGAGCAGCAGCTCGTGGAGATCGCGCGCGCGCTCGAACTCAGGCGCCCAGCTTCTGCTCCTCGATGAGCCGACCGCCAACCTGACCGCCGCGGAGACGGAGCGACTGTTCAGCGTGCTTCGGCGCCTCGCGCGCGAGAACGGCATCTCGGTCGTGTTCGTCTCGCATCGGATGCGCGAGATCCGGCAGATCGCGGCTGTGTGCACCATCATCCGTGACGGCGTGACGGCGGTGGACCGCCAGCCGCTCGGCGAGCTCACGGACGCCGACATCGTGGACAAGATGGGTCAGGCCTCCGCCATCGTCGGCACCGGCGCGAGCGCGCCCGACCGGGCCGCCGGCACGGCCGCCAGAACGGGGCGAGGCCGGCTTGAGATCAAGGGCATGGGCCTCGACGTCGCCGTCGAGAGCGGCAGCATCCTCGGCCTTGCCGGGGCACCTTCGGGCCCGGAGGCGCTGATCGGCGCGCTGATCGGCGCCGAGAGGGCGAAAGGCTTCACCGTCCTGCTCGATGGGCGGGAGCGGGATTACCGCACCCCGCGTCAGGCCGCGCGGAGCATGGTGGGGTTCGTGAGCGGCGACCGCGCGGGCAAGGGAATCCTCGCGAGCTTGCCGATCATCGACAACATGCTCGCGTCGCGCCGGGTCGCGCGCGGCGAGGTGCTGATCCCACGGTCCGAAGTCGGCGAGGCCAATAGCCTGCTCGCGGCGCTGCGCATCAAAGCCGGCTCGCTGTGGGACCTGCCGGCCACGCTGAGCGGCGGCACGCAGCAGAAGCTGCTGATCGCGCGCTGGCTCCATCTCGGCCCGGTCATGCTCGTGCTGGAGGAGCCGACGCGCGGCGTCGATATCGGGACGAAGCGGGAGATCTACGAGCTGATCCGGGCGATGTCGGCGGCGGGCACGACCGTGGTCTGGTGGTCCACCGAGCAGACCGAGCTGATCGAGCTCTGCGACACGGTCCTGGCCTTCGACCCGGACGGCCGCCCGACCAGCATCCTTCACCGCGGGGACATTACGGAGGACAATCTCGCGGCGGCGACCGGCATGGCCGCCTAGGCGAAAACCAGGCAAGAACCGGGCAACCGGGCCAGGGGGAAACGATGCAGCCTGCAGGCTCCTCGACGCGCTCTTCGGTCGATCGCGACGGCGGCCGCAATCCGGTGCCGCGCGAGCGCGGCGTAATCGGCGTGCTCTCGTCCTACCGCACCGAGATCGCGATCGCGGTCGCGATCGTGGTCCTGGAAGGGGCCGTCGGGCTGCTCGTGCCATCGGCGCTGACGTGGGGCAACGTCGCCGACATCGCGCAGGCCGCGGCTCCCCTGATCATCATGGCCCTCGGCGAGCTCCTCGTGGTGATCACGGGCGGCATCGACCTCTCGGTCGGGTCGGTCTTCTCGCTCACCGGCATGGTCACCGGACTTGCGATGGCGAGCGGCTACGGCGCCGTCAGCAGCACCGCCGCCGGGCTGTGCGTGGGAATCGTGTTCGGCGCGGTCAACGGCTTCCTGGTCACCTTCGTGGGTCTCGCCCCGTTCGTGGTCACCCTGATCACCTACGCGGTGGCGGGCAGCCTCGCCTTCATCGTCACCCAGGGCCACTCGCTGCCGATCTCCGATCCGAACTATTACCTGCTGAACGGCGGGACGCTCGTGCCCGGCGTGCCGAATTTCGTGCTCTACTGCGTCGTCCTCGTGGTCGTGATCGAGTTCGTGCTCCGCCGGGTCGTGATCGGCCGATGGATCTACGCAGTGGGCAGCAGCAGCGCGGCCGCCCGCCTGCTCGGCGTCCCGGTCCACGCCGTCCGCTTCTCCGTGTATGTCGTCTCGGGGCTGCTCGCCGCCTTCGCGAGCGTCGTCAGCGTCTCGTACATCAGCAACGCGGAAGGCACCGCGGGCTCCGCCATGATGCTGCAGGCGATCGCCGCCGTGGTCATCGGCGGCGCCAGCTTGTTCGGCGGCACCGGCTCAGCCTTCGGCGCGCTTCTCGGCGCCTTGATGATCACGGTCATCCAGAACGGCGTCAACCTGATCGGCATCAACAGCTTCTGGCAGGGCTCGGTCACCGGCCTCGTGATCCTCGTCGCCGTGCTGGTCGATCGCGTCAGCAAGGCTCGCCGGTGAAAACCTCACAACAAGGGAGAGAAACGATGAGCAAACCCTGGAAGCGTGGCACAGCCGGGAAGGCCGCAGCGTTCTGCGTGCTGGCCGGGCTGACGGCCTCGGTCGCGGCAGAGCCCGGCACGGCGTCGGCCGAGACCAAGTACACCGTGGCCTACATCGCGCCGTCGCTCGACATCTCCTACTGGCAGTGGGTCGCCTACGGCGTGAAGACCAAGGCCGCCGAGCTCGGCATGAACTACATCGAGCTCACGGCCGAGAACTCGCCCGGCACCCAGATGAACGACGTGCGCACGGCACTCACCCGCGGCGTCAACGCCATCGTCATGGGCCCGGTCAGCTCCAGCAGCACCCCGCCCGTGCTGCGGCTGCTCAAGCAGAAGAACGTCCCGATCGCCTTCGCGGGCATCGGCCCGCAGCCCGGCGAGACCGACTACACCTCCGCCGTGACCGCGAACAACTACGAGACCGGCAAGGCTGAGGGCAGCTTCGTCTGCAAGCTCGCCAAGGAGCGGGGCGGCAACAAGGTCGGCATGCTGTCCCTGCCGCAGGACCGCGAGAACGCGCAGAAATACCTCAAGGGCGCGCAGGAGGCGTTCAAGGCGGACGGCTGCGACCTAGTCGAGATCCTCCAGACCCACGGTCTCACCGTCAAGGAAGCCGTGGACCAGGCCAACGACCTGCTCACCGCCCATCCCGACATCAAGGCGATCTACGGTATGTATGACGAGGCAGCCACGGGCGCAGCCAAGGCGCTGCAGACGCGGAACCTCGTCGGCAAGATCGGCGTCGCGACCGCCGACGGCAGCCCGACGACGATCAAGCTGCTGCGCGACGGCGTGATCCAAGGGATCTTCCTGCAGGAGGCGGTCGGCCAAGGGATCGACGCGACCCAGCAGGTCTATAACGCCCTCACCGGCAAACCGACCACCAAGGATCTCGCGCTCGCCGAGCCGCTAGTGACGACGAAGAACCTCGACGACCCGGAAATCCGCAAGGTGGTGCAGCGGGTCTATCCGCCGTCAGCCGGGGCCTATTGAGAGCGGGAACACCGAGGAGAACGCGATGGCTGACGATCTGACGCCGGACGGACTGTTCGAGCGCGGGCTGCCGGTGCGGCGGGAGGTGCTCGGCGCCGAGTATGTGGACGGCTCCATCGAGCGGGCCAACGACTTCATGATGGCGTTCCAGCATATCACGACGGAGCTGTGCTGGGGCTACGCCTGGACGCGACCGGGTCTGGACCGGCGCACGCGCAGCCTGCTCAACCTCGCCATGCTGACCGCGCTGAAGGCGCCCGCCGAGCTGAAGCTGCACGTCAAGGGCGCGCTCACCAACGGGGTCACGGTGGAGGAGATCAAGGAGGTCTTGCTGCACGCGACCGTGTATTGCGGAATTCCGGCCGGGTTGGAGGCGTTCAAGGCCGCCAACGAGGTCCTGGTCGCCGAAGGCAAGGTCGGGCCGGGAAAGGCCGGCGAGTGACGGAGGGCGGCCCGCGCCCTACCGGAGCTTCTTGAGCAGTTCCAGCAGCAGTGCCTGCTCGTCTAGGCGAAGCGGCGCCAGCGTCTCCTCGGTGATCCGGCGGGCGGCGGCGATGGTGCCCGCCGCCAGGTCCTCGCCCGCTTGGGTGAGCGAGACGACGAGCAGGCGAGCGTCCTGTGGGTCGGGCTGCGTTTGGGTGAGGCCGCGACGGGTTAGCCGGTCCACGACGCCCTTGATGGTCGCCGCGTCCATGGCTGTCAGCCGCCCGAGCCGGTTCTGCGAGCAGGGGCCGCACTCGTGGAGCTTGCTCATGGCCGCGAACTGCGTCGGCGTGAGCTGGCCCGGCATCAGGGCCGAGAAGATGGCGACGTGGCGCTGCGTCACCTGGCGCAGCACGAAGCCGACATTCTCCTCGAGAACGTAGCGGCGGCGCTGGCTCGGCCGCGCGGCCTGGTTGGTGTCAGGCAACCTCCCTCTCCTGCCCGGCGAGAAGCGGCTGGGCCGCGCCGACGACCCGCGTCGTGCCCGCGAGGTGGAGCGCGGCGGCGTGGACGAGACCGGCGGCGACCAGCGCCCGTGCGGCGTGCTCGCCGCCGTCGAGCGCCGCCGCGATCTCCCCGGCGTCGAGGTGCCCGACCGCGCGCGTGACCGGCCGATGCCCGAGGTCGCTGTCCGGGTCGATCTCGCGCGCCGGCACGCGAAGCACAGCCGGATGGCCCGGCAGGTCCACGGCGTTCGCGATCACCGTGGCGGCGGCGTCGGCGTCGGACGCGGCGCCGGCCAGCACCGTGACCGCGTCGGCGATGCCGAGCGAGAAGCTGCGCCCGCGCCAGCCGCTGGTGGCCATGCCCCGTACCGGGTCGGCGGCCTGGATCACCGCGCGCGCGAAGAGGGACGGCCAGTCGGGCCGGTCCACGAGGCCGGCGGCGATGCGCTGCCCTGGGGCGAGGTGGAAGGCGATATCGCCGCCGTTGTTGACGAAGGCGCGGTCCAGGGCCGCCGCCGACGATCATCGCTTGCAGCACCGCCTCGGCGACCGCGCCGGCGACGGCGGCCATCGGGCGTGATGAAGAGGGGAGGCGTGGCGAAGAGGGGGGCGGCGTGCGGGGCGACGGCGCCCTGCATCCGCCGCGCCACTCGGCCGCGGGCCGGCGGCACAGGGCCGCGCGCGTCGGCACGGAGCAGCGGCAGTTCCTCGCACAGCTCGTCCAGGATCGTGGCGGTGCGCCGGGACGCGGCACGGTAGGCGGCGCGCACCGCGCCGGGTGCGCCCCAGGCTTGAATAACCAGGTTGATCGGGCCGTCTTGCAGGTAGAGGCGCTTGCCGTCCGGCAGCAGGCGGGCGGAGAGCCTCGCGCTCACGCCGGCGCCCTGATGCCGCCGCGGTGCCCCAGCTCGGCGAGCACCGAGTCGAGCGGGCGCAGAGCGGCCATGTGCCCGCCCAGCCGGGCGTAGTCGTCGCGCCGCATGGTGAACTCGATGGGGGCGACCAGCGCCGGCGTCGGCACGTAGCCGAAAGCGTTGCGCGGCAGCAGCGACACGTCCACCATGAAGGTGATGCCGCCGCCGGGCCAGAGATAGACCGGCGCGCCGCCGCAGGTGACGCGGGTCAGGGCCTGCTTGACTGAGAGGGTCAGGCGCACCGGGTTCTCCGTGACGCCCGCGCGCAGCGACCCGCCCGCGCCTCCCATGAACAGCACGCTCGCGAGCGCCGGCTCGCAGTTCTCCTTGATACGCTCGACGGAGACGGCGAGGTCAGGGGGCAGCTCGCGCTCCACCGGGTGCCGCGCCTCGTCCAGCTCGAAGTAGGCCCACTGCTCGCCCGTCGTGCTGACCATCAACATACGCAGCCCCGGCCAGGCGACCTTGGGATCGAACGGGCCCAGGATGGAGAGCGGGTCAGTGATGCTGGTGCCGCCCCATCCGGTGCCGGGCGCTGCGACCTCGAAGTAGCGGCCTGGCGTGGAACGGCGGCCCTTGACCCGGATGCCGGTGTCCGGGATGCCGAGCACCTTGCCGGCCTGGTGCTCCGACAGCACGCCGGTGATGTGGTCGTCCACGACCACGACCTCGTCCACGTGGCCGAGCCACTGCTTGGCGAACATGCCAATCGTGGCGGAGCCGCAGCCGACGCGCATTCGCTCCTCGCGCACGCCGTTCACCACGGGCGGCTGGCCGGACTGCACCACGAGCGCGGCGCCGTCGTCCACCGTCAGCTCGACAGCCTCGCCGTTGCTCAGCGCCAGCAGCGCCTCGCAGGTGGCGCGGCCCTGCTTCTTCCCGCCTCCTGTGAGGTGGGTCACGCCGCCGAGGGAGAGCATCTGCGAGCCGTACTCGCCGGTCATCACGTGGCCGATCGGCTCGCCCTGGGCGCGCACGAAGCTGCGCTCCGGCCCGACGTGGCGGTCGGTGTCGAGCTTCACCTTCACGCCGCAGTAGCTGAAGATGCCTTCCGTCACGACCGTGACCATGTCCACGCCGTCCACGTCCGAGGAGACGATGAACGGGGCCGGCTTGTAGTCAGGGTAGGTGGTGCCGGCGCCGATCGCGGTGACGAAGGCGGGGCCGCCGACCATGTCGCCGTCCCAGTCGGCGTCGCGCCCGAGGAATGGCACGACGCCTTGCCCTTGCTCGCAGCCGCGCGTCAGGATCACGTGCGGATCGACCCGGACCAGCGTCCCGCCGTCGTTCGCGTAGCGGTCGCACGCGCCGGTCATCCCGGGCTTGATATAGCACATCACCGGGCAGGCATCGCAGCGGATCCGGTCGTCGGCCATGCTGGTTGTTCCGGCCTCGGTTCGCCTGAAGGCTGTTAGTATGCCAACGGTCGGGTTGCCCGGCAACGTCAGCGCGCTACTCGATGACGGACGCGACCCAGATACGATCGAACTGTGCCTCGGCCTCGCGCTGGACCCTGCGCACGCTCTCAACGTCGGGCGCCTCGTATTCGCAGACCAAGCGATGCCGGTCTTCCGACAATAGGCTCCGCTTCCACGTCACGCCGTAGATTTCCAAGCAGGGCCGTTCACGGTTCGCGACGGCCGCCATGTCCGCGTCCGACTGCGGCATCTCGAACATCCTCTCCACGACAATTCGCGACATGCTGGCTCTCCTCCCCCAAGTTCGGAACGTGATTCCCGACGGCGCGAGCCGCGAGCGCCAGCTGCGCACGCGCGCGGGCGCTAAGGTCATTCGGGTTCGCTTCGGCTCGCGCCGCGCTCAGCTGGATCATGGCGCCCGCGATATCGCCCTGCGCCGCGGCAACTCGGGCTAGGATCGAGCCAGCTGCGGCAATCTCCGTTGGTCGGCGGAGCGCGCGCGCAACCGCCAGCGCCTCACTCGCCGCCACACGTGCGCCGGCGTGATCTCCTGCCTGCAGGCTAAGTGCGGCACCCGTATTGAGCAGGTGCGCGAGCCGCGCCTTGTCATCAAGCGCGCGAAGCCCGGCGAGGCTCGCTTGCAGGCTCGCGCCGGCGTCAGGATCAGATGCCGCGAGGTCGGCCAGGGCGCGAAGCGTGCCCACGATCGGTGCGGGCGCGCTGCCCACGCGGCTCATCTCGTCGCACAGCGTGGTCACCTCACCGAAATCCGAGCGATCCAGCGCGATCGTCGCCAGCCACACCAGGCACTCGCCTTCGCGCCAGCGATCCTCGCGCAGCCGCGCGAAGTCCAAGGCGCGCCGCATCCGCGCATCCGCCTCATCCAGGTCGCCGCCCCATCGCGCTGCGAGTGCCCGGCCCCATTCCAGCTCGACGAACTGAAGATTGCTCGCGTCGGCGATCGCCTCCGCCTCGTGGATCAGGGCAAGCGCGTGCGGGATCGCGGACTCGACGTCCAGCAGGCAGCGCCCGCTATTGGCGAGCTGATGGCAGCGCGTCGCACTGTCGGCAGTGCGGCTGATCTTCTCTGCCCGCGTGGTCGCCTGCCGTGCCCCTTCGGTATCATTGGCGTGCTGGTGCAGCCAGGCCGCGACATGGAGCGCGTTGGTCGCTTCGCCGTAAAGTCCCGAAAGCACGGCGGCGTCCACGGCCGCGTCGAGGGCGGCGAGGAGCGGTCCCGCATCGCGCTTGCCCGCGCCGGCGCGGGCGAAGGCCTTGATGCCGAGCAGCTCGATAGTCTGGCGGATCCGCTCGCGCCCGGCAGATAGATGCTGCAGATGTGCGAGACCGCGCTCGGCGGCTTCCTCGGCGTGCCCGTTCGCGAACACGCGCAAGCAGCCCTGGCCCGTCGCGATGCAAGCGCGCGCGGCGGTCGCGTGATCTTCCGCAAGCCCTGCATGGTGCACGAGATCGCCGTACAGGCTGGGATCGCTATCGGCCATGGCCGAAAGGGCGAGCGCGATGCGCCGATGGAGGAAGCGGCGATAGGGCTGCGGCTGCAGCCGATAGACGGATTGCCGCACGAGATCATGGGCGAAGTCGAGATGCCCGTTCAGGGTCGGGCGCAGCAAGCCGAACCGCTCCAACCGCTCAATGCGCCCGAACAGCCCGGCATCGGGAACGCCGATGCTTGAGGCCAGCAATTCTAGCGGGAACTCCCGGCCGATCGCCGCGGCCCACACGATCGTCTCGCGCTCTTCCTCAGCGAGCCGAGCGAGCCGGTCGGCGACGAGGCGTTCGATGCTCTGCCCCCTGATCTCGGTTCCGTGCTTCTGGGCGCGAACAAGCTCCAGCGCGAGGAGCGGGTTGCCACCGCTATGCCGGAACGTCTCGGCCGCGTCCTCGCTTGACGGTTCGATCCCGGTCAGCGTGGCAGTCTGCTCGCAGTCGAGCGCGCCGAGGGGCATGTGCTGCAGCAGCGAATCGTGCGCGAGCGACTGCGTCAGCCGCTTCGCCCAGACATTATCCTCGATCTCGCCGGACCGCGCCGCTCCGGCCAGGAGGAATCGCGGGATCGCCGCGCGCGCCAGGACGTGCAGCAACGCCGCAGAGGCCTCGTCGACCCATTGCAGGTCGTCGAGGACGAGGACGAACGGCTGCACCTCGGTCGCGCCGCGCACGAGCGCCATGATGCTCGCCAACAACTCCTCCCGGTCCCCGGCACCCACGGCGATGGAGGAATCGGCCAGTCCGCGAAGCGCATCCGTGATGCAGCCGTACGGCCGGATCATCTCCGCCTCGAAGCAGCGCGAGGAGGCGACGCGGAAGCCGCGCGCGGCCGCTTGCGCCGCGAGCTCTCCGAGCAAGCGAGACTTGCCGATGCCGGGCTCGCCGACGAAGAGCAGGAGACCGCGCCCGCCTCCGATCGGAAGGGCCGCGACTGCCTCCGCGATGCAGCGACGCTCGTCGCCGCGGCCGACCAACGGAGGGCGGAGCACCGGGTCGGTGGGCGCCGGGCGCGGCGTCTCCGCTGGCGTCGCATCCTGAGCCTTGGGGACGGCGACGGAACGGTCGAGCCTGCGCGCGGTCCGAAAGGCTATCCCTAGCGTGTCCGCCGCCGCGGTGCCCACTTCGCGGCGCAGCATCTCGCTCGCGCGCTGGCAGTGCCTCTCGGCATCGTTCCGCCGGCCAGCCAAGGTGAGGAGCCGTATCAGCGTCGCATGGGACGATTCCGATAACGGATCGGCCGCGACCAGCGCGTGCGCATGCGGGAGCGACCGAACCGGATCAGCACGCGTTCGTTCGACGAGCTGGCTCAGCACCGTGCGCCGGATCGCGCCGAGACGCTCGCGCTCAGCCATGCACCAGTGATGGAACCGATAGCAGGAGGGCAGGTCGAGGCCGTCGAGGAACTCGCCCTGGAGCAGCTGAGCCGCTTCCTCCAGTGTGGTCAGCTCTGCTTGCTCAACACCCGAGGCGAGCAGCTCCTGGAGCCGCAGGAGATCAATGAAGGCACCCCGCGGCAGGAACACGACCCGCTCACGGTCGGCACTCAGGCGAGCGGTCGAGCCGTCATCGATCACGGCCCTCAGCTTGCTCAGGCTCCAGCGCAGCGAGCCGCGCGGATCGTCTGGCCCGTCCCAGAGGAGGTCGCACAGGCTTTGCCGCAGCTGCGGCGTGCCCACGGCAGCGAGGTAGCCGAGCAAGGCCCGGGTGCGCTTGGAGGCGGGAAGCACCACGCGTTCTCCCGCTCGCGCGACCCGCAGATCGCCGATCAGGTGGATCCGGACATCGGTGCTGTCCGGAGCCAAGGCCGCCACGGATCGCGCAGATTCCACGCCGGCTCCAACGCTCGCTCCAACGCCGGACGGACAGCTTACACCTGCGGTCGATCCGGTTCGAGTCCGCTGACCGCCGCGGCTCCGCTCCGATGGGTGGCGCCAGCGCAACGGGCCGCTCAGGCCCAGCAACGCAGAGGAGAGCATCATGCGTCCGAACATCCGTCATGCCATCGTCGCCCTGGCCGCGGTCGGGATGGCAGGTACGCTGAGCACCGCCGCGCCGGCGCAGCAGACCGACGCGAGCGCCCAGGCGGCCTATCGCGACATCGAAGCGACGCTGGGCTTCGTCCCGGGCTTCTTCAAGGCGTTTCCGCAGGACGGCATCGCCGGCGCCTGGGCCGAGTTCAAGGGCGTGCAGCTCAGCTCCGCCACGGCACTTCCGCCAAAGGTCAAGGAGCTGATCGGGCTGGGGGTCGCGTCGCAGATACCCTGTTCCTACTGCGTGTATTTCCACACGGCCATGGCCCGCGCGAATGGCGCGACTGACGAGGAAGTGCGCGAGGCCGTAGCCATGGCCGCCATCAGCCGCCATTGGAGCACGGTGCTGAACGGGATGCAGGTCGATCTCTCGACCTTCAAGCAGGAGACCGACAAGGCGCTACGCCTGGCGTCGGAGAAGGCGAAGACGACGGCCAGAACGCAATGAGCTGCAGCCAGGGACGACGCCCCTGGCACCGTCCGCCGATCATCTAATTCTGCGAAACTCTTTTTCCGGAGACAACGACCATGCAAAGCAATCCCGTGACCGTTTCAGGACTGCGCGCAGCGATCGAGGGGCGTGACGCGCGGAGGCTGACCGAGTTCTACAGTGCCGACGCGGTGCTGCAGATCGTGGACGTGGACAACCCGCCGAGCCGTCCGCGCGAGCTGCGCGGGCGCGAGGCCATTGCTGCGTACTTCGACGATGTGTGCGGCCGTGCGATGAGCCACCGTGTCGAGACCGGCATCAGGGAAGGCAACCGAATCGCTTTCACGGAAACCTGCACCTATCCGGGCGGCGAGCGCGTCGTGTGTCAGGCGATGCTCGATTTACACCACGACTGCATCGCGCGCCAGGTTATGCTGGTGGTCTGGGACGCATAAGCGGCGATGCCATTGATACGCGAACGGTCAGGACATCCGCCAGCACCGGGCCGGTTCGGCTGCCGTCCCTACGTCGGCAGCCGGACACGGATCCCGCTCAGCGGGAGAGATAGACCGCGCTGCCATAGGTTGCGTGGGCGTATTCCAGGGCCCTGAGCAGCGCGACGGGCCCGGTGAATGTTCTGCGCTCGTCTGACCCCGGCGTCCTCGACACAGGCGCCTCGACAATCCAGTCCTGCGCGCCCTCGGACGCCGGGAAGACCCTGGCCGGTGCTGTCCGACCCTCCGCATTGCGCAGCACCGTCATATCCGCCGCCCCCAATATTCGCCGCACCGCAGCATAACGGGCCGGTGAGGATAAATAAAGGGAGCTCATGGTACCGTCAGACATTTGTGAACCATCCTGGGCCAGCACGGATAGCACACAACTGGCCGTTTCAGTAGTGGTATGCTGCGCCGACGCTCCACAAAGAATCGTACCGCAGCGGCCGGCCGCTAGGCCTACGGAGCGACGCCGGTCGCAACGCCGCGCCGTCGTTGACACCGTTCCGAGGTGGCCATTAGCCTACGAATGAACGGCCAGTCGGCCGGGGCGCGAAGAGGGCGGGTGTCGGCCATGAAGGCAGCTCCTTTCGCCTACCACGTCGCGGGTTCGGTCGAGGAGGCGGTGGCACTCCTGGGGGAGCTTGCGCCGCAGGGCGGCCGGATCCTGGCCGGCGGGCAGAGCCTCGTCCCGATCATGGCGTTCCGCCTCGCCGCGCCGGAGCACCTGATCGACATCAATCGCGCCGAGGCGCTGCGAGGTTGCACGGCGGACGGCGCGACCTTGCGGATCGGCGCCGGGACGCGCCACGCGGCATTTCAGCGACCCGTCACCGACGGCCCTCTTGGCCGCCTTCTCGCCGAGCTGTGCCGCCACATCGCACACGCGCCGATCCGCACGCGCGGCACCTTCGGCGGCAGCCTCGCCCACGCCGACCCGGCGTCCGAATGGTGCCTCGCGCTCGCCACGCTGGGCGGCGAGGTCGTCGCGCGGAGCCGCACCGGCACGCGCCGTATCGCCGCGGAGGCATTCTTCACCGGGATCATGACGACGGCGCTGCACGAGGACGAGCTGCTGACCGAGGTCAACCTGCCGTTGTTGCCGGGCGATACGCGGTGGGGCTTCCACGAGGTCGCCCGCCGCGCCCACGATTTCGCGCTCGCGATGACGCTCGCCACCTGGCGCCTCGTGGACGGCGTCATTACCGAACCGCGCGTAGGCGTGGGCGGCGCCGAGCCGCTGCCGCGGCGCATCCCGGAGGCCGAGGCGGCGCTGGCCGGACAGCCACCCGCGGAGCCGGTGTTCGCCCGCGCCGCCGACGCGGCTGCCGACTGCGTGCGGCCGATGGAGGATCTTCAGGCCGACGCCGCCTTGCGACGCGACTTGGTGCGCGCCACGACCCGGCGCACGCTCGCCCGCTGCCTCGCTTGCCCGCCCAGTCCTGCTCGAGCGATTGACTATTGCCCGGAAGCATCGAGGATCGGCGCATGAGCCAGGCCAGACGCACCGAGACGCCGATGACGGCCGAGGAGTTCCGCAACTGGGCCAATCGGCAGCCGGGCAAGTGGGAGCTGGTCGATGGGCTGCCGCGCGCCATGGCTCCCGCGAGCACCACCCCTGGGCTGATCCAGGCCAGGGCGGCTTTCCTGATCGAGCGCCACATCCAGGACACGCGCAATCCCTGTCGCGCCTTGACCGAGGCGTCGGTCGTGCCGTCGTCGTTCAGGGGGCACAACGCGCGCGGGCCGATCTGGCCATCACCTGCTCGTCTCCTGCTGAGGACGGATGGGACGTGAAGGAGCCGGTGTTCATCCTGGAAATCCTGTCTCCGTGGAACGAGCAGGAGACCCGCAGCAACGTCTGGGCCTATATGACGATCCCGAGCGTGCAACAGATCCTCCTGCTCGCGTCCACTGCGGTGCGCGGCGAGATGTTCTGGCGGGAGCCCGATGGGACCTGGCCGGAGGAGGCCGAGGCGCTCTCGGCAGAAGACATCGTGCACATCGAGCCGGTCGGCTTCAGTTTCCCTTTAGGCAGCTTCTATGCACGGACCAACCTGGCTTCGCCCTGAGACCAACGTTCTGATGGATAACGGCGATGCCGAGGCGCGTTCCTGTTCCTGGGTCGGCCGCCCGATACGCAGGCTGGAGGACCCGGCCCTGGTCGCCGGGCGTGGCCGCTTCACAGCCGACCTCCCGGCCGCGCGCTGGGTGCGCTTCGTCCGCAGCCCAGTGGCCGCCGGGCGCATCGGGGCCGTCGTGCCGCCGCCGGGTGCTGCGGTGTTCACCGCCGACGACCTCGCCGAGGTGAAGCCGATCCGGCCGATGCTGCACAAGTTCGGCTATGTGCCGATCGCGCAGCCGGTCCTCGCGAGCGGCGTCGTCCGCTACACGGGGGAGCTGGTCGCGGCGGTTGTCGCCAGCAGCGAGGAGGAGGCGGAGGATCTTGCCGACCTCGTGCAGCTCGACATCGCGCCGACGGAGCCGGTGGTAGAGGCCGAGCGTGCGGTCGAGGACGGGGCGCCCGCCGTGCATCCCGACCCGCCCCGCAACTTGGTCGTGGACGTGTTCCACGCCACCCCGGGCCACGCCGCTGCCTGCGCCGCCGCGCACCGCATAGTCTCCTGCATGATCCGCTCGCGGCGGCAGAGCGCGCTGCCCTTAGAGACGCGCGCCGCGCACGCCGCATACGACCTGGCCGAAGACCGGGTGACACTGACCTGCACGACGCAGATGCCGCACCTGATGCGCACCGCCATCGCCGATCTGATCGGGATGCCGGAGGCTGCGCTACGGGTGGTCGCGCCCGATGTGGGCGGCGGGTTCGGGCAGAAGATGTCGCTCGCGCCGGAGTTCGTCGTGCTCGTCTGGCTCGCACGGCGGCTGCGCACCTCCGTCGCTTGGGCCGAGGACCGGCGCGAGAACCTGATGGCGAGCTTTCACGGACGCGACATTGTGCTGCGCGTGGACGGCGCTTTCGACGCGGAAGCGCGGCTCGTGGCGCTGACCGGCGACGTGCTGGCGAATGTCGGCGCCTACGCGCCCTATCCGAACACGGCCGCCGTCGAGCCGCTGATGTCGTTCGCCGAGCTGCCGGGGCCGTATGCAGTGCGCGAGTATGCGTGCCGGGCGCGCGGCGCCACGACCAATACCTGCCCGAGCGCGCCCTATCGCGGCGTCGCCCGCCCGGTGCTGACGCTCGCGATGGAGCGGCTGATGGACAAGGCCGCGCATGAGTTCGGAATTGAGCCGGCCGAGATGCGTCGCCGCAACCTGGTCGCCGCCTTCCCGCACGTGACGCCGACCAACCTGGTCCTCGACGAGGGCACCTACCGGGAGTGCATGGAGCTGGCGCTGGGCGCTGCGGACCTTCCCCAGTTCCGCGCCCGGCAGGCGGCGGCGCGGGCGGAGGGGCGCTATCTCGGGATCGGGCTGTCCACCTTCTGCGAGCGCACCGGCTACGGCTCGCCAGCGTTCGAGGCGCGCGGGATGGAGGTGACGCCGGGCTGGGAAACGGTCCACGTGGTCATGGACCCGTCCGGCTTCGTGGAGGCGCGGATCGGCGCGTCGCCCCACGGCCAGGGATTGCGCACGACGCTGGCGCAAATCATCGCCGACGCGCTGGGCGTCGTGCCCGAGCGGGTCCGGGTGGTCCACGGCGACACCGACCGGACCCCGTATGGCTGGGGCACCTTCGCGAGCCGGTCGCTGGTGATCTCGGGCGGCGCATCGCTCCTGGCCGCGCGCAAGGTGCGGGCGCGGCTGCTGCACATCGCGGGCGAGGTGCTGGAGGCGGCGGAGAGCGACATCGTGCTGCGGGACGGGACGGCGCAGGTGGCGGGCACGGACCGCGCCGTATCCGTCCCCGAGCTGGCCCGCCTGGCGCACCATCAGGCGCACCGCTTCGGGGTGGAGGCGGGCCTCGCCGACAGTGCCACCTACGATCCCGCGGGGACCTTCTCGAATGCGGCGCACGTCGCGGTCGTGGAGGTGGATGTGGAGACCTGCGCCGTGCGCGTGGAGCGGTTCATCGTCGCCGAGGACGCCGGGCGATTGATCAACCCAGTGATCGCGGAGGGCCAGATCCACGGAGGCGTCGCCCAGGGGATCGCCAACGCGCTGCTGGAGGAGATCGTCTATGACGAGACGGGGAACATCCTGACGACGTCGCTTGCCGATTTCCTGCCGCCGACCATGCAGGAGATCCCGCCCATCGAGGTGCATCACCTGGAGACGCTGACCGAGGCGTCCGTGACGGGCGCGAAGGGGCTGGGCGAGGGCGGAACCATCGGCGCGCCGGCCGCGGTTCTGAACGCGATCAACGACGCGCTGCGCCCGCTCGGCGTGGAGATCAACGAGATGCCGGCGACGCCGCTCCGCATTCACGCGGCGCTGCGGCAGGCGCGGGGCGAGGCGCGGTGACGAGGGTGCCCGTCCGGCTGCTGGTGAACGGTGAGGCCCATGACATCCGCGTCGAGCCGCGTCGGACGCTCGCCGACGCGCTGCGCAAGGATTGCGGGCTGACCGGCACGCATCTCGGCTGCGAGCACGGCGTCTGCGGCGCCTGCACCGTGATCGTGGACGATGAGCCGGTGCGCGCCTGCCTGATGTTCGCGGTACAGGCGGAACGGTGCGCGATCCGCACCGTGGAGGGCTTGGCCGGGCCGGACGGGCCGCACCCGGTGCAGCGCGCGTTCATGGAGTGCCACGGCCTGCAATGCGGGTTCTGCACGCCGGGCTTTCTCATGCTCGCCGCGGCCGTACTGGAGCGCGAGCCCGATATCGGCGACGATGCGCTGCGGGACGTTCTCTCGGCCAATCTCTGCCGCTGCACCGGCTACCAGAATATCCTGAAGGCGGTGCGCGCGGCGGCCGAGATCATGAGCGCTTAAGAGGGGGCGCGCCTGAGCGGAGCAGGAGGGGAACCATGGCTATCGCGGCGGGACCGGAGAAGCAGGTCGGCAAGCTCGTCATCCGCAACATCGGCCTGATGCTGTCGGGGCGGCTGGAGGAGCCGATCCTCGACGCCGACACGATCGTGGCGGAGGGCGGGCGCATCGCCGCGGTCGGGCGCGAGGCGGCGTGCGACACGGACGGCGCGCGCGCGACCGTGGACGCGCACGGCTGCGCCTTGTCGCCCGGCTTGATCGACAGCCACGTGCATCCCGTGTTCGGCGACTGGACGCCGCGCCAGGGCCAGCTTGGCTGGATCGAGAGCACACTGAACGGCGGCGTGACGACGATGATCTCGGCCGGCGAGGTCCACCTGCCGGGCCGGCCGCGCGACGTGGTGGGCGTGAAGGCACTGGCGATCACGGCGCAGCGGGCGTTCGAGAATTTCCGTCCGTCCGGCGCCAAGGTGCTGGCCGGGGCGCCGGTGATCGAGCACGGCATGGTGGAGAGCGACTTCGCCGAGCTGGCGGCGGCCGGGGTCAAGCTGCTGGGCGAGGTCGGGCTGGGCACGGTGAAGGCTGGCTACGAGGCGAAGGAGATGGTGGGCTGGGCGCGCAAATACGGCATCCAGAGCACGATCCACACCGGCGGCCCCTCGGTGCCGGGCTCCGGCTACATCGACGCCGACACGGTGCTGGAGGCGGACGCCGACATCATCGGCCACATCAACGGCGGCCATACGGCGCTGCCGCTGAACCAGATCCGCTGCTTGTGCGAGGGGTGCCTGCGCGGGATCGAGATCGTGCACAACGGCAACGAGCTGGCCGGGCTGACGGCGCTGCGCTTTGCCAAGGAGCTGGGTCAGCTCGACCGCGTCATCCTCGGCACCGACAGCCCGGCGGGATCGGGGGTGCAGCCGCTCGGTATCCTGCGCATGATCGCGCTGCTCGCGAGCGTGGGCGACACGCCCGCGGAGCAGGTGTTCTGCTGTGCGACGGGCAACACCGCGCGGCTGCGCGACCTCGACTGCGGCATGATCGAGGTGGGGCGGGCGGCGGATTTCGTGCTGATGGACCGGGCGCAGCACTCGTCGGGGGCGGATTTGCTGGATTCGGTGCAGAAGGGTGATCTGCCTGGGGTTGGGATGGTGATCGTGGATGGGATCGTGCGGTGCGGGCGGAGCCGGAACACGCCGCCGGCGGAGCGGGTGCCGG
>CAWIUA010000041.1:0-131867 GCA_963839135.1 uncultured Alphaproteobacteria bacterium
GTAGGGGTGCGCCGGGCGGTGGAAGACCGTCTCGGTGTCGCCGATCTCGACGATGGAGCCGAGATACATGACCGCGGTGCGGGTCGCGATCTGCCGCACCACGCTGAGGTCGTGGGCGATGAACACGTAGGTCAGCGCGAGGCGCTCCTGCAGATCCATCAGCAGGTTCACCACCTGCGCCTGCACCGACACGTCGAGCGCCGAGACCGGCTCGTCGGCGACGATCAGGCTCGGCTCCAGCGCCAAGGCGCGGGCGATGCCGATGCGCTGGCGCTGGCCGCCGGAGAACTCGTGGGGGAAGCGCTGGAGGTGGTCCGGCTGAAGGCCGACCAGGTCCATCAGCTCGACGAGGCGCGCGCGTATCTCCGCGGTCCCGCGCCGGCGCCCGTCCGCGCGGGCGGTGCACGCGCAGCGGCTCGGCCACCAGGTCGCCCACCCGGCGCCGCGGGTTGAGCGAGGCATAGGGGTCCTGGAACACCATCTGCATGCGCGTCCGCACCGGGCGCAGCGCGCGGCGCCCGGCGCGGGTGATGTCGCGCCCCTCGAACCAGATCTCGCCCGCGGTCACGTCGTAGAGCCGCACCAGGCAGCGGCCGAGCGTGGATTTGCCGCAGCCCGAACTCGCCGACCAGCCCCAGCGTCTCGCCGCGCCGCACCTCCAGCGACACGTCGTCGAGCGCGTGGACGATCTGCCGCCCGCCCCGGTGCAGCCGCCCGCCGATGGGGAAGTGCTTGGTCACGCCACGCGCCGCCAGCAGCGTCTCGGTCACGACGCGAGCGCCTCGACCGCCTCGCCGTGCTCCTGGGGAAGCCAGCACGCGATGTCCTGGGTCCCGCGCACGAAGAGCGGCGGGCGCTCGCGGCAGCGGGCGTGGCGCGCCGGGCAGCGCGGCTGGAACGGGCAGCCGGGCGGGACGCGGGCGAGCGAGGGCGGGCTGCCGGGAATGGTGGCGAGGCGCCGCGGCTTCGGGCCGACCATGGGCGGGATCGAGCCGAGCAGCCCCTGCGTGTAGGGATGGCCCGGCGCGCGGAACACATCCGCCGTCGGCCCGCGCTCGACGATGCGCCCGGCATACATCACCATCACCCGGTCCGCGACCTCGGCGACCACGCCCATGTCGTGCGTGATGAGGATGACCGAGGAGCCGAACTCGGTCCGCAGCCGCTCCAGCAGGCGCAGGATCTGGGCCTGCACGGTCACGTCGAGCGCGGTGGTCGGCTCGTCGGCGATCAGGAGCGCCGGGTTGCAGGACAGCGCCATGGCGATCATCGCGCGCTGCCTCATGCCGCCCGAGAGCTGGTGCGGGTAGCGGTCCACGGCCGCCCGCGGGTCGGGGATGCCCATCTCGCCCAGCAGCTCCACGGCCCGCGCCCGCGCCGCCCGGCGGCCGATGTCCCCGTGAGCGCGGATCTGCTCCTCGATCTGCCAGCCGATGGTGTAGACTGGGGTGAGCGCCGTCATCGGGTCCTGGAAGATCATCGCGATCTCCTTGCCCCGGACGTGGCGAAGTGCGGCGGGAGGGAGGCCGAGCAGCTCGCGCCCCTGGTAGGCGATGGAGCCGGTGATCTCCGCGTTCGGGTCGGTGATCAGGCCCATCACGGCGAGCGACGTGACCGTCTTGCCCGAGCCGGACTCGCCCACGATGCTGACGATCTCGCGTCGGCCGACCTCGAAGCTGACCTTCTCCACGACGCCGATCCGGCCCCCCTCGGTCCGGAAGCCGATGCACAGGTCGCGCACGGCGAGCAGGGGCGGCGTCAGCGGGCATCGCGCACCGCGTGCGGGCATCGCGCAGCGGGTCGAGTGCCGCGTAGGCGATGTCCACGGCGGCGTTGGCGGCGACGACGAAGAACGACGCATACATCACCGTCGCCATGATGACGGGCAGGTCGAGGTTCTCCAGCGCGTTGTAGGTGACGTAGCCGACCCCTTGCAGGCCGAACACCACCTCGGTCAGCAGCGCGCCGCCGCCCACGAGCGCGCCGAAGTCGAGGCCGAACATGGAGACGAAGGTGATCAGCGAGGTGCGCAGCGCGTGGCGTAGCAGGATGCGCCGCTCGCTCAGACCCTTCGCCCGCGCGGTGCGGATGTAGTCCTCCTGATACGCCTCGATGATGCTCGCGCGCAGCACGCGGCCGTAGAGGCCGATGAACAGGATCGCCAGCGTGATCCACGGGATCACCATGGTCTCGAACCAGGCGAGCGGCTGCGTGGTCAGGGGCTTGTAGCCGAGCGCGGGCACCCAGGAGAACAGCCAGGTGCCGTGCAGCCGGCTCTGGGTCAGCAGGTTTGCGACCTCGCCGACCCAGAACACCGGCATCGAGATGCCGACGAGGCCGAGTGCCATCAGGACGCGGTCGAGCGCCCGGCCGCGGAAGGCCGCTGCCAGCGTGCCGACGAGGATGCCGCCCGCGACCCACAGCACGGCCGCGCCGAGGACGAGCGAGAGCGTGACGGGCACGGCTTCCGCGATGGTCGGAACCACAAGCTGGCCGCGGTTGACGAAGCTCGTGAGGTCGCCGGTGACGAACAAACGCTTCATCAAGAGCGCGTATTGGACGGGGAGCGGCTGGTCGAGGCCGAACTGGTGGCGCACCTGCGCCAGGACCTCGGGCGAGGCGTTCTTGCCGGCGATGCGCGCCGCCGGGTCGGCGCCGGGTGTGGCGAAGAAGATCAGGAACACCAGCACGCTGATGCCGAACATCACGAAGGCCATCTGCGCCAGGCGGCTCAGGAGTGTGGCGAGCACTAGCCCTGTTCCCGGAGCTTGGCGCGCGGATCGAGCGCGTCGCGCACGCCGTCGCCGAGCACGTTGAGCGCGAGCACGGTCGCGACGATCGCGAGGCCGGGTGCCACGGCGACCCAGGGGCGGGTGTAGATCAGCCCCTGCCCGTCCTGGATGATGGTGCCCCAGCTCGCGGCCGGGGGCTGGACGCCAATGGAAAGGAAGGAGAGCGCGCTCTCAGTCAGCATGTTGAGCGCCATCATCAGCGGCGCGAACACGATCAGCGTGGTCGCGACGTTGGGCAGGATGTCGCGGACGAGGATGCGCGCGTTCGGCACGCCCAGGCCCACCGCGGCCAGAACGAACTCGCTCCGCGCGAGCGAGAGGACCAAGCCCCGGACGGGGCGCGCGACGTAGGGGACGTAAACGACGCCGATGATGACGATTGGGAGCAGCAGGCTGTCGGACCGTATGGTGATCGGCCCGAGGCTGAGGCCGCGGCTGATCAGCACGATGGAGAGCGAGATCGCAAGAAGGTAGATCGGGAACGCCCAGAGGATATCGAGCAGGCGCGAGAGCACCGTGTCCGCGACGCCTCCGAAGAACCCGGCGACCACGCCCACGGCGGCGGCGAGCACGAGGCAGATGACCGTGGCGCTCGCCGCGATCAGCAGCGAGTTCTGCCCACCGTAGAGCAGCCGGGCCATGACGTCCCGCCCCTGGCTGTCGGCGCCGATGAAGTATGGGCCGCGCCACGTGGGACCGATTGGCGACATGCCGAGGCCGAGGCCGCCCTGGTCGGGCTGCATCACCTCGACGGCCTGGCCGCCCAGGATGATGGCCCCGTCCACGTTGGAGGCGAACGGGTCCGTCCCGGAGACGAAGCGGGCGTAGAGGGGGGCGGCGAGGCAGGCGACGAGGATCAGGAGCAGGGCGGCGAGGGAGATCATTGCTGCCCGGTCGCGGACGAGCTTGCGGAACGCCGTCGCCCAGGGGCCGCGATCCGCACCGCGCGCAACCTCCTCGGCCGGGGCCTCGGCGGCCGCGGGCAGACTGGTGACGGACAATTCCTACTGCACCCAAGCCTTGGAGAAGACCATGTGATACTGGTCACTGAAGGTGAAGTTGCCGAGGCGCTTCGAGACGAAGTCCACCTCCTTCGGCGTGAAGAGCGCGGCCACGGGCGCCTTGTCCGTGATTTCCTTGTCCACCTTGGCCCACATCTTGTTCGCCGCGGCCTTGTCGGTCACGGCCGTCGCGAGCGCCTGCTGCATCTGCGCGTCGATGTCCTTGTCGCAGAAGCCGGAGATGTTGATCGAGGCGTCGGAACCGGGATGGAAGTTGGCGCAACTGAACAGGACGTAGAGGAAGTCGGAGGGCGCCGGGTAGTCCTGATACCAGTCGGTCAGCGATATCTGCACCTTGTTGTTGGTGTTCTGGATGTAAGTAAACTGGATGTTGGGCGAGAGCGCCTTGACCGAGGCGTCGAAGCCCAGCTCCCGCAGCGTGCTCTGCAGGTTGGTCGCGATCGCGCGGTTGACGGCGCGGTCGTTGGTGATCAGCGTCACGGGCGTTCCGGGCTTGACCCCCGACTCCTGCATGAGCTGCTTAGCGCGCGCCATGTCGGGCGCGGTCCAGGCCGTGCCGGGGCTCTTCGTGTAGGGGCAGTAGGGCTGGTAGCCAGGGTAAGCGGGCGGCAGGATCTGACAGGTCGGCGTCGCGAGGCGCGGGCCACCGCGGAGGTTGACGGCCGCCCGCCGGTCGATGGCGAAGTTCACGGCCTGGCGCGCTTTCTCGTTGTCGAAAGGCGCCATGTTGACGTTCATGGCGACGTAGAAGAAGGCGAAGAGCGGGTTGATATAGACCTGGTGCGGGTAGCGCGATCCGACCTCGCCGAGGCGGTCGGCCGGCAGGTCGTCGAACATCCAGTCTGCCTGGCCGTTCTCGATGGCGGTCACCTCGGCCTCGTCGTCCAGGCCGTAGTCGTAGTTGATCCCGTCCACGTAGCCCGGCGGCTGCGCCTCCTCGCTCCACGGCTTGAAGTGCGGGTTGCGCACGAGCTTCATCTGCCGGTTCGGGTCGTAGCTCGCGATCATGTAGGGGCCGGTGCCGGGCGCGGGCTTGGTGCCGAGGTCCTGGGCTGGCGTGCTCGCGGGCAGGATCGAGGCGAAGGGGACCGCGAGCTTGTCCAGGAACTCGGCGTCGGGCTGGGTCAGGTGGAAGGTGACGGTGCGCGCCGCCTCGTCCGCGACCACGCCGCCCGCGAGCGTGCAGGTGGCCGGGGTCTTGAGGCAGGCATCGGCGCCGACGATGACGTTATACCAGGTGCCGGCGTTCGGGTTCGAGACCTTGAACAAGCGCTGGAAGGAGGCGACCACGTCGCCCGGCGTGAGCTTCTGGCCGTTGGAGAAGGTGATGCCGTCGCGCAGCTTGAACACGTAGGTCTTGCCGCCGTCCGCGGGCTTGGGCACCGCCTCGGCAAGGTCGGGGACGATGTCGATGCTCGCCTCGCCGTTGGCTTTCGCGAAACCGACCAGGCCGTCATAGGCGACGAAGAACACCTGCCAATACGCCGCCGTGTAGTTGATCTGAGGGTCTATCGTGCCCTGGGAGGCGTTCGAGAGGAGGCGAAGCGTGCCGCCCTGATGGGAGCCCGCACCAGCGCCCGCTCCTTGGGCGGAGGCCGCGAGCGGCGTCGCCGCCGCGCCGAGGGCAAGCGCGCCAGCCGCCAGCGTCGCTGTGAGTCTCGCTCGCATCGTATTTCCTTCGCTCCGGGTGGATGCCGCTCGCCCCATGCGAGGCCGCACCTGATCCTAGACACATCGCGGCCCCGCCCGGCAGTCTCCTTGGAGAACCAGCGGCTCACGATTAGGCGCGCCGCGGCAGGCCTACTGCACCCAGACCTGGGAGAAGATCATCCGGAACTGGTCGCTGTAGGTGTAGTTGCCGAGGCGCTTGGAGACGAAGTCCACGTTCTTGGGCGTGAAGAGCGAGACGGCCGGCGCCTGGTCCGTCACCGCCCGGTCAATTTCGGCCCAGATCTTGTCCGCGGCAGCCGTATCCGTCTCCGCCGTCGCGAGCGCCTGCTGCATCTGGGCGTCGATGTCCTTGTCGCAGAAGCCGGAGATGTTGATCGAAGAGTCGGAGCCGGGGTGGAAATTGGCGCAACTGAACAGCACGGCGAGGAAGTCGGAGGGCGCCGGGTAGTCCTCAAAGGCGTCAGTGAGGCTGATCTGCACCTTGTTGCTGGTGTTCTGGATGTAGGTGAGCTGGATGTTCTGCGACACGGATTTGACGGCCGCGTCGAAGCCGAGGTCGTGAAGCACGCTCAGCACGTAGGTGCCGATCGCGCGGTCAACGGCGCGGTCCCGGACGATGACCGTGACCGGCTCGCCGGGCTTGATCCCTGAGTCCTGCATGAGCTGCTTAGCGCGCGCCATGTCGGGCGCGGTCCAGGTCGTGCCGGGGCTCTTCGTGTAGGGGCAGTAGGGTTCGTAGCCGGGGAAGCCGGGCGGCAGGATCTGGCAGGTCGGCGTCGCGAGCCGCGGGCCGCCGTAGAGGATCACGGCGGCGCGGCGGTTAATGGCGAAGTTCAGGGCTTGGCGAACCTTGAGGTTGTCGAAGGGGGCGAGGTTCACGTTCAGCGCCAGGTAGTACAAGCCGAATAGCGGGCTGACGTAAACCTGGTGCGGGTAGCGCGGTGCCGACCTCGCCGAGGCGGTCGGCCGGCAGGTCGTCGAACATCCAGTCCGCCTGGCCGTTCTCGATGGCGGTCACCTCGGCCTCGTCGTCCAGGCCGTAGTCGTAGTTGATCCCGTCCACGTAGCCCGGCGGCTGCGCCTCCTCGCTCCACGGCTTGAAGTGCGGGTTGCGCACGAGCTTCATCTGCCGGTTCGGGTCGTAGCTCGCGATCATGTAGGGGCCGGTGCCGGGCGCGGGCTTGGTGCCGAGGTCCTGGGCTGGCGTGCTCGCGGGCAGGATCGAGGCGAAGGGGACCGCGAGCTTGTCCAGGAACTCGGCGTCGGGCTGGGTCAGGTGGAAGGTGACGGTGCGCGCCGCCTCGTCCGCGACCACGCCGCCCGCGAGCGTGCAGGTGGCCGGGGTCTTGAGGCAGGCATCGGCGCCGACGATGACGTTATACCAGGTGCCGGCGTTCGGGTTCGAGACCTTGAACAAGCGCTGGAAGGAGGCGACCACGTCGCCCGGCGTGAGCTTCTGGCCGTTGGAGAAGGTGATGCCGTCGCGCAGCTTGAACACGTAGGTCTTGCCGCCGTCCGCGGGCTTGGGCACCGCCTCGGCAAGGTCGGGGACCACATGGTTGCTCGCTTCGCCCCCCGTCTTCGCGAAGGTAACGAGGCCGTCGTAGGCGACGAAGAACACCGACCAGAACTGGGATTCGTAGCTGATGTGAGGATCTATCGTGCCCACAGAGGCGGCTGAGACCAGGCGCAGCGTGCCGCCCTGGTGCGATCCGGCCGCCTTGGCGGAAGCGACGCCAACGCCGAGCGCGAGCGCGCCCGCGGCCAGCATCGCAGTGATCCTATCGCGCATGGTGCGTCCACCGCGGCTTCGAGGTTAGGGAGCTGCCGCGCTCAAGGCTGGGTGCCGAACGCCGGGCTCAGCACCTTGTCGCCGACCACGATCCCGAGCCGTTTCGCCGTGCCTCCCGCAACCTCCAGCGTCGCGCGCACCGGGCCGCCGCTCGATATGATCGCCTCGCTATACGGCACCGTGTCCTCGGCGATGTGGCGGATCGTGCCGTGCGGGCCGATGAACAGCATGTCGAGCGGCACCAGCGTGTTGCGCATCCACATGTCGCTCTGCCGGACCGTGCCCCAGTCGAACAGCATCCCTTCGTTCTCGGGCACCTTCGTGCGGAACATCTCGCCGACTTCCTGCTGCTCGGGCGTGCGCGCCGTCTCGACTTGGAAATCGTGCTGCTTGCCGTCCTTCGTCACGATGACGAGCTTCTCCTTGGGCAGCGGCGGCTGCGGTCCCGTTGGCTCCTGCTGCGCGTCGCCTCGCGCGGGTGCTGCCAGCGGCACGATCAGAACGAGGGCCAGGGCGAGACGGCGTGCAGTCATGCGGCATCCTCCAAGACAAGGTCGGCGACCCGTCGCACGCCGTCGCGCACCGGCCCTTCCCGCGGCGCGTCGCGGAGCGTCGTGAACCAGTGCTCCGGCGGGTTGCGCCCGGCGGCGCGGTTGTAGCGCAAGCCCCGCAGGACTGCCTCCGCCGCGGGCGGAAGCCTCTCCGGGACAGGGTAGTCGTTCAGCGTCGCCCATACCCCTGCCCAGCAGCGCGCCACCGTCCAGGGATTGTAGCCGCCGCCGCCGGTCAAGATCAGCCGCGGCGCGAGCGTCTTCGCGGCCTTCACGACCGCCCAGTGCGCGTTGTTCGAGAGCGAGAGCTTGGCGAGCGGATCCTCTTCCAAGGCGTCGGCCCCGCACTGCAGGAACAGCGCCTCCGGCCGGAACGCCCGGATCATCGGCAGGACGGCACGCTCCATGATCCAGCGCATCTCGGTGTCGTTGAACCCGGCGGGCACCGGAAGGTTGCGCGCCCCTCCCCCGCCCCGGTCCTCGGCGCGACCTGTGTGCGGCCATCGTCCAGCCTCGTGCACGCTGACCGTGAGCACGCGCTCGTCACCGTGGAAGGCGTCCTGGACGCCGTCGCCGTGGTGAGCGTCGATGTCGAGGTAGGCGACGCGCCGCAGCCCGGCGTCGAGCCAGGCCAGGATGCCGAGCACCGGATCGTTGAGGTAGCAGAAGCCGGACGCGCGCGCCGGGCGGCCGTGATGCGTGCCGCCGCCGGGACAGTGGACGATACTGCCCTTGGGGCCGCCCCCGAGGGTGAGCCTGGCCGCGAGCAGCACGCCGCCCGCGGAGGTCATCGGACGGCGGTAGATTTCCGGATAGACTGGGTTGTTCTCGGCGCCGATGCGAAACCGCGCCTTGTCGGTCTCGGAGACGGCGCCCGTCTCCTCCGCGCGGCGGAGGGCCGCGACGTAGTCCAGGTCATGGAAGCGCGCCACCTGCTCGGGCGTCGCCATGGGCGCCTCGATGAACTGCTCGCTGCCTAGCCATCCGAGTGCCCGGCACAGATCCGTGCACGTCGAGACCCGCGGCACCGCGAGCGGATGCAGAGGCCCGTAGGTGCTGCCCCGGTAGATCTCGCTGCCGATGTAGAGTGGGCCGCTCATGCTTATGGCCAGGCCTTTTGGGCTAAGCCCTTTGGGGCATGCCCTGCGGGATGACGGTCTCGACGATGCTCGCGTCGAGCGCCTCGTAGCCCGCGTACTCTATGGTCGCATACAGCTCCTTGCGGGTCTGCATCCGGTCGATCTGATTGTGCGCGCCTCCGTCGCGCCGGATGGCCGCATAAAGGGCCTCCTGCGCCTTCGCGGCGACGCGCAGGCTGCTCACGGGCCAGATCACCATGCGGTAGCCCATCGCCTCGAACTCGGCCGCGGTGAAGAACGGCGTGCGCCCGAACTCGGTCATGTTCGCGAGCAGAGGCACGCCCGGCAGCGCGTCCGCAAAGGCGCGGAACATCTCGGCTGTGTGCAGCGCTTCCGGGAAGATCGCATCCGCCCCCGCCTCGATGTAGAGCTTTGCGCGCGCGACCGCTCCGTCCAATCCCTCGCTCGCAGCCGCGTCCGTGCGCGCGATCAGGTAGAGGTGCCGCCGGGCCTTGGCGCAGGCCGCGACCTTGGCGGCCATGTCGTGAGGGTCGGCGAGCTTCTTGTCGTTCAGGTGCCCGCACTTCTTGGGAAGCAGCTGATCCTCGACGTGTACGGCGGCCGCGCCCGAATCCTCGAAGGTGCGGACCATGTGCATGGCGTTGAGCGCCTCGCCGTAGCCCGTGTCGCCGTCCACCAGCACAGGCAGGCCGGAGGCGCGGCTCACCTGGCGTATGAAGAAGGCCACCTCGTCCACGGTGATGACGCCGAGGTCGGGCAGCCCCATGCTCGCCGTCATGGCTGCGCCCGAGAGATAGACGGCGTCGAACCCCGCGGCCCTAGCTTGCAGCGCCGCCATGCCGTTGTGCGTGCCGGGAATCTGCAGGATGCCGGGCCGGGCGAGAAGGGCACGGAAACGGATGCCTGGAGCCTCGCGGGGCAAGTCGTCGGCGACGAGATAGGTCATGGCAAGAACTCCAGCAGGCCGGGCACGTCCAGCAGCGATGCCTGCTTTATCACCTCCCTGCGCTCATGCCAGCCACGCCGAAAAGGCTTGTAGGTGAACAAGGAATTTGAGACAAATGTCTTAAATTTGGGACTTACCTGAGCCATGACCACGTTCAGCATCACCTACGCAGACGGACAGCGGACTACCTTCACGCCAACCCTGACCTGTCCGAGCCAAGACGCAGAAATAGACTCGGCCTTCTACAGCATCCTCCGAACATGGCCGACGCTCCTCGAAAGACTGGTCCTTGAGGCTGCACCGCCCGGGACGGTAGGCGCCATCATCGCCGTTTCGACGCTGGGGATCGACCGGATCACCGACCTCTACGAGGGGCTGCTCGGCCGGGCACCGACGACCGCTGAGATTGTAGCTGGGCAGCGGTCGTTCGCAGCAACCGAGGATTCGGGCAGCCTCTACAACCAACTCGCGACCAGCGATGCGGCCGATGCCGCGATCGAGCAGGCCTTCGTCGATGAGACGGGGACGCCTCCGACCCAGGCCGAGGCCGCCGATACGAAGATCGCTGCGGACCGCGGCAGCAACGAGGACTTGCGCGCCTACATTGCGGCCATCTACGCGCCCGCGGCAATCCAAGCGTACTACGAAGGCCTGGTCGGGCGACCACCGTCGTGGAGCGAGACGCTGGCCACGCAGCGGTTGCTCGCGGAAGGGGAGTCGCTCGCGACTCTGCGTCACGGGGCTGTCAGCTCGCCCGAGGTGGCGCAAGCGGTGGGCGCGATCTGGCAGAGCGTGCTGGGACGCGCGGCGGAGCCTGCTGCCGTCTCGGCCGCGGTGTCGGCAATCGCCAACGGCTCCACGCTCAGTGACATGCGCGCGGCCGTTGCTCGTTCGCCGGAGGCCGCCATGCGCGTCGGAGACATCTACGAGCAAGTCCTCGGGCGTGCGGCGGAGCCGTCGGCGGTCGCAGCCAACCAAGCCGCGATGGCCGCGGGTGCGAGTCTCGGCCAGATGCGCAGCGCGGTCGCCCACTCGGCCGAAGCGACGGCGGATGTTCAGGGTATCTACCAGGAAATCCTCGGGCGTGCGGCCGAGACCTCGGCCGTGGTCAGCGCCGAGACCGCACTCACGAACGGGGCAACGCTGTCCAGCATCCGTGCCGGCGTCGCCGGGTCCGCCGAGGCCATGGCGAACGTGCAGGCGATTTACCAACAGGTCCTGGGACGCGCCGCGGAAGGCTCTGCGGTCATCAACGCCGAGACCGTGCTGGCGAACGACGGCACGCTGGCCGGGCTACGGGCCGCGGTCGCGGGATCGGCCGAGGCGGCGGCACAGATCGGAGCGATCTACCAGCACGACCTCGGGCGGCCCGCAGAGGCATCGGCGGTCGCGAGCGCGAGAGACTACCTCGCGCATGGCGGAACGCTCGCCGGGTTGAACTCGGCAGCCGCCGGGTCGGCTGAAGGACAGGCGTATGCGGCGCGGTGGGCCACGCTCATGCCGGCGCCGTCCTACAGTACCTCGGCGCTCGCGCCGGGCCATGCACCGACGCTAATCGTCGCGGGAGCCGGCGCACAGACCTCGGCTTGGATCGTCAACTTTGATCCGGCGCAGGATACACTGCGCCTCCCGGCGGCGGACGCGGCAAACGTGAAGGTCGCCGCGCTCCCGAGCGGGTCGGGCGTCAGCGGCACGGCGATCTCGTTCGCGCCGACGAGCGGGATCGTTCTTCTCGGTGTGCAGACGTCGCAGCTGCAACCGGCGGATTTCCGCTTCGGCTAGAGCATGTTCCGTTCGCTTCGGCTCACTGCACATGCTCTAGCGTATTGTTTTGGCGAGCATCTTTATCCGTTCAAATGACTCCATTTGAACGGATGATGCTCTAGACGGGACCGGCTTGCGCGGCGTCCCTCCCTATCGGGTCCGGCCTGGCTCCGCAGGGGAGGTTCTGCCACGGCCCAAGCTAGAGCAGGGCCCTCGTGTTGCGCCACAGCGCATCGCCCTCTAGGTTCGCGCCGCGATACGAGGCCCAAAAGGAAGCACACGGATGGACATGACAGGCGAGCGGCGCATCCCTGCGCCGCGCCAGAAGGTGTGGAACTCGCTGAACGACCCGCAGGTCCTGAAGACGTGCATCCCCGGCTGCGAGAAGCTCGAGCGCACCGCCGACAACGAGTTCACAGCTACCGCCGCCGTCAAGATCGGCCCCATCGCGGCGCGCTTCAACGGCAAGGTGAACCTGCTCGACCTCGACGAGCCGAACAGCTACCGCATCCAGGGCGAGGGCCAGGGCGGGGTCGCGGGCTTCGCCAAGGGCGGTGCGACGGTGCGCCTCGCCGACGACGGGCCGTACACGCTGCTGAGCTACACCGTCCAGGCGCAGGTCGGGGGCAAGATCGCGCAGCTCGGCGCCCGCCTGATCGACGCGACCAGCAAGCAGATGGCGGACCAGTTCTTCAACCGCTTCACGAACGAGGTCTCCGGACCGCCCGAGGTTCTCGCCGAAGGCTCGTCGGGTGTCATCGCCGCCGCCACGGGCGATATGCCGACGGTGGCCCCTCCGCCAGATGCGGCACATCCCGAGGCGGCGCACAAGGTTCGCGTCGGGGCACCTCAAGGCGCCTCCCAGCCGGCGCCTAGCGCGATACGGCTGCTGGACATGGTTCCGGCCCAGCCGTTCGGATTGCCGATCATCGGCTGGATCGGCATCGCCATCTTCATCGTGATCCTCTACCTGCTCATCAGCGCCTATCTCTGACGGCAATGGACGCGGCGAGCCTTCCCTCAACGACGGCCGAGACGGCGGCGCTGCTCGCCGCGGGCGGCTATGTCGCAGACCCGGAGCTGGCGACGACGGTCCACCTCGCGCTCGCCATGCACCGCCCGCTGCTGCTGGAAGGCGAGCCCGGCACCGGCAAGACCGAGATCGCCAAGGTTCTCGCCGCCGGGCTGGGGCGGCGGCTCGTGCGGCTGCAATGCTACGACGGCATGGACCTCTCAGCCGCCGCCTACGCCTGGGATCATGCGCGGCAGCTCATGGCCATCCGCCTCGCCGAAGCCGCGGGCGGGCGGGACCAGTCGGCGCTGGCGCGCGACATCTACTCGCGCGAGTTCCTGCGCGAGCGGCCCCTGCTCTCCGCCATTGACCCGCGCTTCCCGCCGGCCGTGCTGCTCGTGGACGAGCTGGACCGCGCCGACGAGCCGTTCGAGGCGTATCTCCTGGAAGTCCTCGCCGATTTCCAGATCACCGTCCCCGAGCTGGGCACGATCCGCGCCGAGACGCCGCCCATCGTCGTGCTCACCAGCAATCGCACGCGCGAGGTCCACGACGCGATCCGGCGGCGCTGCCTCTATCACTGGGTGGACTACCCGACCGCGGCGCGCGAGCGCGCGATCCTGGCGTCGAAAGTGCCGGACCTCCAGGAACGCCTCTCGGCGGAAGTTGTCGCCTTCGTGCAGCGGCTGCGCACCATGGACCTCTACAAGCTGCCCGGCGTCGCCGAGACCATCGAGTGGGCCGCGGCGCTGAGCTACCTCGACCGCCAAGAGCTCTCTCGCGAGACCGTGGACGAGACCTTGGGTGCGCTCCTCAAGTATCAGGACGATATCGCCCGCATACGCGGTGCCGAGGCGGCGCGGCTCGTGGACGAGGCGCGAGCCGCGGCGGCGTGATCACCCGATGAGCGGCAGCATAGGCCGGCTCGGCGACAACCTCGTCCACTTCGCCCGGCTGCTGCGCCGGCTCGGCCTGCCGGTCGGCCCGGCGGAGACGGTCGCCGCTGGCCAGGCTCTCGCTCACGTGGACCTCGGCAGCCGCGGCGAGGCGAAGGCTGCGCTGCGGGCCAGCATGGTCCATCGCCACGATCATCACGATCTGTTCGACCAAGCGTTCGCGCTCTTCTGGCGCGACCCGGACGCCGCGCGCCAGGCCGCGGCGCTGGCGATGATGGACGGCCGCCAGCCGCAGCAGCCGCCTCGCGCCGGCTCCCGCCGGCTCGCCGAGGCGATGGCGCCGCCCAGGCGCCGCGAGGAGCCGCCTGGCGAGCCGCCGCGCCTCGACGTCGCCATGACCAGCAGCGGCCAGGAGCAGCTTCAATCCATGGATTTCGAGCAGATGAGCGCCGACCAGATCAGCGCCGCGAAGGCCGCGATCCGCCGCCTTTCCCTGCCGCTCGACAAGCGACGCACCCGGCGGCATCGCCTCGACGTGAACGGCTCCCGCCCTGACCTCGCCGCCACCCTTCGCCGCAGCCTGCGCGATGGAGGCGACATCGCCGACCTGGAGCGCACCGCGCCCGTCGTGCGCCCACCGCCCCTTGTCGTGCTCTGCGACATCTCGGGGAGCATGGCGCGCTACGCGCAGGTCCTGCTGCACTTCCTTCACGCCGTCGTGAACGAGCGCGAGCGGGTGCACGTCTTCCTGTTCGGCACGCGGCTCTCCAACGTCACCCGCCAGCTCCGCCATCGCGACCCGGAGGTGGCGTTCCAGCTCGTCTCGCACCTGGTTCCGGACTGGTCGGGCGGGACGCGCATCGGCGACGCGGTCGCCGAGTTCAACCAGCGCTGGGGGCGGCGCGTGCTCGCCCAGGGCGCGGTCGTGCTGCTCGTCAGCGATGGGCTGGACCGGCCGGCGGAAGCGGACGGGCTGTCCCAGCTCTCGGCGGCAATGGACCGGCTGCACCGCTCCTGCCGGCGGCTGATCTGGCTCAATCCGCTCTTGCGCTGGTCCGGCTTCCAGCCCAAGTCCGCGAGCATCAGGGCCATCCTGCCCCACGTGGACGAGTTCCGCACCGTGCACAACCTGGACAGCCTGCGCGATCTGGTGGACCTGCTCTCCCGCCCGGCGTCCGCGCGTGGCCGGGCCGACATAGGATTCGCCGCATGAGCGATGCTTCATCGAACAGCGAGGACGTGCTCGCAACCGCCGCCGGATGGCGCGATTCCGGCGAGGACGTCGCGCTCGCAACCGTGACGGAGACCTGGGGCAGCTCGCCTCGCCCGGCAGGCAGCCAGATGGCGGTCACGCGCTCGGGCCGCATGGCCGGCTCAGTGAGCGGCGGCTGCGTCGAGGGCGCGGTGGCGGATGCGGGAATGCGCGCCATCGCGACGGGGAAGCCGGAGCTGCTCGATTTCGGCGTGAGCGACGAGCGCGCCTGGGAAGTTGGGCTCGCCTGCGGGGGCAAGATCAAGGTTTTCGTGGAGCGGCTGGGTTGACTCCGGAGACACTCTCGGCGCTGCGGCAAGCGCGGGAGGAGCGCCGGGCGGTGGTGCTCGCGACGCGGCTGCCGGACGGCGCGCAGCATCTCGTGCCAGGCGCCGATGCGCCCCCTGCGCTCGCCGGGCTGGCAGAAGACGCTATCGAGGCGGATGCCGGGCGAACGGTCGCGATCGGGGACGAGACTTGGTTCCTGCACCCGTATGCGCCGCCGCGCCGGCTCGTCATCGTCGGTGCCGTGCACATCGCGCAGGCACTGGCGCCCATGGCGGCGCGCATGGGCTTCGGCGTCCACGTCGTCGATCCTCGCGGCGCGTTCGCGACGGCCGAGCGCTTTCCCGGCGTCGAGGTCAGCCAGGACTGGCCGGACGAGGCCATGGACGCGCTCCGGCCCGACCGGCGAACCGCCGTCGTCACGCTCACCCACGATCCCAAGCTCGACGACCCGGCGCTCGACCGCGCCCTGCGCTCGCCGGCGCCCTACATCGGCGCGCTCGGCTCGAAGCGCACGCACGCGAAGCGCCTGGAGCGGCTGCGCGAGCTGGGGCACGACGATGCGGCGCTCGCGCGCATACGCGGCCCCGTCGGGCTGTCGCTCGGGGCGGTGACGGCGCCGGAGATCGCGGTCAGCATCCTCGCCGAGATGGTTGCCGCTCGGCGAGGTGCTGCGCTCGCCCGAAGGCCGGCCTGATGCGCTTCGGCCCCGTGCCGCTCGACGAAGCCGAGGGCGCCGTCCTTGCCCACACGCTGCGCCTGCCGGGCGGAATGCTTCGCAAGGGAAGCATCCTCGACGTGGCAGCGATCGCGCGCCTGCGGGACGCCGGGCACGACAGCGTCGTCGTAGCCCGGCTCGACCCCGGCGATGTGGGCGAGGAGGAAGCGGCGGTGCGGCTCGGGGCGGCGCTCGCCGGGCCGGGGCTGCACGCGAAGTCCCCGGTGCATGGGCGCGTCAACCTGGCCGCGGAGCGTGCCGGGATGCTGCGCCTGGATGTGGCAAAACTCGACGCCTTGAACGAAGTGGACGAGTCGCTCACCGTCGGCACGCTTGCAGACTACGCGGCCGTGGCGCCGGAGACGATCGTGGCGACGCTCAAGGTCATCCCGTTCGCAGCGCCCGGCAGCGCGGTCGCGCGCGTGGAGGCGCTCGCGCGCGCGGCGCCGGTCCTTGCCGTGCACCCGTTCCGGCCCCTGCGCGTCGGCTTGGTGATGACGCGGCTGCCGGGCCTGAAGGAAAGCATCCTCACGTCAACCGCCGAAGCTACGGCGGCGCGCGTCCACGCGCTCACGGGCACGATGCTTCCGCCGCTGATCTGCGCGCACGAGACGGAGGCCATCCGCGACGCGCTACTGTTGCTGGTTGCGGACGGCGCGGAGGTCCTCCTCGTCGCGGGCGCGAGCGCGGTCGTGGATCGGCGCGACGTTGGGCCGGCCGGGATCGTCGCGGCGGGCGGGCGGATCGAGCGGTTCGGGATGCCGGTGGATCCCGGCAACCTGATCTGCGTCGGCGCGATCGGCGACCGCCCGGCGCTCGTGCTGCCTGGCTGCGCGCGCAGCCCGGCGCTGAACGGCATAGATTTCGTGCTGAACCGCGTCTTCGCGGGCCTGCCTGTGGACCGGACGGCAGTCGCGCGCATGGGGGTCGGCGGCTTGCTCAAGGATGTCGGAGCGCGGCCTGAGCCGCGGTCGCGCGCTGGCCGGCCAGCGGCACCGCGGCAGGTGGCGGCGGTGGTGCTTGCCGCGGGACGGTCGTCGCGCATGGCGCCGCGCAACAAGCTGCTGCTGCCTGGCGCGGATGGCACGCCGATGATCGCCCGCGTCGTGGATACCGCGCTCGCGAGCCGGGCGCGGCCCGTGCTGGTCGTCCTGGGCAATCAGGCCGCGGAGATGCGGCGCGCGCTCGCCGGGCGCGAGGTTAGGTTCGTGGATGCGCCCGACTACGCTGCCGGATTGTCGGCGAGCCTGCGCGCGGGTATCGCGGCCGTCCCGGCCGAGGCGGCGGGCGCCATCGTCTGCCTCGGCGACATGCCGCTCGTCGCACCGGGGGTATTCGACGCGCTGATCGCAAGCCACGACGCCGAGGAGGGGCGCGGTATCGTCGTGCCGACCTGGCGCGGGCGCCCGGGAAATCCGGTGCTCTGGGACCGCCGCTTCTTCCCGGAACTCGTGGCGCTCGCGGGCGACGTGGGCGGCCGTGGCCTGCTGGAGCGGCACGCGGAGCAGGTCGCGCAGGTCGAGGTCGAGAGCGACGCGGTGCTGCGCGACTTCGACACGGTGGAGTCGCTGGCTGAGCTGCCCGACGCGCTGCGGCCGGCGGCGGAGTACCTTGCGGCGGAGCGGTAGCCGGCGGCACAGTACCCTGTTCAAGGGATCAGGAAGGGGACCTGCCAATGCCGCTCGCTGCAGCCTGCCGCCGGCTCGTGCCCGTGTTCGCTGTCCTGGCATTGGCCTCCGGCTGCGAGGGAACAAGGCCAGCCGTGAGCCTCAACGATGGCCGGCAGCACTTCACGCAGGATCGCACGAGCGCCACCGTCGCCTGCGACGGGCGGCCCTTCGTGGTTGATGCGAGCCGGGTCAGCCTCACCATCACCGGCCAGTGCAGCCACATCGTCGTGGCGGGCAATCATAATGACGTCGATGCCGACGTGCTGGCCAGCGGGACGGTGGAGATCACCGGCGCCCACAACGACGTGACTTGGCGGAAAGTAGGCTCGGGAGCGCGGCCGATCCTCGTGGACCGCGGCGTGAGCAACACCTTCCATCGGGGTATCCGCGACAGCGACGACTCGTCATAAATGGCGGGATGACGCCGCCGGGTGGATCGCTGCCCTGGGTTGAGACGGGCATCAGGCTGGTGAGTGCCACGTTATGCGCGGGCGTGATCGGCCTCGAGCGCGAGCGCGCGGAGATGTCGGCTGGCCTGCGCACGCACGCGCTGGTCGGCCTCGGCTCGGCCCTGATCATGATCGCGTCCGCGTTCGGCTTCTCAGATGTGCTGGGAACCCCGAACGTGGTGCTCGATCCGTCCCGGATCGCGGCCCAGGTGGTCTCCGGTATCGGATTCCTGGGCGCCGGAACGATCCTCGTTCAGCAGCAGGTCGTCCGCGGGTTGACCACGGCGGCCAGCATCTGGGCAGTCGCTGCCATCGGTCTGTCCATTGGCGGAGGGCTGTATGTGCCGGCCCTGATCGCCACCGTGCTGGCGTTGATCGTTCTGGAGGTGATGCGACCGCTGGAGCAGCGCCTCGCTCGGGCCTGGCGGGAGCAGACCATCCGCACCGTGTTCGATCCCGGCGCCGTATCGCTCGAGAAGATCCTGTTCACGGTGGAGAACCTCGGGCTGCAGGTGAGCAATCTCAGCGTGTCGGCTCAGGCTGCCGACGGCACGTATTCCGTCGATTTCAAGCTGCTCAAGCGGAAGCACAGGTCGGTCGAGCTGGCGCTGCACGCCCTGGCAGGAGTCCCTGGCGTCAAGCGAACTGCGACGACGAGCGGAGCGAGAGGCCGGCGAGGAGCATCCGAGGGCAACGACGCGGAGCAATGAGGCTGCCGGATCACCCCGGCGTCCGCCCGAGGCAGCCAAGCCGGCCGATCGCCACGGGAGAGACTGGCGCGGATGGCCGAGGGGGTCCATTCTTGCGCCATGCAACTCGCCGCGCCTCCGGTCCGCGTCGGCCGCGGCCACGACGGAACGTTGACCTACGACCTCACGCTCGGGCCGGAGGACCTTCCCCCTATCCCCGCGCGCGACCTCGAAGCGGCATGGGATGCGGCACGCACGGTGCGGGCCGTTGACGCCGTGGGGCGCGCCTTCCGCTTCGAGGGAAAGGCTGGCCCGCTCGATGTTCGCCTCGGCAGCGAGTTGGCGCGGCGCTGGGCGGCCGGCGCGGACGATGTGGCCGGGCTGCACACGTGCCGCGGTGTCTCGCTGTGTCTTCGGGTGCTGGCCCTCGTCGAGCTGGCGGCGGGCTTGCCCGAGCGAGCGTCGCTGCGGCCAGCGCTGCTCCGCGCGGTCGCGGCGGCACGGCTGACCGCGGACGGGCAGCTCGATCCGGCCAGCGTGCCGGTCCCTCTCCGCTCATGACATCCAGGAGCACGCCCATGAGAATATACTGTCTCCTCTTGCCGGCGGCGCTGCTGGCCGTTGGCTGCCAGACGTCGCGGGAGACGCGGGCCGACGCGCAGAAGGTCGCCGACTGCCGCGCGCGGACGGACGAGGTTTATCGGGTGCAGGATCGTGCCGCGAACCTGCTGGCGACCGACCAGCGGGACACGCCGTTCACGACGAGCTACGATCCTGGGAACGTCTCGCGCGGACTCGGCCACCTGTTCGGGCAGGACCGAACGCAAGCGGACTGCCTCAGGGGCGTCGGCGCCGCGGCGCCGGGCGACGCGAGCATCGGGCCAGGGTTCACGCCGGATCGGCCGTGAGCCACGCATTGCCGGGCGGCGTGACCGCGCCTAGAACCCGGCGTGTTCGCAACCGAGGGAGCGCAGCGTGAGCCGGATCGTCCGCACCGAGCCGAACGCCGTCTTGGCGAAGGCTGTGGAATACCATGGGTTCGTCTTCTGCCAGGGCGTCACCGCCCAGGACCTGACCAAGGACATCGTTGGCCAGACTCGTGAGGTCCTGGACCAAATCGACGAGATCCTGGAGCAGCACGGGACCGACAACACGCGGCTGCTGCAAGCGCAGATCTGGCTGAAGGACATCCGGGACCGGGAGGCGATGAATTAAGTGTGGTCGGCGTGGCTGCCCCAAGGTGGCGCCCCGGCGCGGGCGTGCGTGCAGGCCCACATGGCGGACGCGCGGCACCTTGTCGAGATCATGGTTACGGTGTGCAAGTAAGGTCTAAGTTACGGAATGTAGCCATATCGCAATGCTGTTACGCAAGCGCAGCTTCGCGTCGTATTTGCTTCATTTCGCTTCGGAATCGCGCGAATGGGAGCAGTTTCCTGCGCAGCGAGGTTATGCACAGGGCCGGTTCGGCGAAATAGCCCGTGACTAACTAAAACCGGCCCTCGGTGCGTTGCCGCCGGCCGCTTGCCCCGGCTACCCCCAGTCACGCCGTAGTGACTAGGAGGGTTTGGGATGGCAGCACAGGGTTGGAGCAGCCGATTTGTGGTCCTTGGGGTCGCGGTCTCGCTGAGCGCGCCTCTCGCATGGACCGACGCTAAGGCCGCGCAACCCGGCTCGCATTCTGCGTGGCACGACGCGGCCAATGGCGCTCAATGGGGACAGGTCCGTGGCGAATACGCGGAGCCGGCGCGATTCAGCCGCCGCGGGATTTCGTGCGTGCCCTTTGCTCGGGAAAACAGCGGAATCGAGATCACGGGCAATGCCCTGACCTGGTGGGCTCACGCTGCCGGCGTTTATGCGCGCGGCAAGCAGCCTGAGGTCGGCAGCGTGCTCAATTTCCGGGCTACTGGGCGCATGCGTCTCGGCCACGTCGCCGTCGTCACCGACGTGCTCGCGCCGCGAGTCGTTGAGATCGATCACGCGAACTGGTCGGCACGGGGCAAGGTGAGCCGCGGCATCCGCGTGGTGGACGTGTCACCTGCGAATGACTGGACGCAAGTGCGGGTCGCTCTCGCGCGCAGTTCCGACGGTTACGGGAGCACCTATCCGACCTACGGGTTCATCTACGACCGGCCGGACGACCGCGTGCTGCTCGCCGACGCCCGGCGCACCGCGGACGCAGACGGAGGTTGACGAGGTCGCCGAGTTGCCGGACGCCGCGACGCCCCGGTTCGCGCACGGATCGCGGCACTGGCACCACCGGCACCGCCACGCTTACCACGACTGAGCGAACGCCTCAGAGAGCGCCAGCGACGCCGAGCAGGCCGCCCGCCGCGAGAAGCAGGAGTGGGTGCAGCCGTGTACCGAGAACGGCGGCGGCGACTGCGAGGGTCAGCAGCCCGGCGCGCCAAGTCACCGCCGTGCTGGCCGCGAGCAGGGCGGCCGCGGCTGCGACCAGGCCCACCGTCACGGGCGTGATCCCCGCCTGCACCCGGCGCCGCCAAGGCCGGGTGCGGAAGCGGTGCCACGCACTCGCGCTGACCCAAGTCAGTGCGCTGCTCGGACCGATCATCGCGAGCGTCGCAACTGACGCGCCGGCGATGCCTGCGACGCTGCGTCCGACCAAGGTGCTGACCAGCATGTTGGGGCCGGGCGCCGCCTGCGCGAGTGCGTAGAGCGCCGCGAAGTCGCGCGCCGACATCCAGCCGTGCACGTCCACCACCTGCCTCTGCATCTCCGGCACGGTCGCGTTCACACCGCCGACCGCGAGGAGCGAGAGCTGCCCGAAGATCAAGGCCAGCCAGACGAGGTGGGGTCTCATGGGCGCTCGCCCGCCATCAGAACGCTCACCGGCACGAGCACGACCAGCGTCGGCAGCAACGGCAGCCGGAGGACCGTCAGCGCGGCGAAGGATACGACCGCCACGAGGACCGGGCGAAGCTCGCCGCGGATGGGCCAGGCGATCTTGGCCGCGTTCGCGACAACGAGGCCCGATGCCGCCGCGGCAAGGCCGGTGAAGGCGCCGTGCACGGCTGGCTGGCTGGCATAGCGCGCGTAGAGCGCGCCGAGAGCGGTGACGATGGCGACCGGCGCCGCGAGCAGCCCGAAGAGCGCCGCGAGCGCCCCGCGGGCACCTCGATACCGCGCGCCCAGAGCGACCGAGAGGTTCACCACGTTGGGACCCGGCAGGAACTGGCAAAGTGCCAGCAGGTCGTTGAACTCCGGGGGCGATAGCCAGCGCCGCTGCTCGACGATCATGCGCCGTGCCCAGGGCAGCACACCGCCGAAGCCCAGCAGCCCGATCCCGCCGAAGGCTCGCGCGAGTTCCGCGCAGGTTGGAACCGGCTCTCTGTTCTCTGTGCCGTGCTCACCGTGCGTCACGTCTCCTCCGTTCCCGGCGCCAGGAAACAATGGTTGGCCCGGCTGCGGAGTCGCGCCATCCTGACGCCGCAGCGAGGGAGAGAGCGACATGGCCAAGATCATCCTCTACGGCTTCGACGGCAGCACCTATGTCCGCACCGTGCGGATGCTGCTCGCCGAGAAGGGCGCGCAATATGAGCAGGTGCCGGTGCACGTGCTCAAGGGCGAGCCGCGCCAGCCCGAGCACCTTGCCCGGCACCCGTTCGGCAAGGTGCCGGTGCTCGACTACGACGGGTTCCGCATCATCGAGACGAGTGCGATCGCGCCCTATCTGGACGAGGTGCTGCCCGGCCCGTCATTCACGCCGGACAACCCGCGGGATCGCGCGCGCATGCGCATGGCCATGGGCATCATCGACTCCTACGGCTATGGCGCGCTGGTCGGCGTGGCCGGCTTTCACCTGTTTCCCGACTTCATCGGCGGACCTAACGAGGCAGCAAGGCGGCAAGCAATCGAGACCAGCCGGCTTGTGCTGAAGGAGCTGATGAAGCTGCGCGGTGGTGACGCCTTCATCGCCGGGCAGCGCCCCACGCTCGGCGATCTCTACCTCGCCCCGATCTGCTTCTACGTCGCACTCACACCCGACGCGGGCGAGGTCTTCACGGCGGACGGGTTCGCTTCGTGGTGGGAGCGGATGCAGGCGATGCCGAGCTACCAGGCGACCGCGCCGCAGCTCGGCTGAGGCGCGCGCCCGTAGTAGCGACCCGCGGCCGGTCGAGATCGCGGTCCGAGGAGGCTTGTTGCTGCGGTGCGACGGGCCGTAGCATCAGCGCATGGCATCGCATCCCTTTCTCGCCGCGCGCGAGGTCCTGTTCCAGCATCGCGAGGACCTGGACGCCGCCCGCGCCGCCTTCCGCTGGCCCGTGCTCGACCGGTTCAACTGGGCGCTGGATTACTTCGACCACCTGCCGGGCGATCAGGCCGCCCTGTGGATCGTGGGCGAGGGTGAGGAGGAGCTCACCTTCGCGCAGATGCAGGCGCGGTCGAACCAGGTCGCGAACTGGCTACGGGCGCTGGACGTGCGGCGTGGGGACCGGGTGCTGGTGCTGCTCGGCAATGTGCGCCCGCTCTGGGAGGCGACCCTCGCCTGCATGAAGCTCGGGGCGGTGGTGATCCCGGCCACGACGATGCTGACGAGCGACGATCTGCGGGACCGGTTCGAGCGCGGGCGGGTGAGGCACGCGATCGCTGATGCGGCGCTGGCTCCGCGGTTCGAGGGGCTGGAAACGGAATTGACGCGCATCGCGGTCGGGGGCGCGCCACCCGGCTGGGAGCGGTTCGAGGATGCTTACGGGGCGAGCGAGGCGTTCGAGCCGGACGCGGAGACGCGGGCCGACGACCCGCTGCTGCTCTACTTCACCTCGGGGACGACCTCGAAGCCCAAGCTCGTGCTGCACAGCCATCAGAGCTATCCGGTGGGCCACCTCTCGACGATGTATTGGCTGGGCTGCCGGCCGGGCGACGTGCACCTCAATCTTTCCTCGCCTGGCTGGGCCAAGCACGCCTGGAGCAGCTTCTTCGCGCCGTGGAACGCTGGGGCAACCGTCGTCGCGCTAAATCAGCCGCGATTCGACGCGAAGGTGCTGCTGAGCGTGCTGGAACGGTGCCGGGTGGCGACGTTCTGCGCGCCGCCGACGGTGTGGCGGATGCTCGTGCAGGAGGACCTCGCGGCGGCGAAAATCGTCTTGCGCGAAGCCCTGGCCGCAGGGGAGCCGCTGAATCCCGAGGTGATCGAGAAGGTGCGCCGGGCGTGGGGCCTCACCATCCGGGACGGCTACGGGCAGACGGAGACGACGCTGCAGGTCGGGAACACGCCGGGGATGCCGCTCACGCCCGGCAGCATGGGGCGGCCGGCGCCGGGCTATGAGGTGGCGCTGCTCGATCCGGACGGGGATGCGGCCGAGGAGGGCGAGATCGCGCTCAGGCTCGGCGACGCGAGGCCGCTGGGGCTGATGCAGGGCTACGCGGGCGACGACGGCGAGGTGCGCCAGGTCAAGGGCGAATGGTATCGCACCGGCGACGTCGCGACCCGGAACCCGGACGGCAGCCTCACCTATGTCGGCCGGTCGGACGACGTGTTTAAGTCATCGGGCTACCGAATCAGCCCCTTCGAGCTTGAGAGCGTGCTCATCGAGCACCCGGCGGTCGCGGAGGCCGCCGTGGTCCCCTCCCCCGACCCGGCGCGAACGGCGCTGCCAAAGGCTTTCGTGGTGCTGGCCGAGGGCTGGGCGCCGGACACCGCGACGGCGCAGGCGATCTTCGCGCACCTCAAGGGGCGGCTCGCGCCCTACAAGCGGGTGCGGCGGATCGAGTTCGCCTCGCTGCCGAAGACGATCTCGGGGAAGATACGCCGGGTGGAGCTGCGCCGGGACGAGGCGGCGCGGCGGGCGGCGGGCACGCGGGGCGAGGCGGAGTTCGCGGAGGAGGATCTAGGTTGAGCGCGGCACGCGCACGGTGCGCCGCCGGCGGCCCTCGTCGCCGTCCCTGTCCACGATAGGCTCGGAGTAATACGCCTCCAGGACGATCTTCGTGCAGGCCGCCACGGGAACGGCGAGGATGAGGCCGATGATCCCGAAGAGCACGCCGCCGCAGACGAAGGCGAACAGGATCACCACGCGGGGCACGTTGACGGCGCGGCCGAGGACGATAGGGCCGAACACGTTATCGATCGAGAGCCGCAGCGCGACCGCCCAGGCGAACAGCAAGAAGAAGGAGAGCAGGCTGTGCTCGTCCTGCATGGCGGCTAACCCGACCAGCAGGAACGAGACGGTCGGGCCGATGGACGGGATGATCTCCAGGAGCCCGATCGCGATGGACAGCAGGATCGCGTGCGGGAGGTGGAAGACCACGCCGTAGCCGAGATAGGCGAGGATGGCGGTGTAGGTCACAACGCAGGCGATGCCGACCAGGTACCGCCGCAGCATCGGGATGACCTTCGGCAGCAGGCTGCGCAGTGACTCTCGACGCTCCGGCGGCACCAGCCAGATCGTGCTCTCGGCGATGTCCGGGCCGGACAGCAGGAAATACGGGATGAGCACGAGCATCAGCACCACCCCGAGCACCACCTCGACGCCGACGCCGCCGATCCGGGCGGCTACCTGGGTCCCGTTGATGGCCCTCACCCGGTCCAACGCGTCGTTGGCGATCGTATCAGGGGTAAGGCGCTGGCCGCCGATCTCGATGCCGTTCGGGCCGAGCAGCTCCGTGAGCATCCTGCGGATCATGCTCGGGCCTTTGGCGACCAGATCGGACACGTCCTTGAAGATGGTCTGCGCGAGCCAGTAGAACGCGGCAGCGAACAGGAGCAGCAGCAGGATGTAGAGCACCGTCGCGATCAGCCCGCGCCGCAGGCCTGAGCGCCGTTGCAGGTACTGGATCACGGGATCGAGCACGAAGCCGATCCCGATGGCGATGATGAACGGCAAGAGCACGACGCGGATCGAGAACAGGATGACCGCGACCACAACCAAGGCCGTGAAGATGGCCCATCCGCTCGCCTTGGACCGGTGCGGCGTGGAGCCGATCTCCGTCCTGTCCCGAACCGGCTCGGCCTCGGCTGTCGGCGCGCGGTCGGGCGTTATCATGCGGAATCCTCGAACGGAACGGGATCGACCGGACACGTGCGCCCTTTCCAGGTCACATGCCCGGCCCGGCGCAGCCGGACGCTGCGCCAAGCCAAGGCGGCAGCCATTGTCGCGCCGAGCGGGAACAGCAGGCCGAGCGCGGCAGGCGCGCGGAAATGACGGAGCGTACCCGCTGCGACGCCGAGCACCGCCAGCGAGCCGGCCAGCGCGAGGCCGAAGCCGGCCACCGCAAGGCTTGGCGGATGGCGCCATGCCGCTGTCCCCAAGCGCTAGCGGGAGCAGAGGCACGGCCCAGCCGATGATCAGCGCCGCTGCGGCGACCGCGAGCGTTCGCTCGGAGTTGCCCATGATCTCGACAGCGTTCTTGGAAAAGCCTTCCCACAGCGATGGGAGATCCCGATACATGCGCGTGCGCGCGAGGTGCTCCGCGGCGAGCACGCTGAGGCGGAACCCTGCCCCTTTCAGCCGCCGGGCGAGGGCCGTGTCCTCGCAGATCTCGCCGCGCACGGCGGCATGCCCGCCTACTGCGGCGTACGCGTCGCGCCGGATCAGAATGAACTGGCCGTTGGCCTCCGCCTCCGGCGAGCTCGGGTCATTAATCCGGCGCAAATCCTTCGCGCAGGCCACCATGAGCATTCCCGCGGGGACGATGAGCCGCTCCCAAAAGCTTCCCAGCTCCTGCAAGGGGCGGAGCGAGAGCATGGCGATGTCCTGCGCCTCGGCGGCACCGATCGCGTCTCGCAGCAGGTCCGGCGCGGCGCGGACATCCGCGTCCATGAAGCACAGCCATTCCGCGCCGCGGGAGTGCAGGACACCGTGCCAACAGGCGTGCGGCTTGCCGAGCCAGCCGCTCGGCAGGCGGCCCGCGCAGTGCAGCTCGACCCGCGCGCCCGCATCGGCGGCGGTGCCCGCCACGATCTCCGCCGTCCCGTCCTGCGAGCCGTCGTCCACGACGAGGACGGCGTAGCTGTCGGCCGGGTAGGTCTGCGCCAGCAGCCCAGCGAGACACGGCCCGATGTTGGCGGCCTCATTCCGGACCGGGACGATCACCGCCACGCCCGGCGCCGCATCCCTGCGCGGCGCGGCAGCCACGATTTGCGCCGTATCGTAAATTCGGGACTGCCGGATCACTCGCGCGAGGAGAAACACCACAAGCCCGAACCAGGCTCCGCCAGCGAGGAGCGCTCCCACTCACGCCGGCTCGCGCAAGGGCAAGCCGAAGCGCGCGCGACCGCCGGGCCGGCCGTAACGGCCGAGAAGCGTGGCGCGCGATATCCAAAGGTCCCGGCGCGGCCGGAAGAACGTCTGCTGGTGCAGGGTCGCGGGATTGAAGGCCCGCGCGAAGCCCCAGAGCAGGAAGTCCTCGCCGAGGGCGTGGGCACGGCGCAGGCCCGAGACATCGGCCGGGATGACCTCGAACCCGAAGGCCTCGGCGATGCGCCGCATCTGGCCGTCACGCATCGCGCCCGAGAAGGCGGCACCGCACCGGATCGCCTGCACGTCCTGCCACAGCGGGTCGGACGCGACGTGCTCGGCGAGCGCCGAGAGCGAGACCTTGAGCCGGCTCCGTATGGCTTTCGCCCAGTGGAGGTCGGGTCCCCCTTGGGGGAAACGAGGCAGGTGCTCATTCCAGAGGTGGAGCACCCCTACCGTTTCGCCAGCCTCCAGCCGCGTACCGTCGGCGAGCTCGACAGAGGAGCGGGCACGGTCGAGACCGACGCGCAGCATGCACCTCGGATCGGCCGTGAACTCATAGACGCCGTTGCAGCGCCGCAGAACGATGTCGAAGCGCCCGATCAGTGCCGCCCAGGTCTCGTCGCGCCATGTGCCGCGATCGATGTCCTGGACGATCCCAGCGGACCAGGCGGGCCGCGCACGGCTGACTCCGACCGCGGTCCAGCGTCCCAAGAGGCTCTGCATGGGCGTCAGCGCACCGCGCCACACGCCCTGCGGCACCCCGGCGTAAACGTCGCCGGACTACGGCTGTGCGAAAGCAGAACGTGCATCAGCGTCGAAGCTCCCCCTCCTGATAGCCTCGGCAGCGCCGGGGCGCGCAGCCGAAGGGCATACCATTCACCGCCACATTCCTGCCGTAACGCAGATCAGGTTGGCTGGTTCTGGCGCCATCCGGCAGGATCACTGCCGCAACTGTGACCGGTGCTGGCCAGGGAACGGCGCGTGCACCGTCTAGCCTGTGGCCGAGCAGGGCGACTGACGAAGCCGGCCAGGCCCTTGCCCGACGCGAGTTCGCCTGCCACTTGCGGGCGACGCGTCGAGGGAGGGTTGCGCCATGCAAGCGTTCATCTGCACGACCTGCGGGACCCAGTTCGCGCCGTCCGAGCATCCGCGCGAGACCTGCCCCATTTGCACCGAAGAGCGGCAGTATGTGAACCCGGAGGGACAGTCCTGGACGACGCTCGACACCCTTCGGCGCAGCCACTTCACGACCTCGCGCGAGGAGGAGCCCGATCTGATCGGTCTTGGCACGTCCCCGAAGTTTGGCATCGGCCAGCGCGCCCTCTTGCTGCGCACGCCCGGCGGCAACGTGTTGTGGGACTGCGTCTCCCTGCTCGACCCGGCGACGGTGGCGATGGTCCGTGGGATCGGCGGCCTCGCGGCCATCGCGATCTCTCACCCGCACTACTACACGACGATGGTGGAGTGGGCGCACGCCTTCGGCTGCCCGGTGCACCTGCACGCGGCGGACCGCCGATGGGTGATGCGCGATGACCCCGCCCTACGCTTCTGGGATGGTGACGAGACCGTGCTGCTGCCCGGCGTGACGCTCGTGCGCCTCGGCGGGCACTTCGCAGGCGGGACGGTGCTGCACTGGCGCGAGGGAGCGGGCGGCAAAGGCGCGCTGCTGAGCGGCGACATCGCGCAGGTCACGCCGGACAAGATGGTCAGCTTCATGTGGAGCTACCCGGACTTCCTCCCGCTGCCCGCAGTGGTGGTTCGGCAGATCGCGGAGCGCGCGGCGGGCTACGCGTTCGACCGGATCTACGGCGCGTTCTGGGAGAGCGTAGTCCCGGCGGACGGCAATACCGTGGTCGCGCGGTCGGCGGCGCGCTACGTGCGGCTCCTGGAGACGCCGGGCCAGCCGTGATCTGTCAGGCTACGACGTTCCCCGGTGTCCGGCCCGCGATCAGCGCGTCCAGCCCGTCCAGCACCAGGAACCCCATCGCGTCCCGCGTCTCAACCGTGTTGCTGCCGAGATGCGGGAGCAGCACCACGTTCTCCAGCCCGAAATAGCCCGGATCGGGCCGCGGCTCCCCGTTATAGACGTCCAGCCCCGCCGCCGCGACGTGGCCGGACCGCAGCGCCTCGATCAGCGCCGCATCGTCCACGAGCGTACCGCGGGCGGCGTTGGCGATGACGGCGCCGCGGGGCAGCATCGCCAGGCGCTCCCGGTTGAGCCAGAAGCGCGTCCCCTCGCCGCCAGGTGCGTTCAGGGAGAGCACGTCGCATACGGCGAGGAAGGAGGCATCGTCGGCGTGGTAGGTCGCCGCTCCTTCAAGATCGGGCGGCAAGGGCGCGATGTCGCGGTAGTGGATCTGCATCCCGATCCCGCGCGCGAGCCGGGCCAGCTCGCGGCCGATGCGGCCCATGCCGAAGATGCCGAGGCGCTTGCCCGCCACTCCCATGCCCAGGAGCTGCGTCGGCGCCCAGCCCGTCCAGCCGCCGGATCGCACCAGCCGCTCCCCCTCCCCCGCCCGGCGCGCGGCCATGAGGATCAGCAAGAGCGCGCACTCGGCCGTGGCGAGCGAGAGCACGTCCGGCGTGTGGACGACGGGCAGGCCGCGCTCGCGGCAGGCATCCAGCGCGACGTGGTCGTAGCCAACGCTGAACGTGCCGAGCGCCCGCACGCTCGCGGGGAGGCGGCGGATCACGTCGGCGTCGAGCCGGTCCGCCGGGCAGCAGAGCACGGCGGCGCAGCCTTCCGCGAGCGCCGGGATGTCCTCGCCGCGAACGATATGGTCGTCCGGGTTCAGGCGCGCGTCCCAGTCGCGCGCAGCGCGGGCCTCGACGGCCTCGGGCAGGCGACGGGTGACGAGCAGGGCGGGCTTGGCCATGGCGCTCAGCTCCAGAGCGCGTCGATGGCCGGGCGGCCGGCGAGAACGGCGGCGATGTTGTCGAGCGCGCGAAAGCCCATGGCGTTGCGCGTCTCGGTCGTGGCACTGCCCATGTGCGGACTGAGGAACACGTTGGGGAGTTCGGCGAGCCGCGTGTCGAAGTCCGGCTCGCTGCGGAACACGTCCAGCCCGGCGGCGAACAGGTGGCCCGAGCGAAGCGCGTCGATCAAGGCGTCCTCGTCCACCAGCGTGCCGCGGGCGGCGTTCACCAGCACGCTGCCCGGCGGCATGAGCGCGATGGTCTTCGCGTTCATCAGCCTGTCCGTCCCCGCGCCGCCCGGCGCGTGCAGGGTCACGATCTGGCAGCGGGGCAGCAGCTCGCGCAGCGAGAGCACGAACTCGGCGCCCTCCTCCATCTCCGGGTCCGCCCGGCGTACGTCGGTGTAGAGGACGGGCATGTTGAAGCCCCGTGCGCGCCGGGCGACGGCACGGCCGATGCGGCCGAAGCCGACGATGCCGAGCGTCTTGCCGCTCACCCGCATCCCGAGCATGTCGCGCATCCCGAAGCTGCGTCGCCAGCCCGCACGCATGATCTCGGCGTGCTCCCAGCCGCGGCGGCAGGCGTTGAGGATCAGCATGAAGGCGAGGTCGGCGGTGCAGTCGGTCAGCACGTCAGGCGTGTTGGTGACGACGAGGCCGCGCGCGCGGGCGGCCTCCACGTCTATGTGATCGAAGCCGACGGAGCAGGTCGCGGCCACCTTCACGCTCTCCGGCAGGCGGGCGATCAGGTCGCGGTTCAGCTTGAGGTTGCTGCTGAAGAACAGCGCCTCAGCCCGGTGCTGGGCGAGCATGTCCACGACCTCGTCGGGCGAGCGGTCGCGATCTTCGCTGAGCACGGCGTCGAACTCGGTGCGGGCGCGCTTGGTGACGGCGTCGGGCATAGGGCGCGCGACGACGAGGCGGTGCTTGGGATCTGCGTCCATCTGGGCCATTCCTCCTGCGAGGCCACCATGCCCAAGCTTGCGGCGGGACGGAAGGGACGGCACCCTCGGGCTGCCATGCATCATCCGAAGCTCGCCGCCGATATCGGGGGAACGTTCACCGACCTCGCCCTGGAACGCGGCGGCGAGCGGTTCACGGCGAAGGTGCTGACGACGCCGGGAGCACCCGAGCGGGGCGTGCTGGAGGGCGTGGCACTCGTGCTGCGCCGGGCGGGGGTCGAGGCGGCGGAGGTCGGGCCTGTTCGTCCACGGGACGACGCTCGCGACGAACGCGATCATCGAGCGCAAGGGGGCACGGGCGGCGCTGCTGACCACGGAGGGGTTCCGCGACGTGCTCGCCCTCGGCAACGAGAGCCGTTACGACCAATATGATCTGAGGATCCGCCTGCCCGAGCCCCTGGTGCCGCGCTACTTGCGGCTGCCAGTGCCGGAGCGGCTGGACAACGAGGGCAACGTGCTGCTTCCGCTCGACGAGGGTGCCGTGCGGGCGGCTGCGGCGGTGATGCGAGCCGAGGGAGTCGAGAGCGTCGCGGTCGGGTTCCTGCACTCGTACCGCAACGGGGCGCACGAGCGCCGGGCGCGCGACATCGTCGCGGAGGAGCTGCCCAGCATCCCCGTCTCGCTCTCCTGCGAGGTATCACCGGAGATGCGCGAGTGGGAGCGGTTCTCGACGACGGCGGCGAACGCTTACGTGCAGCCGCTGATGGCCGGCTACCTGCGCCGGCTCGAAGAGGGGCTGCGCGCCATCGGCCTCGGCTGCCCCGTTCTGATGATGCTCTCGGGAGGCGGCCTCACTACGGTCGAGACAGCATGCCGCTTCCCGATCCGGCTCGTGGAGAGCGGGCCAGCTGGGGGCGCCATCTTCGCGGCGGACCTCGCGCGTGGGGCGGGACTTGGCCGGGTGCTCTCTTTCGACATGGGCGGCACCACAGCGAAGATCTGCCTCATAGACGGCGGCCAGCCGCAGACGGCGCGCAATTTCGAGGTGGCGCGGGTCGGGCGGTTCCAGAAGGGATCGGGGCTGCCGCTTCGAATCCCGGTGATCGAGATGGTCGAGATCGGGGCGGGCGGCGGCAGCCTCGCGGGCGTGGACGCGCTCGGGCGCATCCAGGTCGGGCCGGAGAGCGCGGGGGCGGAGCCGGGGCCGGCCTGCTACGGGCGGGGCGGGACTCGCCCGGCGGTCACGGACGCGAACCTGCTGCTCGGGCGCTATGACCCGGCGCGGTTCGCGGGCGGCGCGCTCGCGCTGGACGACGAGGCCGCGCGGACCGCGCTCGCCGAGCACGTCGGCGGGAAGCTTGGGCTCGATGCGGGCATGGCGGCGCTCGGCGTCGTCGAGATGGTGGACGAGACGATGGCGAATGCGGCGCGCGTCCACGCGGTCGAGAGCGGCAAGACCTACGAGGGGCGGACCATGATCGCGTTCGGTGGCGGCGGCCCGGTCCATGCCTGCCGGGTCGCGGAGAAGGTGGGAATAAGGCGCGTGCTCGTGCCGCCCGGCGCGGGGGTGGGCAGCGCCATCGGGTTCCTGCGGGCACCCGTGGGCTACGAGGTCGTGCGCAGCCTCTACGGGCGGCTCGGCAGCTTCGACGTCGCGGCCGTGAACGCTTTGCTCGCCGACATGGAGGCGGAAGCGCGGTCGGTCGTCGAGCAGGGCGGCGCCGGGCAGGAGGACGCGCGAGACGAGGACGGCGCTGATGCGTTACGTGGGCCAGGGGCACGAGATTCCGGTCTCTCTGCCATCCGGGACGCTGGACGAGGCAGCGGCGGCGCTGCTCAAGGCGGCGTTCGACGAGGCTTATGCCGGGTTCTACGCTCGCCCGGTGCCTGGGTCGGACGTGGAGGTGCTGGGCTACGCGGTGCTGGTCGAGACTGTGCCGGAGGCGCCGCCGTCCACGCCCCCTGCCCCACCCCCGTCGGAGGCGCGGCCCGACGGTGCGCGCGACGTGCGCGACACGGCGACCGGCGTGGTGGAGCGATGGGACCTCTACTGGCGCGCGGCGCTGGCGCCTGGCGCCCTGCTGCGGGGGCCGGCCATCGTCGCCGAGGACGAGACGAGCACGCTCGTCGGCTCGGGCTGGCGAGCGTCCCTGGATGCGCAGGGCTTCCTCGATCTGGTGCGGGAGGATGGGTGATGGGCAGCGAGCGTGGCGCGCTTCAGGACATCCAGCGGCAAGTGATGTGGAACCGGCTGATCGCCGTCGTCGAGGAGCAGGCGCAGACCATGATCCGCACCGCGTTCAGCACGACGGTGCGGGAAGCGGGAGATTTGTCGGCGGGCATCTTCGACCTGCGCGGGCGGATGCTGGCGCAGGCGGTGACGGGGACGCCGGGCCACGTCAACAGCATGATGGAGAGCGTCGGCCATTTCCTGCGCAAGTTCCCGGCTGAGACCTTGCGGCCCGGCGACCACCTCATCACGAACGATCCCTGGCTCGGCACCGGGCACCTGCACGACCTCACCGTGGTCAGCCCGGCGTTCCGGCGCGGCAAGCTCGTGGCGTTGTTCGCGAACACGGCGCACGTCATTGACGTGGGCGGGTTGGGGCTGGGGCCGGAGGGGCGGAGCGTGTTCGAGGAGGGGCTGTATATCCCCATCGTCCGATGCTTCGAGGCGGGGCGGCCGAACGAGACGTTCTTCGATTTCATACGCGCCGGGTCACGGCTGCCGGTCGAGCTGGAGGGCGACATCTACTCCCTGTGCGCCTGCAACGACGCGGGCGCGCGGCGGCTGGTCGAGATGATGGACGAGTTCGGGCTGGACGGTATCGAGGACCTGGCCGAGAGCATCTTCGAGAGCAGCTTGCGCGCGACGCTCGCCGAGATCGCGAAGCTGCCGCCGGGGGAGTTCGCGGCGGAGATCAAGTCGGACGGCTACGAGGCGCCCGTCACGCTGCGCGCGCGGATGCGGGTCGGGGCGGACGGGATCGCGGTGGATTTCGCGGGAACTTCGGGCCTCTCGGGCCGGGGCATCAACGTGCCCGCCGCCTACACGCGCGCCTACGCCTGCTTCGGGATCAAGTGCGTCGTCGCACCCGGCATCCCGAACAACACGGCGAGCCTGGAGCCGTTCCGCATGAGCATCCCGGAGGGCTGCATCCTGAACGCGCCGCGGCCCTACCCCGTCGCCGTGCGGCACGTGATCGGGCACCTGCTGCCGGACCTGATGATGGGCTGCCTCGCGCAGTGCGTGCCGGACCGGGTCGTGGCGGAGGGGTCGTCGTGCCTGTGGAACCCGCCGCTCCGGGGCGGCGGGTTGGTGAGCGGGCAGAGCACTAGCCTGCCCGATTTCGAGATCGTCACTTTCAACAGCGGCGGCACGGGCGCGCGGCCGGACGCGGACGGGCTGGACGGCACGGCGTTCCCGAGCGGGGTGCGGACGATGCCCGTGGAGGCGACGGAGAACGTGGCGCCCGTGGTGTTCTGGCGCAAGGAGCTTCGCCCCGGCAGCGGCGGTGCCGGGCGGCACCGGGGCGGGATGGGACAGGTCATCGAGATCGGGACGAAGGGCGAGCAGGAGTTCGCCGTGAACGCGATCTTCGACCGCGTGGGGAACCCGCCGCGGGGACGTGACGGTGGCCGGGACGGGGCGCCGGGCGGGGTGATGCTCAAGAGCGGGGCGCGGCTGCGGACGAAGGGGTATCAGGTGATCCCGGCGGGGGACCGGCTCGTGCTGCTGCTGCCGGGCGGGGGCGGGATGGGCGACCCGGCGGAGCGGGACGCGGCGGCGGTGGCGCGGGATGTGCGGGATGGCCTCGTGACGCCGTGACGCGCGACGGGCCTTGCGCTACGCCGGGTCGAACAACCGCTGGCCGATGAACTCACCCTCGCCAACGCCGCCGGGACAGGCGAACAGGCCGCCGCCGGTGTGCGTCACGAACTGGTTCAGCGCGTCGAGCTTCGACATCGGCCCGAAAATGCGGATGAAGCCCGTGCGCGGGTCGCGCTGGTAGGAGATAAACAGCAGACCCGCATCGTACTCGAGACCTTGCCGCCAAGGCGGCCAGCGCTCCGCGGTGACGTTAGTGCCGTCGTTGTAGGAGTAGCCGCGACGCAAGATCTGCGCTCCACCATTGCTCGCGGCCGCTGCGAGCCGGACGTGGGCGTTGTCGGGAATGACGGGATTGCCGTCCGCGTCGGTGGCGTCGAGGTCCAAGGGATCGAATTCGTCCTGGCCACCGAGCGGAGCGCCGGAGTATTTGTGCCGGCCGACCGTCTGCTCCTGGAAATCCACGTCGGTGCCGTCCCAGTGCTCCAGCGCCATGCGGATGCGCCGCACCACTAGGTAGGCGCCGCCCCGCATCCAGTCTGGACCCTCCGAGCCGACCCACACCATGTCATCGGCGCTGGCGGGATTCCGCCGCGTCGCGCCGGTGGTCCGCTCCTGCGGACGCTGTGCGATTGGATTCTGGGTGCCGTCCTTGAAGCCCATCAGGTTGCGCGGCGTATCCTCGGCGGCATAGTTCGAGGTGAAGCCGGTCTGCGTCCAACGGAGACGGGCCACGCCGTCCGCCAGCCGAGCCAGTTGCCGCACGGCGTGGAACGCAACCTGCGGATCGTCGGCACACGCCTGCACGGAGAGATCGCCGCCGGTGCGGGCCTCCTCAAGCTGGTCGCCATTGAACCGGGGCATGTCAACGAGGGCCTCTGGCCGCCGTGTTGCGAGACCGTAACGGTCGTGACCGTCCTTGGTGAACAGCCCTGCGCCGAAGCCGAATGTCACGGTCAGCCGCGCCGGTGCAAGGCCGAGCGCGTCGCCCGTGTCGGCGCCGGCGACGCTGAGATTTTTCGTGATCGGCGCGGCCGTGTCGCCGCGCGCCATGCGCTCCGCTGCCTCGGTCCAGGCCCGCAAGGTCGTCACGATCTGGCTGGCGTTGGTCGTGACCAGGTCGAAGGCCGCGAAATACGTATGATTCTGCAAGGGTGTCAGGATGCCGCCTTGGTGCTGGCCACGGAACGGCTCGATGACCGCGCTGCCCTGCCCCTGCCCGGACTGAACGACTCCCTTGGCAGCGAGACTGTCGGAGGCCGCGCGCGCTCCACCGGTCGCGCCGAGTGCGGCCAGCAACCCGCCGGCGCCGCCGAGGAAGCCGCGGCGCGACGCGAACGGGCAGCCGTTCCCCCGGCCGCTCAATGCGCCAACACGAGGGCGGCCACCTCGTCCTCGACGTAGTAGATGCCATCACCCGATGGGGCCAGGGCGAGGCCGAACAGGTCGCCGCTGCCGGGCGGCGATTGGGCGCGGTTCGGGTCCACCCACTGCGCGTAGATCTGCCGTCCCGTCTGGGGGTCCAGCTCGACGATCTGTCCGTTCAGTCCATTGGCAACAAGAAGGTGCCCGTTGGAAGCCATGGCCATGGCGAGCGGGCGCTTGAGGAAGCCGTCCCGCGTCACCTCGCGCCCGGTTCCGGCGCTCGTCGTGCGCGTCGCCGCGTCCGGGATGGCCGTGATCCGATTGCCGATCGCGTCGGAAACATACAGCGACCCATCCCGCCCCAGCGCGAGCCCAGTCGGGCCGATAACGAACACGTCCTTGTCCGGGCGTTCGCCGAACCCGCTGCCGATCACGGTCTCGCGGACCAGGCTCGGCGGCCGCCCAGCGGGACGGCGAGGTCGAGGCGCAGCACGTTTGCCTGGTTGACCGTGTCCTGCCCCGGTGCGGTGACGCCGAAGCCAGTGTTGCTGACAAACAGCGTCGCGGTTGTGCCGCGGTCAATCACCGCCATGTTGCCCCAGGGACCGTTGATGTTCCGGCCGGCAAGGACGCCGGCGAGGTTACCTTGAGCGTCGAGGACGAGCAGGCATCCCTGGCCCTTGGTCGCCGTGGTCCCGTCCTGGCTCGGCAGGCTGCCGACGATCACCCAGCCCGACCGCAGCATCGCCATCGCCGTGGTCAGGCCCACGCCGCCGGGGCACTGCGGCAGGTGCCGCGGCAGGGCGGTAAACTGCGTGAGCTGCCGGGTAGCCGGGCTGTAGTCAACGATCGTGGTCCCGAGCCCCTGAAGGTTGCCGCTGTTGTTGAAGTTCGTGACCAGCACGTCGCCCTGCCGAACCTTGCCGGCGGAGACGGGCGCGACCAGGACTGCATACGGGTTCTGGTCGCCGTTGGCCGGCACCGTCGAGGTCAGCAGCGTGTGGCGGTGCACGGTCTCCAAGAAGCCTCGCGGTTCCGCGGCACGCCCCGCGCTGGTCGCCAAGCCTGACATCGCCGCCAGGAGAAGGCTGAACGCGGCGGCACGTGGGCGGAGGGAGCGGCGCGATAAGGGTCTCATGGTCGGCTCCTTCCTTGCCGGGCGTTTAAACGTGACGTGAACCGGATGTTACTGCAAGTAAGACTCACTCGCAATAGCGATCAAAAAACAATGTTGGTTCGCAGGCCGAAGACGGCCTCGTTGCCGATCCGCTTGCCCGGCTCATACGGGTTGGGAATGCCGCCGCCCGGCATGAAGACGTATTGGAAGTCGGGTTGGAGCTGCCACCACGGCGCGATCTGGTATTGGTAGGTCACCTCGATGAAGCTCTCGCTGGACCGGATGGGATAGGATGTGCCCGAGAAGGCTGCGGTGTCTTGGTCGAGCTGGCTGGCACGGCCGCTGATCTTGGCAAGGCCGTAGCCGATGCCGAACGTATCGTTGTCCCGGCCCGGCAGCGGAGCCTTGAGAGTGACGCCGGCGTTTATGCTGAAGTCGGCGAGGTTGCGGTCGCCGAGGCGCTCCCATGGCGCGGGCGAACACGCCGATTGAGCGGGGCCCGTCCGGGTCCGGGCGCCAGATCATCTGGTCGAACACGCCGTAAATGCTCCAGTTGTGCGGATGGAGCTGCGCTACGCCATTACTGCTCGGATCGGCGAGCGACAGGCCGAGCGTATCGAAGCGCTGGTCGGGGAAGCTGCCCGTGTCATACCAGAAGCCGAGCTTGTAGAGGCCGGGCAGGCCGGGCTTGCGGTTGCCGTAGTCCATCTCGCCGAGCGCTGGCTGGTTGATCGCATACTGCGCCTCGGCGATGAACAGCGCGCCAGTATTCGAGTTGAACCGAGTGCCGGATTGCTCGGCCCCGCGCACCTGGGAATCGTCGTCGAAAGGACCGCCCGGCGGATTGTCGTCGAACACGCCGGCCAGCAAGGTCAGCGCGCCGGTCGGCTGCCCGCGCAGCCGTATCCCGAGGGAGGAGAGCGGATAGGCAGGACCGCCGGCATACAGGTTCACGGACGGGACCAAGGGCCAGCCCATCATCGTGTTGATGAACAGGCTGGAATATTGGCTGCCGATGAACTCCTGGTCGAGGCTCTGCTGACCGATCTTTACGTCAAACCGACCCTCGAGGAAGGACTGCTGATACCAGATTTCCCAAAGCCGGGTGGCGCGGTCCGCCTCGATGCCGCTGGCGGTCTGCAGCGTGTACAGGTTGTCGGTGCTCAGGTCGCGGCCATGGATCTGCAGGGCGCTGACGTTGAAAATGCCGCCTGACCAGCCGAATGCCTTCGCGGTGTCCAACCCGAGACTCATAATCGTCAGCCCGTCGTAGTCGGCGCCTCTATGCACGCCGCCGGTGACGTTTCCGAAAACTTCGCTCGTTTCCTGGAGACCTAGTGAGAGGCCGTATGTGCCGAGCCATGGGCGCAGGCCGTAGAGATCGCCGAGCAGGTTGCTGCGCGACGACGAGAACAAGCCGGTCGTGAAACCCGGCTCGCCCGGCGAAGGTGCCTGCGGCGTTGCAGGGTTGCCTATCGGGCCAGGCACGGGGTTCTGTCGGGATGAGGGCGCAGCGTTCGGAATGCCCTGGTCGCCAGTGACCGGTTGCGCGAGGGCAGTCCCCGCCCAAAGGCACGCGGAGATGCAGGGCGTAGCCAATACAGACCAGAAAGAATTGCGGTTCCACATCGGTGTGCTCCTGCCGGAGTTGCGTGCAACCGCATTGCCGGTCGCCGCGGGGCGCCCAGGAGCAAATGCGAGGCATTCGCATCTAGCGCGCCGTCGGCATCCTGGTCAAGCCTGTTGGAGCCGCTCGTGTGGTATATAGATGATGCTGTCCTGCTGGCGGCCCAACGCGGCGGGCGGAAACTCTGAGGAGAGCGTCCCGGTGAAGCGGCTACGAGTTGCCTACGTCAGAGCGCACCGAGGTGTGTCACGATGTTGCAATCTCGCCCACTCTTGCGCCGGGCCGAGCACTTTCAGGCGTTAGCTTCCACGCCCCCCACGCCCTCCGCTCCACCATCCCCGCGTCGCCTCGCAAGCACCTCCCAGCGCGTCGCCTCACCGTCCCGCCGGAACGCCAGGTCCAGCACCGCCTTGCCTACCCGGACGTTGCGCAGCGTCACGTCCGGCAGCCACTTCGGCAGGTGCGGGTCCACGTAGAGCTTTCCCGCCGGAGCGTTCGGGCGCAGGCCCAGCATCGCTTGCACCAGCATGAACACGCTTCCCGCCGCCCAGGCCTGCGGCACGTTCGCGCCCAGGTATTGCACCGGGAAGTTCGCCCCGTCCCGCTGCAGGCCGCCCCACAGCTCCGGCAGCTGCCGCTCCTCGAAGAACTCGCCCGCCTCCACGATGCACTCCGCCGCCCGGTTCGCCGCCGCGTGGTGCCCGTAGCGCATGAAGCCGAGCGCGATGATCCCGTTGTCGTGCGGCCAGACGGCGCCGTTCTGGTATTCGTAGGGATTGAAGCTCGCGTTCTCGCTCGTCAGCGTCCGGATGCCCCAGCCGCTCGACATGTCAGGGCGCTGCAGCCGCGCCACCACGCGCGCCGCGCGGTCCGGCGGCACGATGCCGGACCACAGCAGGTGGCCGGGGTTGCTCGCCACCGTCCAGACCGGGCGCTTGTCGCCGTCCAGCGTGTAGGCGTAGAAGCCCTCCTCCTCGTTCCAGAAAACCTCGTTGAAGCGGGCGTGCATCCGCGCCGCCTTTGCCCGCAGCTCGGCGGCGCGGCCCGGCTCGCCCAGCGCGTCGTAGATCTCCGCCATGCGCATCCAGGCGTCGAACACGTAGCCCTGCAGCTCGCACAGCGCCTTGGGACTCTGCACCCCCGTGCCGTCCGGCCACACGACGGCGGTGCCGCTGTCCTTCCAGCCTACGTTCTCGTAGCCTTCGCCGCTGCGGGTGCCGTATTCCTGGAACCCGTCCCCATCGCGGTCGCCATACTCATCGATCCAGCGCAGGCAGCCTTCGGCCGTCGCCCGGTGCTGCTCAAGCAGGGCGCGGTCCCCGGTCGCGAGCCACGCTTCGTGCAGGCAGATCAGGAAGAGCGGCGTCGCATCCGCCGTGCCGTAGTAGGGCGTGTGCGGGATCAGGTGGAAGAAGGCGAGCTCGCCCTGGCGCAGCTCGTGCAGGATCTTGCCGGGCTCGGCGTCGCGGTAATCGTCTCGCTCGTGGGCCTGCCAGCCGGCAAGCACCTGCAGCGTGTTGCGCGCGAATTCGCGGTGCATGAGCAGGGTCTGGATGGAGACGATCAGGCTGTCGCGGCCGAACAGAGCCAGGAACCAGGGCAGCCCGGCGGCCGGGACGATCTTCTCGCCGCCCTCCTTGCACGGGGCCGGGAACCGCAGCGCCGCCATGTTCTCGACGGCTTCGGCGTGCATCTGCTCGATCAGCGCGTTGCTGCTCGTGAGCGTGGCCGAGTCCGCGCGCCACGACGCGAGCGCCTGCCCCGGAGCGCCCTGTCCCTCGTGCACGAAACCCTCGGCCGGCGCCTGCAGCACGCGGTCCCCATCCAGCACGTCGTAGAGCAGCGCCCCCCGCCAGGTCTCGCCGGGCTTGAGGCAGATCTCGAACGTGATGCGGCCGTTGGCGAACGAGACCGGCTGCGCGGACTCGGCGCGCATCCGCAGGCCGCGGTAGAAGGTATCGTTCCTGTAGCGCGTCGTGAGGGACCGCTCCTCGTCCGACCAAACGGTCGTGATGCGCCCGCGGCGGACGATGCGCCCCTGCCGGACCTCGAACAGGTCGGCGAAGTCGCACCGGATCGCGACCTCGAGATTGAAGCTTATCTCGGCGCGCCCGTAGTTCGTCAGCTCGAGCTTCTCGTGAAGCCCGTCCTCGACGGTGCGGCTCAGCGCCAACCCCAGCGTACGCGCCGGCACGTCGCCTCCCTCGGAGGGGAAGGCCTGGTTGAGCAGGAAGACGCGGGACGCGAAATGCGTCAGCGGGCCGCTGTTGACCAGGCTCCACTCCTGGCCGTTCGCGTAGATCGCGTAGGCGCTGAGCAGCCGCGTGTCGCGGTAGTAGAGGCCGCGCTCGCTCGGCCAGGCGATCTGGCCGTCCAGCGCCGTGAGCAGCACCGTCTGCCCGGCGTTGATCGTGAGGTGCGGCGGGCCGACGGTGACTTCGAGGGTCAGGTCCATGGGGCTACTTCGGCTCGAACTTCAGCGAGGCGCCGTTCATGCAGTAACGTTGTCCGGTCGGCGCCGGACCGTCCGGGAAAACGTGGCCGAGATGGCCGCCGCAGCGGCTGCAATGGACTTCCGTGCGGGCCGCCCAGAGGGACCGGTCTTCCTGCTCGCCCACGGCGCCGGGTTCCTCCGGCCGCGTGAAGCTCGGCCAGCCGGTGCCGCTCTCGAACTTGTCGGCGCTGGCAAAGAGCGGCTGGCCGCACCCGGCGCACACGAAGACGCCCTCGCGCTTCTCCTGGTTGAGCGGGCTGGTGCCGGCGCGCTCGGTGCCGTGCTGGCGCAGCACGCGGTAACTCTCGGGCGGCAGCTTGCGGCGCCACTCCTCGTCCGTGTGCTCCACGGAATAGTGCTCCTGCGCCTTCGCATCAGTCTTGGTGCCGAACAGGGTCATGTTCGCCTCCTTCTCGCCGGGCGCGCATATGGGGCGCCCTTCGTGCCGGGCCAGCCCCGCGCCGAGCGCGCCCCAGTCAGTGCTACATCATGTTCAGTGCTACATCATGTATTGACCAGCTCTCAGGCAAGACCCCCAACCGAGGATTCGAGGATGCCCCACGCCTCGGCGCCGTATTTCCGCTTCCACTCCGCGTAGAACCCGGCCTTCTGCAGGGTCTCGCGGAAGGGTGCTACGTCCACGTCGTTGAAGGCGAGACCCTTGCCGCTCAAGACGCCGCGCAGGCCGGAGTTCATCGCGGCCAGGTCGCGGCGCTCGTCGAGCGCGGATTGGTTCAGCTCGCGCGCGGCGATCTCCTGCACGTCCTTCGGCAGGCGCTCCCAGGCGCGGCGGTTCGCGAGCAGCCAGAAGCCGTCCCACATGTGATTGGTCAGGGAGCAGTATTTCTGCACCTCGTAGAGCTTGGCGGTGTCGATGAGGGCGAGCGGGTTCTCCTGTCCCTCGACGATGTGCGTCTGGAGCGCCGAATAGACCTCGTTGAAGTTGATGCTCGCGGGCGCCGCCCCCAGCGACTGGAACATGCTGGTCCACAGCGGGCTCACCGGGACGCGGATCTTCATGCCCTTGAAGTCGTCGGGCGTCTTGATTGGCTTGTTGGAGGTGGTGGTCTGGCGGAATCCGTTGTCCCAGATCTTGTCCATGGCGAGGATGCCGCGCTTGCTGATCTCGCCGCGTATGTAGGCGCCGAGCTTGCCGTCCATGGCAGGCCAGACCTGGTCGTAGCTCTTGAAGGCGAAGCCGATGCCGTTGATGCTGGCCGGCGGCACCAGCGTGGACAGGATCAGGCCGGACAAGGTGAAGAGCTCGACCGCGCCCAACCGCAGCTGGCTCAGCGTGTCCGTGTCGGAGCCGAGCTGGTTGTTGGGGAAGACGCGGATCTGCAGCTGGCCGTTGGTAGCCTTCGCGATGCGATCGGCCGCTTCCTGGGCGCGCTTGCTCAGCGGGTGCGAGGGCGGCGTGTCGCAGGCGAGCTTGTAGGTGAACCCGGCGGCGCGCGCCGGGCGCGTGCGAATCGCGACGAGCGGCAGGGCAGCGGCGCCGGCGAGCAATCGGCGGCGGCTCGGGTTCAGCATGGCACAGATTCCCCCCAGGGCTGTTCTTAGTTGGGGCGCACCATAGAAGCCGCCCGAGGCCGGGCCAAGCCTTGTTCTGCCCGCCCGGGCGCTTGCGCCGGCCGGGTTGCCGCCCAAGATGCGGCGCAGCATCGCGGAGGAGAACCCCCATGACGGCCTGCATCGTTGGCTGGGCGCACACGCCGTTCGGCAAGCTCGACGAGCCGGACGTGGAGGCGTTGATCGCGCGGGTGGCCGGCGACGCCATCGAGGATGCGGGAATCGCGCCGGGCGAGGTGGACGCGGTGTTCGTCGGCTTGTTCAACGCGGGCTTCTCGCGCCAGGACTTTCCGAGCTCGCTCGCGATCCAGAGCGTGCCCGAGCTGCGCTTCAAGCCGGCGACTCGCTACGAGAACGCCTGCGCGTCCGGCTCGGCGGCGATCCATGGGGCGCGCGACTTCCTCGCGGCCGGGCGGGGGCGGTTCGCGCTCGTGCTCGGCGCCGAGAAGATGACGGCGACTCCTGGTCCGCAGGTCGGGGATAACTTGCTCTGCGCCTCTTACCGCCGCGAGGAGGGCGACATCCCGGCCGGGTTCGCGGGCGTGTTCGGCCGCATCGCCGAGCGTTATTTCCAGCGGCACGGCGACCAGAGCGATGCGCTCGCCGCCATCGCTGCGAAGAACCACAAGAACGGCGTGGACAACCCGTATGCCCAGATGCGCAAGGACCTCGGCTTCGAGTTCTGCCGGGCGATCTCGGAGAAGAACCCGTATGTCGCGCCGCCGCTCAAGCGCACGGACTGCTCGCTCGTCAGCGACGGCGCGGCCGCGCTGGTGCTGACCGACGAGGAGACCGCGCGCAGCATGGGGAAGGCCGTTCGCTTTCGCGCCGCCGTCCAGGTCAACGACTACCTGCCCTTGTCCCGCCGCGACCCGACGCGCTTCGAGGGTGCCGCCGAGGCCTGGCGCCGGGGCCTCGATGAGGCCGTAGTGGGTCTCGATGACCTCAGCTTCGTCGAGCTGCACGACTGCTTCACCATCGCGGAGCTGATGGCCTATGAAGCCATGGGCCTGACCCCTTACGGTGAAGGGTCCCGCGCCGTGCTGGAAGGCTGGACGGCGCCCGACGGCAGGCTGCCCGTGAATCGCTCGGGCGGGCTCAAGGCTAAGGGCCATCCGGTTGGCGCCACGGGCGTCTCCATGCACGTCCTCGCCGCGATGCAGCTCACCGGCCAGGCGGGCGCCATGCAGCTTCCCGGCCCGCAGCTCGCGGGCGTGTTCAACATGGGCGGCGCGGGAGTCGCGAACTACGTCTCGGTGCTGGAGGCCGTGCGATAGCTATAAATAATTGGCGAGCGTCATGTTCTTCGCCGCGGCGATGACCTGATAGCTCGCCTGAAGCTGCGTCTGCGTCTGCGTCAGGCTGGTCAGCGTAGTCGCCATATCCACCTCGGTGGCGTTCGAGAGCTGCGTCACCAGCGCGTCATGCACGTCGCCGATCTCGGTGCTCTGTGCCGAGAGACTGCTCTGGATGGCGCCGAACGAGCCGGCCTCGGAGTTGAGGGCACCTATCGCGCCGCTCAGGCACTGCTGCGTGTCGCTGATGAGGCCGGAGAAGCCTGGGTCGTTGACCTGGCTGCTGCTCAGCGAGGCAAGGGTCGCGAGGCCGCGCAGCACGTCGCGCATGTAGGAGCCCGTGGTCGAGGATCCCGCTGACGTGGCGAGCGTGTTGGCGTTGGCGAGCAGGCCGGTCTGCACATACTGATCCGGGCCCACCTGCACGGTCGGCACGGCGGAGGAGAGGCTCGGGTCGAACGGAGATGTACCCGAGGCCGCCGCGAGCGTCGCGGCCGTGGTTGCCGCGGCGCCGTTCGTGGCGAGGCCTGCGACCGCGGTCGCGATGCTGGTGGCGAAGGTCGAGGACGAGATCGCGTCCGGATTGGGGATCGGCGCGGTATCCGGGGTCTGCCCTGCGAACACGTAGGTGTTCCCATCCTTGGTATCGAGCAGGCCCGCAACTTGCGCGAGCGCCTGCTTCGCCTGCGATGCGACCGAGTCCACCTCGGTCGGATTGAGGTTAGTCAGCGTAGGCAGGTCGCCGTAGAACTGGCTTGCGATGCTGCTGATGCTGCTGAGCGCCGTCTGAGCGACGCTCATTTGTCCTTGCACGGCGTTTATGTTGGCTTGGTACTGCGTCTGGTGCGCGATCTGGGGCCGAATGTCGAGCACCTGCCGCGCCGCCGTGCCGCCGAGACCGCCGAGCGTGGGCGCGATGTAGCCCGTGGCCGACTGCTGCTCGAGCTGGCTCAGCCGAGCCTGGATCGTCTCGCTGTCGCCGACGAGGCTGGTCAGCGTGCCGAAACTGCTCATCCCGCTGCTGGACATGCCGATCACCCCGCTCATGCTGCCGGCACCTGCACGGCGCTGACGAGGTCGGTCCACATGCTCTGTGCCGTGGCGATGACGCGGGCATTGGCGCTGTAGGCGTTCTGAAGGGCGATCATGTGCGAGAGTTCCGTGTCCATGGAGACGCCGCTCGCGGCGGAGAGCTGGTTCTGCATCGCGGTGGCCGTTGCTTGCTCCGTGTCGGCCGTCGTGGAGGCAGCGGCGGAGTCCTGGGCCTGCGCACTGCCGATGGCGGCGGCGAAGGCAGCGAGAGTGCTGGGCACCCCGAAGCGCGCCTGGATCGTGCCTGCGACACCGAGGCCGCTCACCGCAGGGGCGGGCTGGACTGTGCCGGGCGCACTGTCGGCGCCGAACGCGTAGGTGAGCACGTTCTGCAGAAGCGTCGCGCTGCCGGACGGCGATGTGCTGCCCGTCGTCCCTTGCTGCACAAGGGCGGGGTTGGCGGTGACGGCGGGGTTGACCTGCAGAGTCTGCGCCATGCCGACATAGCCGGACTGCGCGGGCGTGCCGCCCCCCGCGGGCACGGTGCCGGACCCATCGGTGAACAGGGTGAGTCCCTGCGCTTGGAAGCGCGACGCGAGCGTGTGCGAGAACTCGTCCAGCTCGGCCTGGAGCTGCGGCATCGCCTGGTCGCGAAGCTGCAAGTTGGCGCCGATGCTGCCGCCCAGCCCGGCAAGCTGCGCCGTCACGTCCTGCCCGCCGAGAGTGATGCCTGGCACGGCCGAAGCCGGCGTGTCCGGCGCGAGCTGGGCCGAGCTGGTCTGGAACAGTTTCCCCGTCCCGTCGAGGGACAGGACGATGCCACCGGCGATCGCCTGCATGCCGCCGTTGCTCTGCGGCACGAACTTGATGCCGAGCAAGTTCGTCGCGGCGGACATCTGCTGGTCGCGCGTTTGCTCCAGGTCGGCCGTGCTCTGCCCCGCCGCCTTGGCCTGGATGATCTGCGTCGAGAGCTGGCCGACCTCGTTCAGCGCCTGGTCGAGCTGGCCGATGTCGCTCACGAGCGAGTCTTGCGCGTTCTGACGCTGGGTCGCGCCGGAATCGGCGATTTGGCTCACCGCGCCCGCGAGCTGCTGTGCCGCCATCACGACCTGCTGCTGGACCGTTTGATTGCTGGGCGACGCCTCCAGGGACGAGAGCTGGTCCTGCAAGCCTCCGAGTAGGTCGGCGATCGAGTTGCTCGAGCTGGTGCTGCCCGCAACTTGATCGATCGCCGAGAGCGCCGCCTGTGTCGTGCTGGCCGCACTCGCCCCCGACTGCGCCTGCCACGCCGCCGCCTGCAGCTGCGTGTTGACGTCGATCTGCGTCGGTCCGGCGCGAACGCCCATGCTCACGCCCCCAGCCGCCGCCGCGGTGAGCGGCACCGATTCCTCGACGTAGCCCGGCGTGCTGGCATTGGCCACGTTCTGCGACACGACCGAGAGCTGGCGATTAATCGCTGCCAACCCCGACGAAGCGATGAACAGTGTTGAATCGAGCGACATGGTGAGCGCTCCGACGCAGTCTCTACTGCTTCATGTTGATGGTCAGTTGCATCATCTGATCTGACGTCGTCACGAGCTTCGCGTTCGCGGAGTAGGCCTGCTGCGCAACAATCAGCTTGCTGAACTCCGACGCGATGTCCACGTTGCTGCTCTCTAACGATCCGGTCGCGAGCGCGCCCGCGCCGTTCGCCCCTGCATCCTGCGCGAGCGCGTTGCCGCTGTTCGTCGTCACAGTGTAGGCCTGACTATCCTGGCGCTGCAGTGCGTTCGGGTCGGCAAACGTCACGACCGGGACGCGCGCGATTGTCTTGGTCTGGCCGTTGCTGTAGTTCGCGACCAAGTCGCCGTTGGAGTTCGACGTCAGGCCGGTGAAGCTGCCGGACGGCGAGCCGTTCTGGTTCACGCTATGCACCGAGATGTCGGTGCCGGCGAACTGCGTCAGTCCATTCGATTGGCCGAATGTGCCGAGGTTGAGGCTGATCGTCTGCGAGCCGGAGCCGAAGTTCGCGGCGATGTTGAACGCTGCGGGCTGGCCAGCCGCGTAGCTGATCGTGTTGCCGGACGGATCCGTGATGCTGTTGACGAGACCGGCGGGCGCACCCGCGCCGCCGGTGCCGAAGCTGACCTGCGCGGTGCCGATAGTCTGGGGCGACGCGTTGGCGCTGCTGATGGCGACATTCCAGGAGCCTGGCGTGCTCGACTGCGTCCAGCTCAGCGTCAGCTGCTGCTGGTTGCCGAGGGCATCGTAGACCGGAACCTGCGTGGTGAGCGGGCTGGTGCTGCTCGGCGTTGCGGGCAGGTTGGCGGCCAGGCTGACCGTGCTGGTCGCAACCGGGCTGTCGCTGCTCTGGTTGACCTGGATGGGAGCGAGCTGAGTGCGGTTCACGTTGCCCGAGGCATCCACGCTCCAGGTGTTGAGGTATTGCCCGGCGCCGTTCACGACATAGCCTTGATTATTGACCTGGAAGTCGCCGGCGCGAGTGTATTGCTGCTGCGACGAGAATACCGGCTGGCCGTTCGTGGCCGTCCCGATCTCCTGGCTCACGGGGAAGAAGCCCTGGCCGCTGATCGCCATGGCGAGCGGGTCGGTGCTCTGGGTGATCGTGCCTTGCAGGGTGTTCTGGTAATCGGGTGTCGCGACGACCGCGCCGGACATGTTCTGCGTTGCGGTGCTGGACGTCAGGTAATCCTCGAACCGGGTATCCGTTCCCTTGAAGCCGATCGTTTGGCTGTTGGCGACGTCATCGCCGATATTGCTGAATGCCGCGCTCTGCGCGGCCAACCCCGTGACGGCGGTGTCCATGGCACCGAGCAGCGACATTCCTGAGCCTCCTGAGCTTCCTGCGGGACGATCCCGGCCGTATCCGAGCTGGAAGAAGCAGCTATCGTGCCAGCGTGCGGCCGGCCTGTTCCGCCGCGGAGAATCGACACGAACCGCCCACAACTAGGCGGGAAGTGCCTAGCGCGGCTTGAAACGCTCGGCACGGCTTGCCGGGCGCACCCAGCTGCAGTCCGGCTGCCACGGCCGAAAAGCTCGTGGCCCGGCGTTTGCTGGGAGGCGTGCTTGGGTGCGTGCTTGGGTGCTTTGTTGAGTATCGGCTCACGCGCCAGGGCCAGAGCAGGTCACCCAGCCGAGGAACCGGATGAACGCTGTGCTTCCCACCGCTCCTAATCCTGCCTCCGGCGGCGCTGCTGTCGCACGCGCGACGGAGCCTCGTGCCGGACGGGGCGGCGGGCCGCTCACCTCCGACTTCGGTGGCCAGCTCGCCCAAGCCCTGGGAGCCAACGACGCGAGCCCAGGCGTCGCGAGCGTTCCAGAGCGAAGCCCGGCGTTGCCGCAGGATAACCGGGCCCTTCCCCAAGCCGCTCCTGCGGCACAAGAAGCGGCATCGGCCGAGCCGGCGATCGCTCCTTCGGAGCAGCCCGAGCCCGCACAGGCCATCGCACGTGCTCCAGATTCCACGGGCGGCGCGCGTCGTGCCGCCTCGCGCGACCGCGGCGGCGCGTCAGAGTCTTCGAGCGAAGCTGCCGCCCCGGCACGAATCAGCGGCCAGCAGGAGCCGTCGCCGGCACCAGCCGTGACTGCGACCCCGGCCTCCATGCCGGGACAACCCATTCAGGCCCTTGCTGGGCAGCGCAACGGTGCAAGCGCGAATGCAGGCGTGGGCGGCCCGGTCCAGGCGGCCTCACCCGATCTTGAGGCGCTGTCCGGTCAGCACGATTCTACGAGTGCCGAGGCAACAGCGCCGTCGGACACCGCGCCCCTTGCCTCGCAGCGCGGCCGCAGCTCCGCGTCAGAGTCTTCGAGCAAAGCTGCCGCCCCGGCCCGAATCAGCGGCCAGCAGGAGCCGTCGCCGGCACCAGCCGTCGCAGTGCTTCCAGCCGCCGTTCCGACGGGACCGATTCAGACCGTTGCGGGGCAAGATAGCGCTTCGCAAAGGAATGCGGCCGACGACGAACCGGTCCAGGCCGCTTCACCCAGCCCCGAGCAGCCGCCTGCTCGGCACGACCTGACGACTTCGGATGCAGCAGCGGCGCAGGACACGGCGCCACCCGCCTTGCCGCGCGAGGTTTTGCCGCTGCATCAAGCGACGGTTGCACAGCCGACTCCAGACACGTTCGCGAGCGCCTCCTCACCGAGCCTGGCCAATGCACCCGCCCTGCCCAGCAGCGTCCAGCCCGACGTCCCGACTCCGACGATGCACGCCGCATCGTTGCCTGCTGCCCCGTCACCCAGCCCGACGCACACGTCGCCGCCGGGTCCGGTCGCCCAGATGACGCCCGCGCTCGTCCACGTATCGGCACCGAATGACGGGACGCAGCGCATCACGATCAGGCTCGACCCCGTCGAGCTGGGCGAGTTGCACGTGCGCATCGAGCGCCCGCAGGAGGGTCCGGTGCAGGTCACCGTCGAGGCGACTCGGCCCGAGACCCTGCAGCTCCTGCGCCAGGATGAACCGGCTTTGCACCGCGCGCTCGATCAGGCCGGGCTTCCGTCGGAGGGGCGCATCGTCGTCTTGCAGTCAAGCGCCGAGGGCGGCAGCCAGCGACAGGGCACGGCAGAGATGAGCGGCGGCACCTCGTCGGGCGGCGGAGGAAGTCAAGGCAGCAGCCGCGGAAGCAGCCAGGGCTGGAGCCAGCACGGCGAAAATGGGAGCGCACCCGGCAGGCAATCGCGGCCTTCAGGCGGCTGGCTGCGGGCCGGGGTGAATATCACGGCGTAGGAGAAGCATGATGACGACGGGCACGACCCCCACAACATCGAGCACCACAACCCCGAGCAGCGCCGCGACGAGCAGCACGGCCGCGAGCGCACAGTCCGCCAACACGCAGGCTTTGGCCTCGCTCGGGAGCAATCTCAACGACTTTCTCAAGCTGCTGATGACGCAGCTTCAGAACCAGGATCCTACCCAGCCGCTCGACACGAGCCAGTTCACGAGCCAGCTCGTCCAGTTCGCCAGCGTCGAGCAGCAGGTCAATGCCAACACGAACCTGACGACGCTCATCCAGCTGCAGCAGGGCGGCGAGATGCTGCAAGCGGGGTCGCTCGTCGGCAAGCAGGTCGAGGCGCAGTCGAGCACGCTCGCGCTGGCCAACGGCAGCGCGACGCTGCAGCTGCAACCGGCAACGAGCGAGCCGGTGACAGTCTCGATCTCCTCCTCGTCAGGCGTCACGCTAGAGACTCAGCAAGTGCAGGCCTCCCCCAGCGGCACAAGCTGGACCTGGAACGGGACGACCAACACGGGGCAGAGCTTACCCGACGGCACCTACAACGTCGCGGTCACCGATGCGAACGGCACTGCCGTGCCCTTCGGCATTGTCGGCACAGTCTCCGGCGTGCAGAAGAGCGGCTCGGACGTGATGGCCAACCTCACCAACGGCCTGCAGGTTCCCCTCAGCAACATCCAGTCAACGAACTGATCCATCGAGTCTCGGCAGGAACTGCCGCGGCGTTCACGGTTCGCTAACCCTACTCGGCCGATACTGCCGGGCATGACAGGCGCTCAAGCGACAGGCTGGCCGTGAAGGCGGCGATAGAGAGTTGGAAAGCCCTCGGCCCGGCACGCCTCGCCGCGATGGGCGCGGTGGCGCTCGCGACGCTCGGATTGCTGGCGTTCATGGCGCTGCGGGGCGGCGCGCCCATGTCGCTCCTCTACGGTGACCTCGATCTGCGTGAGGCTGGCCAAATCGTGGATCAGCTCGACCGCGCGCACATCCCTCACGAGGTGCAGGGTGGCGGTTCGCGGATCCTGGTGCCGATGGACCAGGTGGACCAGGCGCGCTTGCTGCTCGCGCGGCAGGGGATGCCGAGCGGCGGCAGCATCGGCTACGAGATTTTCGACCGCGGCGAGAGCCTGACGACGACAGGGTTCCAGCAGGGCATCACCCAGACGCGGGCGCTCGAGGGCGAGCTGGCGCGCACGATCGCGCTGATCCAGGGCGTGCGGTCGGCGCGGGTGAACTTGGTCCTCGCCCAGCGCGAGCCGTTCGCACGTGACCGGCAGCCTGCGCAGGCCAGCGTGCTCCTGACGATGGCGGGTGCCACACGGCTCGACCACGAGGAGGTGCAAGCCATCTTGAACCTGGTCGCTGCCGCCGTCCCCGGCCTCAAGCCGCAGGGCATCGCCATCGTTGATAGTCGCGGCACGCTGCTGGCGCGGGCAGGCGATGCTCCTGACGTAAACACGGAAGGGCAATCTGCGGACGAGACCCGCCGGGCGACCGAGGCGCGCCTATCCCACGCCGTTGAGGAGATGCTGGAGCGCAGCCTGGGACCGGGAAGCGTGCGTGCTACGGCGGCCGTCGAGATGGACTACGCCCAGATCAAGGAGACGCAGGAGACCTACGACCCCAATCAGCAGGTCGCCCGCAGCGAGCAGAGCGTGACCGACAAGCAGCAGAGCACCGACGCAGCGCCGCAGGGTGTCACGGTTCAGAATAACTTGCCCAACGCCAACGCCGGAAGCGCCGGGCAAAGCGGCTCGCAGGATCAGCGCCAGGAAGAGACCACCAACTACGAGATCGGCAAGACCGTGCGCACGCTCGTGCGCGAGCAGCCGCAGGTCAAGCGGATCAGCCTTGCCGTGCTGGTGGATGAGGTGCGCGAGGCGGGACCGGGCGGCAAGCCGGCCTGGCGCGAGCGCACGCCCGAGGAATTGGCGCGCATCGCCACGCTCGCGCGAAGCGCGATCGGCTACGAGGAGAAGCGCGGCGACAAGGTCGAGGTCGTGCAGATGCGCTTCGCCTCTCAGGACGAAGCCGCGGCCCCGGCACCGCGCGGGCTGCTCGGCTTGCCGCTCGACCGGGCGGACCTGATCCGCCTCGTCGAGAGCGGCCTCATCGCGCTGGTAGTCATGGTCGGGCTCCTATTCGTGCTGCGACCGCTCGCCGTGCGCCTCATCAAGCCTCTGGCGCCTGCTGGGATGCCGGACGCGCTTTCCGGGCCGGGCGGCACCGCAGCCCTGCCCGGCGCGGCCGCAGGCGCCGACGCCCTCGCCGCCCCTGGGGCTGCCGCCCTGATCGGCTCTGACGGCGAGGACGGCATGGTGGATGTGGCCAGCGTCGAGGGGCAGCTGCGCGCCTCGGCCATCCGCCGCATCGCCGAGCTTGTGGAACGCTATCCGGAGGAGACGCTCGGCATCGTCCGTACTTGGATGGGAGAGGGAACGACCTGATGGTTGGGTCATTGGATTTTGAGCGTCTCAGCGGCAAGCAGAAGGCAGCGATCCTCATGCTTGCGCTCGGCGAGGAGCAGAGCGGCAACGTCCTCAAGCTGATGAGCGAGGACGAGATCCGCGACATCTCGGGCGCTATGTCGCTGCTCGGCGCGGTGCGCTCGGGTGTCGTCGAGAAGCTGCTCACCGAATTCACCGAGAAATTCGGCAAGCGCGGCGACGTCATCGGCAGCTTCGAGAGCACTGAACGGATGCTGCTCAAGGCGCTGCCATCCGAGCGCGTCTCGACGATCATGGAAGAGATACGCGGCCCTGCTGGCCGAACGATGTGGGACAAGCTCGGCAATGTCAACGAAGCCGTGCTCGCGAACTATCTCAAGAACGAGTATCCGCAGACAGTCGCGGTCGTGCTCAGCAAGGTCAGTCCTAGCCATGCCGCCCGCGTGCTCGGCCTCTTGCCGGACGGATTCGCGACCGAGGTCGTGATGCGCATGCTGCGCATGGAGAGCGTTCAGAAGGACGTGCTCGACGGAGTCGAGCGCACGCTGCGCACCGAGTTCATGAGCAATCTCTCCCGCGGCACGCGGCGCGACGCGCACGAGATGATGGCCGAGATCTTCAACAACCTCGACCGTCAGGCGGAAGGCCGCTTCGTCGCTGCGCTCGAGGAATGCAACAAGGAATCGGCCGAGCGCATCAAGAAGCTGATGTTCACCTTCGACGACCTGCAGCGGCTCACGGGGCCGAACATCCAGGTCCTTCTGCGGGCGGTTGAGAAGGACAAGCTGCCGCTCGCGCTCAAGGGAGCCTCCGAGTCGCTGCGCGAGCTCTTCCTCAAGAATCTCTCCGAGCGCGCCGGCAAGATGCTGCGCGACGACATCGAGCAGCTCGGACCCGTCAAGCTGCGCGACGTGGACGAGGCGCAGGCCGCGATCGTCGCCACGGCCAAGGATCTAGCCGCCCAGGGTCAGATCGACATCGGCGAGAGCCGCGACGACGAGATGGTGTATTAGGAACATGGCAGTGACATCGGCGGCCCCCGCGCTCTCGGGCTTCCTGCTCTACGCGGAGGATTTCGACGATTTGCCGGCGCTGCCGGCTTCCGCTCCCGAGCCGCCTCATCCCGAGCCCGAGATGATTGAGCCGACCTTCACGCTTGCCGAGCTGGAAGCGGCCCGCGCCGCCGGGCAGGAAGACGGTGCCGCGGCCGAACGGGCGCGCCTTGCGGCCGAGGATGCGACCGCCCGGTCGCGAGCGCTCGACGCGTTGGCGACAGCGCTGGCCGACGCTGCCGACGCTGCGCGCATCGTCATGGAGACGGCCGCGGACGGACTCGCCCAAGCCGTGCTCTCCCTCGTCGCGGCCGGCCTGCCCGCTCTCTGCGTGCGCCACGGCGAGCGCGAAGCGCGCGCACTCGTGCAGCACCTCCTGCCGACGCTCGGCGCCGAGCCCAGGATCACCATTCGCGTCAACCCGAGCTTGCTGAACGACGTGCGGACCGACCTCGCCGGGCTCGACCCCGAGATCGCCGCGGCCGTCCAGCTCGTGGCGTCCGATGCGATGCCACCCGGCGATGTGCGGGTCAGTTGGGAGAGCGGCATGTGCCAGCGCAGCGCCGCTGCTGCCTGCGCCGCCGTGCGCGAGGCGCTCGCTCCACTCGGTCTGTTGCTGCCCGAGCCGGGCACGGAACCCACTCATCGCATCCTGGAGACCGCCCATGTCGAATAGCGTGGACTTCGCCGACCTCCCTGAAGGCGCCCTGACCCCCGTCTCAGGCCCGTATGTCCCAACCCCGGCGCGCGACTTGGAGGCCGTCTACGACATCCCGGTGACGGTGAGCGCCGTGCTGGGCAGGACAACCATGCAGGTCAGCCAGCTCCTTAAGCTCGGCCGCGGCGCCGTCGTGGAACTCGACCGCCGGCTGGGCGAAGCCATCGACATCTACGTGAATAACCGCCTCGTCGCGCGCGGCGAGGTGGTCATGGTGGACGATAACCGGCTGGGCGTGACGATGACCGAAATCGTCAAGACTGACCGCGGCGTATAGCAAGGGAGCGGGGCCATGCGCGTCCTCATCATCGGCAGCCTCGGCGGCGAGCTGGGCCAGGCGGCACGGATCGCGGCGGCGCGCGGCGCCAGGCTCGACCAGGCTGACACCGCGACCGAGGGCCTCGCCCGCTTGCGGCAGGACGCGCGGGTGGACCTCGTGCTCGTCGAACTGCCGCACGACGTGGCTGCCCTCGTCGGCGCCATCGCGCGCGAGCGCATGGCCGTCCCGGTGGTTGCGTGCGGCACCGACACGGACCCGATCGCCGCCGAGCAGGCCATCCTTGCCGGCGCTCGCGAGTTCCTGCCGCTGCCGCCCGATCCGGACCTGATCGCCGCCATCCTTGAGGCCGCCTCCGGCGAGGCCGCTGCCCCGCTCGTCGCGCGCGACCCCGTTATGCTTGCGACGCTGCGCCGTGCCGAGCAGGTCGCCGCCTCGGAAGCCAGCGTGCTCATCGTGGGCGAAAGCGGCACCGGCAAGGAGGTGCTCGCCCGGCACATCCACCGCCGCTCACGCCGGGCCAGCGGTCCCTTCATCGCCCTCAACTGCGCCGCGATCCCGGAGAGCCTGCTGGAGAGCGAGCTGTTCGGCCACGAGCGCGGCGCCTTCAGCGGCGCGGTCGCCCGGCGCGTCGGCAAGTTCGAGGCGGCCGACGGGGGCACCCTGCTGCTCGATGAGATCAGCGAGATGGACGTCCGGCTGCAGGCCAAGCTGCTCCGCGCGATCCAGGAGCGCGAGATCGACCGCCTCGGCGGCGCCGGGCCGGTGCGCGTGAACGTGCGCCTCCTCGCCACCAGCAATCGCGATCTGCCGGCCGAGGTCGCCGCTGGGCGATTCCGCGAGGACCTCTTCTTTCGGCTCAATGTGATCAACCTGCGCGTTCCTCCGCTGCGCGAGCGCCCGGCGGACGTGCCGGCTCTCGCCGACTACTACGCACGGCGCTATGCCGAGGTGAACGGCCTTTCGTTCCGCCCCTTGCTGCCGTCCACTCTTGTCCGGCTGAAGGCGCATGCCTGGCGCGGCAACGTGCGCGAGCTGGAGAACGCGATGCACCGTGCCGTCCTGCTCGCCGAAGGCAATGCGATCGGCCCGGACGTGATCGAGCTCGCACCGGGCCCTAGCGTGACTCCGCCCGTCTCGACCCTGACTGCGGCACCAGGCGACCTCGGAGGCGTCGCCGGGCTGGTCGGGCGAACGATGGATGAGGTCGAGCGCGAGCTGATCCTGGAGACGCTGAGTCAGAGCCTGTTGAGCAATTTTATTGCGCGACAACCGGTGTGGAAAGCATCGTTTGGTCAGAGGCCCGTAACCATCTCCGGTGGATGAATACTCTCTCTTACCCTTCCGACCTGACCGACGAAGAATGGGCCATCCTGGCACCGCTGATTACGCCCGGCAAGCAGGCCGGCCACCCGCAGGTGCTTGAGTTGCGTCGCATCTTGGACGCAGTGTTCTACCTGCTGCACACCGGATGTCAGTGGCGAGCCCTGCCGCACGACTTCCCGTCTTGGCCCAGCGTGTTCTACCACTATGCCAAGTGGCGCCATCAGGGCACCTGGGAGCAGATCAACACCAGCCTGCGCGAGCGCTATCGCGTCGCCTGCGGCCGTAAAGCCCAGCCTACGGCGGCCATCATCGACAGCCAGTCCGCGCGCACGACCGAAGCGGGCGGCCCGCGTGGGTATGACGGGGGCAAGAAGGTCTCCGGGCGCAAGCGCCACGTCCTCGTGGACACGGAGGGCACCCTGCTGAAAGCCTGCGTGCACCCGGCCGACATCCACGACCGACGCGGCGCCGAGCTGCTGCTCGAGGGTCTCAATACGGAATTCCCCCGCATCGCCCTGATCTGGGCCGACAGCGCCTACCAGGGGCTGCAAGCCTGGCTGACTACGACGCTCGGCTGGGGGCTGACGATCAGCAAGCACTGGTGGACAGGCCTGCACGGCGTGTGGGTGGCCCCCGGCCAGCAGCCGCCTGAGGTCCCGCGCGGCTTCCACGTGCTCAAGCGCAGGCGGGTCGTAGAGCGAACATTCGCCTGGATCGGGCGGAACCGGCGCATGAGCCGGGATTACGAGCGCTTGATCGAGACCGCCGAGATGCTGCTCTATGCCGCCATGGCGCGCGTCACGCTGCGCAGGCTGGCCGAAGAGGCGCAATAAGATTGCTCGCAGCGCGGCGCACGGTGGCTGAAAGTTAGCGGCCCTCCCGCCTTCCTTGACTACAACAGTCTTCTCCGCTACGAAACCTTTGCTGGACTACAGAGACGGGCATAAAGCAACTGGCTCAGGGGCTGAGCATCTATCAGTTTCAGCCTGATGCGGCCCAGAGCGGTGGCATAGGCAAAGCGGCCTGAAGCAGGGCTGCAATACGGCGCAGGCCGCGGGTGAAGGAAGAGGTAAGGCTGCGTGCGACCTTCTTGGGTTGTTTGCGTGCTGGCCTGGTCTCGGCAGGCAGAGGATGGTTGGTTTGATCCCATAGGCCGGTCGAGACAGCGCAGTAGAGGGCCAGTGCCATGACCAGAACGAGCCTGGCGAGACGGTCTGGGTAGCGGATCTGGGTGTCGTCGAGGCCGAAGCCGCGCGACTTGAAGTCGGAGAACATCGGCTCAATGCCCCACCGCTTCGAGTAGTCGAGTGTGGTCAGGTAGCCCGGCCTGGCGGACATGGCGACAATCCACGGTTCGTCGTGGCCGGGATCGTGGATCACCCCGATGTTGGTGCGCACGCGCGCTGCGGCGGTCAGCTCCACGCCGCTCAGGTAAGGCTGCTGCTGCGCGAGGTCGCCGAGCCTGGCGGACGCCGCCTGGCCAGGAACAAAGACGCGCAGGTTGCTCTTGAGCCGCAGCCGGTAGTCCCAGCCTCGCGCAGCGCAAGCTGCGATCAGCCCAGGCGTGCCGTAGAAGCGGTCCGCCAGCACGACCACCGCGGCTTCCTCAGATAGCCAGGTCGCCACGAGGTCGAGCAATTGGCGCTGCTGTGTCAGGCCGATCGGTCCCGCAGTCTGCTCGACCCGCCAGGCCAAAGGCAACGCACGCTCGCCCAGGCGCAATGCCAGCATGAGAACCTGGTGGCGCTCGGACAGCTTGCTCTGGTCCAGGATCAGTTCCACCCGACCCTGCCCCGCCGCTCGTGCCAGCACCTCCTGAGCGAAAGGCTCCATCACGGCATCGCAGTCGATGAGCGGGTTGGCCAGCACGCGCGCGACCCACTGATAGCGCATGTCGATGCGCTCGGCGGCCCGCGGCAGTGCCGCCGCCAGCTCCATCAGGTTGGCGCTGCGCACATCCAGCATCGTCGCCACTAGCAGCGCCAGGCTCTCGCGCTGCGTCTTGCGCTGTCCCGGCAGCCTGCGCCGCAACTCCTCGCCAATGCTTTCCGCCAACAACTCGATCCCACTCATGCCAGCCCCATGCCGTCCAGGCCGGGCACATGCGCCAAACGATCACCCCAGGGCTACTCACATTGTGGAAACTGATAGATGCTCAGGGCTCAGGGGTATGCTTTGAAGGATCATCACATAAATGACCTCCTTCTTGTAGTTTAATTACTCAACAGGCTCTCACACGCTCGGCAATCGGACGCATGCGGCCACGATCCTGGGCATCTCCATCCGGGCACTCCGCAACAAGCTGCGCGACTACGCGCAATCCGGCGTCTCCGTGCCGCGTCCACCAGGAGCCATGGCCGGTGCCGTCCCGACCCTGGCGCACGCGGGCTAGACGATGCTACCTGCCGCGTTGCAGCCCTTCGCCATGCGCCTGGGCTCCTACCGCCTCAGCCGGTTCAATCCAGGCACGGACGTCGGCCTCGCCGTCGGCGTGGTGGCGCTGCTCGCCATCCTCATCCTACCGCTGCCGACCGCGCTGCTCGACCTCGGGCTGGCGCTTTCGATCACGGCATCCGTGCTCGTGCTGATGGTGGCGCTCTTCCTGAAGCGCCCGCTCGACTTCACGAGCTTTCCGACGCTCCTGCTCCTCACAACGCTGCTGCGCCTGGCGCTGGAGATCGCGACGACGCGGCTGATCCTCTCCCACGGCAACGAGGGCGCCGATGCCGCAGGCAACGTGGTGCGCGCGTTCGGCGGCTTCCTCATGGGCGGGGACGTGGTGATCGGCCTGATCCTATTCGCGATCCTGCTGATCGTGAACTTCATGGTCATCACGAAAGGCTCGGGCCGCATCGCGGAGGTGGCCGCGCGCTTCAGCCTCAACTCCATGCCCGGCAAGCAGATGGCTATAGACGCCGATCTCTCGTCGGGCCTCATCAGCCAGGACGCCGCGCGCAAGCGGCGGCAAGAGCTGGAAGAGGAGAGCGGCTTCTACGGCGCGATGGACGGCGCGGCGAAGTTCGTGCGCGGCGACGCCATCGCCGCGGTGATGATCACCGGCATCAACATCATAGGCGGCCTCGCGATCGGCCTCGTGCGCCACGGCATGGCGTTCGGCGACGCGGCGCAGACCTTCACGACGCTGACGGTCGGCGACGGGCTGGTGAGCCAGATCCCGGCGCTGCTCGTCTCGACGGCCGCCGGCATCGTGGTGACGAAGGGTGGCGTCGAAGGCCCGGCGGACAAGGCGCTGGTGCGCCAGCTCGGCGGCAACCCGAAGCCGCTCGCGCTCGCCGCGGGCGCGGCGGTCGTGCTCGGCGCCATGCCGGGCTTGCCGATGCTGCCGTTCCTCGCGCTCGCAGGGCTCTCGGGAGGAGCAGCCTGGATGCGCTATCGCTACCCGCCGACGACGATTCCGGCAGCACCCGCAGAGCCTGAGGCGCCGACCGAGCCGCCCATCACTGACGCGCTCCGCATGGACGCGATCAGGCTGGAGCTTGGCTACGGGCTGCTCACGCTCGCCAGCGGCAACTCACCGCGCCTGACGGAGCAGATCCGGAGCTTGCGACGCAGCATCGCCACCGAGATGGGCTTCGTGCTGCCGCCCGTCCGCATCCAGGACAATCTCCAGCTCGGCGCCGATGCTTACAGCATACGCGTCAAGGAAGTTGAGGCCGGGCGCGGCGAGTTGAAGCCGGCGATGCTGCTGGCCATGGACGCGAAGGGCGGCGTGCCCAACCTGCCCGGCGAGCGCACGACCGAGCCTGCCTTCGGCCTGCCCGCGCTCTGGATCGATGCTGTCCAACGCGAGGCGGCGATGACGCTGGGCGCCACCATCGTGGACCCGCCGACGGTGCTCGTCACGCACCTCACCGAACTCGTGCGCGAGACGATGGCAGAGCTGCTGAGCCATGCCGAGACACAGAAGCTGCTCGACGACTTGCCCCGCGAGCAGCAGAAGCTCGTGGCCGACCTGATCCCGAGCCAGTGCAGCGTCGGACTTGTCCACCGCGTGCTGCAAGGCTTGCTCGCCGAGCGGGTCAGCCTGCGCGACCTCCCCACCATCCTGGAGGGCATCGGCGAGGCGTGCGCGGGCGGCCTGCGCGCCGTCTCCAGCATCGTCGGTCACGTCCGCACCCGCCTTGCCCGGCAGATCAGCGACAGCCACATTGGCTCCGGCGGCTTCATACCGCTTGTCACGCTCTCGCCCGAATGGGAGACCGCGTTCGCTGAGAGCCTTGTCGGCCCGCCAGAGGATCGGCAGCTCGCGATGGCACCCTCCAAGCTCGGCGAGTTCATGCAGCGTTTCCGCGCCGCCTTCGAACAGGCGGCGGCACGAGGCGAGGCGCCCGTGCTGCTCTGCTCGGGCGGCATCCGCGGGCACGTGCGCGCGATCGTCGAGCGCATCCGGCCGGCAACGCCCGTGCTCGCTCAGGCCGAGATCTTCCCCCGCGCGCGCATCCGCACGGTCGCGACGATCCAATCGGGGGCAATAGCCTAACGGAGATCGAGCACGATCTTGCCGCGTACGTTCCCCTGTTCCAGCCGGCTCTGCGCAGCCTGGACGACATCAAAGATATGGGGCACAGGACGGCCGAGCGCCGGTAGGCTCGGGGTCCGATCACCTGGACCAGGAGGCTCCCCATGAACGCGATCCTTTCCATGCCCTCGCCTGCTGATGTTGCATCTGCGACGTTGTTCCTCGCGTTGGAGCTGAGCCGCTCGACGTGGCTCGTGGCCCTGCATTCGCCCGTCATCGACAAGGTCAGCCTGCATCGGCTGGAGGGTGGCGATGTGGAAGGCCTGATCGCGCTGATCGCGCGCAAGCAGGGGCAAGCGGAGGAGAAGCTGGGCCAGCCGGTGCGCGTCGCGTGCTGCTTCGAGGCGGGCTACGACGGCTTCTGGCTGCACCGCTGGCTGTGTGCGCGCGGCATCGAGAACCGGGTGTTGGACGCGGCCAGCCTGCTGGTGGACCGCAGGGCGCGGCGGGCCAAGACGGACCGGCTGGACGCGGCTGGGCTGCTGCGCGCGCTGATGGCGCTCGAGCGCGGCGAGGCACGGGTCTGCCGCGTCGTGCACGTGCCGACGCCGGAGCAGGAGGACGCGCGCCGCCGCTCGCGCGAGCGCGCCCGGCTCGTGGTCGAGCGCGGCCAGCACACCAGCCGCATCAGGGGCCTGCTCATGACCCAGGGCATCCGCGACTTCGAGCCGACCCGGCGCGACTGGCAGGCGCGATTCGAGGCGCTGCGCGATCCTGACGGCCGACCGCTCGCTCCTTGCCTACGTGCCGAGTTGCTGCGCGAGTGCCGGCGGCTGCGGCAGGTGATGGAGATGGTCGCCGAGGTCGAGGCCGAGCAGAAGGCCGTGGCTGAGGCCGAGGACGGCACTGTGGCCCGGCTCGCGCGGTTGCGCGGCATCGGGATCACGTTTGCCGCCGTGCTGGGCAACGAGGTGTTCTTCCGCGACTTCCGCAATCGGCGCGAGGTGGGCGGCTATCTCGGCCTCGCACCCAGCCCGTGGCAGAGCGGCGGGGTCAGGCGTGACCAAGGCATCGCCAAGTCGGGCAACCCGCGGGCAAGGCGGACCGCAATCGAGCTGGCCTGGTTGTGGCTGCGCCATCAGCCCGGCAGCGCGCTCGCGCGCTGGTTCCACGAGCGGGTGGGGGCGGCGAAGGGCCGCATGCGCCGGATCATGTTGGTCGCGATGGCGCGTAAGCTGATCGTCGCCCTTTGGAAGTATGTCGCTGACGGCAGTGTGCCGGAAGGCGCCGTGCTGAAGGCCTGAACGGGCTCGCCGCAGCAGCCGCAGGACTGCTCGCGGCGGCGCGGGATGGGCGTGGACCGTTGTCCCCCAGGGCTGTGATGCCGTCACAAAGTTGGGTCCCGTCCTCCTAGCCTCGTCTCTGCCCACGAACGTGGGATGTTGGTCAGGCACCCTCAGCGGGCCGACCGGATACAAGGTGGCGCGGCCGAGTGTCGCGCAGCGACGACCGAGGCTGATCCCGATCCCGCAGCAATCCGTGGCGCACGCAGGAGATTACGCTTGACTTGATGGTCCCATACAAGGGGAACACGCCGGCGATGAAGGGGCGCACCTTGCCTTCGTCGATCAGCCGGCCGATCTCGGCGAGCTGCTCCCCGTTCTCGCGCGCCATGAAGTTGGTGCCGCGGGCGCCATGCTGTTTCGCCTTCGCCTCGTCCGGCTTGGCCAAGGTGGACACGATGATGCCGCCCGGCTTGAGCACGGACCAGGACCGTTCCTGCGTCTCGCCGCCGATCAGGTCGAACACCACGTCGATGTCGCGCGCCACGTCCTCGAATCGCTGGGCCTTGTAGTCGATCGCCTCGTCGGCCCCCAGCTCGCGGGCGAAATCCTTATCCTCGCCCGCTACAGTCGTGAACACCGTGGCGCCACGAGCCTTGGCGAATTGCACCGCGAAATGGCCGACACCGCCTGTGCCGCCGTGGATGAGCACGCGCTGCCCGGACCGCAATCCGCCATGGTCGAACAATCCCTGCCAAGCCGTAATACCCGCGAGCGGCACAGCGGCGGCCTGGACGTGATCCAGGTTTTCCGGCTTAGCGCAATGCTGTTCACTTTGTCTGAAAAGGGTTGTAGCCTGCCTGCTTGGTGACGTGGGAGCGGCAGCGATGGCCGGTGTTCCTGCCGGCCTTCCGGCCGGCGTGCGTCTCAGCGACCACATCAGCCTCGGCGTGATCGCCCGGGCAGTGCCGCCCGAGCGGGTGCGTCAGGTGCTGGCCGAGACCGGCAAGGCGAGCGAGCGCGAGCGCGACCTGCCGGCCCAGGTCATGGTCTACTACGCCATCGCCCTGGCGCTCTACATGGGATCCAGCACCCGCGAGGTGTTGCGCTGTCTGCTGGAGGGCCTGCGCTGGCTCTGGGGCGCGGACGCGGTCAAGGTGGCGGGCAAGAGCGGCATCTCGCAGGCGCGCAGCCGCCTCGGTGAGGCGCCGCTGCGCCGGCTCTACGAGGCCCTGGTGCGGCCGATTGCCACGCGCGCCAGCAAGGGCGCGTGGTATCGGGACTGGCGCCTGGTCAGCTTGGACGGCTCGTGCCTGGATGTGGCCGACACCGAGGCGAACCGCGCCGAGTTCGGCTTGCCGGGAGCCAGCCGTGGCGAGAGTGCGTTCCCACAATTGCGCTTCGTGGCGCTGGCGGAGAACGGCACGCACGTGCTGTTCGGCGCCCAGTTGGGCCGCTACGCGGACGGCGAGACGACGCTGGCCCATGACGTGCTCGCGGCGCTGCGGCCTGGCATGCTGTGCCTGGCCGACCGGCAGTTCTTCGGCTACGCGCTCTGGCTGGCGGCGACGGCCACCGGCGCTGACCTGCTCTGGCGCGGCAAGCACAACCTGCGACTGCCGCGCGAAGCGGTGCTAGCCGACGGCTCCTACTTGACGACGGTCTATCCCAGCGACAAGGACCGGCGACACCGCAGCGGCGGCATCCAGGTGCGCGTGGTCGAGTATTGGCTGGAGGGCATCGTCGAGGCCGAGCCGTTCTACCGGCTGATCACCACGATCCTGGATCCGGCGCAGGCGGCCGCTGCGGAACTGGCCGCCCTCTACCACGAACGCTGGGAGGTCGAGGGCGCGCTCGCCGAGCTGAAGACACAGCTCCGCGGGGCGCAGGTGGTGCTGCGCAGCAAGACCCCGGACCTGGTGCGCCAGGAGTTCTGGGGCCTGCTGCTGGCGCACTTCGCCGTGCGTGGGCTCATGCACGAAGCGGCCCTGACGGCAGACGAGGACCCGGACCGGCTTTCCTTCTCGCACGCGGTACGCGTCGTCCGGCGCAAGCTGCCGCTGTTCGCGGCGCTTCCCCCCTCGGGCCAGGCTTACCCTGCATGAGGCGGTGCTGGACGAGATCCTGGAGGAGCGCGTCTCGAGCTCACGCGGTCGGCAGGTGCCGCGCGGGGTCAAGCGCAAGATGAGCAGCTATCCGCTACGGCCTCGCGGACCACAGCCGACGACCCGTGTCGATTTCGCCGTCGCAATCCAGCTGATAAAGTGAACAGTATTGGGCTTAGCGGCCATCTCGACCGCTTTCACGAGCACGTAGCGCGCATACGCGCCGCGGTCGCGCCCCAGCATCGCGAAGATCGGATCACCCTTCTTCAGGGTATGCGCGCGGGTGCCCAGGAGCTCGACCGTGCCGGAGAGGTCGCGGCCTAGGGTCACGGGAAGCTGATCCTCTTTCACCGCCGGGTAGCTGCCGGAGCGCGTCTTGTAATCGACCGGGTTGATGCTTGCGGCGAGGACCCGGACGACGACCTCGTCGTCCCGCGGCTCCGGCATTGGCACGTCCTCGAGCTGCAGGACCTCCGGGCCGCCGAAGCGGTGAATGCGGATGGCCTTGTTCTTCAGCGCCGCTGTCCTGGTCTCCGGATGCATTGATGTGCTGCTCATGGCCGCTTCTCCCCCATTGGCTTATCGCCTTGCCAACGTGGAAGCACCGGCGCGATTCCATCACGATCTCCCGCGCTACTCACGAATGCGGATATTGAGTGCTACCGAGCCAGCTCGCTCGTGGCTGAGTCGGGCGGCTGCAGCGTGATCCGCCGGCAGCGCAACGGATCGGCGCGTCCATCCCTGGTGCGTACGCTGTTGCGAAAGTACCTGGGTCAGCCTGCATCCAAGACGCCTGCTGGCGACGACAGGAGTTGTGGCCACTCCTGGCCCCCTGTTCGGAGGAACACATGAAGACACGCGCTCTCCTCGCTGCCACGTTCACGCTGCTCGCCGGCACTGCGCTCGCGCAGATGCAGTCGCAAGGCACGGTCCGCGTTGGCGGACAAGCGATGTATCCGTCGAAGACGATCGTTGCGAACGCGGTGAACTCCAGCGATCACACCACGCTGGTCGCGGCCGTGAAGGCGGCCGGCCTGGTCAGCACCCTCAACGGCCCCGGCCCGTTCACCGTCTTCGCGCCGACGAACGAGGCCTTCACCGATCTTCCGGCCGGCACGGTCGAGACGCTGCTCAAGCCCGAGAACAAAGCGACGCTGACCAAGGTCCTGACCTATCACGTCGTGCCGGGCGACTGGAGCACGATGAAGATCCGCGCTGCTATCATCCAGGGCAACGGTGTCGCTACGCTCAAGACGGTCGAGGGTGGCACGCTGCGCCTGATGATGAACGGCACAAGCAACATCACCGTCGAGGACGAGAAGGGCGACGTCGCCGATATCACGGTCGCGGACGTCAACCAGTCGAACGGCGTGATCCAGGTCGTAGATCACGTGCTGATGCCGCGGTGACGCCAGCGCCCGTGCTGCTCGCCTAGCCTTTCCACACCCGTGCGTAGCCCCGGAGTCTGTCAGGGGCTACGCACCGGGATTCGGTGCCTTCGAGACCCCCGTGTCCGTCGTGACGTGCTTGCATCGACCACGACGCGAGCTGCCCGCACCTCTTCCGAGAAGGAAGAGGCTTGTTTGCGAGATATAGGCCCGCTTGCGAGACGCCGTGGCGCGATAGCCGTGCCCGGGCTGGCTGCATGGACCGTTTCGAGGATTGCATCTCCTTCCTGATCGGCAACGTCAGCCAGCAGATCACCCGGCGCACGCGGGAGGAACTGGCCGCCGGGGGCGTTTCGGGGGCGCAGCGCCGGCTCGGCGAACCCCGGGACTGACAGCCAACAGGGATGGGATGTGCTCAGCCCCTATTCCTGAAGCGTAACCTTGCCAGCCGAGACGACGGGACCTGTCGGCTGCCCCGTCGGCGAACCGCCGCGCGGCTCCAGGCTGACCAGGAGCTGCGTTCCTGGGGGAAGATTGGCGGTGACCGTCCGTCCGCCGGCCGGCAGCACGCCGAGCAATTCCGGCCGCGTCGTCCCCGCGCGGAGCGCCCAAAGCTCCAAATCCTTTCCCGTCGCGACCTGCACCGTCCCCGCGGGCCGCAGCCGGAGTCCTCCGTTCGCGGCCTCGGCGACGAAGACCGGGGCACCGCCCGGCGGCGCGAGCACGGCGAGAGCCTGTTGCGGCGGCTCGCGCAGGTAGGCGAAGGCGGCGAGCGCCGCCGCGAGCGCGAGCGATCCCGCCGTCGTCGCCCGCCAGAACGCAACCCTGCGTACGGGGTGGGGGCGCGACGGGTCTAGGCGCCGGGCTTCGGCGCGCGACGGCTCGCTGACGGCGGCGGGGCGCGTGGACGCCTCGATCCGCGACCACAGGTCCGGCGGCGGCGCGCTCGGGGGTACTAGGCTCGCCAGCGGCGCCAGCCTGCGCTCCCACGCCTCGACCGCCCTGCGGAACACGGCGTCCTGCCGCACCAGGTCCTCGGCCCGGCGCGCCTCGTCCGCGTCGAGGGTGCCGAGCGCATACTCGGCGGCGAGCAGGTCCCGATCCTCGCCGCCGCTCATGGCTGCAGGCACTCACGGAGCGCCGCGAGACCGCGCCGTATCCAGGACTTCACAGTGCCGAGCGGCGCCCCGAGCTGTTCCGCCAGCTCGCTGTGGCTCAGCCCGTCCGTGAACGCGAGCACCAGGAGCCGCCGCCGCTCGGGATCGAGCGTCTCGAGGCACCGGCGAAGCGCCTCCGCCTCGGCCCCGCCAACGAGCTGATCGAGCGGGCCGGGCGCATCGTCCGGCTCGTCGGCCGGCTCATAGCCGAGAACGTCCCGCCCGCGGCGGCGCGCGATGTCGAGCGCGCGGTAGCGCACGAGGCTGCTCAGCCAGACTTCGGCGGGGCCGCGTTCCGGGTCGAAGCGGCCGGCCTGCTGCCAGACCTGGACGAACGCGTCGTGCATGGCGTCCGCGGCGAGCGCCGGCTGCCGGGTGATGCGCAGCGCCAGGCCGTAGAGCCGGCGGCTGCACCGCTCATAGAGCTGGCCGAACGCCACGCGGTCGCCCGACGCGCAGAGGCGCAGGAGGCGTTCGGTATCCGAATCGCGCGTCGGCTCGGTCCAGGGGCGCACGACAGCGGGCATACAAAGGCGCGATGGCCGCGGCAAGCGGCGAAGTGCTGATGTCCCCACGCCGAGCGAACAAGCGTCCATGAAGGAACTACGGACGAATACCGCCTCGGATGCACCTGTGCTTACAAGAACGACACCGGATCAACGTCCACGTCCACGCGCACGCCGCGGCCGACCTCGACCTGGGCGAGCCAGCCGCGCAGAAGCGGCTGAACGGCGATGTCTCGCCGCGTCTTGAGCAGCAGGCGGCGGCGGTGGCGCCCGCGCAGGATGGCGAGCGGCGCCGGCGCCGGGCCGAGAACAAGGATGCCGTCGCCGCGCGGCGCTGCCCCGCCTAGATCGCGGGCCGCCTCGTCCGCCGCCTGCGCCGTGTCGGCGCTCACGATGAGCGCGGCGAGGCGGCCGTAGGGCGGCCAGTGCCCAGGGCGGCGCGACTCGGCCTCGCGCTCCATGAACTCGCCCAGGTCGCCGCCCATGAGCGCCTGCATGACGGGGTGCTCCGGGCTGAACGTTTGCAACAGCACGCGCCCCGGCGCCTCCGCCCGGCCCGCGCGCCCGGCGACCTGATGGAGAAGCTGCACGGTCCGCTCCGCCGCGCGCAAATCGCCGCCCGCGAGGCCGAGGTCGGCGTCCACGACGCCGACGAGCGTGAGGTGCGGGAAATGCCATCCCTTGGCGACGATCTGCGTGCCGATGATGAGGTTCACCTCCCGCGCCGCGATCGCATGGGCCGCTTCGGCGGCGGCATACGGCCCCGGCAAGGTGTCGCTCGCCATCACGAGTCGCCGGGCTTCGGGGAAGACGGAAGCCGCCTCCTCGGTGATCCGCTCGACGCCCGGCCCGATCGGCACGAGGCTGCCTTCTGCGTTGCAGGTGGGGCAGTTCGGCGGGATCGGCTCCATGTGGCCGCAGTGATGGCACGTGAGCAGCTTGCGCGCCCGGTGCTCGACGAGCCAGGCGGTGCAGTTAGGGCACTGCATCCGGTGCCCGCACGCCCGGCAGAGGGTCAGCGGCGCATAGCCCCGGCGGTTCAGGAACAGCATCGCCTGCTCGCCGCGCGCCAAAGTCTCGTTCACGCCCTCGACCAGCGGCGGCGAGAGGAAGCGCCCGCGCTCGGGCGGCGACAGGCGCAGGTCAATAGCCGCGACGTCGGGAAGCTTTGCGCCGCCGTGCCGGGTGGCGAGCGTGATGCGCCGGTAGCGCCCGGTCTCGACGTTGGCGAGCGTCTCCAGGCTCGGCGTCGCCGAGACGAGCACGGCTGGTGCGTCCGAGAGCCGCGCCCGCACCACCGCCATATCGCGCGCGTGATAGACGACGCCGTCCTCCTGCTTGAACGCGGTCTCGTGCTCCTCGTCCACGACGACGAGCCCAAGGTCCGGGAACGGCAGGAACAGCGCCGAGCGCGCGCCCACCACCACCTGCGCCGTTCCTTCCGCGGCGGCGCGCCAGGTGACTCGCCGCGTGCGGCTCGATAGGTCTGAATGCCACACCGCTGGGGGCACGCCGAAGCGCCTCTCGAACCGCTCCAGCCACTGCGACGACAGCGCGATCTCGGGGAGCAGGACAAGCGCCTGCCGCCCCTGCGCCAGGCACTCGGCGACGGCCTCGAGATAGACCTCGGTCTTGCCCGAGCCGGTCACGCCGTCGAGCAGGGCGACGCTGAAGCGCCTCGCCGCAACCGCGCCGCGTAACGCCTCAGCCGCGCTGCTCTGTGCGGGCGAGAGCGTGGCGCCAGGATGCGCCGGATCCGGGGCGGCGAACGGTGCGCGCGTCGGCAGGGCCACGGGCAGGAGCAGCCCGGCGTCCGCCATGCCGCGCACAACGCCGGGCGAGACCGCGGCCGCGCGGGTGATGTCCGCCGCGCTGCGCTGCACGCCGTCTCCCATGAGGGCGACGACCCGCTCGCGCGCCTCGGTCAGCCGGGCAGCCGCGGGCAGGTCCGCAAGGCGCCAGCCGGGCTGCGGCGTGTCCGGCCGGAGCGCGTTGACGCGCAATACCATGGCCAGCACCTCGCCGGGCGATGCCAGCGTGTATCCGGCCATCCAGTCCACGAAACGGCGCAGCGCCGTCGGCAGGGACGCCACCGGCAGCACCGCGGAAACCGGCCTGAGCTTGTGATCCGCGACGGAGGGGCCGCTCGGCGTGTCCCAGACAACGCCGACCTCCTCGCGCCGGTTGAGCGGCACCAGCACGATGTCTCCCGGCCGCGGCGTAAGTGAATCGGGCACCGCGTAATCGAACGTACCTTGGAATGGATAGGGCAGCAGCACCGGAACCCGCTTTCGCGGCTGCGGCACACCCTGTAGGCTCGACTCGGATTTGGGCTGGCGACGCCGGCTCACAACTCTCTCAGGCGCAATGAACAACCAGTGAACATCCGCACAGATGACCCCGCGCGACGGGGATTGCAACCGGATCGGGGACCTGATCCGCGCGACGTAGCGCGCTTCCTTCGGCGCAACCCAGCCTGGCTCGCCGGGCAGGCAGAGCTGTGGCGCGTGCTGGAGCCGCCGCGCCGGGTGCACGGCGAGCGGATCGCGGACCACATGGCGGCGATGCTTTCGGCCGAGCGCGCCCACGCCGCGTCCGTGGCCGCACGCGCGACCGCCGCCGCCGGGGTCGTGGCGCGCGTGCAGGCCGCGGTCCTAGCGGTGATCGCGGCGAGCGATCCGGTCGATTGCGCGGTCCACGAGTGGCCGGGCCTGCTCGGTCTCGACGCGGTCGCGTTCTGCGCGGAGGGTGTCGAGGGACGGCTGCCCGGCGCACGGCCGCTCCCGCCCGGCACAGCGCAGAGTCTTCTAGGCACCGCGCCTGCCCTAGTCCGGCCTGGCCTTGCCGACCCGCTGCTGCACGGCGAGGCGTCCGGGCTCGCGCGCACGGAAGCACTCGTCGCCGTGCCGCTCGCCGAGCCCGCGCTCCTCGCCCTTGCCTGCCGCGACGCCCGGGCGCTGACCCCGGACGGGACGGCGCCGCTCGCGTTCCTGGGGCGGGCACTGGCCGCGGCGCTGAGCCGGGCGTGACGGGTCAGGAGGCGGTACACGCCTATCTCGCCTGGCTCGGCACGGAGCGGCGCGCATCGCCACTCACAGTCGAGGCCTATGGGCGTGATCTTGCGGGATTCCTCCGCTTCCTGACTGGGCATCTCGGCGCGGAGCCGGATCTCGCGGCGCTGGCAGGGCTGCGCCAGGCGGATCTGCGCGCCTGGCTCGCGACCAGCGCCGCCGCGGGCGCGGGCAATGCCACGCGGGCGCGGCGCCTCGCGGCGGTGCGCGGCTTGTTCCGTTACCTCACCCGGCGCCACGATATTACGAACTCGGCGGCCATGCTGCTGAGCACACCCCGCGTCCGCCCGCCGGCACCGCGTGCCCTCTCGGCCATCGACGCACTGGCGGCTACGTCGGGCGATTCCGCGCTGACTCCGTTCGCCCGGGCGCGCGATGCCGCGCTGTTCACGCTGCTCTACGGCTGCGGCCTGCGCATTGCGGAGGCGCTGGCGCTCGACGTGCGGGACGCGCCATTGCCGGGCGGTGCGGACCCGTTGCGGGTGCTCGGCAAGGGAACGAAGGAGCGCCTCGTTCCCGTCCTGCCGATCGTACGCGAGATGATCGCGGCCTGGCTCGCCGTTTATCGCCCGGCATCCCCTGCCCTGCCGCTGTTCCCCGGCGTAAAGGGCGGCCGGCTTAATCCCGGCGTGGCACAGCGGAGCCTTCGCGAGCACCGGCGCGCCCTGGGCCTACCGGAGCACGCCACGCCGCACGCGCTGCGCCATTCCTTCGCGACGCATCTGCTAGCCGGCGGCGCGGATTTGCGCAGCATCCAGGAACTGCTCGGCCACGCGAGCCTAGGCACGACCCAGCGCTACACCGCGGTGGACGAGGCGCACCTGCTCGCTGCGTGGCGCCGGGCGCACCCGAGGGCCTGAGACGGTTCGCGCCGCGACCGAGGGCGCGAACCGCGTGAGGACAAGTGCTGCTACTTCTTCTGACCGTCCGGCCCGTATTGCTCTAGGAAGGCGACGACGTCCTTCGCCTTCTGCTCACCCTCCGGGCCGTGGAATCCCGGGAAGGCCATTTTCGTGTGAGGCACGACCTTCTGAGGGTTTTGGAGGTACGACACCAGCTCATCCGGCGACCAGGTGATCCCGGAACTCTTGTTCGCTTCAGAGTAGTTGTAGCCGGGATAGGTGCCGGCCTTGCGCCCGACGACGCCGTTCAGCACCGGTCCGACGGCGATATGCGCGCCTGGGCCGATCTGATGGCAAGCGCGGCAGATCACGAAGTCTTTCTCGCCCGCCGCAGCATTGCCGCCCGAAGCACTTTGCGCCATGGCCGGCGCTGCCGAGACCACCAGCAACCCCGCTATCAGGAATGAACGCACCACCTTCCCTCCCTCTTCTCTCATGTGAGCTTGTCATCCGCGCGTCAGGCGGACGCACCGCGCCGACTGTCGGCGACGGTAAGGAATGCTGTCAACACGGCGATGCCGGGGCGATCAGGCGCCTTTGCGCTCGGAGTCCGGCCACTCGCAACGCCAGCGTGCAACGCGCACGCCAGGGTGCTCACCGACCCACTGGGCGATGTAGGGGGGCGCGTGCAGCGCGCAGCTGCGCGGCGTGCCGCCCTGTGCGTCGAACAGGATGTGCTGCTCCTGGCACACGGCCGGGTTGGCGAGGGTGCAGACGAGGACGATCAGATCCAGCATCTTCGTCACGATCTCCGGGACGGGATGGAAGCTTGTGCCACTCTGTCATCCTGGAAGAGGCGAGGATGCACTACCGCGTGTAATCTGACGGAACTGTGTTCAACCTGCCACGAGGATCTCTCCTTTGCCAAGGCTCGCCATGTCACCGCCGAAACGCCGTGCCGGCGCTCTGGCGAGCGCCGCGGCGGCCGGGCTGAGCGGCGCCAGCGCCCGCGCGAGCAGTGTCTGGAACACGCCGCCCTCCGCCTCGCGAAGGGGCACGAAAGTAGGCAGAAGCTCCGGGACCATGCCCCCGAGCAGCACCGTACCGCGACGCATGAGGCTTCCCGGCATCGCGCCGGCGCCGCCGCAGACGACCACCGTGCCGGCGATCAGGCGGCTCGCGACGAGGTCGCCGGCCTGCCCCTCCACCACGATGACGCCGCGCCGCAGCCGGTCGCCGACGCGTCCACCCGCGTTGCCGCGCACCACGGCGGTGCCGCCGGCCATGCCCTCGACCTCGCCCGCGAGCGGGCCGCCGAGGAAGTCGCCGCAATCGCCCGCGATCTCGATCTCGCCGCCCTGCATGCCGGACGCGGCCCAGTGCCCGGCGTTGCCGCGCACCTCCAGCCGCCCGCCCCGCATCTGCCGTCCCGCGCGTAGGCCCGCATCGCCGTCCAGCACGACGGTTCCCGACGCCATCTCCTCGCCCACGCCGTCGAGCCGCGGCGAGCCGCCCTCGAACCGCACCTGCGTCCGCGTCGCCGATGGCGACGCGGAACACGTCGCCGACCAGCGTGGGCGCGCGGGTGGTGCTGAGCGGAAGGCGCTCGATCTCCGCTTGCGACAGCTTGGCAAGTCGCTCCGGAACGAGCGGCGACAGGTCGAGCCGCTGCTTGGGCTCGCTGCGGAGCGTGAAGCAGAGCGCCGCCATCAGAGAAGGTCCCGCAGATGGTAGTGGTGCCTGCCGAGCTTGCCGCCATAGTTGCCGGCGCTGACGCGGTAGGCGCCCCGATCCGGCCCGAGTGCGACCACGGCCGCCAGCCCGGCACGCATCGCTGCCGCCACCGCGTCGCTTGTCAGCCCGTCTATGACGATCTCCAGCACCGCCTTCGTGTCCTCGTCGAGCGCGGAGTTCACGCCCGTGCCGCGCAGCGTCGGGCAGTAGGCGTCGTTCGTTGATGCCGGAAGCGACTTGTATTTGGACCCGACCTTGGAGCCGGAGCGCGCAATGCCGCCGGGGAACGGCGCGATGGCGCCGCGCGTCGCCAGGACCGCCTCCGCGACCGCCTCCGCCGCGCGCAGCGCCGCCTCGCCCGAGCGGGCAAGCAGGATCAGGTTGCCGCCGCCGACCGCACCCTTCGTCAGGCCCGTCTTGCCCTCGATGACGAACTCGCCGTCCATCACCGGGATGCGCCAATATCGCTTGCCGCCGAACCGTTTGCTGATCTGCCAGCCGTCGCCGAAGTAGCGCAGCCCGTCGCCGAGGTTCAGCTCCTCCTCGCCGTCGAGCGCTGCGAAGCAAGCCGAGCCAGGGCTGGTGAGCACGCACTGGCCGACGCGGTTAACGAGTTGCTTCTGCAGCTCGCCCGTGGACCCGGCGCAGAGCACGACGCGGACGCCGGGCCGCCCGTCCGGCGTCTCTTCGGGCGCGACCTCGCCGTCCACCGCCGCCTCGACGCCGCACGCGATGATCGACGTCGCGAACCCGGTGAGGCTCGCCGCCGCGATCCCGGCCCAGCGCAGCGTAGGTGCTGTAATGAGCAGCGCGGTCCCGCGCATGTCGAAGGCTTCCGCGAAGGTGTCGTCCACGCGCACGCCGTTCTTCTCTAGCCCCCCTCCCTCGCTCATCGGCAGGGCACTCCTTCGAAGCTGCCCTGCCGCGGGAGGACGCTCTCGGCCACGTCGAACAGGCTCGGCGAGACGCCGTAGTGGTCCTCGTAGAAGCGGCCGAGCCGCCCCTCGATCTGCTGGTCGAAGCCGGGCCGGACCGTGAGCACACGGCCGAAGCGGTGCCCGCGCGTCTCGCCGTCCTGCGCGATCAGCTCGCCGTCCTTGAACACGAGCGCGGGCGCGCGGAACATCGCGGCCTTGTCCGCCTGCGGGCGATAGACGGCGATGTCGGCGCGTCCGCCGGGTGCCAAGTGTCCCCGGTCGCTGAGGCCCAGCAGGCGAGCGGGCGCCGCGCGGGTCATGGTCGCGATCTCGGGCCAGGTGTATTCGCGCGTGATGCCGGGCAGCGTCGTGACCTGCATCGCGTCCTTCGGCAGCGTCTCGATCCATTGGGCGCGCAGCTCGCGGTCCATCAGCAGCGCGAACAGGTCCGGGTAGCTGGTGAACGGCGCCCCGTTCGGGTGGTCGGTCGTGAACTGGACGCGCCAGGGGTCGTCGGTGAGCAGGAACAGCTCCAGCCCCGCCGCCCACTGCACGGCGTTGTGGAAGTTGGTGCGGCGGTAACGATAAGGGACGACCCCGAACCCCTGGCCCTCGCTGTCCGAGATAGCATACTTGCGCGGGTAGGCCGTGTTGTGCGCCCCGAACTGGCGCAGGATGTCGCAAGAGACCGTGACGGTCTGGCCGAACATGACCTGGCCCACGTCCACGGTGAGGCTCTTGTGCCGGTTCACCGCCTCGGCGAGCTGGGGTGCTGCGGAGGAGAACTTGCGCGGCCCCTCCGTGCCGTAGGCGTAGAATTGCAGGTGCGCGAGGTGCAGCCGCCGGCCCTCCGCCGCCTCGATGGTGGCGAGCGCGGTCTCCACGTTGCCCGGCACGCCGAGGTTGCTGCAATGCAGGTGCAGCGGGTGCGGCACGCCGAGCCTGTCCACGGCGCCTTGCAGCGCCTTGATGATCGCCCGCGAGGTGACGCCCGTGCCCGGCACCTCGTCGTCCAGCCCGAAGCTGCGGGCGTTCTCGCGGAAGGCCGCGGCAGCGCCGGGGTTGATGGTCTTGATTCCCAGCGCCCGCGTTCCCGCCAGCGCGCGCCCGGCGTAGTCCGCGACCGCGTCCGCGCTCTCGCCGTCGCGCAGGAGGCGCACGAGGAAGTCCTCGTTGCCGAGCACGGCTAGGATCGCGCGGTCGATGAACGGGATCGCGGCGAGCTCGACCTGCGCCTGCACCGCCTGGTGCGGCGGGATCGCCGGCTCGACGACGAGCGTGAACCCCATGGCCGCGTAGAGCCGGCCGATCATGTCGCTCACGGGCACGCAGTCCACGGACGGGCTCGTCCCGCAGCTCCGGGAGCAGCAGCCGCGCCGTGTTCACGGTCGCTCCCGCGATGTGCGAGTGGATGTCTATGCCCGCCCGCGAGCACGATGTGGCCCGAGGCGTCGTGGCGCGCGTCCGGCGCGCGGCCGTCGGGTGCTACGATGCGGCCGTCCTCGAACCAGAGATCGCCAGTCTCGTCCCGCCCGTTCGCCGGATCGAGGACGCGGCCGCCCGCGAGCAGGGTCAGCACGGGGCAGCCTGCTCGCGCAGCGCCGCCGTGATGTCGTTTAGGACGCTGGCGACAGTCGGCACGTCGCGCGGCACCTCCGCGCGAACTGCCACGAGACCGCCGGCCTCGGCGCTGAACAGCACGGCGTCGTGGTCCACGCCCGGCCGCCCCACGGTGATCGCCACCTCCGGCGGCTCGGCAAACTGGGCACCCGGCGCCGTCACGGCGACGAGCGGTATGCGCCGCTCCCACGGCGGCGGTCCCGGCTCTATCGCTTGGACCCAGACGGCCGCATCCGCCTCGCCGCTCTCCACCATCCGGGCGGCGTCCAGTCGCCATGGATCGTGCTCCGCACGGCCGCGGCCGAAGCCGATCCGGACCGGGAAGCCCGTCTTCCACCCGAGCGCCCGCGCGACGCCCTCGGCATTGCCCGGCGCGGGCAGGGGCAGGCCGGCCCAGCGCGTCTTCGCATTCAGGTCGCTGATCAGGCCGCAGAGCGCCTCGACCTCGATCTCCTCCATCGTGCCGCCGGACCAGACCGCGACACCGTAGCGCGCCGCCCGCAGCGTCTCGGCCAAGCTCGCGAGCGCCCCGTCCGGATCAGCGCCGCTCGCCACCGGGCGACCCGCGACGAGCGCGCGGACGACACCGAGCCGCTGGAGTAATCCGTCTGGCGAGAGCCGCAGCACCCGCCGCGGAGCTTCGGGGGTGAGACTCGGCGTAGGCGGCAGCGCGAACCGGTCGAGGCCCGCGCCGACGAGAAGCACGGTATCCGCCCGCGCGCGCGCGAGCAGCGGCGTCGCCACGATCCACCCGTATTCGCGCATCGCGCCGAGGTCACTCAGCAGGGCGTCGGAATGCGCGTGGTCGAGGGTGGCGCCGCACGCTTCGGCGAGCGAGGCTGTCGCCTCCGCACCAGCCGCGCAGGTCCCGAGCCCGGCGATCACTGGGCAGGTCTTCGCGCTCAGGAGGGCGGCGGCCTCGCGCACAGCCTCCTCCAGCGCGGCGGCGCAGCCGCGGATCAGCACCAACGGTGAGTCGATCATCGTAGCCTTAATCGTATCGCACGTAGGCGAAGCGCGCGTCGCCCTCCGGCGTTCCCTCCAGCGCGCCGCCCTCCTTGCCGGGCCGCCACTGCACGACCTCCTCGATCTTGCGCGCCAGCGAGAAATCCTTGTCGGTGATGCCCTTGGCCGAGTGCGTCATCAGCCGCACCTCGACGAAGGCGTAGGAGATGGTCATGTCCGGGTGGTGCCAGGCCGCTTCCGCGAGGTGGCCCACGGCATTGACCACCATGAGCGTGCCCTTCCACGAGTGCGTGCGGAACTTGCGGCGGATCCAGCCTTTCTCGAGCGTCCAGTGCGGCAGCTCGCGCGCGAGCCGCTCCTCGATCTCCGCCTCGCTGTAGGTGCGCTCCGTGCCGCGAGCCTCGCTCATCGCCTGGTCCCTCCCGCTCGGCAACTTTCGGCGCCGAGCGCGACTATGCAACACTGCGGGCGTTGGGCCAAGCAAGCGGGAGATGCGGTCATGGCGATGATGGACTGGAACAAGTACCGGGAGCAGGTCATGAGCACCGCGGGCTCGCTGGCCGAGGTGCATCCCGAGTTGATGAAGGGCTTCATGGCGCTCGACAGCGGCTCCGGCAAGACGAAGCACCTGGACGCCAAGACCCGTGAGCTGATCGCGCTGGCCGTGGCCGTCACGACGCGCTGCGACGGCTGCATCACCGTCCATGCGAAGGCCGCGGCCGATGCCGGTGCCACCCGCGAGGAGCTGGCCGAGGCGCTCGGCGTGGCGATCGCGCTGAATGCCGGGGCGGCGCTCGTCTATTCGACGCGGGTGATGGACGCCTTCGCTGGCGAGCGCTGATCCGCCCGGCGTCGTCGAGGTCGCCACCAGCGCGCGGCTGCACCTCGGGTTCCTGGATCTGAACTTCTCGCTCGGCCGCCGCTTCGGCAGCCTCGGGATACTGCTCGACGGGCCGGTGACGCGCCTCAGCTTAGGTCGCGCTGTCGAGACGAGCGTGGAGGGGCGCGAGCGGGTCCGGGCGGCGCGGGCGCTGGCGCTCATGGTGGAGCACCTGGCGCTTCCGTGCGGACACGAGCTGCATGTCGCGAGCGCAATGCCGGCGCACGCGGGTCTCGGCTCGGGGACGCAGCTCGCGCTCGCGGTCGCGACGGCCGTCCGCCGCCTGCACGGGATCGCCCCGGATTTGCGCGGCGACGCGTTCCGGCTCGGCCGCGGCGCGCGCTCCGGGATTGGCATCGGCCTCTTCGAGCAGGGCGGACTCGTCGTGGACGGCGGACGCGGCGCGAATCACGATGTGCCTCCGCCCCTGCTCGCGCGGCTCGCCGTGCCGGATACGTGGCAGGTGCTGCTGCTGCTTGACCCGGCGGGACACGGTCTGTCGGGCACCGAGGAACGCGCCGCCTTTGCGGCTTTGCCGCCGATAGCGGAGACGGAGGTTGGAGCGATCTGCCGCCTCGTCCTGATGAGCGCCCTGCCCGCGCTCGCCGAAGCCGACCTGCCGAGGTTCGGCGACGCGATCACGCGCATCCAGGAGCACCTCGGCGATTATTTCGCCCCTGCCCAGGGCGGCCGGTTCACAAGTTCGCGCGTAACGCACGCACTCGCCGCCCTGCGCCGTCTCGGCGCGTCCGGCGTCGGCCAGAGTTCATGGGGTCCCACCGGCTTCGCCTTCGCCCGTGACGAGACCGAAGCGAACCGCCTCCGGGGCGCTCTGCGTGCGGATGGCGCAGCAGAGGGGCTGGACATCCAAGTCCGCCGTCCCCTCAATCACGGCGCGCGCATCACGGAAGGACCGTAGCCATGGCGGACAAGCACATCCTGCACATGCTCAGCCCGCTGAAGCACGTCAGCCCGTTCGACGTGAACATGGCGCTTGACGCCGGGTTCGACGCGGTCGTGCCGTACGAGGAAGTGCAGATCGGCGACGTGACCGGGCTGGTGCAGGACGCGATCTTCTCCCGCCCGCCCAAGGTCGGGGTGCGCACGGGCGTGTTCATCGGCGGCAAGGACGCCCAGGTCGCGCTCGACATGATGGAGGCGGCGAAGAAGGCCATGGTGCCGCCCTTTGCCGTCTCGCTCTTCGCCGATCCGGCCGGCTCCTTCACGACCGCGGCGGCGATGGTCGCGCGCGCCGAGCGCGTGCTGAAGACGCAGTGCCATCGCGAGCTGCGCGGCCTTCGCCTCGCGGTGTTCGGCGCGACCGGCGTGGTCGGCTTCGCCTCGGGCGTCATCGCGGCGCTCGAAGGCATGGCGGTCACGCTCGTCGGCTACGACGGGCCGGACCGGGTCGCCCGCGCCGCCGAGGAGATCGGGCAGCGATTCGACACCAAGGTGAGCTCGGCCGACGGCAGCACGGACGAGAAGAAGGAGACGGTTCTCGCGAACTCGGACGTGGCGTTCTGTGCCGGCAAGGCGGGCGTGCAGATCCTCTCCGCCACGCAGGTGCGTAACGCGAAGCTGCTCGTCGTCGCCGACGTGAACGCGGTGCCGCCGTTGGGTATCGAGGGCTTGGACGTCCACGCGGACGGCGCGAAGCTGGGCGACGGGAAGACGCTCGGGATCGGCGCGCTGGCCATCGGGCAGACCAAGTACGGCACCGAGATCGGCTTGTTCCAGCGCATGATCCAGGCCGAGAAGCCCGTGCGTTACGACTTCCGCGACGCCTTCGTCCTCGCGCGTGAGCTGGTCGCCGGATAGCGGCCCGGCCGTGCTGATCGCCGCCCAGTCCGGCCGCATCCTCGCCGGAGCGGCAAGGCGCGCGGGCTACGTGCCCCTGGTCGCCGACCTCTACGGCGACGATGACACCCGCGCTCTCGCGGCGCGCACGGCGCGCCTGCCCGGCAGTCTCGTCCGCGCGCCGGGCCGCGCGGCGCTGCTGCGGACGCTCGACCGGCTCAGCGAGGGTTTCCAGCCGGTCGGCCTCGCCTACGGCAGCGGCTTCGAGACCCGGCCGGACCTGCTGGACGCCACCGCGGAACGGTTGCCCCTGCTAGGCAATCGCGGCGAGACGGTGCGGCGGCTGAAGGACCCCCATGCCTTCGCCGCGCTCTGCCGGGACTGCGCCGTCTCCCACCCGGAGATCGCCAATCAGCCGGGCACGGGCGAGTGGCTGGAAAAGCGCGCGGGCGGCACCGGCGGCACCCACGTGCGCGCGGCACGGCCTGGGCGGGTGCGCCCGCCGCGCTACGTGCAGCGCCGGGTCGCGGGCGAGCCGGTCTCGGCGCTCTTCCTCGCAGACGGGCACGGCCGGGCGCTGGTGCTCGGGTTCAGCGAGCAGTGGGCGACCCCCGTGCCGGGCCTGCCGTTCTGCTGGGGCGGCGCGGCGTGCCCGGCCCGGCTCGCCCCGAAGCTCGCGGCCTCGATGGAAGCCGCCGTGGAACGTCTCGCCGCGGCGGCCGGACTCGTCGGACTGAACGCGGCCGACTTCCTCGTGCGGGCGGACGGCTACGACCTCCTGGAGATCAATCCGCGGCCCAGCGCGAGCCTCGACGTGTTCGCCGACGAGGATGGCCGGCTCTTCCAGTGGCACGTCGAGGCGTGCCGGAATGGCCAGCTCCCTTCGCATCGGCCTAGCTTCGCAGGGGCGGCGGCCAACGCCGTCGCGTACGCGCGCCGGCCAATCACGATCCGGCAAGGGCTTCGCCTGGCCGGCCTGGGCTGCCGACCGGCAGCGTCCGGCTGTCCCGGTGTCCGAGGGCGATCCCCTCTGCACCGTGCTGGCACGGTCGGAGAGCCCCGAGGCGGCCCGCGCGCTCGCGATGGAGCGGATCGAGACCATCCTCGCGATGGCGGAGGGAGCATGAGCGTGGAGCAGACGATCAGCGTCAACTGCGCGCGCGCAACGCCTGCTCGACGCCCTGTGCGCGGACGCGGCGGCGCTGCGCGTCGGCGTGTCCCGCGGAGAGGCGGGGGAGCGGCTGGTGGACGCGGGAGCCAAGCACCGCGGCGGCATCGAGGCCGGGCTGCAGCTCGCCGCGATCTGCATGGGCGGCCTCGGCACCGTGCGGCTCGTGCCCGACCCGGCGCTGCCGCGCTGGCCCTGGACGATCTCGGTCGCCTCGTCGCAGCCGGTGACGGCGTGCCTCGCGAGCCAGTATGCCGGGTGGAGCCTCTCGCACGGCGAGAAACCCAATGCCTTCTTCGCGCTCGGCTCCGGCCCAGCGCGCGCGCTCGCCCGCAAGGAGGAGCTGTTCGGGGAGTTGGGCTACGAGGACAGCGCTGACGACGCGGTGCTGGTGCTGGAGAGCGGCAAGCCCCCGCCGCCCCCGCTCATCGAGCGCGTCGCGAAGGATTGCGGCGTGGCGCCGGCGCGGCTCTCGGTCGTGTTCGCGCCGACGCAGAGCCTCGCCGGCAACGTGCAGGTCGTCGCGCGCGTGCTCGAGGTGGCGCTGCACAAGGTCCACGCCCTGCACTTCCCGCTCGACCGCATCCTGGACGGCATGGGCGCCGCTCCCCTCTCGCCGCCGCACCCGGATTTCGTGAACGCCATGGGCCGGACCAACGATGCAATCATCTTCGGCGGGCGCGTCCACCTGTTCGTTTCGGGTCCAGCTGCCGAGGCGAAGGAGTTGGCGGAGGCCCTGCCCGCGTCAACCTCGCGCGACTACGGCAAGCCGTTCGCCGAGATCTTCAAGGCGGCGAAGGGCGACTTCTACGCCATAGACGGGATGCTGTTCAGCCCGGCGGAGGCGATGGTCACGGCGGTCGAGAGCGGGGAGACGTTCCGCGGCGGGGTGCTCAATCCAGCGCTCCTCGACGCCTCGTTCGCCTGATGTGACGCGGATAGCGCTGGCGACGGACCCGCCCGACCGGCACGCGGAAGAGTTGGTCGCCACCTTCGCGCTCCTAGGGGCGGAGGCTGTGCCGTTCAGCCTTTCAGCGTGCCACTTCGACGGGGGCAGCGCGTCGGGGCTCGACATCCCCGGCTTTGGGGCCGCGCTGCCGGACGCGGTGTTCGTGCGCTCGATCTCGGGCGGCAGCTTCGAGGCGGTAACGCGCCGGCTCGGCGTGCTGCACGCGCTGCGCGCGCTCGGCGTTCCGGTGTGGAACGAGGCTCGCGCGATCGAGCGTTGTGTGGACAAGAGCACGACGAGCTTCCTGCTCGCGCACGCCGGGCTGCCGACGCCGCCGGCCTGGGCCGTGGAGGGGCGCGACGCCGCCTGCGCCATCCTCGCCCGCGAGAACGCCCCGCTCGTGCTCAAGCCGCTATTCGGCTCGCAGGGACGCGGGCTGCGCCTCGTGACGAAGGCGGAGGAACTGCCTTTGCCGGACGAGGTCGGCGGCGTCTATTACCTCCAGCGCTACATCCCACCCAACGGCGCGGGGTTCTGCGACCATCGCGTGCTCGTCTGCGCTGGGCAGGTCCTCGCCGCCATGACGCGCCGGGGCGCGCGCTGGATCACGAACGTGCACCAGGGGGGCGAGCCTGAGCCGCTGGAGCTGGATGCGGTGCTGACCGGGATTGCCCTCCGGGCTGCCGCGTGCGTTGGGGCGCGCTACGCGGGCGTGGACGTGATGCGGGGCGCGGACGGCCGGGCGCTCGTCATCGAGGTGAACTCCATGCCAGCCTGGCGCGGCTTGCAGAGCGTGACGCACGTCCCGATCGCGCGGCGGCTCGCCGAGGCGGTGCTCGCGTCGGCGAGCCGGCGATGATCGAGGCCGCCTTCCGCGAGGCGTGCGCGGCGGAGCTGGCGGCGCTCAAGCCCGGCAACGTCCACCGGCACGCCGCCGGGCACGGCATGACAATGGACGATTTCGTGCGCAGCGCGGACGCGGCGGCGAGGCCGCTATGCCGGACCGGCGCGACGCTCGGCGAGCGCATTCTGGACGCGGTCGCGGCGACGCGGGCGGCCGTGGGGCAGAACACCAACCTCGGCATCGTGCTGCTCTGCGCGCCACTGGCGATGGCTGCGGAGCGGGGCGGCCCGACCTGCGCGCCGGCGTGCGCGCCGTGATCGCCGAGAGCGGCCTCGACGACGCGGAAAAGGTGTTCCGGGCCATCGTCCTCGCCTCGCCGGGCGGCCTCGGGACCGCGGCGCGGCACGACGTGCATGCACCCGCTATGGTGCCGCTCCGAGACGCCATGGCCGAAGCCGCGGAGCGCGACAGCGTTGCCCGGCAGTGGACGACCGGCTTTGCCGACGTGTTCGAGGCAGGGATCCCCGCGCTCGACGGCGCGCGGGCCCGCTGGGAGGGAGAGGAAGCCTTCCTCTGGGCCGTGACCGACGCCTATCTCCGCTTCCTCGCCCGCCTACCGGACAGCCACATCGCGCGCAAGCACGGCGCCGCTGCCGCAGAGTCCGTGCAGCGCGAGGCGGAGGCGGCCCTCGCCCGCCTCGACGCGAGCGTGCGGCCCGAGGCGCTCGCGCCCGATCTGCTCGCCTGGGACGCTTCGCTCAAGCGGCGCGGCCTGAATCCCGGCACCAGCGCCGATCTCACGGTCGCCACGATCTTCGCCTGGCTGCTCGCCAACGGCTTGCGGCCGGGAAGGTTTGCTGATTGAGTGCCCGGCGCCGCAGAAGGGGAGCCCAGGGACATGAGTCTCTCGTGGTTGAGACGACCCCCGGCGGGGGGACAGTCCGGAACACAGCAGCCGCCAAAGCAGGAGGAGCCAAGGAAGATGGCAACAATCAACAAGGTTATGGTCGGCGAGTCGCTCGTCGGCGACGGCAACGAAGTCGCCCACATCGACCTGATTCTGGGGCCGCGCGGCAGCGCTGCCGAGACCGCGTTCTGCAACGCGCTCGTCAACAACAAGGACGGGTTCACCTCGCTGCTCGCGATCGTCGCGCCCAACCTGCCCGCCAAGCCCAACACCATGATGTACAACAAGGTCACGATCAAGGGCGCCAAGCAGGCCGTTCAGATGTTCGGCCCGGCGCAGCACGCCGTCGCCATGGCCGTCGCCGACAGCGTCTCCAAGGGGATCATTCCCCAGAGCGAGGCCGATGACATCTTCATCTGCGTCGGCGTCTTCATCCACTGGGAAGCGGCCGACGACGCGAAGATCCAGCAGTATAACTATCAGGCGACGATGGAGAGCATCGAGCGCGCCGTGAAGGGCACGCCGACCGCGTCCGAGGTCGTGCAGAAGGCCAAGACGACAAAGCACCCGTTCCAGGCTGCTGGAACCTAGGGCACCTGTCCGTGGCGCGTCGCCCGGCGTCCGAGCCGGGCGACCGCCTCGATGTCCGCCGCTCCGATGCTGCCCTCATGCAGCGCCGTCGCGACGAGCGCGCCCGCTACGCCGGACTCGGCCGCCGCGCGCAGGTCCGCAGCATCACGTACGCCGCCGGCCGCATAGACGCACCGCCCCGGGCCCGCACGAGCAATGATATCAGCGATCCGCGCGAGGTCCGGCCCCTGCCGGGCGCCGACGCGCGCGAGCGTCATCACGATGACCCGCTCCGGCCAGAGCGCCGGATCAGCGAGGATTGCGGGCGGCCCTTGGAAGGCGTCGCCGCGGAAGTCGAGCGAGAGAACGATTTGAGGGTTGTCCCGCATCTCGCGCAGGATGCTGAGATCCGGCTGCGATTCCGAGCCGAGCACGACGCTGCCGCGGCCGAGCAGCGCCATCGTAGAGGCGAGCGGCCTGTCCGGCGACAAGCCCCCATCGAGCCACACATCCGGCGGGCGTGGCAGCGACGCGAGCGCGCCGAGATTGTCGCCGCGTCCCTCGATGGCGTCGAGATCGGCGACGTAGAGGACGCGAAACGGATAGAGCCGCAGCAAGCCGGCAACTACGTCCTGCGGCGCGCTGGTCGGGCTGAGCGGCGTTCGGATCGGCCGATACTCGTCGCGCCGTCCCTGGCGCGCGTGGACCACCTCGCCACCCTTGAGATCGATCACGGGTATCACGTCCATGGCCCCTAGCTCCAGCGGTGCCGTCATCGGATGGGACGTCGGAGGCGCCCACGTCAAGGCAGCGCGCGTGGAAGGCGGGCAGGTCACAAGCGTCGTCCAGCTCCCCTGCCCGCTCTGGCTCGGCCTGGAGCAGCTGCCCGGCGTCCTCGCCGAGGCCCAAAGGCGCTCGGAGGCCCGGCTCGGCTCGGCGACGCTGCACGCGGCGACCATGACCGGGGAACTCGCCGACGCGTTCCCGAGCCGCGCCGAAGGGGTGGGCCGGCTCGCGGACGCGTTGGCGCGCGCGACGGCGCCGGTGCCGCTGCGCCTCTATGGCGGCCGAGCCGGCTTCCTCGATCCGACCGACGCCGCTGCGCACGCGGACAGCATCGCGTCCGCGAACTGGCACGCCACGGCAGCACTCGCGGGGCGATACATTCCCGATGCGCTGCTGGTGGACATCGGTTCGACCACGACCGACCTGATCCCGATCGCGGCTGGCCGCCCGGCGGGCGCCGGCTACACGGATGCCGAGCGTTTGGCGTGCGGCGAGCTGGTCTATACGGGCCTCGTGCGAACGCCCGTTATGGCGCTGTGCCAGCGCGCGCCGTTCGCGGGCGCGTGGACGCCGCTCGCCAACGAGCTGTTCGCGACCGCCGCGGACGTCTATCGGCTGCTCGGGGAACTGCCCGAGGACGCCGACCAGATGGCGACTGCAGATGGCCGCGAGAAGACGATCGCCGCGTCTCGAGGCCGGCTAGCTCGCATGGTGGGCCGCGATGCGGGCGACGCCTCGCCCGAGGCGTGGCGCGCCCTCGCTGCCTGGCTCGCGGAGGCGCAGCTACGGCAGGTGATGGACGCGGCGTCGCTCGTGCTTTCGCGGGTGAAGATGGTCTGACCGCGCGCCCGTGCTGGGCGCAGGCATCGGGCGCCGCGTCTCAGAACGCCTCGCCGAGCGCCTAGGCCGGCCATATCAGGACTTCGCGATGCTGCCGCCGCTCGCCGCCGCCTCCGGAGCGGCCGAATGCGCGCCGGCCGTCGCGGTCGCGCTGCTCGCCTCACCGGCATAGAACCGGTCCACCGCGGCCATCAGCCACTCCCACGCCTCCCGCTCGCGCGGTCCTGCCGTCTTGCTCACCGCGATCTCCAGGTAAGCGATCTCCCGCGCCACCTTCTCCCGTGGCAGCATGAACAGCCGGCTCACCAGCACCGCGCCCTCGATCACCGCAGCCTGCGCCCGGTTGAAGCCCGCGAACGGCGCGTGCACTTCCTCGTGGATCACCCGGCACAGGAAGCGCGGACGCTGCTCGTCCTCCTCGACGCACACGACCTCCATCTCCTGATGCGTGATCGCAGCGGCGAGGCGCGGTGGCGGCACACGCGCGCTCGGCACGAGCGGCCAGTCCCGCCGCCCCGTCAGGCACCCGGCGAACACGCGCACATCGTCAACGTGATTCGCGACCGCGAACGGCACCGCACGCAGATTGTCGAGCGAGGTGGACGGCTTGAACGGCGCGATGATCCAGCCTCCGTCCGCTTCGGTCAGCCCGAAGGGTGCTACGTGAACGCGGCCGTCCGCGGCGACGGTCGTGACGACCGTCTCACGAATCATCGGCATCCTGCGTTCCCTTAGGCACAGCCTTAGCCCTAAGCGTGTGGCCCGCGTCGGCGAGGCGCTTGCGGTCGCGGACGGGAACGGTTGCCGCGACGCCCCAGCCCAGCGGCTCGTCCTGGGCGTAGCGCTTGCCGAGGCGATAGGCGATCTCGGCCTTCATCAGTTCTGTGCCGAGATAGAAGGCATGGGCACCATCCGCCTCCACGCCGAGCGCGGGGAAGAAGTCGAGCGCCTCCGTGCCGACCTCGTGCATCGTGCCGCTGAAGACGTGGACGCCGTCCTCGGCCGTCGCGATGCGGAAATTCGCGTCGCGCACCTCGGCCGCCTCGGCGGCGATGTCGGCTGCGCTCAGGGCGAAGGGCCGGCGGCCATGGACTTGCAGCAGCCCGTCCGTGTAGCCGCGCGGCAGGTCGTCGTTGCCACGCGCGGCATGCATCAGCCGCCGGGCGAGATCGTGCTCGGCGACGGTGCGGCGCGTATGCGGGCTGACCTGGACGACGAGCACGTTGCGGATAGCGAGCTCGGAACACACGCCCAAGAGAACGGCGGTGACGCCCGAGGAATCGGCGTCGGTCAGCTCCGTGAGGTTGCCCGTTCCCATCAGGAGCTCGGCATCGGGCAGGCGCTCGCGCAGCGCCGCGTAGCGGCCCAGGGATGCCGTGAAGCCGAAATGGATCGGATCGAGGATGGGGTCGAGCAGGCACGGTATGTTCCGCGCACGGGCGGCCTCCGCGGCGCGGACGAGCGAGTCGAGGTCGCCGTGCGGCTGCGGGGATCAGCACCGGCACCGCCTCCGTCCCCTGGACCACATCGAGGGTCGTCTCGGTGAGGCTGAGCAGGAAGTCCGCCCCTGCGAGCGCGCCGCGGCGAAGCTCCTCGGAGTTGCCGGAGTCCACGCTGACCCGGAAACCGGCCGCCTTGAGGCGCGCGATGGTCTCCTCGAGGTGCGGGAACGGCACGCCGGGCAGGCAGCCGAGGTCAACCACGTCCGCGCCCTGCTCGCGCTCGGCCTCGGCGCGGGCGAGCAGGGCCTCCGCGGGCAGGCGCGCCGCGTCCACGATCTCGGCGAAGATGCGGATGTCGTAGCGCGAGAGATCGGCCGGCTTGCCCTGCAGGCCGAGGAAGCGGGGCAGGTCCGCGATCTCGTCCGGCCCCCGCTCGAAGCGCACGCCGAACGAATCGGAGAGCCGCGCCTCATCCAGCCCGGCGCGCCCTGGGAATACAACGCGATCGGCCTCGACCGGGCGCGGCAGCCGCCGCAGCACGATCGGCTCGGTCATCAGCGCCGCGACTTTGACGCCAATGTTCGCGATCTCCCAGGCGAACGGCGCCTCGCCCAGTCCGTCGAGCAGGCGGCGAAGGCGCGGCTCCGCGAGATGGCCGGTCAGGAAGAGGATGCGCTCAGACACGATGCCATCCCTTGCGCCGCCTGGGCAGCGGCGAGACGGACGCCCGGCGGCCGATCCGGGTCCAGCCCGTTCGCTGGCATGTCGCCCGGCCCTGCAAGGAACACCGGGCAGGGATACGACCCATGGAGTCGCGGGAAGTGGGCATCGAGCACGCCGTCGCGGCTCAGCGCCGCGATGTCGCCCGCGCCGCCTCGCTGCTTGATCAGCAGCAGCGCCTCCGCGCGCAGCCGCCGGGCGAGCCAGAGCGCGAGACTGTCCGATGTCACGTCCCATGAGGCAGGAAGGCTGGCCTCCGTCCGTGCCATTGGCAGCGGCGACCAGACCGGCACTTGCCCCTCCTCCAGCGCCGCGGTGATCGCCTCCGCACTCTCTGCGGGTACGAACAGCTCACTAACGCTGCACAGCGCGCGCCCGAACTGCGCCATCGCGAGCATTGCCATGGCGTCCGCAGCGTCGTCATCGAAGCCGATCACGAGCTGCATCTTGCGCACCGTGTCTGCGAACGGACCACCGCCCGGCACCAGCACAAGGCGTCCAGCCGCCGCCTCCACCGCCCGCAGCCAAGAGCGGAGCAGCGGCGAGTGAGCATAGCTTCCCCCCAGCTTAACGACGATCGCCGGGCAGGTGCTCAAGGCCGGGCCGCAGGAACTTGGAAACGCGGCGCCGTCGCGGACCGCATCGTGTCCCGCGTGCGCTCGATGCTGACGCCGACGATTCCGAAGCCGGTCTCCAGCTTCTCAAGCCGCACGCGAACGCGAGCGACGCGCGGATTTGCGAGCAGGAGGGCCGCGACCTGCTCCGCCAGCGTCTCCACGAGCTCCACGTGCCCGGCATCCACCAGCAGCCGGATACCGTCCGTAATCAGGTCGTAGGAGACCACGTCGCGCAAATCCTGCGCCGGGCGGGACGGGCGGACGACCCAGGCGTCCACGCTGAAGCGGACGGGCTGCGGCGCACCGTGCTCGCGCGCGTAGGCGCCGATCCGCACGGGAAGAGTGAGGTCGTGGACGAAGATCCGGTCCGTGTGCGCCAAATCGTCCGGGTCCGGGGCGAAGCCGCGCGTCCCGAGGATATGAAGCTGGGCGACGGCGCCGTCCGGGGGCGCCTCGCGCGGGATCAGGCCGCGCACCAGCGCGACGCGCGCGGGATCGAGCGGCCCGGCGCGCCCCTCAGCGCAGAGCGCGCTTCGGAAGCCGAGCAGGTCCGGCTCCAGCTGGAGCAGGCGCGGGATGTCCGGCGGCTCTAGCGCGCCGGCAAGGCCGCACGTCAGCCCGTGCTCGCGGCAGGCGGTCACGAAGCGGCGTAACGCGGGCACCGGCATGTGATCGAGCAGCCGTCCGTTGCCCTTGCGCGCCGTATCCAGCATCGCGCCAGCGAAGCCGGCGCTCGTGAGCGCATCCAGCAGCGCGAGGTTGGGGGAAAGGTCGGCGAAGAGCACGGCGACGAGCTGCACGCGCTCTGCCACGGGCGCGAGCGTGCCGATCACACCCTCCGGGTCTGCATCCGGAAAGACGCCGAGCTTGACGAACTCCACCCCGGTCGCGGCCATCGTGTCCACGGCGGCGCGAACGGTGCCAGGCTCCATCGGCAGGTCGCCCGTGACCGCGCTGCAGGGGCGGCGCCCGGCGACGCGCTCGACCGCCGCGCGAACGATCGCCGGGTCCACGGCGCCCAGCGCGCCGCTTCTGGGGTCTTTGAGGTCGATAATGTCAGCGCCGCCAGCGAGCGCGATCTCGGCCTCGTCCGGGCCGGTCACGCTGGCCAGCATACGCGTCACTGAGCGGTTCCCTGGGACGCCTTGGCACCGAGGACGTGCATCCGGTCGCGGAGCAGGTATTTGACGCCGCGCGACCAGGACTCGTCGGTGTCGCCGCGGATGTCGACGCTGCCGCCGTTCAGCACGTTGCCGGTCTTGGCGTCGCGGATCACCAGGTTGATGTTGAGGATCAGCGGCGAAACCTTCTGCACCCAGCCGATCACGGAGACCGCCGCGCCGAGATCGCGCGCAAGCGGCACCTCGCAGCCGTCGCAAGTGCGGAGAGTCATGTCCGCAGCCTTCGCCGCCTCCGCCCCGAGCGGCACAGGATCGTAGCGGCCCGACTTGGCAAGCAGGTCGCGCAGCTCGCCGTCAATCAGCTTGAGGCGAGTGCTCTCATTCGCATGAGGGCCGCCCATCTCGCCGACCAAGCTCGTGTCGTCCAGCTCAAACGGGAACACGGCCGCGGGCAGCGGCTCGGCGCGCGCGGCAAGGGGCGCGAGAAGCAGCGCGGACGCTGCTAGGGAGCCTCGTGCCAGCACCGATCCGAGCCGGCAAGGTGTCTTGAAAATAAGGGTCATCCTGTCCATCCTGGCTGCATGAAACGTCCAATCTCGCCGGTGCGCAACGGCTACGGCCGGCGAGCGTTCCTGGGTAGTCTCGTCACCTTGGGCGCGGCAGTACGCGGAGCTCGCGCTCAAGCCGGAGGCCCGGCGACCCAAGGCGCGGCGGAGCAGGTCGTCCAGGTCGGCTACCTGCGCTGGGTGGAGGCGCATCCCACGATCTCGCTGCTCGACAAGCCGGCGCGGGATAACGGCCTCGCCGGGGCGAAGCTCGCGATCGATGACAACGACACGACCGGGCGCTTCATGAACCAGCGCTTCCAGCTCACGGACGTGAAGCTGCGCGGGGATGACGACCCGGTTGCGGCGCTTGGAAAGCTCGCGGAGCAGCACATTCTCCTGGTGCTGACCGACCTTCCCGGCGACGCGGTGCTGAAGCTCGCGGACGCGGCGGGGCCGCAGAAGCAGACGATCTTCAACATCGCGGCACCGGACGACTCGCTCCGCGGCGCTGACTGCCGCAACGATCTCATCAACGTCGCTCCCAGCCGCGCGATGCTGGCCGACGCGGTCGTCCAATACCTCGTCGTGAAGCGCTGGCCGCGCTTGTTCCTGGTCTCCGGGTCGCATCCGAACGACAAGCTGCTCGCCGATGCCTACCGCCGTTCCGCCAAGCGCTTCGGCGCGAGGATCGTCGCCGAGAAGACGTTCGTCGATACCGGCGGCTCGCGCCAGACCGATACCGGCCTCACGCAGACAGGGCAGCAGATCGCGGTCTTCACCCAGAACGTCGCCGCTTACGACGTGCTCGTGGCGGCGGACGAGAACGAGGTGTTCGCCGGTTACCTGCCGTATCGCACCTGGGATCCGCGGCCGGTCGCCGGCTCCGCCGGGCTGCGCCCGACGACGTGGGACCCGAGCAGCGAATCCTGGGGCGGCGCGCAGGTGCAGGACCGCTTCATCCGTTTGTTCCACCGCCAGATGAGCCCCTTGGACATGCAGGCGTGGATCGCCTGCCGCATGATCGGCGAGGCCGCGAGCCGGACGCACTCGGCGGAGCCTGCGCAGATCATTGCCTACATGCGCGGCCCGACCTTCGGCGTCGGCGCCTACAAAGGCAAGGAGCTCACCCTGCGCGACTGGGACTGGCAGGTCCGCCAGCCCATCCTGCTCGCCGACGGGCGGACCGTCGTCTCGGTCTCGCCGCAGCCTGGGTTCCTGCACCAGTCCAACGAGCTGGACACGCTCGGCATCGACCGCCCGGAGACCACATGCAAGCTGCGCTGAGGCCTCTCGCCGCGGCAGCGCTCGCCGCTGCGCTCGCGCTCGGCCCGCAAGCCCGCGCCTACACCGCCTACGTCACGAACGAGCGGGACAACACGATGAGCGTGGTGGACCTGGACACGTTCAAGGTGACTAACACGGTCCCGGTTGGCCAGCGCCCGCGCGGAATCACGATAACGCCGGATGGCAAGGAGATCCTAGTCTGCGCGAGCGACGACGACACGATTCAAATCATAGACGCGAAGACGCTGCGCGTCGTCGGCGAGCTGCCCTCGGGTCCTGATCCGGAGACGTTCGCGCTTGACCCCAAGACGAACATGCTCTTCGTGTCGAACGAGAACGACAACATGGTCACCGTCATCAACGTGGCCACCCGCCAGAGCATCAAGGAAATACCGACAGGGGTGGAGCCGGAGGGCATGGGCGTCAGCCCGAACGGCCAGACGATCGTGAACACCTCCGAGACCACCAACATGGCGCATTTCATCAACGCCGCCGACGGCAAGGTGGTCGCGAACGTGCTGGTGGCGCCGCGGCCGCGCATCGCGGTGTGGAAGCACGACGGCTCCGAAGTCTGGGTTTCCTCCGAGCTGGGCGGCGTGGTGAGCGTGATCGATCCCAAGACGCACACGGTCACGCACGTGATCAAGTTCCAGGTGCAGGGGCTGCGCTCGGAGGCGATCCAGCCCGTTGGGATCCGCTTCACGAAGGACGACAAGACCGCTTTCGTGGCACTCGGCCCGGCGAACCGCGTCGCCGTGATCGATGCCGTGACCTACCAAGTGAAGAAGTACCTGCTCGTCGGCCAGCGTGTCTGGCAGATGGCGTTCACGCCAGACGAAAAGCTCCTGCTCACTACGAATGGCCTGTCCAACGACATCTCGGTCATCAACGTCGCCGACCTCGACGTCACGCGGTCCATCCAGGTGGGACGGCTGCCGTGGGGCGTGGTCGTGAGTCCACAATGAGGTCTGGATGATGGCTGTTCTGACTGAGGCCTCGTCGCCCCCTGCCCGCCCGGCGCCGGCCGCGGAGACCGGGCCGCCCGCGCTGCTGATCGAGGGCCTGGGGCACAGCTACGGCGCGCGCGTGGCGCTGCAGGACGTGAGCCTCTCCGTGCCGCAGTCGCGCTTCGCGGCGCTGCTGGGGCTGAACGGCGCGGGCAAGACCACGCTGTTCGCGCTGGTCACCCGCCTGTTCAACGTGCGCGCCGGGCGCATCAAGGTGCTCGGGTTCGACGTGGACCGGGAGCCGGGCGAGGCGCTGCGCAGGCTCGGCGTGGTGTTCCAGGCGCGCACGCTCGACCTCGACCTGTCCGTCATGGAGAACCTGCTCTACCACGCCGCACTCCACGGGATCGGCACGCGCGAGGCGCGTATCCGAGCGCGCGAGGTGCTCGCGGACGTGGAGCTGACCGAGCGCGCCCGCGACAAGGCGCGCGCGCTCTCGGGCGGTCAGGTGCGGCGGGTGGAGATCGCCCGCGCGCTGCTGCACCGGCCGCAGCTCCTCGTGCTCGACGAGCCCACGGTGGGGCTGGACGTGGCCTCGAAGGCGGCGATCGTCGGGCAGGTGCGCCGGCTGGTGCGCGAGCGCGGGGTCGCCGTGCTGTGGGCGACGCACCTGCTCGACGAGATCGAGATGGACGACGAGGTCGTCGTACTGCACCGGGGCCGGGTCGTGGCGAGCGGATCGGCGCAGGGCATCGTGGCGGAGCAGGGTGCTGCCGACCTGCGGAGTGCGTTTACCGCGCTAACTGGCGGCGCGGCCCGGGACGCCGCACCGTGAGCGCCACTGCCGCCCCGACCCGGCGCACGGGCTTCACCGCCGGGCAGTATTTCATCTGCCTCGCGGGCATCACGTGGCGGGAGGCGCTGCGCTTCCTGCACCAGCGCGAGCGGTTCGTCTCCGCCCTCGTCCGCCCGCTCGTGTGGCTGTTCATCTTCGCCGCCGGCTTCCGGCAGATCCTGGGCGTCTCCATCATCCCGCCCTACCAGACCTACGTTCTCTACGAGGTCTATGTGACGCCGGGGCTGATCGCCATGATCCAGCTCTTCAACGGCATGCAGTCCTCGCTCTCGATGGTCTATGACCGCGAGATGGGCAACATGCGGATGCTGCTCGTCAGCCCCTTCCCGCGCCCGTTCCTGCTGGTCTCCAAGCTGCTCGCGAGCACGGCGGTCTCGGTGCTGCAGGTCTATGCGTTCCTGGTCGTCGCGTATTTCTGGGGCGTCGAGGCGCCGGGCTGGGGTTACCTCACGATCCTGCCTGCCCTGATCCTCAGCGGGTTCATGCTGGGCGCGCTCGGAATGCTGCTGTCGTCGGCAATCAAGCAGCTCGAGAACTTCGCGGGAGTGATGAACTTCGTGATCTTCCCCATGTTCTTCGCGTCGTCAGCGCTCTACCCGCTCTGGCTCGTGCAGCAGTCGAGCCCGGTCGTCTATACGATCTGCTGCCTCAATCCCTTTACCTACGTCGTTGAGCTGGCGCGGTTCGCGCTCTACGGGGAGGTGGACTGGCTGTCGCTCGCCGTCGTGGGAGGCTGCGCTGTCGTGTTCACCTTGGGCGCGGTGCTCGCCTATGACCCGGCGCGCGGCCTGCTCGCCCGTCGTGGTGCAGGCGGGGGCGGCGGAGGGGGCGTATGAGGGCCGCGCCGCTGCTCCTGCTGCTGGGAGGGACAGCCCTCGCGGCGCTGCCTGTTCGGGATCCGGACTGGCCGTGCCAGGCCGTGAAGGTGCCGGAGCTTTCGCTCGCTGCGGTATGGAACGGACCGTCGCTCGATCCTTATCTCGACACATGGTCGAAGGACGCTGACGCCGCCGCCCTGGCGCAGCGCCTGTCGCAGCGGCGCGTGCCGCTCGATGAGGCTGAGCAGGACATCAAGCAGTTCGCCGCACAGGCCGGCGCCGACAAGCAGCAGAAGCTGCTCGACTTGATGGCCGGGCTGTTCAGCACGATGGACGGGGAGCGGAGCAGCGTCATCACCGGGCTATCCCGTTTCGGGCGGCGCCAAAAGGAGCTGGGCGGCGAGGTGCGCAGCACGATGGAGAGCCTGCGCAAGGAGCAGGACAAGCCCGATGCGGACCAAGCCAAGGTCGCGCAGCTCACCGAGCACGTGCAATGGGGGACGCGCGTGTTCGGCCAGCGCCAGACAAGCGTCCGCTACGCCTGCGACGTGCCGAACCTGATCGAGCAGCGCCTCGGTGCGCTAGCGCGGGCTATCCAGTCGGCCCTGGGCGGCACGCCGCCAGGCTAGGCCGCACGGCGCCGGTGCCGGCCAGCCGAGAGTGGCGCACCCGGTCGATGGGACTAGACCGAAAGGGCAGCTTGTTTCGCTGCTGACCTGGTCTAGCGTCCGCTCACATCGGCGTTACAACAATGGTCGGGCCTCGCCCGGGCCGCCGCCCCCTCCGCCACCTGGCGCAACGGATTAGGGGCGGTCAGCCCGGCGGCGGGCCGGGTTAGCGGGCTTGTATTCGGGGGAGCAATGGCGAGAACGATCAGCAGCAGCACGACTGGGCCCATCGTCCTCGGCACCGGCGACAACCCGCTCACGCTGACCAGCACTGGCAAGGTCACCTCGACGGCCAGCGCGGCCGATGGCGTTGACGGACCAGCCACTTCCGCGTGGATCATCACCAATGACGGCACGATCTTCTCCCAGAGCGGCTTGGGGATCGCGCTCAGGGCCGGGGGCACGGTCAACAACGGCCCTTCGAGCGGTGCCGCCGCTTATATCCATGGTGCCGGCTCCGGGATCGCCGTCTATGGCGGCAGCGGCACGATCACCAACGCTGGCACGATCCTGGGCAGTAGTTACAAGGGCATCATGCTCCGCGCCGGCGGCAGTGTAACGAACGCGGCGGGCGCACTCATCTTTGGCGGCAAGGGCGGCATCTACATCGGCGGCGGAGCAGGAGCCGTCACCAACAGCGGCAGCATCAGCGGCAGCGTTGGCGTCGAAGGCGGCGGGACCGTCACAAACAACACCGGAGCCTCGGTCTCCGGAGGCGTTTTCCTCGGCGGCGGCTCGGTTGCCGTCGCGAACAGCGGCACGATCGCGAACGCGATTTCCAGCCTTGGTTCCGGGGATGGCGTGCTCCTGACCTCAACGGGCAGCGTCAGCAACGCGGCCGGCGCGCTGATCTCGGGCAACGGCAACGGAGCCGAACTCACGGCAGGCGGCACCATCACGAACGGCGGCGTGATTTCAGGTCCTAATAACAACGGCGTCGAGCTCGGCGCCGGCGGCAGTGTGACCAACCTGGCCGGTGGCTCAATCACGGCAGCCCTCTACGGCATTGATGTCAGATCGGCAGCAGGGACAGTCACCAACACCGGCAGCATCAGCGCGAGTGCAAAATTCGGGTTCGGCGTCATTCTCCGCAGCGGCGGCGCTGTCACTAACAGCCTTGGCGGCTCCATTTCGGGCAACAGCACAGGCGTCAGCGCCACTGGCACCGTCGCCAACTCTGGCAAGATCGTGGGCGCGCTCTACGACGGCGTCTCCCTCGGAGGCGGCGCCGTCACCAACACTGCGAGCGCGCTGATCTCGGGCGGCCTGTACGGCGTCTTCGCTAGCCAGGGCACCGTGACCAATGCCGGGAGCATCACCGGGACCGCCGATTTCGGCGTTCGTTTCACCGGTGCCGGCAGCCTCGGTAACGCGGCGACCGGGGTCATCTCGGGCAAGATAGACGGCGCCAATCTGGCGACGGGGAGCGTCGCCAACTCCGGCAGCATCATCGGCCTCGCCACCTACTCGAGCGGCGCCGTCCTTGCGAACGGCGGTTTTGTCACGAACAACGCGGGCGGCGTCATCTCCGGCGGCAGTAACGGGGTGTATGTCAAGAATCAGTCCGCGGGCACCGTCACGAACTCTGGCAGCATCGCCGGCGCAGGCGCGGACGGCGCCGTGCTCGCGCACGGCGGCAGCGTCAGCAACGGGACAGGCGGGACCATCTCGGGCAATGCCCACGGTGTGTTCGTGCTCGGCGCCGCGGGGACCGTGACCAACAACGGCGCGATCTCGGGCAGCAGCACCGGCGGCTACGGACTGGTGCTCGCGGCCGGAGGCAGCGTCACCAACGCCGGAGCGATCTCCGGCCGCGACGGTCTCGGCTTCACCGCGGGCGGGAGTCTGACGAATGCCCTCGGCGGGTCCATCTCCGGCCTCGGCTCTTCCGGCACGGGCGTGTTCACGGGCGGCTCGCCCGCCACGCTCAGCAACGCCGGCCGCATCACAGGCAACCGCCTGGGAATTCTGCTCGTCTCGGGCGGCAGCGTCACCAACACCGCGTCGGGATCCATCTCCGGAACGCTCGCCGGGCTGTTCGCCAACGGCGCGGCCGTCGCGCTCAGCAACTCCGGCACCCTCACCGCGACCGCCGGCGCCGCCGCGGACATCGAGGCGGGCGGCAGCGCGAGCAACGCCGCGGGCGCGCTGCTCTCGGGCAATTTCGGCGTGTTCATCACGGGTGGGACAGGCTCCGTCTCGAACTCCGGCAGCATCGCCGGCAGCACCAACGTCGGCGCCTTCCTCGCCGCGGGCGGCGCCGTCACGAACAATGCCTCCGCGACCATCTCGGGCCATATCGCCGGCGTCTTCACCAGCGGCGGCCGCGGCACCGTCACCAACTCGGGCAGCGTCACCGCCGGCGCCGGCGCCGCCGTGGACATCGAGGCCGGCGGCAGCGCGAGCAATGCCGCGGGCGCCTCCATTGCGGGCAGCGGGATCGGCGTATTCATCGGTGGCGGTGCTGGCACGGTGTCGAACTCGGGCGGCATCACCGCAGCCAGCTACGGCGGCGTCGTCCTCGCCGCAGGCGGCACGGTGGGCAACGGCGCCGGAGCGTCCATCTCGGGCGGCAGCAGCGGCGTTTACGTCAAATCGACGGCGGCCGGGACCGTCACGAACTCCGGCAGTATCGGCGCGACCGCCGGCGCCGGCATTGATCTCGCGGACGGCGGCAGCGTTACGAACGCCGCGGGCGCGTCCATCTCGGGCACCGGCTTCGGCGTCTTCGTCGCCGGCGCCCCCGGTACGGTCGCGAACAGCGGCACCATTGCCAGCGCGAACAACATCGGCGTTGATCTCCTGGCCGGCGGCGCCGTCACGAACGCCGCGGGGGCGTCCATCTCAGCCGCTGGATTCGGCGTCGCAGTTTACGGCAGCGGCGGCACCGTCACCAACGCCGGCACGATCTCCGGCGGTGTTGATGCCGTTGACTTCGCGAACAGCGGCACTAACCTGCTGGTGGCGGACCCAGGCGCGATCTTCGCCGGCAAGGTCTCTGCGGCGAGCGGTTCCAACACCCTAGAACTCGCGCCGGGCGCATCGGCCGGCAGCATCAGCGGCATCGGCAGCGCCTCAGGCTTCGCTGGCTTCGGCACCGTCAAGCTCGATGCAGGCGCTACCTGGACTCTCGGTGGCAGCAACGCCGCCGCGACCGTGCTGAACAACGGCATCCTTGCAGCAGCCGGCAGCCTGGACGTCACCGCCGCCGTCGATCCCTCCAGCACGGGCGTCTTTCAACTGGGCAGCAATGCCACGCTGGAAATCGCCTCCGATGCCGGATCTTCTGACAAGATGCAGTTCCTCGCCCCGGCAACGATGGTCGTCGATGCCGCCGCTCGCTTCGGCGCCAACGTCGGTCAGACGACCTACACGGGTCCCCTGATCGAGAACTTTGGCACCGGCGACCTCATCGACCTCCGGGACGTGGCCTCGGCCAACCTGAGCCTCAATTATGCGGCCGCCACCGGCTTGCTTCAGATCACCAGCGGGAGCAGCGGCGTTGCGACTCTGCTGTTCCAAGGCGCAAGCCTCGGTCCCGGCACGTTCCATGCTGCCGATGACGGGTCTGGCCACGCGTTGATAAGCCTGGGCTGAGCGTCGGCCGCGCCGAATGGCGAGGTGGAGATCGGCGGCCAAGCCTCAGTTGGTTGGGGTCGCGCTCAGCGCCACGTCCGGCCGCGGCACCGGCTCGCGCCGCTCCAGCGGATGCCCGGCTGCCGCCCACCCCTCCGTTCCCTCGCGATACCAAGCGACCTGCGTGTAGCCGAGCGAGACCGCACGCTTGGCCGCGTTCCAGGAGTGCCAGCAGGTGTCACGGCAGTAGATCACCAGCGGCTGGTCCCGGTCGCCGCCCGTCGCCTGCTGCAAGCCTCGCTCGAAGTAGCGCAGCATCACGGGTGCCAGCTCCCCGTAGCCCGTATCGGGAAGCCAGATGCTGCCCGGGATGTCGCTGCGCGGCTTGGAACGCCAGACGGTCCCGGGGGGAAGTCCAGCCGGGCGAGGCACCTGGGGCAGCACGTCCACGAAAACCGCTCCGTGATCTTGCCACAGCTTGAACGCTTGTTCCGTCGAGAGCACGCGGGCGCCGGCGAGGGTCAGCGGCGTGGGCGCCTGATAGTTCTCAGTCCGATACTGAGCAGGCTCGGGCGGCGCCGCGCCGGCAGCGGCCACGAAGACGGCCGCGCCGACCAAGGCGAGGACGCCGCGGCGAGTCATTGAGGGGCGATTGGCTTGCCCTGCGCGTCCAGCAGCGGGACACCGTAATCCGTTAGGATCTTGTTGATCGCGCCCTGGTTCGCGCTGATGAACTTGTTCAGGTCGCGCTTCCAATTCTGATCGCTGTGGCGCACGCCCATCGCGATGAGGAAGTCCATCCGCACCCCTGGCTCCTTGAGCAGGGGCGTGACGGCAAGCGGCAGGTGCTCGTGCGTGGCCCAGTAGCCGGCGATCGGACCCCAGAGCACGCCAGCATCCACCGCGCCGGACACGATGTCGTTGACCATGTCGTGTGCAGGGGCATCGTAGCGCGTGTCGATGGTGAGCGGATAGGGCTTGGCCCGGTCCATCAGGTCGTCGTGCACCATCACCGTCGCGGGCGGCGTGCCTGCCACGACGCCGATGCGCTTGCCCTTCAGGCGCGGATCTTCGAGGCTTGTCACCCCTTCTAAGTCGCTGCCCTTCTTGACGACCAGAGCATACGTCGTGTGATAATAGGGGTTGGTTGTCTGCACCAGGTCGTCGCCGACCGCGACGCCCATCACGACATCGCAGCGGAAAGCATTGAGCGTGTTGCGGACGAAACCGATCACCTGCGGGAAGTAGGCGTAGGTGACCGGCTTGCCGAGCTTCTGCCCGAGGAGGGCGGCGATCTTGTTCTCGAAGCCGTCGCCCTTCTCGTCGGAGAACGGCAGATTGCGTGGGTCGGCGCAGACGCGCAACGCATCCGGGTCCACCAGCTCGGCGCCTGCGCCAAGGCCGGGAGCCTGCGCAGATGCGGCGATCGGCGATGCGGCGAGAGCGAAAGCAAACACCGCCTGACCAAAGCGGCGGAGAGCGCGACGAGGCATCGGCATCACCGCTCAACCGAAGCACGAATCTTCGGCGGCGTCGTATCCCTTGGGCTTCGGCGCGTGACTGGCCGGCCGCCCGCGGCCGACGGCGTCGTCCGAGCGGGCGCGCAAATAGATGTAGATCGCGTCAATGTAGCACATCACGTTCTTGTTCTCGCCGAGCGCCGGCATAACGAGATCCTGCGCCGCCGAGACGTTCTTCTTGCCGCCCGCAACGGTCGCGAGGAAATCGCCGTAGCTCAGGTTCTGCAGCGCGTTCACGAGTGATGGCGCGTAGGTTGAGCCGAGCCCGTCCGGCCCATGGCATTGCAGGCAGTTCGCCGAGTATTGCACGAAGCCGATGTATGTATACCAGTCCACCTTGCCGTCCGGCCCGATCTTGAACGTCGGATTGCCGCTCTTGTCGGACCACTTGCCATCATCGTCTGAGACGGCGGCGGGAATGCCTGACCCGTCTTTGGCCGCCGGCTGCGCGGTCGCGGCCTGTCCGGCGGGCTTCCCACCTGCAGACTGGTCCTGGGCGTAGGCGAATCCAGCAAATGCAAGCACGGCCGCGCCGAGGAGCCCAGCATATCGAAGTGGGGTCACGTGTCTCATCCTTAGTCGAAAGCAGCGCGGGCCGGTGCGTAGCACCGGCCCGCGCCTTAAGTCGAACGGATTACTTCGAAGCCTGCTGGTTCGGCAGGTCGAACACCGTGAGCGTGCCGCCGAGCGCGGTGTAGTTGTTCAGCGCGGCGTAGCCGCCGACCGCGCCGAGGCCCGCGTGGGGATCTTGCAGCCCGGCCGCGAGGCCGATGCCCGCCCAGCCGCCGACGCCCGAGAGGATGGCGACATATTGCTTGCCGCCATGCTCGTAGGTCGTCACGTTGCCGATGATGCCCGACGGGGTCTTGAAGCGATACAGCTCCTTGCCCGTCTTGGCGTCCACTGCCTTCAGATAGCCTTCAAGCGTGCCATAGAACACGACGCCGCCCTTGGTCGCGAGCGCGCCGGACCAGACCGAGAACTGCTCGGGGTCGGACCACACGATCTTTCCGTTGGCGCCGTCCCAAGCGATGAAGTTGCCCATGTTGGTCTGACCCGGAGGCGGATACATGGACAGCGTGGCACCGACGTAGGGCTGGCCCGCGGTGTAGGAGACACGGAACGGCTCGTAGTCCATGCACACGTGGTTCGTGGGCACGTAGAACAAGTGAGTCTCAGGCGAGTAGGCCGCCGGCTGCTCGTCCTTGGTGCCGAGCGCCGCCGGGCAGATCCCGGTGGTGTTGTTGTCCGCACCGTTGTGCTGGGTCGAATACTTCGCCACCACCTGCGGACGGCCGTAGGTCGGGCTCTCCTTGTCCATATCGACCTTGGTCGCCCAGTTGACCACCGGGTCATACTTCTCGGCCACCAGCAGCTCGCCCGTGTCGCGGTTCAGCGTGTAGCCGAAGCCGTTGCGGTCGAAGTGGGTGAGCGCAGGAACCTGCTGGCCGTTGATGGACTGGTCCGTCAGGATCATCTCGTTGATCCCGTCGTAGTCCCACTCGTCATGCGGGGTCATCTGATAGACCCACTTGGCCATGCCGGTGTCCGGGTTGCGTGCCCAGATGGTCATGGACCACTTGTTGTCGCCGGGGCGCTGCTCCGGGTTCCAGGTCGAGGGATTGCCCGAGCCGTAATACATCAGGTCCAGCTTCGGGTCGTAGGCCATCCAGCCCCACGTGTCGCCGCCGCCGATCTTCCACTGGTCGCCCTTCCAGGTCTTCAGGCTGGAATCGGCGCCGATCGGCTTGCCGAGAGCCGTGGTCTTCTCGGGGTCAACCTTGAGGTCAGCGTCCGTCCCTTCGGAGTAGGCGCGCCAGACCTCCTTGCCGTCGGAGAGGTTGAACGCCGCGACCCAGCCGCGCACGCCGAACTCGCCGCCCGACACGCCGACATAGACCTTGTCCTTGATGACCATGGGCGCACTCGTGCCGGTGGCGCCCTTGGCCGGGTCATCGGTCTTCGTCTGCCAGACCACCTTGCCGGTCTTGGCGTCGAGTGCCACGAGCGTGGTGTCCGCTTGGTGCAAGATGATCTTGCCGTCGCCGTAGGCGACGCCGCGGTTCACCGTGTCGCAGCACATCACGGGAATGACATTCGGGTCCTGCTTCGGCTCATACTTCCACAGGATCTTGCCGTCGCTGTTCAGGTCGAGCGCATAGACGATGTTCGGAAACGGCGTATGCACATACATCGTGTCGCCGATGATGAGCGGCTGGCCCTCGTGGCCGCGCAGCACGCCGGTCGAGAACGTCCAGGCCACCTGCATCTGGCCGACGTTCGAGGTGGTGATCTGGTCGAGCGTGGAGTAGCGCTGGTTCGCGTAGTTGCCCGTCGGCATCACGACTTGCTTGGCGTCGTTCTGCATCTGCGTAAGGTCGTTGCCGCCGGCAGCCTGCTGCGCGAGCGCCGGCAGGACCAGACACGATGACAGGAGCAGTCCTGTCGTCAGCGCCTTCTTGAACGATGGTGAAACCATTAAATTCCTCCCCCTGAGTGTCACCCCACGTCTGCCCGGAACACCGTTCCCATGGAACCAGCGCCGGGCCGACCGTTCGGGAAGAAAGCGACCGACAGCGTGTCACGACGTTCACGAGGGTCCAGTATGGCCGTTGCCCGGCTCTTCGTCGCTCTGCCCTGTGAAGCGCCTTCGTGGTACTGCCCGCCCTCCCTGGTCGCGCGCAGCCTAGAAGCCGGAGCCGGCCGGAACTTAGGACGCTTCCGCGTTGTCCCGCAATCCCTTTTCTGCCATGCAAGCGGTGAAAAATCTGTCATGCAGGCGGCGATAAACGGAATTCTTGAGGGTCGTGCAGCGATGCTGAGCAAGCGAAAACTTCTATATCTTGGAGCACTCTACGGATGTGCTAGATGCGTTGCTTGCGCCGCTCCCCTTGCTGCTGAAGCGGTGGATGCGGGAGAGCTGGCCGCCTTTACGCTGAAGCAGGTCGCACCCGGCGACTACGCGCATTTCGGCCAGGTCGCCGTCACGACGCCCGCCAACCGCGGCGACATCGCCAACCTCGGCGTCATCGTCGGTGACGACGCCGTTGCCGTCGTGGATACCGGCGGCAGCGTCGAGGTCGGCCGGGCGCTGCTGGCTGCGATCCGGCGCATCACGGGCAAGCCGATCCGCTACGTCATCAACACCCACGAGCATCCCGACCACGTGTTCGGCAACGCCGCCTTCGCCGATCTCGGCGCGACCTTCGCCGGGCATCACAATCTGCCGCAGGAACTGGGGTCTCGCGGCGAATTCTATCTCCACTCGTTCCGTGACCAGCTCGGGCCCGCAGCGGTCGCCGAGGTGCGGATCATCCCGCCCACGCTCCTCGTCCAGGACGAGATGCAGCTCGACCTCGGCGGCCGGACGCTGCTTCTCACCGCGTGGAGTCCGGCCGCGCACACCAATTGCGACCTCACCGTCCTCGACGAGAAGACCGGCACGCTCTTCGCCGGCGACCTCAGCTTCCTGCAGTTCGTCCCGGTCGTGGACGGCAGCGTGGTGGGCTGGCTCGACGTGCTGCAGCGCCTGGCGAAGCTCCCGGCGCACCGCGTGGTTCCGGGCCACGGAAGGATCGTAGCACCCTGGCCAGGAGCGCTCGACGACGAGCGGCGCTTCCTCACGGTGCTCGCGGACGATGCGCGCCGGCTCATCAAGCAGGGCGTCCCGCTCGCGGAGGCCGTGCCGCAGATCGGCATGTCCGAACGCGGCCGATGGCAGCTCTTCGACGACTATGAGCCGCGCGACGCGACTGCGGCGTTCACGGAACTGGAATGGGAATAGAGGCTTCCGCTGCCTCGGATTTCACGTCCTCGCGGCCTCGATAGGCATACGGCACGTCCTCGGCGACCGCGTCCTCCTCGGCAAGCTCGCGCATTCGCGCGTGGAAAGGCGACAGTTCGCACGCCGGGTCCGTTGCTGCCGCGTCGCCGGCGATGGCCAGCGCCTGGCAGCGGCAGCCGCCGAAATCAATCGCCCGGCGCTCGCAGGAGCGGCACGGCTCCGGCATCCATGCCTCGCCGCGGAACGCCTGGAAGGCCGGGGAGGAACGCCAGATATCGGCGAGCGCATGGTCGCGGACGGACCAGAACTCCAGCCCCGGGATCGTCTCCGCGGCGTGGCAGGGCAGGACCTTGCCCGACGGCGTCACGTTGAGCGAGCGCATCCCCCACCCGCCCATGCAGGGCTTCGGGCGGCGCGCGTAGTAGTCAGGCACGACCGCATCGATGGTGATGCGCCCTTCATGCGCGGTGCGAACCTCGTCCAGCGCGGCCATGGCAGTGCGGACCTGCTCGCGCGTCGGCATCAGCGCCGCCCGGTTGCGCAGCGCCCAGCCGTAATACTGGACGTGCGCGATCTCGACGCGACCGGCGCCCAGCCCGATCGCCGACTCCACCATCTCCCGGATGCGCGCGATATTCGCCCGGTGCACCACCACGTTGACAGTCAGCGGCATCCCGAGCGCCACGACCTGCCGCGCCAGTTCCTGCTTGCGCGCGAACGCCCCGCGATAACCGGCTATCCGGTCCGCCGAATCCCGCTCCACATCCTGGATCGAGACCTGGACGTGGTCGAGCCCGGCATCCCGCAACCGCTGCAGCAGCGGGCCAGGGACGCCCACCCCCGAAGTGATCAGGTTCGTGTACAGCCCGGAGTTGCGCGCAGCTTCCGTGATCTCAACGATGTCGCGGCGCGAGGCCGGCTCGCCGCCCGAGAGATGCGCCTGCAGGATGCCGAGCGCCGCCGCCTCGCGGAACACGCGCGCCCAGGTAGCGGTGTCCAACTCGGTCTGGCGACCCTCCAACTCGAGCGGGTTGGAGCAATACGGGCAGGCGAGCGGGCAGCGATGCGTCAGCTCGGCTAGGATGCCCAAAGGCGCCGGGACAGGCGCGGGCAGCCCATTCGGCAAAGCGTCGGTCATCGCAGCACCATGCGCTTCGCGGCGAGTTCCGCCAGCAGCGCCTCGACGTCGGTCGCAATTTCGGCGCGGGGCGCGGCATACTGGTCGGCGAGCTCGTCCACGATCTGATCCAGCGTGCGCGAGCCGTCGCAGCGGGACAGGATATCGTGCGCCGGCCCCTCCGTCTCGATGATGCGCTCGGGCGAGAGCAACACCCAGGCGCCGCGCACCTGGTCGTGGTGCAGGCGAACGCCCGGCGCGAGCCGTGGGCAATCAGCCATCGGCACCCTCCCCATCCTTCTTCTCTGGGACGAAGGCGCCGGGCGGGATCATGCCGGGCGCGACGTAGGCGAAGTAGAGCGCGTCGAGCTGGGACCACAGAACGTCGCACTTGAAGGCGAGCGCGGCGAGAACCGCCTGCTGCTGCTCCGGCGTGCGCGCGTTCTGCTTGCAGTAGTTGAGCGCGTAGTCGGCGTCCCGCTGCGCCTGGGGCGGGCGCTTGCTGAAATAGGCCAGGATCTCGGGCGTCACGTAGTCGTAGTTCGCGAGCATCCCGGACACGCGCTCGCCGATGATCTGGGGCGAGAACATCTCGGTCAGCGAGGACGCGACCGCTTCGAGCAGGCTGCGCTCGCGGACGAAGTGGACGTAGGCCTCAACGGCGAAGCGCGTCGCGGGCAGGATCAGCCGCGTCGAGACCACGGCATCGCGGTCCAGGCCGAGTCCGTCCGTCAACGCGAGCCAGCGCGCGATGCCACCCCCCAACCCTTCCTCGCCGTCATGGTCCTCCAGCCGCGAGCGCCACGCCCGGCGCACGTCTGGGTCCGGGCAGCGGGCGATCAGCGAGGCATCCTTGATCGGGATCATGGACTGGTAATAGTAGCGGTTCAGCGCCCAGGCCTGGACCTGCCCCTTGGTGCACTTCCCGCCGTGCAGAAGCTTATGGAATGGGTGAAGGTTGTGGTAGCGGCGCGCGCCGAGGGCGCGCAGCTCGCGCTCCAGCTCGCCGGGCGAGAGAAACGCTGTCATAGGCGCACATCCATCCCGTCATATCCAACCTCCAATCCGGCCGCCTCGACGCGCAAGCGCTCGGGCGATCCCTTGAGCAGGATCGGGTTGGTATTGTTGATGTGAAGAAAGATGCGTCGCCCAGGCAGGGATGCAAGTTGCTCGAGCGATCCGCCTGGCCCACTGATAGGCACATGACCCATGCGTCGGCCGGTCTTCTCCCCGATGCCGGCCCGGATCATCTCATCGTCCTCGAACAGCGTACCGTCGAAGAACACAGCGTCGTTTCCGCGAAGCCGACCCAGCACGGTCTCATCCAGCACGGCACAGGCCGGCGCAACGACGACGCTGCGGCCTGCCGCGCGAAGCCGGGCAGCGTAGGCGGGCCCGGGCTCAGGCGCGGCGGCGGCGCGGTTTTCCAGGTAGAGTGGAACCTTGCCGGGCATCGGCAGCAGGGTGAGCTCAAGTCCGTCGCAGTGAAGCGGCACCTCCGGCGTCAGCTCAACCTGCTCGACAAGTGCCGGATCGAGCACGCCGAAGATTGAGTTCGTGCGAAGGACGGCGAGGATCGGTGCCGGAGCGAACACGCGGAGCGACTGGCGCTCGCGCAGCACAAGCAACCCAGCGATGCCGTCCACGTCCGCGCTGAGAAGCACGACACCGGAGATGGGTGAAGAGCGTGGCTCGCCGCCAGTCGGGCGCAGAGCCGGTAGGTCGAGAATTTGCTGCCGGAGGTCGGGCGACGCACCGACGATCAGCCACCGATTCGGCATGGCGGAGATGGCAACGCTGGCTTGCGTGGCGGTGCTTACCCGCGGATCGCCGTCGCGGGCGAGGTTGCACAGCCGGCAGGCGCAGTTCCACTGCGGAAACCCCCCACCGGCTGCCGCCCCGAGGACGAGGGCCCGAAGGTCCCTGCCCTCGCTCTGCATCAGCTTAGTTCAGAGAGAGATTAGAGCTCGCTCGGCATATAGGCGTTGATTTCCATGCCGATGCAAATCTCACGAATTTTCGGGGTCTTCCAGGCCATAACGTCCTCCCTGTGGATGGCAAGGATCGCACAGCGCAACCCTCACAATGAGAATCATAATCACTCTGCGCAGCAGTGTCCAGGCCTGACGCCCTGGAACACCACGTGGCCGGATATATAGTATGGAGCGAGCAAACGGAAGGCGCCGTCGGCGGCGCCTCGGAGGAGGGACGATGCACGCTCGCAGCGCGTGGCAAGGTTGGTTGCGGCACCTGATGTTCGCGGCCGTGGTCGCCGGGTCAAGCATCCTCGCGGCGCACGCTCAAGCGCAGCAAGTCCCCGCGACAGAGGGAGCGCCCCAAGGAGCGCAGACTCCCGCTGCGGATCCGTGGCCCTCTCTGACGCAGATCTTCTTCGACGGTAAGCCTCTGGAGAACGGCGACGGCGTACTCGCGCTTGATGCGCCGTATCGCGCCCTGGACGCGGCCGTCGTGCCCATAACCATCCGCACGCTGCTGCTGCCCAGCGATCCGCGGACGGTCCGCAGGATCACGCTGGTCATTGACGGCAATCCCTCGCCGCTGGCGGCGACGTTCACTCTCGGCGAGCACAGCGGCGTGGACCTTGTGTCCACTCGCGTGCGCGTTGACGATTACACGAACATTCACGCCGTGGCCGAGCTGAGCGACGGCAAGCTCTACGTCGTCGGCCGCTTCGTGAAGGCGGCGGGCGGCTGCTCGGCGCCGGCGCTGAAGCAGGCCGCGAGCGCGGTCCCGCTGGGCACGATGCGCTTCCGTGAGCTGCCTCAAGACGCCGACAAGCAGGCTGCAGGCGCAGCTTCCGACGGGTCCAAGGCTGGTGAGCGCGAGGCGCAGATCATGATCCGGCATCCAAATTACTCGGGGATGCAGATGGACCAGATCACCCGGCTCTACATTCCGGCCGAGTTCGTCAAATCCCTGCGAGGTCTGGCAAGGCAAGGAGATGCTGGTTTCCGTCGAGAGCGGCATCGCGATCTCCGAGAATCCGGAGTTCCGCTTCCGCTTCAAGCCGAACGGCGGCGAAGGCTTCCGCGCCGAGGCCGTGGACAGCAACGGCAAGGCGTTCGAGGCGAATTGGAAAGCGAGCACGGATTCGTGACCGCGCCCTATCAGACGCGGCATCCCTAGAAGCAGCGGACGTCGGCCTCGGCCTGTGCTTCTTGCAGGCGCTCGACTATCTGGTTCGATTGCTGGATGCGGAAGGTCTGGGCGAGGTAGCCGCCGCCGAGCTGCCTCATGCGCAGCACGGTGTCGGCTTCCTCGTAGTCGTGGTAGGGTAAGATGGTGGCGATAACGTCTATGGCGCAAGAGCAGCGGTGGAGCGCGTCCTGCGTTCCGCCGTTCACGGTCATGCAAGCGAATACGTAGTCGGCGCGGGCGGCCGTGGGATAGTCGTTGGTCGCGCCGGGTTCCGCAGCCGGCGCACGGGACGGCGCAGCGAGCAAGAACAAGGCGAGCAGGAAGGGAACGATGGCGAGTCTCATGAGCGTTTCCCGGTCAGGTCGAAGCGCCGCGCAGGCGGGCGCCTTCAGAGCAGAGTATCGCCGCGCCGCGCCCGGCGCAGCCGGAATCGGCAGGCGCGCTTTACTGGCGGGCGCAGCGTCCTGCACGTTCGCGGCACTGCCAGGCGCCGTGGTCTCCGGCCCCGCACGCGCTGCCGCGCCGACGGCGGTTCGGCTCGGCTTGCTGCAGTTCGGGACCGTGCAGTGGATCGGCGACGTGATCCGCCGGCACGCGCTCGCCGCTGCGCACGGCTTCGTGCTGGACACCTCGCCGCTGGCCAACACCGAGGCCGGGCGCATCGCCTTGATGGCAGGGGGCGCCGACGTGGTCGTCTCCGACTGGCTGTTCGCCGCGACCCAGCGCGCCAACGGTTCGAAGCTGTCTTTCGCTCCGCTCTCCAGCGCGGCCGGCGGCGTGATGGCGCGTGCCGAATCGCCGTTGCGATCTCTGGCCGATCTCCAGGGCCACAGGCTAGGCGTGGCCGGCGGGCCGGCTGACAAGTCCTGGATCCTGGTACAGGCGGCCGCACGCAAGCAGGGTTTCGAGCTGGCGACTGCAGCGCACGTGAATTACGGCGCCCCCCCTCTGCTCGAAGCGAAGCTGCTGCAGGGCGAACTCGATGCGGTGCTCACCTACTGGAACTTCGCGGCCCGGCTGGAAGCGCAGGGGGCGCGCGAGGTGGTGTCCGTTGCCGATTGCGAGCGCCTGCTCGGCCTGCCCGGTGACACCGCCGTGGTCGGCTACGTCTTCCATGAGCGACTGGGCGGATGCGAACCGCGCCGCCCTCGACGGCTTCCTCGCCGCCTCTCACGAAGCCGAGCAGGTGCTGGCCCAGTCGGACGCCGAGTGGCAGGCAATTCGCCCGCTCATGAACGCCCCCAGCGACGCCCTGTTCACCCGGCTCAAGGCGCGCTTCCTCGCGGGCGTCGTGCCGCCGGGCACGCGGGGAATGCAGGAGCGCGATGCCGCCCGCATCCTCGCCATCCTGAACGAGACCGGCGGGGCGCGGGCGGCAGGCGGGATCGCCGCTCTTCCTCCAGGGCTGTTCTGGCGTACCGGGAATGAGGCGTAACGCGACCTCAGTTGCGGTTGCCCGGGATCGGACGCTCTCGGTCCTCGCCCTCGTGCTGCTCTGGTGGGCGGTGGCGCGGCTGGCTGCGAACCCTCGCCTGCTGCCAGCGCCCGGTGCCGTCGCGGCAACGGCTTGGCAGCAGATCGTCTCCGGCGAGATGCCTCACGACTTCGTCGTGACTCTCGCCCGCGTCGCCGCGGCGTTCCTGCTCTCGATGCTGGCCGGCACTGCCCTCGGCTACGGCGCCGGCCGCTGGCGACGGGCGGACTCCCTCATGGACCCGTGGATCATCATCCTGCTGAACTTGCCCGCGCTGGTCGTGATCGTTCTTGCCTATGTTTGGGTGGGGCTGAACGACGCGGCGGCGGTGCTCGCGGTGGCGGTGGTCAAGGTGCCGACGGTGATTGTGACGGTGCGCGAGGGCGCGCGCGCTCTCGACCCCGCGCTGGACGACTTCGCCACCGTGTATCGCCTGTCCTGGACGCGGCGGCTGCACCGGATCGTCCTGCCGCAGCTCGCCCCCTACCTCGCGGCCGCCGGGCGCAGCGGCCTGGCGGTGACGTGGAAGATCGTGCTGATCGTTGAGCTGCTGGGCCGGCCCGACGGTGTGGGCTTCGCGCTCAATCTCGACTTCCAGAACTTCGACGTAGCGGGCATCCTCGCCTACGGACTGGGTTTCGCGCTGCTGATGCTGCTGATCGAGGCCGCCGTCCTGCAACCCTGGGAGCAGCGCGCTAATGCATGGCGTCGAGCCGCTTAGCGTCCGTATCCAGGAGAAGCGGTTCCGCGAGCCGTCTGGCCCAGGACGCAGCAGGGCGAACGACGTGCTGCGGGACGTCGCGTTCACGGCAGTGCCGGGCGAGATCCTCACGCTGTTCGGCCCCTCCGGCACGGGGAAGACCACGACGCTGCGGATCGTGCTCGGCCTCGACCGTGACTTCGCGGGCAGCGTGCGGCGGCCGCCGAGCCGGGTCGGCGCGGTGTTCCAAGAGCCGCTGCTGCTGCCTTGGCTGACCGTCGCGGAAAACATCCGCTTGGTGGCGCTTCCTGGTGACCCGGCGCCGGACGTGGACGCGCTGCTGGAGGAGGTCGGATTGCCCGGCGTCGGCGGGCGAAGGCCGCGGGAGCTGTCCCTCGGCATGGCCCGGCGCGTTTCGCTCGCGCGGGCGCTCGCCGTCTCACCGGGGCTGCTGGTGCTGGACGAGCCGTTCGCCTCGCTCGACGCCGGGCTGGGCGCGCAGCTCGCGAGGGTGGTCGCGGGGCGGGCGCGGCGGAATGGGACGCTCGCGCTGCTCGCCACGCACGACCTCGACCAGGCGCTGGCGATCGCGGACCGCGTGCTGGTGCTGGCGGGGCAGCCGGCCACCCTCGCGGCGGATTTGCCCGTGCCGCGCGGCGACGATGGGGTTATCGGGCTGCGGGATGCGCTGCATCGGCGCTTCCCGTTCCTCGCGCGGGACGCGGCAGCGCGCTGGGGGAGCGTGTCGGAGGCTTGAGCCTTGCGCACCGTGGAAACGAAGCAGGAGTCGTGAGCATGGGCCCGACCGCCACGCCGCGCGTCCGCGTCACTTTGACCCAGCCTAAGCCTGGATGCCAGGTCGCCCGCGTGGTGGTTGATCACCCCGCCAAACTCAACACGCTCGGACGCGCCCTGATGCAGGAGTTCATCGCGCAACTCGCAGACCTGGCGAAGCAAGAGGACCTCGTCGCTGCCGTTCTGACCGGCGCGGGCGAGCGGGCGTTCATTGGCGGCGCGAGCATCGACGAGATGGCGGCATTGACGGAGCAGACGGCCCGAGACTTCATCACCAGCCTGCACCTATGCTGCGAGGCGTTGCGGGCGCTCCCGGTCCCCGTGATCGCCCGCATCCAAGGTTATGCGCTCGGCGCGGGCATGGAGATTGCTGCCGCCTGTGATCTCAGGGTTGCGTCGAGCGCGGCCGTGTTCGGTATGCCGGAGGTGAGGATCGGCATTCCGTCGGTGATCGAGGCGGCGCTGCTGCCGACATTCATGGGCTGGGGCCGTGCACGGGAGGTCTTGCTGCTCGGCGAGACCTTCTCCGCAGAGCAGGCAGCGGCCTGGGGCTTCGTCGAGCGCGTCGCCTCACCCGCCGATCTCGACGGTGCCGTGGAGCTTGCCTGGGTGGATGCTTGCCTGGCCAGCCTTCTCGACGCCGGCCCGAACGCGGTCCGCATCCAGAAGAAGCTTATCCGCGAGTGGGAGCGCCTCCCGCCAGACGCGGCGATCGCCGCGGGCATCGAGGCATTCGCGTCGGCGTGGGATACGGACGAGCCGCGGCGAATGATGCGCGCCTTCCTGGACAGCAAGCGCCGCAGGTCTTAGCGGTTATGCGCCATGGAACGGGAGGAGAGATTGCGCCGCGCCATCCGCGCCTGCCTTGCCTTCGGGCTGGCGTTCCTGCCCAACGCCGCCGGAGCCGCCGATCGGTTCTTCGCCTACAACGAGACCACGTCATCCACCTTCACGGGCGTCTATCTCGCGCCGGCCGGGACGACGCAGTGGGGGGCGAATCAGGCGCTAAATGACAAGGACAAGACGCTCGAGCCGTCGGAACGGCTGCCGCTCAAGGGCATCGGGCACGAGCGATATGACGTGCGGCTCGTGGATCAGAAAGGAAAGGCTTGCATCGAGCGCGGCGTGGATCTCGCACACGAGACCAGCTTCGTGATCCGCGACGGCGACCTGCAAGACTGCACGCCGTAAGGACAGGCGCCGTCAGGCCAGGGATCGCGCTCGCCGGGCCTTGTCAAATGCTTGCCGTCTCCCGCTGCAGCAGGTGATCCGCATAGCGTTGCCTCAGCGCGAGCTTGTTCAGCTTCCCCGTCGCCGTATGCGGAAGCTCGTCCACGATCAGCACGCCGTCGGGCAGCCACCACTTCGCCACGACGCCGTCGTAGAGGGCCAGAACGTCGGCCGTATCGAGCGTGCATCCCGGCTTCGCGACCAGGAGCAGCAACGGCCGCTCCATCCACTTCGGATGGTGGGCGGCGATGACGGCGGCCTCTGCTACGCCGGGGTGCGAGACCGCGATGTTCTCCAGCGTGATGGAGCTGATCCACTCGCCGCCGGATTTGATGACGTCCTTCGAGCGGTCCACCATCTCGGCGTAGCCGTTAGGGTCAACGGTGGCGACATCGCCGGTGCGGAACCAGCCTTCCGCGTCAGCGGCGCCCTCCTCGCCGCGGTTGTAGTAGCCGCGGCAGACCCAGTGGCCCCGGGCCTGCAAGTCGCCGAACGCCTCCCCGTCCCAGGGCAGCTCGGTTCCCGTCCCGTCCACGATGCGGATGTCGGTCCCGAAGACGGCCCGGCCCTGCTTGAGCCGCAGGTTGATCGCGTCCTCGCCGCCGAGGTCCTCGGTCGCAGGAAGGGGTGCGTTGAAGGTAACGAGCGGGCTGGTCTCGGTCATGCCCCAGGCCTGCTGCACATGCACGCCGTACGCGCCCATCCCTTCGATCAGCACGCGCGGAACGGCGGAGCCGCCCACGAAAAGGCGGCGCAGCGTCTGCAGCCGCGCGCCGGTGCTGCGCAGCTCGTGCAGCACGCCTAGCCAGATCGTCGGCACGGCGGAGGAGAAGGTGACGCGTTCCTCATTCAGCATCTGAACGAGGCTGGCCCCGTCCAGATAGCGGCCTGGCAGGATCAGCGCCGCGCCTACCATCGGCGCGCAGTAGGGCAAGGCCCAGCCAGTCGCGTGATACATCGAGGCGCCTACCAGGACGCGGTCGGTCGCACGCAGACCAACGATCTCTGCCATGTTCATGGCATAGGCGTGCAGCACCGCGGAGCGATGGCTGTAGAGCACGCCCTTAGGCCGTCCCGTGGTGCCGGAGGTGTAGCAGAGCGCACTAGCCGTGTTCTCGTCGAAGCGCGGCCAGGCGCCACCAGCGTTCCCCTCCGCCTCTGCCATCAGCACCTCGTAGCTCAGCAGCGCGACGCTGTCGGGGAGAAGCATGCTGGGAGCCTGGCCGGGCTCGCACAGCATGACGACAGTGCGCAGGCTCGGGATGCGGGGAACGAGGCTGGCGACCAGCCCGGCGAAGTCTGCGTCGGCGAACAGCACGCTGTCGGCGGCGTCGTTCATGATGAAGGCGATGTCGTCCAGAGCGAGCCGCGGGTTCACGGTGTGGCAGATCGCCCCCATGCCGGAGATCGCGTAGAAGAGCTCAAGGTGCCTGTAGCTGTTCCAGGCGAGCGTCGCGACACGGTCGCCGGGCAGCACGCCGATGCTTCGCAAGACGCGCGTGAGGCGCCGCGCCCGCTGCTCCACCGTGGCATAGGTGGTGCGGTGCGCGCTGCCGTTCGCGAGCTTCGAGACGACCTCGCCGCCGCCGTGGTGCCGTGCAGCGTGCGTGATGATGGACGAGAGCAGAAGCGGTTGCTGCTGCATGAGCCCGAGCATGGAAGCCTCCTTGGGCGCCGCCCGGGTGCGAGGGCTTCGCCCGGCCAACGCCGTTGGAGACAAGATATCAAGGTATCCGGTTCGCTGCGACGGCCGCCTCACGGCGCTCGTTGACAGGGAGCAGGATCGCCTGACCGTTCTTGTCGCTCGGCAGCCCGTTTCCGGCCATGCGACGCGCCTGATCGGGAATCAGCGCGGCGCCGGTGAGCAGGGCCAGGATCGCCCGGCGCCAGGTATCCTTGCGGCGCTCCGTGACCGCGGCGATGGCGAACACGCTGCCGAGCGTGCCAATGAACACGGCAAGATAGCATGCTCGTGACCAAGCAGGGTTCCAGAGGCAGGCGAGCAGGAACCGCGACACCGGAACATGGAAAAGGTAAAGCGTGAAAGTCGCGCCTGCCAGCCATCGGATCGGGCGCTCCACGCGCTGCAAACTGGGCTCGAGGTCGGACGAGACAGCCTGAAGGCCGATCAGGTGCACGGCGAACAGCAGGGCGAGGCCGTAATCCTCCACGAGATTCCAGCCACCATGGTCGAAGAGCGGAACGATCGCGGCATCCGCTCGCAAGCCGTGGCCTATTGCCCAAGCCTCGAACGCGATCCAAGCCACGACGGAACCGGCGAAGGCGCACCACCCGGGAACACGGCCGATCGTGTGGCGAGAGCAGAAGCGGTAGCAGAATAGCCCCAGAAGCCAGACCGGGAACAAGGAAGCGATCCGCGGACCCGCGGCGAGGAGGACCGCCGCCATACCGAGGAACCGGTATCGGGCCGCAGCGAATGCAAGGAGGCCGAAGGCAACGTAATACGAGACCTCATAGCTCAACGACCAGAAGGCGAAATTCGAACCTGGGATGATATGCGCGGCCCAGAACTGGTTCACGAACAGGGCACTGGACAGGAAGGTCACGACCCACCGTCCGTTGGCATAGCCCCCTGACCAGACGTGGAAGCCGTGGTTCACGACGGGCACGAGATTGTCGAGGAGCGCCGTCGCCACGAGGGCCGGAACGGCAACAGAGCAGATCCGGGCGGCCCGATTGATCCCGTAGTCCCAGGCCGAGCGCTCTCCTCGTTTTGTCACGTATCCGATCACGAAGCCTGATAGCACGAAGAAGACGAGAACGGCCTCCGTCCCGTATGGCTTCGCCCACCAGACCCAAGTGTTCCCGAGCATCGCGGAGTGGGTCAGGAACACGACAAGCGCTGCAAGGAATCGGACTGCATCGAGGTAGATGGAGGTACCCCGCTTCATTCGCACCTCTCACCATATCCTGACCGCCGGACCATGCGCCCAGCCGATGCATCTTCTTTTTGTTAACACAGCGTTGCAGGATAGTAGCCCGCTGTCCAGAGAAAAACAATTTCGCGTGGGTTCAGACATGGTGAGGCCACTCACGAGCGGTATCCATAACGTTGGAGCTCAAGCATTCGCTGGACCGCTTTCCTCAGCAGTCGCTACGACGCAATCTCCGATGATGGGATCAGTTATTGAGCCGGCTTGAGTGCTCTTGAACGATCGGTCCTGCGAGATCGCGCCAGATTGCGTGAAGTTTGCCGGAAGCCTTTCAAGATGACCGAAGCCGGCACAATAACTCGAATCATCTGAGCTGGACTTTGGCGCTTTTGAATGGGTGGTCATGCGTCCGCGCGCATGAAGCTGGCCCTATTTGCGTTTGAAGCGAACGCGATCCATCGTTCCTGTAGCCCCAGCAGCGCGATAGATGCCGATCGCGAAGCGTGGGTCACCGGCAAGGGCGTCCCCCTGCAGGCGCCTCAACGCAGGAGCCCTGGTGAACACCTCTTCCATCAGTTCCGGAAGCGTCATCAGGTCCGGGAGGATCGGCACGATGATGCGGGCGGTCATCGCGAAGCTCTCGGGCTGCAGGAGACGCGCCGCCATCTCTGCCCCTGGTGGCGCGTTCTTTTCCATGGCCTCGTCGACCAGCCAGGTCTCCTCGCCCCGCAGCAGATCGCGCAGGATCAAGCCCGTGGTCGGGTGCCGCCGCTCGACGCGCCAGAGGGAGAAACGCGCCCGGCGCATCGCCGCGAGCACGATCGCTTCGTCGGAGCCGGGCACGAACCGTGCGACCCGGGCGTAGCGATCGAGCGGGTGTGAACGGCCCAGCCTGGGCAGATAGATGGCCAGATCCTCCGGCAGCGTCAGCTCATTGTCGCTTTCGAGCACCACGACCTTGCCCTCGGTCAGGTCGAGCCGCCTGGCCCAGTCGAGCAGGGCGTCCGGAGCGATGATGTCCAGGACAGCCTCGTGCTGTTGCTTGCTGATCTGACGCAGGCGGCGGTAGCGGGCCAGGATCGCGGAGCGGGTCACCGGTGGCGGCCCTGGAGGCGACGCCGAACTGACAAGGGGCTGTCGCGAGCGCAGAAGCGAGGCAACCGGGGAGAGCAAGCGGCGAAGCGGCAGTGGTGACGATCCGGCCATCCCCCATCCTCCTCTCCTGGGAAGAGGCACAGTACGGCCTTAGGGAGGACCAAGCCATGGCAGGAGTTGGCGCGTCCGGCAGCGCCCGGGCGATGGAGACGTGGTTGCTGCCGTTCGCGGCCATGTTCACGCAGCCGTCGTGGCTGAATGCGGTGGCGCTGGCGAGCGGGGCGTTGCTGTGCCTGCACCGGCGGACGGTGTGCGCGGCGCTGCGGGCAGTAGGCGGCAACTCGGACAAGGGGTTCAGCCGGTTCCACCGGTTCCTCTCGCGCGCGGATTGGTCGGGCCTGCAGGGCGCGCAGATCCTGCTTGGCCTGCTGCAGGCGATCTTCGTGCCGGAAGGCGCGCCACTGGTGATCGCCGTGGACGACTCCGTCGAACGTCGGCGCGGCGCCAAGATCCGCGACAAGGGAATTTACCGTGATGCGGTGCGGTCGAGCCGCGGCTGCTTCGTCAAGGTCGCGGGCTTGCGGTGGCTGTCGTTGCAGGTGGTGGTCAGGCCCGGCTTCGCCAGGCGCACGTGGGGATTGCCGTTCCTGACGATCCTGAGCCGTTCGGAGCGGGCCGATGCCAGGCGGCAGCGGCGGCACCAGACACTGCCGGAGAAGGCGACCTGGGCCATGCGGCTGGTCGCCCGTTGGTGTCCAGGCCGACAGCTGGTGATGGTAGGAGACGGCGCCTACGCCAGCCTGGATGTGTTCTGGGCGCTGCGAGGCCGCGCGGTGTGCGTGGCGCGCTGCCGCATGGACGCGCGCTTCTTCAACCCACCTCCGCCACGCAGGAAAGGCCAGAAAGGCAGGCCGCGCCTGATCGGCACCCGTCAGCTGACGCCGCGGACGCGGGCGGTGCGAAAGGCCACGAAGTGGGAGCGCATGACCGTCCCGGGGTGGCGGACGAAGGACGGCAGGGCTGAGCGGGAAGTCGAGGTCGCGACCGGCACGGCGCTGTGGAGCGCACATGGCAAGACCATGCCGGTGCGCTGGGTGCTGGCCAGAGACCCGGCCGGGCGCGCCGAGACACGCGTGTTCGTCTGCTCCGATCCGGAGCAGTCAGCATTGCAGATCCTGACGTGGTACGCGATGCGCTGGGCGGTCGAGACCACCTTCCAGGAAGCCAGGCGCCATCTCGGGTTCGAGACACAGCGGCAGTGGTCGGACCGGGCGATCCACCGGACCACGCCGTTGCTGCTTGGCCTGTTCTCGCTGGTAACGCTGTGGGCCGCCGATCTGGCCGCGCGGACTGGCGAGCTCGCGGTGCTCGGCGCTGCCTGGTACAGGAAATCGGACCCGACCTTCGCGGAATGCCTCGCCGCCGTCAGGCGAGTGCTGTGGGCAGAGGAGGCGGCCAGCCCGATCCTATGGCGAGACGATTATCCGTCTTGGCGTGCCCGCGCACGAGACGCGGAAAATCCAAGGCCCCTGCACCAGCGTCTGGCGGAGCTGATGTCCTACGCGGCTTGACGTCCTCCGAAAGCGCCAAAGTCGAGCTGAGAGGATCAGGCGTCGCCTGAGCAGGAAAAGCGGATCGCCGGCCGGGATCTCGTGAGGCCTAAACGCCCCGATGCTGCGCGCTCCTAACCCGGCGCAGCAGCCGTGCGCCCCGGTCCACGCCCGGCAGAGGAAACCGCTTCCTGCGGTTAGTCTCCGCCGGAAGCGCCTGATCTGCGGGCGTGCGCCGGCGCGGCACGCGCCTCCCTGACCGTTGCAGGGCGTGCTCGAGGACGAGCATGGCCACCATGGGAATCAGCCACACTGTCCGGGTTTGATACCGCGCCCAAGGACCGGAGATGACGCCGCAGATGACCGCGTTGAAGGCCACACCGGCCAGCACCACGAGCGCGAACACGGCGATGCGCTGCGGGTGCCGCGCCGCTTGATCAGCCGTAGGCCGCCAGCGAAGCCAGGGCACCGCGCAGACGAGCACCGTCACCAGCGCACCCAGCGCCACAACCTCCTGGAGGACCAGTACCCGGCGGAACAGATGGCGGTAATCGCACGCCTGCGCGTCAGCTGTGAGGCAAGGACTGAGGCCGGGGACCGTTTTCAGCACCCGCATTGTTCGATCGCTGTGCGCGTTGAGCAGTCCGGTCAGTGCCTCTCCGATCTCCACCGAAATATCGAGGCTCAGCAGCTCCTTGATCGCGTTTTTGGACGACGCCCAGAGCTGCGCGAACGGGTGGTGCATCACTGTTCCAAGCACGAGAGCCGGCTGCTCATCAAGGAAACGGCGCCGCTCGGCCGGATCTGTGATGAGCGCCATATGATGCCAGCTCACGTCCGGCCAGATGATGTCGTCGGTGTAACGGACCGTTTTGTCCTTCCAGCGGCACGCCGCGAAATTCCGCTCGGGGCAGACCTCGCGCAGGAATTGCTGTCCCGGGCCGTCCGCTATCACCCGGCCCTCCAGGAACGGAGGCGGGCGAACCTCCTGTCCGAAGATCGCCCGCATCCCTGTATCGGAGGCCGCCGCGATGCCGCCTGCGCACGCCAGCGCGGCGCAGATCGTCACCGTCCCGCGCCACACGGGAACCCTCGGGACGAGAAACCACGCAAGCAGGGCGCTGAAGACGACCATTCCGGCCGCGAGCGGCAGGATCGTGAGGTGGACAAGGACGGAGTAGGTCAGTAGCAGGGCGAGACCAACTCGCTGGGCTCGCGTCAACATCTCGCGCAGCGTCAGCAGCAGTCCTATCGCCAGAATGGCGCAGGCTGCGAACACGTCCGGCATCAGCAGCGCGACGATGACTGGCGCCGTGGTCGCGACGGTCAGCACTGCGAGCAGCCGTAGGTAGCCGAGCGGGCGCACCTCCGCCCATACCGCCATGCAGGTGACCCACAGAAGCCAGGCCGTGATCAGGGCTTGGACCACCGCTGGCGCCCACAGCGTGAGCGTCGAGCCGAGAGCATAGAGCGGGACGGCATAGAACTTGGATCGCGCGCCGATCGCCGTGAGCACGAGCTGGAATTGCTGCGGCGTGATGCGGTCCCATGCCCCCGGCATGTTGTCCGCGGCCCAGAGGCCACGGTGCGCCGGGAACTGGGCGAGTGGAGGCCAAGGGTGTCTGATCGCCTGTAATATATCGTGGCCCCAGCTGTAGAATGTGGGTGTGTCCCAATAGATGAACGGGTGGCGAATGAAGACGGCGGGCAAGAGCAGGAGTGTAGTTCCTGCGAGAACGAGGAGAGAATGCTTGGCCGTTACGCTAGCATGCCGCACTGGCTGAGTTCCTCGATTCATCACTGTTCTGCCGACTCATGCGTCTAACACACCCCTGCCGCCGGTTGCCAGCAGCGCCCGGCGTGAGTGTCTATGCTTGTTGTTCAAGATCCTGGCAACGCGCTCGCTAGACGGCTACGAATCCAACGATGGGCTACAAGGACGGATATGATCGCTGGATGAAGGCGCCCGTCGTCCTGCCGGCCTATAATGCGGCGCGGGCGCTGCGGCGGGCCTACGCGGAAATCCCGCTCGGTATCGTCGCCAGCGTGATCCTGACCGATGACGCGAGTCGCGACGATACGGTCGCTGTCGTAAGGGACTTGGGCATCGAGGTCGTTCTAGGCTCTCGTATCCACTGCCTGGGGCGCTGGTCGGCGACAGGCCGTCTACACATACGTGTTCAATCGCGTGTCAACATCGGTCCAAGGTCCTCATAGACCGTAAGCTGTCCAAGTCTCGTTCCAGCTACCGCGCCTGGAGCCGTGCGGTCCTGGAGCGGCTTTCGCATCGGCGAGTCTCCCCTGTTTAGTGAGAGCGCGGGTGCGCGGCTCGGGAGCGCTCTCGCCGCTTCGTCCGCTACCCTGGAGCGCGCCGGGTCGCAGCGTTGAGTGCTGCGGACCGCGGAATCGCGGCGACGGAGCCGGTAACGCCTCGGATCGGACACGCATAGCGCCGAAATTAGGAGGGGTGCTGACATAAGAAGGGCGGGCCTCGCGGCCCGCCCCCCTTTGCACCTCTGGCCGAAACTGGACTTAGAAGTCCATGTCGCCCATGCCGCCGCCGGGCGGTCCGCCCGCCGCGGCCTTCTTCTCCGGCCTCTCGGCGACCATCGCCTCGGTGGTGATGAGCAGGCTCGCGACCGAGGCCGCATCCTGCAGCGCCGTGCGCACGACCTTGGTCGGGTCGATGATGCCGGCCGCGACCAGGTCCTTGAACTCGCCGGCCTGGGCATCGAAGCCGTAGTTGTAGTCGCCGTTGTCGAGCACCTTGCCGGCGACCACCGCACCGTCCTCGCCGGAGTTCTCGGCGATCTGGCGCAGCGGCGACTGCACCGCCTTGCGGACGATCTCAATGCCGTACTTCTGGTCCTCGTTCTCCGGCTTGATCTGCCCAAGGACCAGGCTGGCCCGCGCCAGCGCCACGCCGCCGCCCGGCACGATGCCTTCCTCGACCGCGGCACGGGTCGCATGAAGCGCGTCGTCAACGCGGTCCTTGCGCTCCTTCACCTCGACCTCGGTGGCGCCGCCGACGCGGATCACCGCCACGCCGCCCGCGAGCTTCGCCAGCCGCTCCTGCAGCTTCTCGCGGTCGTAGTCCGACGTGGTCTCCTCGATCTGCGCCCGGATCTGGTTGCAGCGGCCCTTGATGTCCTCCTGCTGGCCGGCGCCCTCGACGATCGTGGTGTTCTCCTTCTCGATCAGCACGCGCTTGGCGCGGCCGAGCATCTGGAGCGTCACGTTCTCGAGCTTGATGCCGAGGTCCTCGGAGACCACCTGGCCGCCGGTGAGGACAGCGATGTCCTCCAGCATGGCCTTGCGGCGGTCGCCGAAGCCCGGCGCCTTCACCGCCGCGACCTTGAGGCCGCCGCGCAGCTTGTTGACCACCAGGGTCGCGAGCGCCTCGCCCTCGACGTCCTCGGCGATGATCAGCAGCGGCCGGCCGCTCTGCACCACCGCCTCGAGCAGCGGCAGCATCGGCTGCAGGCCAGAGAGCTTCTTCTCGTGGATGAGGATGTACGGGTCGCCGAGCTCGGCCGTCATCTTCTCCGCGTTCGTGATGAAATACGGGGAGACGTAGCCGCGGTCGAACTGCATGCCCTCGACGACGTCGAGCTCGGTCTGGATGCCCTTGGCCTCCTCGACCGTGATCACGCCCTCGTTGCCGACCTTCTGCATGGCCTCGGAGATCATGCGGCCGATCTCGGCCTCGCCGTTCGCCGAAATCGTGCCGACCTGGGCAGTCTCGGCCTCGGTCGTGATCTTGCGGCTGTGCTTCTTCAGCTCCTCGACGACGGCGTTCACCGCCACGTCAACGCCGCGCTTGAGGTCCATCGGGTTGATGCCTGCGGCCACTGCTTTGCCGCCCTCACGCACGATGCTCTGGGCGAGCACGACGGCCGTCGTGGTGCCGTCGCCAGCGATGTCGTTGGTCTTCGAGGCGACCTCGCGCACCATCTGCGCGCCCATGTTCTCGAACTTGTCGCCGAGCTCGATCTCCTTGGCGACAGTGACGCCGTCCTTGGTGATGCGAGGGGCACCGAAGCTCTTGTCGAGGATCACGTTGCGGCCCTTGGGGCCGAGCGTCACCTTCACTGCGTCGGCGAGCACGTCCACGCCGCGCAGCATGCGCTGGCGGGCGTCGCCGCCGAACTTTACGTCCTTGGCTGCCATGTTTGTTTCCTTGACTAGGGGGAGAGAGTTAGGCGGCCTTCTTCTTCTCGGCCTGGCCCTCGATGATGCCCATGACGTCGGACTCCTTCATGATGAGGAGATCCTCGCTGTCGAGGCGCACCTCGGTGCCGGACCACTTGCCGAACAGCACGCGGTCGCCGGCCTTCACGTCGAGCGCCTGGATCTTGCCCTGCTCGTCACGCGCGCCGGGACCCACCGCGATCACCTCGCCCTCCATCGGCTTCTCCTTGGCCGTGTCGGGGATGATGATGCCGCCGGAGGACTTCTCCTCGGCGGTGATGCGCCGGACCACGATCCGGTCGTGCAAGGGACGGAACTTCATTGAACCTCCTGGCTGGCTCATGCGGTCTCGATGCCAACGGCCAGAAACGGCCTGTTAGCACTCTCACGCTGAGAGTGCCAGCGATCTAGGGGTGCGCCTGCGCCATGTCAACACGGCTGGCAGCACTTCCATATGGAGAGTGCTAAGCTACTGCTTCCGCTCTTTTTTTCTATTCTACGCGCACCCAGATAGCGCATGATCCGGATTCGGAGCCGCACGCCGGTGCGGAAATGCCGACGCGAGGAAGGGAGGGAGCGCCGGCACCACAGTGAGGAGTCACGATGACGCTTGCCCTGCAACTCGAAGGCTACCGCCTGACTACGGCTGAGATCCTCTACCACATGCCTGACCATCCAGGTCTCCTGCAGACCTATATTTGGCAGGAGCTGGACCTTGCTCCGCGCTTCCCGACCCTGCGGGGTTTCCTGCGGTTCTGGCAGCGCGAACTGGACGGCAAGCTGCATTCCGTCAGGATAGCCTCAGGCAGCCTGATCCGGCCGGCCGGGTTCAGTTCCCCGAAGGAGTTCCGCCTGCACTAGCCTGGAGGGCTTCAAGACCGCCCTAGCCCTCGACCGGAACCCGGCCGCGGCGCAGCAAGGCCGCACCAAGGAGGAGCGAGAGCGCGAAGAGGGCAGCCGCAAGCGCAACTTGCAGCCCGTGCTCGACGCGCACACCTCCCCCTAGCAGGGCGAACACCACCGTCTGCGGCACATAGCCCAACGCCGACGCCGCAAGGAACGGCACTGCAGGCACGGCGGAAATTCCGGCCGCGAGGTTCAAAACCATGTTGCTGCCGACGGGCAGCAGCCGCAGCGTCAGCGTCGCGGTGAACGGGTTGCGCGCCAGAAAGGCGTCGAGCCGGGCGAGGCGCCCCGCGGCCCGGCGCTGCAGCCGGCGCGCCGCCCAGCGCCGGGCGATGAGGCGTGACCAGAACAACGCTGCCGCGCATCCCAGCACCTCCGCGAGTAGCCCAAGCGCCGCACCCGGCCAGAACCCCCAGGCAAGCCCGCCCGCATACGCCACGGCCTGGCGCGGCACGCCCGCCGCGCACGCCGTGGCGCCCAGCAGCACGTAGGCCAGCGGTCCATGCCGCCCGGTCGCCTCGAAGCCGCTTATCCCGGCCCCGCGCAGCAGCAGCCCGGCGCCGACGAGGCCAGCCACCAGCAGCGCGGGCCGCCACGCCAGGCGCGTCCAGGTGCTCACGGCTCCTCGACCTCGGGCCGATGCCATCGCCGCTGAAGCCAGTAGACCCCGGCCAGGTCGAATACGCCTGCCCATAGCCGGTCCAGCACCCCATAGTTGGACCGCCCCCGCAGCCGTGGCCGATGCCGCACCGGAACGGAGACGACACGGCCGCCTGCCCGCAGCACAAGGGCGGGCAGGAAACGGTGCATATGGTCGAAGTGCGGCAGCTCCAGGAACACCTCCCGCCGGAGCACTTTCAGGCCGCAGCCCGTGTCGGGCGTCGCATCGCCGAGCAGCCCGGCACGCACCCGGTTCGCGACGCGCGAACTCGTGCGCTTCGCCCAGGTGTCCCGCCGCGTTACCCTGTGGCCCGCAACGAGGACGAGACCGCGCCCGGCGCCGTCTTCCTCTTTGGCGCGAGCAAGGAGACCTGGAATGTCCGCGGGATCGTTCTGCCCGTCGCCGTCCAGCGTCGCGATCCACTCCCCGCGCGCGGCGCGGACGCCGGTGCAGACGGCGGCGCTCTGGCCAAAGCTTCTCTGGTGCCGCCGCCGGACGAGTGGCGCGCCGGGCTGACCGGCCGCCGCGGCGAGATGCGCGGCTGTGTCGTCAGTGCTGCCGTCGTCCACGTAAACGATCTCTGCCGCCCCAAGGGCGTGTATCGCGGCGACGGCGGCGCGGATCTCAGCAATCAGCGGCAGGATGTTGGCCCCCTCGTTGCGCACAGGCACCACGACGGAGAGGAGCGGGGCAAAAGGCATCGCGCCGGGCGGGTAGCACCGGCGCCGTCCGAGCGGCAAGCCGGGTCCGGCCCGCGTCGGCGTGATCAGTGATAGCCGATGTCGCCGCGCACCTTGCCGCGGAACACCCAGTAGGACCAGCCGGAATACATCACGATGATCGGCAGCAGGAACAAGGTGCCGATGAGCAGGAACACCTGCGTGCCCTCGGCGGAAGCCGCCTCCCAGAACGTGTAGTGGTAGGGCACGATCATCGGCCAGACGCTGATCGCGATGCCGAGATAGGAGAGCAGGAACAGCACGATGGCCCATAGGAACGGGGCCGCGTCGCCGCCCGCGCCGCGCAGCGCCCGCCACTCGGCGAGGCCTGCCAGCGCCGTAAGGACGGGGACCGGCGCGAGATAGGCGATGTCAGGCCAGGAGAACCAGCGGCGCGCGATGTCCGTCTCCATCTCCGGTGTCCAGATGCTGACGGCAACGATGGCTGCGAGCACGCCGAGGAAGCACCGCTCTCCCATGCGCCGCGCCCAGGCTTGCAGTTCGCCCTCCGTCTTGATGACCAGCCAGCCTGCACCCAGCAGCCCGTAGCCGAGCATGAGCGCCACTCCGGTCAGCACCGAGAACGGCGTCAGCCAGTCGAACGAGGAGCCGCCGAAGCTGCGCCCGTTCACCCTGAAGCCCTGGATGAAGGCACCGAGCACCGCCCCTTGCGCGAACGCGGCCAGCGCCGAGCCGATACAGAAGCCGCGCCCCCAGAAACGGCTGATCCAGGGCTGTTTGAAGCGGAACTCAAAGGCAACGCCGCGGAAGACGAGCGCCAGGAGCATCAAGAGCACCGGGAAATAGACCGCCGGAATGATGATTGCGAACGCCAGCGGGAACACCGCGAGCAGCCCCACCCCGCCCAGGATCAGCCAAGTCTCGTTACCGTCCCAGATCGGGGCGATGGAGTTCATCACCAGCTGCCGCGACGCCTCGTCGGGCGCGAACCCGTAGAGGATGCCCACACCGAGGTCGAAGCCGTCGAGCAGCACGTAGAAGAACACACCTGCCGCTAGGATCGCGATCCAGACCGGCAGCACGCTGAACGTGAGTTCACCAGCCATGAGACTACTCCGCGGCGGGGGCGGGCGCGGCCTTGACGGGCGCTTTCGGCTGGAAGCCCTCGACCGGCTCCTCTGGCGTCTCAGCAAGCCCGACGCCCGCGCGCACGCGCCCCGCCATGAACGCGATGCCGGTCGGGAACATGATAAGATAGACCGCAATGTACGCGATGAGCGATCCCAGCACGTCTCCGCCCGTGAGCGAGGGCGAGGCCGAGTCCGCGGTCCGCATCAGGCCATAAACAGTCCACGGCTGGCGGCCCGTCTCAGTGGTGATCCACCCCGCGAGCACCGCGATGAAGCCCAGCGATGCCGTCCATTGGCATAGCCGCAGATACCAGGCCGCCTCGAACAGGCGGCGGCGCAGCCGGAGAGCCAGGCCCGTCACAACGATGGCGAGCATGAGAAAGGCGATGCCGACCATGACTCGGAAGCCGAAGAAGGGGAAGGCGACGGGCGGCCAGCGATCGGCTGGCCAGGTCTTCAGCCCCTTGATGTCTCTGTCCCAGGTATGGGTCAGGATGATGCTGCCGAGGCGGGGAACCTCGACGGCGTAGCGCATCACGCCGGCCTTGTCGTCGGGGATGCCGAACAGGGTCAGCGGCGTCGGGCGCTGGGTATCGTAACGCCCCTCGATGGCGGCGAGCTTGGTGGGCTGGTATTCGAGCGTGTTCAGCCCGTGCTGGTCGCCCAGCACCATCTGCAGCGGCACGAGCACGATCAGGAGGCCGAGCGCCATCCGCATCATCAGGCGCGCCGCCTCGGCGTCGGTGTCCCGGCCGCGGCGGACGAGGTAGGCGCCGACCCCGAGCACGACGAAGCCGGTCGTGATGTAGAACGCCGTGACGTTGTGGGCGAGGCGGTAGGGAAAGGACGGGTTGAAGATGATCGCGAGCCAGTCCTTGGGGAAGAAGCGCCCGTCAGGACCGACCGTGTAGCCTGCCGGCGTCTGCATCCAGCTGTTCACGGACAGGATCCAGAACGATGAGAACAGGGTGCCGGCCGCGACCATGAGGGCGGCGACGAAATGCATCCAGCGCGGGACCAGCGAACGTCCGAACAGGAGCACGCCGAGGAACGAAGCTTCGAGGAAGAAGGCCGTCAGGTCCTCGTAGGCCAGCATGGGTGAGAGCACGTTCGCGGTCATGTCCGAGAAGCGCGCCCAGTTGGTGCCGAACTGGAACGGCATGATGATGCCGGAGACCACGCCCATGCCGAAGGAGACGGCGAAGATCTTGGTCCAGAAGCCCGAGATCCGGAACCAGATCTCCCGCCCGGTCAAGAAGTAGAGGCCCTCCAGCACGGCGATGTAGGACGCCAGGCCCACGGTGAACGCTGGCAGCAGGATGTGCCAGGCGATTACCCAAGCCCATTGAAGACGGGACAGGAGAAGCGGGTCGAGGTGCATGGCTCAACATCCGGGTCTGAATTGCATCCCAGGTCCAGCATCGCCGCCCCTCAACGGTCGCGTGACCGCGAGGCCGTCAGCCCCAAGGCCAGCAGGGCGGCAAGCTTGGCCAACTCGCCGAGTATATAGCCCAAGTGCAGGTCAGGCGGCGGCAACTCCCTGCCTGCGATGACCTGCCGCGTCCGCGCGTCCAGCAGGGACCGCAGCCAGAGCGTCTGTGCCAGCACGACGAGGCCCGGCGCAAGAGCGAACAGTCGCCGACGTTTCGAGCCCGCCGCAAGCAGCCCGAGAAGTGCCGCGAGCGCTGCTTCGACCCGGCCGAACATTCGGAAGGTGTGCCGGCCGACATCGAGGGCGACCGGCCGCGGCAGCGAGGGCGCCAGGAACTTGGCCAGCGTGGCCAGGAAGGAGACGCCAAGCACCATCCCAGCCCAGATAAGCGCTCAGAAAAGCGCCCAGAAAAGCGCAAGGCCGCGACCTCGGCCTGCCCGGTGGACATCCAAACCCGTCACGGCTGGCCTCACCCGCAGAGGGCCTGCAGCACGGCAGCGTTGTTGCGCTCCGTGTCGCGCGCCGCGAATAGCAGTGTGACGTGCTTGTATTGCCTGACGACGGCAAGCAGCTCGTCCAACGCCGGATTACTCGTCAGCTCCGCCCGGTAGCGCTCCTCGAAGCCTTGCCATCTCGCAGGATCGTGACCGAACCAGCGGCGCAGGTCTGCGCTCGGTGCGACATTCTTGAGCCAGAGATCGACCTGCGCCTCGTGGTGACTCAGTCCACGCGGCCACAGGCGGTCCACCAGCACACGGACGCCGTCGCTGGATGCAGGTGGTTCGTAGACTCGCTTGATCCGGACCTCGATGGCTTCCCGGGCGGCTCGGTCCCGCGGGTCCAAGCTCGTGGCGCCGGTCATGCCGCCCTGCCCGGCTCTGGCGAGAACAAGGCCTCCTTGCCGGGCTTGTCCTTCCACTCGTCGGCATCCGGCAGCGGCTCGCCCTTGCGGGTGATGTTGGGCCAGGCTTGGGCAAAGGTGCGGTTGCGCTCCGCCCAGGCGCTCGCGCGGTCGTCGCTGTCGGGCACGATGGCTTCCACCGGGCACTCCGGCTCGCACACGCCGCAGTCGATGCACTCGTCGGGATGGATGACGAGCATGTTCTCGCCCACGTAGAAGCAGTCCACCGGGCAAACCTCGACGCAGTCCATGTACTTGCAGCGGATGCAGCTCTCTATGACGACATAGGTCATGCGCGCCTCCGCGCGATGTAGGTCATGCGCGCCTCCGTGCAGGCAGTCGCTCGAACAGGCCCATGCGCAGGCTGCGCGCGATGCGCTCGGCACGGTCGCGGAATGCTGCGGCCGCCTCTCGTTCGAACACTTCCGCACAGGTCTCCTCGAAGAGCGCGAGCCAACGGTCGAACATGCCGGGCACGAGATCGGGCAAGCGCAGATGTGCCGAGAACGGGTCGCGGTGATAGCGCCCGCTCGTCAGCATCACCGAGGACCAGAAATCGTGCAGCCGCGCGAGATGCGCGTCCCAGGCCGCTTCGTCGTCACCAAGCGTGCGCGAGAACACCGGCCCGAGCACTGCATCGCGACGAACCCGCGCGTAGAACTGCCCCACTAAGCGGCGGATCCCCTCCTCCGAGGGTTGGCTGAAACGGCCACCATCCGGCGCATTCGCGACCTCAACGGATGATCCATCTTCGAGCATCGCCCGTTACCCCGACGTCAAGACGCTAAGACATGGATACGGCATACACCTTATCCCGATCTCGCCGGAAAGCAATATCCGCTATATATCTTTTGTCTCTCACATCCCGGCGACCCGCGTCGCCCCCGGAGCCGACCCACCGTGCACCTGACTGTCTACACCGACTACTCGCTTCGCCTGCTGATGTATCTCGCGCTCAAGGATGACGGTCGCGCCACTATCGGCGAGGTTGCAACTAGTTATGACATTGCCAAGAACCACCTGACCAAGGTCGCACACCAGCTCGGTTTGGCTGGCTACATAGCAACTATACGCGGGAAAGGAGGTGGTCTGCGGCTAGCCAAGCCCGCCGAGCAGATCCGACTGGGCGATGTGGTGCGGCGCACGGAGCCCGACTTGGCGCTCGTGCCCTGCTTCGAGCCGCTGTGCGTTCCTTGCCCCATCCTGACAGCCTGCGGCCTGCGCAACGCGCTGCACGAGGCGCGGCAGGCATTCCTCGCCGCGCTCGACCGCTACACGATCACCGATCTCGTCCGGCAGCGGACTGAGCTGCAAGAACTGCTGTCCGTGCCAGCCGCGCGGCAGAGCGCAGCCTTGCCCCGGACCGTGCGCGCGCCATAAAGGGCGGCGATGAGCACTATCCTCGCGCGCCGTAGACTCTCTCCCGCCCTCGCAGCCCGGCGCAGCACCCGGCCCGTCGCCCTCTGGCTCTTCGCCGTCTGCGCCATGCTCGCGGTCATGGTGGCGCTCGGCGGTGCCACGCGGCTGACCGGCTCCGGCCTCTCGATCATGGAATGGGCGCCGCTCAGCGGAGCGCTGCCGCCGCTCAACCATGCGGATTGGGAGCGGCTCTTCCACCTCTACGAGCAGATCCCTCAATACAAGCTCCTGCACGAGGGCTTCGGGCTTGCCGGGTTCCAGCGCATCTTCTGGCTGGAGTGGGTGCACCGGCTCTGGGGTCGGCTGATCGAACTCGTGTTCTTCGTCCCCCTCGTCTGGTTCGCGGTGCGGGGGCAGATCCCGCGCCGGCTCGTCCCCAGGCTCGCGGTCCTGTTCGTGCTAGGCGGGCTGCAGGGCCTGGTCGGCTGGATCATGGTCGCAAGCGGCTTCGACGCGGACAGCACCTCCGTCTCGGCCTACCGCCTCGTCGTGCATTTGGCACTCGCCCTGCTGCTCTACGCCGCCATCCTCTGGACGGCGCTCGACCTCTGGCGCACCGCTCCGCCGCCGCGCCTCGCCGCGCTGCCGCGGCGGCTGCTCACTCTCACGTGCATCCTCGTGCCGCTCACGATCCTCGCGGGCGGGTTCGTCGCCGGCACGCACGCCGGGCTGGTTTACAACACCTTCCCGCTCATGGACGGGCACCTGGTCCCGGAGGGTTACGCCCTCCTCAGCCCCTGGGCGCGCAACTTGTTCGAGAACGTCGCCGCCGTGCAGTTCGACCATCGCCTGCTCGCGACGCTGACGGCGTTGGCGGCACTCGGAGCCGTCGCCGCCGGGCTGGGCTCGGGTGCGAAGGGTGCGACGCGCACGGCCCTGCTCACCCTTGCCGGCGCGGTAGCGCTGCAATACGGACTTGGGATCGCGACCTTGCTGCTCGTCGTGCCCGTCGCCCTCGGCGCGCTGCACCAGCTCGTCGCCGTCGGCGTGCTCACGGCGGCGCTCGTGGCCCTGCACACGCAACACGGCCCCGACACAACACTTTTGCCACCAGGGGCTCTCAGCAGCGATGACGATATGCCGCCGTGAAGTCCTGGGGCGGCACCGTGATGGCCAGGTACACGAAAGGCCGGCTCCCGGTGTTGACCACGCCGTGGACTTCCCCGGCGGGCGTCCGTAGAACCTCGCCCGACTTGATGACCTGGGTTTGGCCGTCGGCGAGAAGCATCGTCGCTGCCCCTCTTTCCACGACCCATGTCTGCTCGGAATGCCGATGCGAATGGCGCCGAGACATCGCCCCTGGCGCCATCGTGACGCGGGTGATCGTGACCCGGGCATCGGGGGCGTTTGCGGGCCACACCATCTGCAGCGACGTGACCCCCGGGTTAGACAGCGACGCGAAGTTCGCGGTCGAGAGACGCTGTACAGGCACTCAACACCCCCGCTGCTTCGGCCGCGGTTCGGCTACGCATCCGCCCCGGTCGGGCCGGGCACGATCCCGCCCGCGAACGGGCGGCTGGGCTTGGGAAACGGCGGCACCTCGGCGCCGCGAAGTCGGAATGCATGGACCGGGCGCCCGATGTTCCTGAGCCGAAGCTCCCCGAGGTCCGCGAAGGCAGTGTCTGTCCTTCTGAGGATTTCGTCCGCCATCGCCCGTGAGACGATCACGCCGCCCGGTTCGGCGTAGGCTTGGAGCCGGGCGGCGATGTTGACCCCCTCACCCTCGACCTCGCCGTCGGCGTACGCGATCACGTCGCCGAGGTGCGCGGCGATCCGCACCTGCATGGGCGCGCCTGCGTGGACGCGCGAAGCAATAGCGTCTTGCACGTCCACCGCCCAGCGGAACGCATCCAGGGCGCAGCGGAACTCGACGAGGATGCCGTCCCCGGCCCGGTTCACGACCCGACCCCGCCAGAGACCGACCCGGGGCTCGATCACCGCGCGCCGCAATGCCTCCCACTCGCGCAGCGTGGCCTCCTCGTCCACGCCTATCAGGCGCGAGTAACCGACCACGTCCAAGAACGCGATCGCCGTCAGGCGTCGTCGCGGCAGAGGTTCTTCGGACCGATCGGTCCGGAGCGCCTCGTGCACGCGCAACAACGGTCGAACGCCGGACAGCACGAAGCAGTAGGCGATCGCGGCGACGCTCACGCAGGCCAAGGCGAAGCCACCCGCGACCGCTCCCGCTTCCAGCGCTCGCATCCAGACCGGGGCAGGCGACGAGAACAGCAGCCACACGACCGCGACAGCGACGATCGGCGCGTGCAGCACGATGCCGCGACGAAGCAGCGCCAGGAGCACGGCCCTACCCGATGAGTCGCCTGGCGCAAGCGGATCGAGGACCCGAGGGACACTGGATGGTGCGTGCAACACCGGCATGGCTTCCTCCACGCCCATACTGGCTGGACAAGTGAGGACCGTATCGGCTACGTGTCAATCTTGATCGACTTGATCAACGTATCGAGGTAGAGATGCCTCTCGCCCGCACGGCCGACCTCGTCCCCGTGGAGGCGGCACTTGCGCTGCTCGGCGTCAGCCGCCAGACGCTCTACGCTTACGTCAGCAGAGGGCTGGTCCGTGCCGAACCGGCGCCTGGCGACCCGCGGCGTAGCCTCTACGACAGGCGTGACCTGGACCGGCTCGTCGAGCGTCGTCGGCGCGGCCGGGCGCGCAAGGACGTCGCGGCCGCCGCCGTCCGCTTCGGCGAGCCGGTGCTCGCGTCCGCCATCACCCGCATCGGTGACGATCTGTTCTATCGCGGGCAGAACGCGGCGGTGCTGGCGGGCTCCGCCTCGCTCGAGGAGGTCGCAGCACTCCTCTGGGAGGGACCGTGCGTGTTGGCGCCTCCGGTTCAAGCGCCTCTCTTCGCAGCGTCCACCTCGCCGATCGGGCGTTGTCTGATCGCCGTCGCGGCCGATGCCACCGTGGCTCCTCCGAGCTGGGGGCGGGCCGAGGACGCGCTGTTCGGCGAAGCGGCGCGGCTGCTGCGCCGCGCGGCCGAAGCCATCGCCGGTTCGGATGGGACCGGACCGATCCACGCCGTCTTCGCACGCGCTTGGGGCCTCGACGCCGAGGGGCCGACTTAGTGCGCCGTGCGCTCGTGCTGTGCGCCGACCACGAACTTAACCCTTCGACGTTCGCGGTGCGCGTCGTCGCTGCGACCGGGGCCTCGCTCGCCGCCTGCGTCCTAGCTGGCCTCGCGGCGCTGACCGGCCCGAGCCATGGCGCGTTCACCGACCGCGTGCGGGCAGTGGTGACCGAGCCCGGCGCCTTGCGGGACCCGCATCAGACCTTCGCGGCGCGCCTCGCGCGCGGCGAGCAGCTGCCCGGCTTCGGCCATCGCCTCTATCCCGGGGGCGATCCGCGGGCAGCGGACCTGCTGGCCGCCCTCGGCCCTCACGAGCAATGGGACAAGCTGATCGCCGCGGGCGAGGAGCTCACGGGGCAGCGTGCCATGATCGACGTCGCCATGGTCGCGCTTGAGCACCGGCTCGGGCTGCCGCTCGGAGCCGCCATGAGCCTGTTTGCCGCCGGGCGGGTCGCGGGGTGGATCGCGCACGCCCTGGAGCAGCGGAAGGATCAGCCCCTGATACGACCCCGCGCGCGCTACGTCGGCGCGTGAGACCGGTCCGACGTCTCTTACCTGTCCCGAACTGGCCCCTGGTGGCGAAAGTGTTGGGGCTTGCCAACATACTTGACGCCGGCTCGTTGATCCCGCCCCCGCCGAGCCTACGTTGAGCGTCATGGCCCAGACACATCCGCTCGACGCGACCGACACCCTCTTCTTCGACCGGCCCGGCGCCGACCTCGACCGGGCGGACGCCGAGCACATCGTCCGCGGCGCCCTTGACGGCTGCGACGACGGCGAGCTCTTCCTCGAATACCGGGAGAGCGAGGTCGTCACCCTCGAAGAGGGCCGCATCCGCACCGCGAGCTCGAAACGTCGCTCGGCTTCGGCCTGCGCGCGGTCCTCGACGAGGAGACCGGCTACGCGCACGCGGGCGAAATCTCGAAAGCAGCGCTGGGCCGCGCGGCGGGAACCGTCTCGGCCGTGCGCGGCGGGCGCACCGGGCAGGCGGGCGATCCGCCCCGCGCCACCAACGCGCGCCTCTATCGGACGCGAACCCGCTCACCGAGCAGCCCTTCTCCGAGCGGACCGCGCTGCTCGCGGCCATGGATTCCTACGCCCGCGGCAAGGACTCCCGCGTCAAGCAAGTCATGGCCTCGATCGCCGGCGAGTGGCAGGCAGTGCAGGTGGTGCGGGCGGACGGCACGCGCGTCGCCGACCTGCGTCCCCTCGTGCGGCTCAACGTCTCC
>CAWIUA010000042.1:0-99018 GCA_963839135.1 uncultured Alphaproteobacteria bacterium
ATGCCAAGGGGCTGGGCGAGTGAGCTGCGTGCGGTACGGCTCCTGACGGCGCTTCCTGTCCCTGCCAGTTGTAGAGTCGTTACGGAATTTGAGCGTCGCACGCCGCCAGCGCCGTTCGCACCTCTGCCGGCGTCGCCGGCTCGCCGCCGGCCGCGCGCACGGCCTGCACCGCTGCCTTGACCCAGGCCCGGTTCGGCAGCGCCGATCCCCACGGGGCGTCCTCCAGCCCGACCCGCACGTGCCCGCCCTGCGCCACGGCCCCGGCGATGAGCGGCGTCACGTCCACCCCCAGCCCGGCCACCATCCAGGGCGCGCCCGGCGCCGCCTCAGCGAGCAGCGCCAGATGGGCCTCCAGGTACCGCTCGCGCGGCGGGAACCCCCAGGCGAACTCGTCCGAGAACATGAAGCGGTAGAGAGGCGTCGGCACGCCGGGCGCTGCGGCCCGCGCCAGCGCCGCGCCCAGGCGCGTGAAGCCGGGCTCGTAAATCGCGTAGCCCGGCCGGACGCGGTGGCGCGCGCAGATCTGCAATCCCGCCCGAACCTCCTCCGGCTCGTTGCGGTAGACAAAGCCGGTGCCGGGCCGCGCTGCCTCGGCGAAGCGCAGGAAATCCACCGTCCCCGGGTCCACGACCGCGATCTCGATCAGGCCGCGCCGCGCCAGCTCCTCGGCGTGGACGAAACGCGCGCCTGGCCCGCCTGCCCTGTCCGCATAGGCCGAGCCCGCAAGGGGGATCGTTGGATAGACGAGGGCGTCGCTGCGGGCGCGGATGCCCTCGATGATGCGGGCGTAGATCTCCCAGTCGTCCCGCTGCCGCCCCGTCGCCGCGTCATACGCGTGCAGGTGCAGGATAGCAGCACCCGACGCCGCCGCGGCGAGACCGTCCGCCACGATCTCCTCGACGGTGATCGGAATGCCGGATTGACGATCTCGTCCCCACGGACCGTTCAGGGCGGCCTCGATCCACGTTGCTCCGGCCGCCATCGCATCCCTCGCATCGAGCAGGCTGACGGTGCGAGTATGACACTGGCCGGGCCGGCGTCCCAGCCTCTCGCTTTCCAACCACTGCCGAAGGCGGCGACCGCCTCGCCGGGCTCGGCGGGACGTCCGTCGGTCCCGGCGTAGTCGAAGCCCATACGGACTCGAGGGCGGCTTCACTCCTACGCCATAGGCCGGCGCCCTACTTCGCCAACCGGTCAGGAATCGGCGAGGTTGGAACAGGCTCACCGGGAGGCGGCTCCTCAACCGGCGGCGGCGAATCCGGCTCCTCCACGGGCGGGGGCTCGGGCTCCGGGACTGGCTCGGGCATCTGCCCGTGCAGCATGGTTCGTCTCCCTGTCACGGGTCTGCCATTACCCAACGAACGAGACGCACGTGCGTTGCGCTGCCGCCGACCGCGCGATGGCTTCTCAGTGAGCAGCACGCGTTGCTAGCATGGCGCCATGCGAACAGGCACCAAGCTCATCCTGGGGATGCTTCTCGGTCTTGTCCCGCTCAGCGTGACGAGGGCACGCACCGTCCCCGTGGACAGCACGGCGGGGTTGATCGCCGCTATTGCGCGCCGCGCGGCCCGGCGACGAGATCGTGCTCGCCAACGGCCTCTACGAGCTTCACGGCGGCCATGGGGTCAACTGCGCGAACGCCGGGACCGCGGCGGCGCCCATCGTGGTCCGCGCCGCGCGGCCGCTCGGCGCGCGGATCGAGTCGTCGGCGGTCGAGGCATTCTCGGTTAGCGCTCCCAATTGGCGCTTCGTGGGACTCGATATCAGGGGCGTTTGCCCGGACGACGCCGATTGCGAGCACGCCTTCCACGTCGTCGGCCGGGCAACCGGCTTCCAGCTCCTCCGGAACCGCATCGCCGACTTCAACGCCCACCTCAAGGTGAATGCGGACGCCGAGCACACCCAGCCCAACGGTGGGCTGGTTGCCGGGAACGAGATGCTCGAAACGCACCCTCGCCGGACGCCGGGTCCTGTGACGCCGGTCGATATCGATGCCGTGGATGACTGGGTGGTGCGCGGCAACTTGATCCGCGACTTCCACAAGACCTTGGGCAATCAGGTCAGCTACGGCGCCTTCGTCAAGGGCGGCTCGCGGCGGCCGATCTTCGAGCGCAACCTCGTCCTTTGCGCCGACCAGGACACGACCGGCGGCGCGAGGGTCGGCCTCTCGTTCGGCGGCGGCGGCATGGACCCGGCGCTGTGCGCGCCCGCCTGGAACGCCGCGGTCGCGTGCGATCCCGAGGTCGAGGGCGGGATCATGCGGAACAACATCGTCGCGAACTGCTCCGACGACGGCATCTATCTCAACCGGGCCAGGGACACGAAGCTCCTTTACAACACGCTGATCGCCACCCAGGAGATCGCCTTCCGCTTCGCGAGCTCGACCGGCGAGGCCCAAGGCAACGTACTCTCGTCCAGGATCCGGGAGCGCGACGGCGGCAGCTTCGTGGGTAGGGATAACCTGACCGACGTCTCGCTCGCGCAGTTCGCTGCTTGGTTTCAGGACCCGATCCGTGGCGATCTGCGTCCGAAGGGCGACCTTGGCCTGCTCACCGGCAAGGGAGACCCGAGGCGCGACGTCACAGATGACTACTGCGGGCGGGCGCGGGTCGGCCGCCTTGACTTGGGGGCGCTGCAAGTCTCGGCCGGTCCGTGCGCGAGGGCGAAACGCGCACCCTGACGCACGAACGCGGTGAGACGAGTCAGCCGTCACGGAGCAGCAGCAGGAGCGATACGACCAGCAATGCCGCCATTGCGAGATTGAACGCTCGCAACGCTCGCCCAGTGCGCAGCACGCGTGCAGCGCCGACCCCCGTCATGGTCCAGAACGCGAGGGAGGGCACCGTCACCGTCACGAAGATGGCGGCCAGCACCACGGCTTGGAGGGTGAGATTGCTGCTGGTCGTGTAGGTCGCGATCGCGCCGAGCGCGATGATCCAGGCCTTGGGATTCACCCATTGGAACAGGGCAGCTTGCAGGAAGGTGAGGGGCCTCGCCCGGGTGCAGCCGGTCTCGGCGGCGGAGGGTCGTGCCGTCGCGATCTTGAAGGCCAGCCAGAGCAGATAAGCGGCACCCACCCACTTCAGGATCTCGTGCAGGGAAGGGGCGGTGCGCATCACGTCGCCCGCCCCGAGTGCCACGACGAGCAGCATGGCCGGGAAGCCGACCGCGACGCCGAGCAGGTGCGGCACGGTGCGCGCGAAGCCGAACGTCGCACCTGATGCCGCAACCATGGCGTTGTTCGGCCCCGGCGTGCCCGACATGGAGAGGGCGAACGCGAAGACGGAAAACAGCCATCCGGGTGCGTCAGCGTTCACGTCCTCTCCAAAGCGATCCGGTCAGCGCTCCGGGCCGACCACGGCGAACATCGCGCCTTGCGGATCCAAGCAGTGCACGATCCAGCTTCCGCCTGGAACCTCGTGCGGGCCGTTCACAACCTGACCGCCGGCGTCCCGGACGCGGCTTGCGGCCTTCTCGGCGCTGTCCACATTGAAATAGTAGAGCCAGGATGGCGGGGGCATCGACTCGCTCCGGGTCATCATGCCGCCGACGGGCGCGCCGCCGGTGGCGAAGAGTTGGTATGTCCCCATCGGGCCCATGTCTATCGCCTCCGCCTTCGTCCAGCCGAACAGCCCGGCATAGAACGCGAAGGCCGCCTCTTGGTCGGCGGCGCACAACTCGTGCCAGCCGACGCGGCCCGGCGTGTTGCCGGCGGCGGGCGGCGCCTGTCCTGTTTCCAAGCCCCGGAACAGCGTGAAGACGGCGCCCTGCGGGTCGCTCACGGTGGCGAAGCGGCCGACGCCGGGGATGTCCTCGGAAGCGCGATGGATAGCGCCGCCGGCATCCTTGACGCTCGCGGCGGCGGCATCGACGTCGTCAGCCCAGATATACCCGATCCAGCCGGGCCGCGCGCCGCCGTCGCGCGCGGGCCGGGGCAGTTCCATGAGGCCGCCAACCGGCATTTCGCCGGCACTTAGGATCGTGTATTGCCGGTCAGCCATCCCGGCGTCCGCCGCGCCCCAGCCGATCACGGCGCGATAGAATTCCGTCGCGGCGGCCGGATCGGTAGTCATCAGCTCGCACCAGACGAACTTGCCGTGGAATGCGGACATGCTGCTTCTCCTGGTTGTTGTCAGATCGGTCTCAGGCCTCGACTGCCTGATAGGCCAGGGCCTGGAATTCCTCGGTGATCGCCGTGTCGTCGGCACTACGCATCAGACGTTGCGTGAGCAGGATCGTCGTCAGCTGCGCCTCCGGATCGACCAGCACGCTCGTGCCGAATCCGCCCATCCAGCCATAGCTGCCCGGGTTTGCGGCACCCCCGCCGCGCGCCGTCTTCACGGCACCGCCGAACCCCCAGCCGTGATGAGCCCAGAAGCCGGGGAAGAAGGGCGAGGCGGCTTTTTGCTCCGGCGTGATGTGGTCGCTCATCATGAGCCGGACGCTCTCGGGCGCCAGCACCCGCCCGCGCTCGTGCCGCCCGCGATTGAGCATCATGCGCGCGAAGGCGAGATAGTCGTCCGCAGTCGAGACCAGCGCGTTCGGGAATGCAGGCGGTTGCGTATAGAGGCCGCCGCGCGCCGCATCCCACACCGTTAGCTCACCGCGCCCGTCATCCCAGGCGTAGCAGGTCGCGAGCCGGTCAAGCGAGCCGCCGGGCACGCTGAACCCGGTGTCCCGCATCCCGAGCGGCGCGAAGATGCGCTCGCGAAGGAGAGCCTCGAGCGGCATCTCCGCGATCCGGGCGATCAGGACTGCCAGGATGTCTATGCCGGTATGGTACATCCAGCGCTCGCCCGGCTCGTGAATGAGCGGCAGACGACCGATGCGCGCCATGAACTCGTCAGCGCCGAAGGGCAATTGATGCGGGCCGGGAGCGACGCCGAGCTCTGCCATCGCGGACTGTATGGGGTAGCGGCCGGGCGGTGCCATAACCGCACCGAGTCCGAGCCGGAATGTCAGCAGGTCATCCAGGGTGATCGCCCGGCGCGCGGGCACGGTGTCGTCGAGCGCGCTGCCGACCGAGCGCAGTACTCGACGGTCGGCTAGCTCCGGTAGCCATCTCTCCACCGGATCTCGCAGTGCGATCCGCCCCTCCTCGACGAGGATCATCGCCGCTGCCGCGGTAATCGGCTTCGTCATCGAAGCGATGCGGAAGATGGTGTCGCGCCGCATCGGCGCGCCGCTAGCGAGATCCGCCGCACCGATGGCGTCCACGTGGACGGAGTCCCGCGTTGCCACGAGCGCGACGACGCCCGCCACCTCGCCACGTTCCACATGGCCGCGCAGGACGTCGCCGATGCGCTCCCATCGCGGTGCCGAGCTTGCAGCGCCCCGCGCCATTCCGCTCTCCACCGGCACTCCGCTAGACATGCGGCGACTCGGCACAGCAGGACGGCATACGGGACGCATCCTCATACTCGTCGTGCCGGCGCACGAAATCCATGGTGGTCGCTTCGTTGCGCCCCTTCGGCGCCCGATCCAGGATCATGAGAGTGCCGATCAGCTCCTCAGGTCCCCGTGCGTACGAGGAGTAGGTGTGGAAAACGTCGCCGGCCTCATCCTTGTAGAAGGCGCTCAGGCCCGGCAGCTCATCGTGCGCTTGGGTGGCCCTGATGTCTGTGAAATTGTAGACGACAGTGTCTTTCGCGAGCTGCTGCGGCGTGAAGGAAACATGAAAGTCGAAGTTGAAGTCGCTGCCGAAGGACGAGACCCAGGGGAAACGCCAGCCCATGCGGCTGGCCCGAAAATTCACGCAGGTGGACCTGGGCCGGGGTGCTGATGTGGCACGGCGGGCTCAGTCTGCGGGCTTGGGGCGAAGCATGACGGCGTAGCCGAGCGCGTCGAGGCGGCGGACCAGGCGCTTGGCGGTGCGATACTTATCGATGCGGTCGAGATAGTCGGCACCGAGGTCAGCGAAGGCGACGCCGCGTTGGAGCATATGGAAGGCCGCGACCAGGATCTTGTGCGCGATGGCCACGGCGGCCTTCTTCACGCCCATGCGTGCCCGCAGCCGATGGAACTTGTCGCGCAGATAGGTGCCCTTGGTCCGCCCGCCGCAGACCGCGGCGGTGACCAGCGTGGCCTTGAGGTAAGGGTTGCCCTTGCGGGTGCCGCGCCGCTTCTGCTTGCCCGCGCTCTCGTGATTGGCCGGACAGAGCCCGGCCCAGGCGGCCAGGCGCTGGGCGGTGCCGAAGACGGTCATGTCCACCCCGATCTCGGCGACGATGGCCGCAGCCGTCAGCGCGTCCACGCCGGGGATGGTGACCAGCAAGGCTTGCTGGGCGGCGAAGGGGCACATGGCGGCAGTGATCGCTGCCTCCACCTCGGTGAGATCACGCTCGATCTCTTCCAGGCGGCGGATGTGCATCCTGAGGAGCAGGCGCTGATGCTCGGCGAGGGAGCCGTCAAGCGCCAAGGCGAGCCTGTCGCGCTTGCACCGTAGCCGCCGCTTGGCCAGGTCGGCCATGGTGGCAGCGTCAGTGCTGCCCTCGGCCAGCGCCCGCAGCATCAGCATGCCGGAGACGCAGAACACGCTGCTCATCACGCCTGCGAGCTTGATGCCCGCACTCTCCAGCAGCTTGAGCGTGCGGTTGCGCTCGGCTGCTTGATTGCCGGCCAATGCCTTGCGGTGGCGCACCAGCTCGCGCAGGATCCTGACCTCTGGCGGCGGCACGAAGCTGGCGCGCACCAACCCGTGGCGGACCAGGTCGGCGATCCACTCCGCGTCCTTCACGTCCGTCTTGCGTCCGGGCACGTTGCGCATGTGCGAGGCGTTGCCCACGACCAGGATGAAAGCACCCTCCAGGGCAGCATGCACCGGCTGCCAGTAGACGCCGGTCCCCTCCATGCCGACGTGGGTAACCCCGTTCTCGAGCAGCCAGGCGCGCAAGGCCGCGAGGTCCTGGCGCATGGTGCCGAAGGTTCGCGTCTCGCGTGTCGGCCGGCGCCCTGCCGCGCCGAGGATGATGCAGGCCACCACCGAGCCTTGGTGCACGTCCAGCCCGGCGGCGCGTTCGATGAGTGCGTCCATTGCCACCTCCAACAACACGGGTGGCGGACGAGGCGCCGCAGGACTGTAAACAGAGGCTGGCCCACGTGCTGGCCGGACGAGCCGGCCGCGACCTTCGGTGGTCCCTGAGCGCGGCGCGGACCGATCTCTTGTCCGGGGTCGGATGCCACCTACCCACTATCGGCCTCCACACGTCCGCCGATCGACATGTTGGAGGCGCCGTCCGCCGTTCCACTACGGACCCATTTTCTCCTCCGAGGCGGTGCGCGGCACGCGCTGGGCATTCTCTTGTAGGATTCGATTCTCGCCAGCGGCGCGCGGGAGACCGCGACCAAGCTGACATCATGGTGTTCCAGATGCGGCAATGCGCCGTCGAGGTGATCCGCGAGGAAGGAGCACCCCGGGCATCCCGCCGCCCAGTCCGGGCCCAGCATGAAGTGATAGACGATCAACTGGCTGCGGCCGTCGAATAGGTCGGCGAGGCTCTTCCGGGCGCCGGGCGCGTCGAACGCGTAGGCTCGCTTCACCTTGACCCAGGGAAGCGCCATGCGCTCGGCATTCACCTCGTCGCGCAGCCGCGTCGCTTCCTTCTCCTTGACGAGCAGCGCCCGGCGCGCGGCGAGCCACTCGTCGCGCGAGACAATTCGATTGTGCTGCATGATACGCGTCTCCTGTCCCGCGCGAAGGTAAGATTGCAGGCCGTCCCTTGCCTAAAGAGTTGATATCAACATATCAGACGCATGTCAAACACGGTTGAAGTCCCATTCGAAACAACGCTGCTGGTGCGCGACACGTGCCTGTGCCTCCACGTCCAGCGCGCAGCTCGGGCGCTGGCGCGGCGCTTCGACGAGGCTCTGCGCCCCATCGGCCTGACGAATGGCCAGTTCTCGCTCCTGATAGCGCTGAACAGGCCGGACCCGCCGACGATGGGCGCGGTAGCATCGCTGCTGGCGATGGATCGCACGACCCTCACCGCCGCGCTCAAGCCGTTGGAGCGCCGCGGCCTAGTGAAGGTGGCAGCGGATGCGGCGGACCGGCGCGGCCGGAGGCTGACGCTGACGCCCGTGGGAATGGCGTTGCTCGCGCGGGCCGTCCCGGTCTGGGAGGGCACGCACGAGACGCTAGAAAGCCTGCTCGACGGCGCCGATCCCGCCCGCTTCCGCGAGAGCTTGTGCTCGATCTCCTAGTCGGATGCCGGGCAGCTCCGGGCACGGAACCAGGGTCGAGCGCCGGAGCTGGCTGGCCTCGATCCTCGTACGGCGTCCCGGGCAGGCCAAAGGCGTAGAGCTTGTTGTTATGGCCTGCATGTTGCCGCCGGCTTGCTGCACGCAGGACGCTGAGGCGGCGGGCAGCGAGTAGTTGTTGCCGGTGTCCACGTAGATCGTGCCGCGCACGATATCGAGGGCGGAGCCGCTGCTCCAGACGGCGCCGCCGGTGTAGCCGGCCGGGACGGTGGTGAAGGACTTAGCACTACAGTTGCACATTCCGTTTCAGATGCGAGCGCTTTGCGGTGGTTTGGTGCGCTCGTCGCCAGACTGACCAGGCGATCACGAGGGCGGGGCGGATGCGTCGCTGGGCCAGGCGCATCGCTAGGCGGCGGATCTCCTGGACCGACCAGCGGATGAGAGCGCACGTGTCCGCGGCAGGCGCGGCAGCGTTTTTGGGGGTGCCTGGTTCGCCTGCTGGCGCACCCGTGCCAGCACGGCAAAGGCCAGCATCACCAGCGAGACGTGCCGGTGCCAGCCGTGCCAGGAGCGGGTCTCGTTGTGGTCGAGGCCGAGCTCGGTCTTGGCGGTCTCGAACGCGTCCTCGATGGTCCAGCGGCTGCCCTCGACGGCGACCAAGGTCTCGATGCCGATCCCGGCCGGGCACCACGTGCTGAAGTAAGCGAGCGCGCCGTCGGCGAGGTTGCGCCGGATCAGCAGGCCACGCGTCCACAGCCCGCTCAGCGCCTCGCTGCACTCCTCTGCGTCAAGGTCGGCAAGCTCCACATAGGCCCAGTCATAGAGCCGTGCGCCCTTGGTGCCCGCGCCTGCGGACAGGCGCAGCCAGGCGGAGGCGTCGAGACCGTGGGCGATCTCCTCGGCAGTGCCAGAGATCAGGGGCTTGTTGATCCACGCGTTGAAGGGCTGCGTGGCAGCGGTCCCGAGCACGTAGCCCTTGCCGGCACGGCGCAGCGCCATCTCAACCTCGCCTGTGCCATAGACGGTGTCGCCGACCACCCAGGAGAAGGGCACGCCCGCCGCGATGGCGCGCTCGGCCATGTCCAGCGCGAGCCGGGGCTTGGTCGCGAACTCGACCTCCTCCGGCACATGGGCCGCAGCCAGGCGAGCAGGATCCTTGGTCCAGTCCTTGGGCAGGTAGAGGGCACGGTCGATGAAGGCATGGCCGTGGCGCGACACGTAGGCCATGAACACCCCGATCTGGCAGTTCGTGATCTTGCCCGCAGAGCCCGTATATTGCCGTCCTACGCCGCAACTCGCTTTGCCCTGCTTGAGGAACCCGGTCTCGTCGATCACCAGCACCCCATCCGCGTCCGCCAGCGTCTCCAGCGCGCAGTCGCGCACGATGTCGCGCAAGCTATCCGCCTCCCACCGGCCGCGCCCCAAGATGGCCTGCTGGCGCCAGGGGCCGGGGTCACCCGCCGCCTCGGCGCGCATCCAGCCCGTCTTGCGCCGCTCCGGCCCGAGCAGCCCATCCAGGAACAGGCCTGCCGAGGTTGCCACCCGCTCTTGCGTGAACAAGGGGCGCATCCGCGCCTTCGCCTCTCGCAACTCCGACGCCCACAGCTCCAGCATCGTCTCGATCGATGCACCGCTCATCCCCACCCTCCCGACCACGTGGGAGGAGATCAGGTGCCAAGCTTAGAATGCAACTGTAGTGCTAGAGCCTGTTGAGTAATTAAACTACAAGAAGGAGGTCATTTATGTGATGATCCTTCAAAGCATACCCCTGAGCCAGTTGCTTTATGCCCGTCTCTGTAGTCCAGCAAAGGTTTCGTAGCGGAGAAGTACTGTTGTAGTCAAGGAAGGCGGGAGGGCCGCTAACTTTCAGCCACCGTGCGCCGCGCTGCGAGCAATCTTATTGCGCCTCTTCGGCCAGCCTGCGCAGCGTGACGCGCGCCATGGCGGCATAGAGCAGCATCTCGGCGGTCTCGATCAAGCGCTCGTAATCCCGGCTCATGCGCCGGTTCCGCCCGATCCAGGCGAATGTTCGCTCTACGACCCGCCTGCGCTTGAGCACGTGGAAGCCGCGCGGGACCTCAGGCGGCTGCTGGCCGGGGGCCACCCACACGCCGTGCAGGCCTGTCCACCAGTGCTTGCTGATCGTCAGCCCCCAGCCGAGCGTCGTAGTCAGCCAGGCTTGCAGCCCCTGGTAGGCGCTGTCGGCCCAGATCAGGGCGATGCGGGGGAATTCCGTATTGAGACCCTCGAGCAGCAGCTCGGCGCCGCGTCGGTCGTGGATGTCGGCCGGGTGCACGCAGGCTTTCAGCAGGGTGCCCTCCGTGTCCACGAGGACGTGGCGCTTGCGCCCGGAGACCTTCTTGCCCCCGTCATACCCACGCGGGCCGCCCGCTTCGGTCGTGCGCGCGGACTGGCTGTCGATGATGGCCGCCGTAGGCTGGGCTTTACGGCCGCAGGCGACGCGATAGCGCTCGCGCAGGCTGGTGTTGATCTGCTCCCAGGTGCCCTGATGGGAGCTATGCTGGAATTTGGGTGACGGGGTAATCAGGCGGCGGTCTGCTCTGGCGCCTTGGTGACCTCGACGCCGTCGCGGAATATGACGCCCTGGATGACCTTGGGCAACTGGTTCTCGCCCTTCAGCCGCCGCCAGGTCTTGGCCGCTGCCATGGCGAGCTTGAAGACCATCAGCCGGGCCGTGTCCTGCGACAGCGCGCCCTTGGTGCGGACGGTGCGGTGGCGAACGGTGGCGAACACGCTCTCGATCGGGTTGGACGTGCGCAGGTGATCCCAGTGCTCGGCGGGGAAGTCGTAGAAGGTGAGCAGCGCGTCGCGGTCCTTGACCAAGCAAGCGACCGCCTTCTCGTACTTGGCCGCATACTTCTCGGCGAAGGTGGCGACCGCCGCCTCCGCCGTCGCACGGTCCGGCGCCGTCCAGATCTCGCGGAGGTCCTGCTTGGCGGCGGGCTGGACGGACTTGGGCAGCTTGTCGAGCACGTTGACGGTCTTGTGCACTGTGCAGCGCTGATGGCGTGTCGCCGGCGACACCTCCTCAAGCGCCTTCCAGAAGCCGAGCGCCCCGTCTCCGGTGGCCAGCTCCGGTGCGATGGCTAAGCCGCGAGCCTTCAGATCGACCAGCAGCTCGCGCCAGCTCTGCGCACTCTCGCGCACGCCCACTTGGAAGCCGAGCAGTTCCTTCTTGCCCTCTGGCGTCGCGCCAATCAGCACCAGCATGCACTCGGCCTGCGGCTCCATGCGGGCCTGCAGGTAGATGCCATCTGCCCAGACATACACGTAGTGCCGCGCCGACAAGTCGCGCCGCTGCCAGCGCGCGTAGTCGGCTTCCCACTCGCCGCGCAGCCGCGCGATCACCGACGGCGACAGGTTCGGGGCCTCCTTGCCCAGCAGCGCCGCGAGCGCCTCCTGGAAGTCGCCCATCGAGATGCCACGCAGGTAGAGGATCGGCAGCAGCGCATCCAGGCTGCGCGTCCGCCGTGCCCAGCGCGGCAGGATCGCCGAGGTGAAGCGAATGCGCTCGTCCGCCTCGCCCACGCCCCGATCGCGCAGCCTGACCCGCTGCACCGCGACCGGGCCGATGCCGGTCTGCACCTCGCGTTCCGGTCCATGGCCGTGCCGGACCAGGCGCTCGCGCCCGTCTGCCAGCCGCGTGTCCTTCATCGCCGCGAGGAATGCGTCAGCTTCTGCTTCGATCGCCTGCGCCAGCAGCCGACGGGCGCCGCTCCGCAGAACGGCCGTCAATGGGTCGTCGATCGTGTCGGGCTGACGGAGAGAGACAACGGTGCTACTGCTTGTCATGGCGTATCGGCTCCTTCGGGAGTTCAGGCAGGCCTTCACCCGCCTCGATACGCCGCCTTTCTCAAACCGTCGTCACCCAGGTTCGGCCATAGCTCCCCTGATGGCGCCACTTGGCATAGTGGTAGAACACGCTGGGCCAAGACGGGAAGTCGTGCGGCAGGGCTCGCCACTGACATCCGGTGTGCAGCAGGTAGAACACTGCGTCCAAGATGCGACGCAACTCAAGCACCTGCGGGTGGCCGGCCTGCTTGCCGGGCGTAATCAGCGGTGCCAGGATGGCCCATTCTTCGTCGGTCAGGTCGGAAGGGTAAGAGAGAGTATTCATCCACCGGAGATGGTTACGGGCCTCTGACCAAACGATGCTTTCCACACCGGTTGTCGCGCAATAAAATTGCTCAACAGGCTCTTAGACGACCTGAGGCTTGCTGCACGCAGGACGCTACGGCGGCGGGCAGCGAGTAGTTGTTGCCGGTGTCCACGTAGATCGTGCCGCGCACGATATCGAGGGCGGAGCCGCTGCTCCAGACGGCGCCGCCGGTGTAGCCGGCCGGGACGGTGGTGAAGGACCAGACGACCTGGCCGGGCCTCGGCGCGCCGCGAATCGGATCACGGCGGGGCGGGGTAGCTGATCGCGAGCACCTCGGCGGTCTCGGCGCCGCGAGGAGTCTGCACGCGCCGCTCCTCGCCGACCCTGGCGCCGAGCAGCGCCTGGGCGATGGGCGAGGCAAGGCTGACCTTACCTTCCTTCAGATCCGCCTCGTCCGCGCCCACGATGGTGACCGTGACTCGCCGGTCATGCTCGTCGGCGTAGGTCACGGTCGCGCCGAAGAAGGCCTGGTCGCGCCGCTGCTGCCGTGCCGGGTCCATGATCTCGGCGCGCTCCAGTTGACGGCCGAGATAGTGCAGCCTGCGGTCGATCTCGCGCAGGCGCTTCTTGCCGTATTGGTAGTCGCCGTTCTCTGAGCGGTCGCCGTTGCCCGCGGCCCAGCTCACGATCTCGACGACGCGGGGGCGTTCCACCCGGATGAGGGCGGCGTATTCCTCGCGCAGCCGGCGCTGTCCCTCAGGCGTCATCAAGACCCGGCCTGCGCCTCGGAGCGCCGGGGCCTCATCGTCTGCTTCTGTGTCGTGCGCGTCGGTCATCGGCCGTAATTCGTCCCGAGGGCTGCCCGTCCGAGCCTGCCGATATGCGGTGCGGGGTGCAACCCGCGATAGTGTCGGTGCGCTGCGCCCACACTGATGCAGTCCTGCAACACAGCGCGCCTTGCGTGATCCGGCCCTCGACGTGGTGCTTGCTCTCGCTCCGGCCACGGGAGCAAGCTCGCAAGGCCGGCGAACCTTCCTGGCCGGCAAAGCGACCGGGCGGGACCTCGGTCGCAAGAAGCCATAGTCGCATCAAGCCACAGCAGAACAACCAGACGGAACCCCGGCCCCTAACCCCGGCCGGGGTTTCTGCTGTCGGGAGTATCCAGCTTGCCGGCGGTGGCGTCCTGGCGCAAGCTCCCAGCGGGTGCCTCGGCGCAGACGCGAGGCCAGGAGGGGAGTGTCCGAGGCATGTCCGGGGACCCGGAAGCTGCACGCCAAGACCTCGCCTTGCTGGAGGCACGCGGCGTCGTCGTCCGCTTCGGCGGACTGGTGGCACTCGACGGCGTGTCGTTCCGGGTCGAGCACGGGCAGATTTGCGGGCTCATCGGGCCGAACGGCTCCGGCAAGACGACACTCTTCAACTGCATCAGCAACATCTATCGCTGCACCGCGGGCGAGATCCTGTTCGAGGGGCGGCGGATCTCGGGCGCGCGCCGGCACCGCATGGCCGCGATGGGCATCGGCCGCACGTTCCAGAACCTCGCCCTGTTCGCCCGCATGACGGTGCGAGACAACATCCTGGTCGGCGCGCACCCCTTGGGCCAGGGCGGGTTCGTCGCCGGCGCGCTGCGCCTTCCCCTCGCCCGGCGCGAGGAGGAGCAGGCCCGGGAGCGCCTGCACGCGCTTCTCGAGCTGCTCGGCCTACGCGACATCGCGGACATCGTCGTGAGCGGGCTGCCCTTCGCCACGCAGAAGCGCGTGGAGCTCGCGCGCGCCCTCATCGGGGAGCCTAGCCTGCTCCTGCTCGACGAGCCGGCCGGCGGGCTGAGCCACGCCGAAGTGGATGACCTGCAACGGCTTCTCCGCACCATCCGCGAGCGCTTCCAACTCAGCATCCTGCTCGTCGAGCACCACATGAACCTCGTCATGCGCGTATCCGACCGGGTCGTCGCACTGGAGTTCGGCCGCAAGATCGCCGACGGGCCACCCGCGGAGGTGCAGCGCGAGCCGGAGGTGATCCGCGCTTATCTCGGCGAGGCCGCGTGACCGCGCTCCTGTATACCACGAACTTGCGCGCCAGCTACGGCGCCATCGCCGTGCTGCACGGGTGCGACATCGCGGTCGCCGAGGGCGGGATCACCGCACTGCTCGGCGCCAACGGCGCCGGCAAGACAACGTTGCTGCGCGCGATCTGCGGCATGGTACGCACCCACGGCGAGATTCGCCTCCGTGGCGAGCGGATCGACGGGCGCCGCACCGAGGACATCGCCCGCCGCGGCGTCGCCCACGTTCCCGACGGACGCGGCACGTTTCGCGAGCTCACGGTCGAGGAGAACCTTCGCCTCGGCGCTTATACCCGCCCGGCGCGCGAGGCCGCGCTAGGGCTCGACCGCGTGTTCGGCTACTTCCCCAAGCTGCGGGAGCGCCTCCGCCAGCAGGCCGGCACGCTCTCCGGCGGCGAGCAGCAGATGCTCGCCATCGCGCGCGCGCTGCTGCTGCGCCCGCGCCTGCTCCTGCTGGACGAGCCGTCCTTCGGCCTCGCCCCCCTCATCGTGCGCGAGATCTTCGGCATCATGCGCCAGGTCCGGGACGCGGAGGGGATGGGCATCCTGCTCGTCGAGCAGAACGCGACGCTCGCACTCGACATCGCCGACCAGGCATACCTGCTGGAGACGGGGCGCGTCGTCGTCACCGGTTCCGCCGCGGAGCTCCGGGCGGACGAGGCGATCCGCCGCTCCTACCTCGGGTATTGAAGGGAGCGCGATGGTCAGCGTCTGGCACCAGATCCTCTCCGGCATCGCGACTGGCGGCATCTACGCCAGCCTCGCGCTCGCGCTCGTCATGATCTACCAGTCCACGCACCACGTGAACTTCGCCCAGGGCGAGATGGCGACGTTCTCGACCTTCATCGCCTACACGCTCGTCACGGCAGGCGTGCCCTACTGGGCCGCGTTCGTCGTCACCGTCGCCGCATCCTTCGTCCTCGGCGTGCTGATCGAGCGCGTCCTGCTGCGCCCTGTGGCCGCCGCGCCGGAGCTGACCTTGGTCGGCGTGTTCATCGGTCTGCTGCTGATCTTCAACGCGCTGTCAGGCTGGATCTGGGACTACACGATCAAGCCCTTCCCCTCGCCGTTCGGCGACCGGCCGCTGCTCGGAGGCATCATCTCCAGCCACGAGCTCGGCTCGACGGCGGTCACGCTCGTGGTGCTGCTGCTGATCTACGTCTTCTTCCGGCACACGCGGCTCGGCCTCGCGATGCGCGCCGTCGCCTACAACCCGGCGTCGAGCCGCCTGGTCGGCATCCGGGTCGGCTGGATGCTGGCGCTCGGCTGGGGCCTGGCGGCGGCGATCGGCGCAGTAGCGGGCATGATGATCGCGCCGATCGTGTTCCTCGACCCGAATATGATGGGGGGCATCCTGCTCTACGCCTTCGCCGGTGCGTTGCTCGGCGGGCTGGACAGCCCGCTGGGCGCAGTGATCGGCGGATTCCTGGTCGGCGTGATCGAGAACCTCGGCGGCGCGTACGTGGTGGGCACGGAGCTGAAGCTCACCCTCGCGCTCATCATCATCGCGGGCGTGCTGGTCGTGAAGCCGTCCGGGCTGCTGGGCCGCGCCGTCGCGGGCCGGGTGTAAGCCGGTGAGCGATGCCAAGACATTGACGAGCGTCGCTGCCCGCAGCCGGGCGATTCCGGGCCGGCGCGCCGTGACCGCGCTGTGCGTTGCTGCGGTCCTGCTCGCGCCGGAAGCGATCCTCAGCGACTATCAGCTCTTCCAGCTCACCCAGGTTGCCGCCTACGCGCTCGCCCTGCTCGGCCTCAACCTGGTAATGGGCTACGGTGGCCAGATCTCGCTCGGGCACGGCGCGTTCTACGCCGTCGGCGCCTATGTCACTGCGATCCTCATGACGACCTGGGGCGCTCCCTACTGGGCGACGCTGCCGGTCTCGGCGGCGGTCTGCGCCGTGCTCGGCTTCCTGATCGGCTGGCCGGCGCTGCGCCTCTCCGGGCCCTACCTCGCGCTCGTGACATTCGCGCTCGCCACGGCGGTGCCGCAGATCCTGAAGAACAAGGTGCTGGAGCCGTGGACCGGCGGCGTGCAGGGCGTCGTCATCAGCAAGCCGGACGCGCCGTTCGGGCTGCCGCTGAGCCAGGATCAATGGCTCTACCTGTTCGCCCTCGCGGTCGCCGCCTGCGGGTTCCTCGTGGTCGCCAACGTGATGCGCGGCCGGACCGGCCGAGCCATCACCGCGGTCCGCGACCACACGCTCGCGGCCGAGGCGATGGGTGTGGATGTTGCGCTCCTGAAGACGCGCACTTTCGCGCTCAGCGCGATGCTCACCGGCGTCGCCGGCTCGCTCGGCGCGCTCGCGGTGGAGTTCGTCTCGCCCGACAGCTTCTCTGCCTTTCTCTCGATCGCGCTGTTCGTCGGCTCCGTGGTGGGGGGTGCTGCCTCCATCGGCGGCGCGGTCGCGGGCGCGGCGTTCGTGGTGTTCGTGCCCACCCTCGCGAACTCCGTGTCGAAAGCGGCGCCCGGCGTCGCATACGGCGCCATTCTCATCCTCTGCCTCTACCTGATGCCTTCGGGCGTCGCCGGGCTGCTTCGCCGAGTCCTGTCCCGGCGCAGGCGCGGGCGCGCGATGGCGCCGGCGGAGGCGGGTGCATCCCTGGACCAGAAGGAGACCGAAGATGCTGCGTAGAAGGCATGTGCTCACCCTTGCCGCCGGTGGGCTGGCCGCCCCGTGGGTCGCGCGCGCCGCGGCGATGCCGGGTGTGACCAAGACCTCGGTCAAGGTCGGCCAGACGATGCCCTACAGCGGCCCAGCCTCGGCCTACGGCGTCATCGGTCGCACGGAGATGGCGTTCTGCAAGATGCTGAACGCCGCAGGCGGCATACACGGACGCACCATAGACCTCCTCTCCGCGGACGACGGCTACAGCCCGCCGCGCACCGTCCAGGAAACGCGCCGGCTGGTCGAGTCCGAGGGCGTGGCCTTCCTGTTCAACGGTCTCGGCACGCCGTGCCAGTCCGCGGTGCGCCAGTATCTCAACGCCAAGAAAGTGCCGCAGCTCTTCGTCTCGACCGGTGCCGAGAAGTGGGCCGATCCCGCGCACTTCCCGTGGACCATCGGCCTCAATCCGAGCTATCGCACGGAGTCCCAGATCTACGCCAAGCACCTGCTGCAGACGGCGCCGAATGCCAAGCTCGCCGTCCTTTACCAGGACGACGATTTCGGAAAGGACTACCTGACCGGGCTAAAGGATGGGCTCGGGTCCAAGTTCGACCAGATCGTGGTCAAGACGGTCTCTTACGAGACGACCGATCCCACCGTGGACAGCCAGGTGGTAACGTTGCAAAGCTCCGGCGCCGAGGCGCTGCTGATCGCGGCGACACCGAAGTTCGCGGCGCAGGCGATCAAGAAGGTGGCCGAGATCAACTGGCACCCGGCACCCTACTATCTCACCAACGTCTCCGCTTCGGCCGGCGCCGTGATGATCCCGGCGGGTGGCGAGACCGGCAAGGGCATCATCACCGGCGCCTACCTCAAGGATCAGACCAGCCCGCAATGGGCGAACGACAAGGGCATGAACGAGTGGCGCGCCTTCATGAAGCAGTGGATGCCGGACGCCGACCTCAAGGACACCAATATCCCCTACGGCTACGCCGCCGGGCAGGTGCTCAAGCAGGTGCTGGAGCAGTGCGGGGACGACCTCTCGCGCGAGAACATCATGAAGCAGGGGACGAACCTGCACGACTTGGAGATCGCGACGCTGCTGCCGGGCATCACGGTGAACACGTCACCGACGAACTACCACACGATCCGGCAGCTGCAACTCGGGCGTTGGACCGGGACGGAATGGGAGCTGTTCGGCGAGGTCCTGCAAGGGGCGTGAGTCGGCGGGTGGTGGCCGCGCGGAAGCAGCCACCGCCCACTGCGTTCAGCCGTGCGGCGCGCTCTCGCTCCAGCGGCGCATGAGGCTGTTGGACGGAAGCGACTCGTCCAGCAGCTTGCGCGCCGTCTCGACGCCGGCGACTGGCAGGAGCTTCGGGTCGAGCAGGCCGGCCTGAACGAGCACCGAGGCCTGATCCCAGTAGATGTGCTCGTTGTAGAGCTTGTCGCCGCGGAAGCGGACGACGGCGAGCATGGGGATCTCGATCCGCTTGTTGGTGGGCGGGACGCCGGGCAGCAGCCAGTCCACCTGCCGGTCGTGGGTGAGAGTGAAGACGAACTCGTCCACGAGCCGGTCAACGCCGACCGTCCGGCTGACCGGCACGAGCCTCGCATCCGGCGGCGTCGTCGGGATGAAGTGATACTTGTAGAAGCGCAGCAGCTCCGTGTAGCCGACGCCGCCAGTCATGGTTGGGATGTGGTTGACGTAAGGCTCGGCGACCATCGTCGTCATGGTGGCCTCCGCGTCGCGGGCGGCGAACTCCAGCGCGGTATGCCGCTCCCACAGCGCTTCGAGATCGTAGTGCGGCCCCATGGTGCGGCGGAACAAGGTGAGCGAGCGCGTGTGCGCGATGAGCGACGCGGATTTGTCGAAGGCAGCACTGCCAGGGGTCGCGAAGCCGGGACGGCAGCCTGGATAGGTGTAAACGTCCGTCCCCGGCATGGCAGCCAGCGCTTGGCGGGTCGCGCTGGGCACGGCGTCGTGCTCCGGCAGATGGATGACAACCGGGCGGTCCGAGGCCGCCGGCTGGTTCAGCAGCGCGCCGCTGTCCACGGGGTCGTAAGCGACGGCACAATCGGCATCCGCGCTTGCGGCGGCGAGGCACGCGAGGGTGCCGCCGCTGCCGAAACCGAGGAGGCCGACCTGCCCGGTGCACTCCGGCCGGGCGCGCAAGGAGGCGACGGCGTCCGCGACCGCGTCGAGCGCCCGGGGCGCACCGCCCGGGATCGGCCCCGGCGCGAGGACGACGTACCCCTCCTCAGCGTAGAGATCGGCGATCGGGTTGCCGGGGATCTGCGGGGCTGAAGAGTCCCGAAGCAGCAGGATGCCCGGACCCGAACCGCTGCTCGGCACGGCAAGGTAGCCCACGGGTCGGTCCTGACCTATGGTGCTGCTCTCGACCCGATCACGTTGCATGTCCATCCTCCGTCGCATGATATCGATCCGAGAGGTCGTCCCCTACGAGCCGTGCCAGACAGGCTGCCGCTTGGTGAGGAAGGCGTCCATGCCCTCGCGGAAATCGGCGCTCATGTAGCAGAGGAGCACGAGGTCGTCTGCCTCCTTGGGCAGCAGCCGCTCCCTGATCCGGCGAACCGCCTCCTTGGTGGCGCGCAAGGTCAGCGGCGCGTTCGAGGCGACGAGACGCGCAAGCTCCCCGGCGCGGCTGAGCAGCGCCGGGTGATCAGGCAGGATTTCGCTAACCAGCCCGATGGCCTTCGCCTCCTCAGCCTCGACCAGCCGGGCGGTGAAGACGATGTCCTTGACCCGCGCCGGGCCGAGCAGGGCGACGAGCCGGGTGTAGTTGGCGATGGAGAGGCAGTTGCCGAGCGTGCGCGCTATCGGGAAGCCGAAGCGCATGGTCGCCGCTGCAATGCGCAGGTCGCAGCAAGCGGCGATGGCCGCGCCGCCCCCAGTGCAGGCGCCCGCGATGGCGGCGATCGTCGGCTTCGGGCAGGCCTCGAGCACGCCGAGCACCCGGTCCAGCCGCGCCTCGTAGCCCAGCGCGTCCTCGGGCGAGCTGAACGCACGGAACTGTGAGATGTCAGTGCCGGCGGCGAACGCCTTGTCGCCCGCGCCGAGCAGCAGCAGGGCGCGGACGGCCGGGTCGTCCGCCGCCTCGCCGCAAATCGCCGCGAGCCGCTCATACATGGCGAAGGTCAGCGCATTGCGCGCCTGCGGGCGGTTGAACGTGACGCGGCCGATGCCGTCCCGCACCTCGTAGAGAAGCTCGTCTGTCATGCCCACCTCATCACGCGGGGGAGGGTGGCGCGTCGCCCGGCATTCCGTCAACGTGTCCACCCTTAGGAGAAGGGAGCCGCCATGCCGCACGCCTCCTCGGCGCTCGCGCGATTCACCGTCCTGGACCTTTCGCGGGTGCGCGCCGGGCCGACCTGCACGCGGCAGCTCGCCGACTGGGGCGCGGACGTGATCGAGATCGAGATGCCGGCCGCCTTGGCGTCGAGCGACCCAATGGGCGGCCCGCGCGAAGGGCCGGACTTCCAGAACCTGCACCGCAACAAGCGCAATATGACGCTCGACCTCAAGCAGCCCGAGGGGCTCGCGATCCTGAAGCGGCTCGTCGAGCGCGCGGACGTGCTGGTGGAGAATTTCCGCCCCGACGTGAAGGACCGGCTCGGGATCGGCTACGAGGCACTCGCCGCGGTCAATCCGCGCCTCGTCTATGCCTCGATCTCGGGCTTCGGGCAGGACGGGCCGTATGCCGAGCGGCCGGGCTTCGACCAGATCGCGCAGGGCATGGGCGGCCTGATGAGCATTACCGGGCTGCCGGGCCAGGGGCCGGTGCGGGTCGGCATCCCGGTCGCCGACCTGTGCGCCGGGCTGTTCGCGGCGCAGGGGGTTCTCGTGGCGCTGCTGGAGCGGGAGGTGAGCGGGCGCGGGCAGTGGGTGCAGACCTCGCTCCTGCAGGCGCAGGTGTTCATGCTCGATTTTCAGGCGGCGCGCTGGCTGATGGCCGGCGAGATCCCGCAACAGGCGGGTAACAACCACCCGACCAGCATCCCGACCGGGGTATTTCGCACGCGCGACGGGCACGTCAACATCGCGGCCATTGGCCAGCGGATCTGGGAGCGCTTCGCTCACACGCTCGATGCTCCGCACTGGCTGGATGACCCCCGGTTCACCACGGGCGCGGCGCGCAGCGAGAACCGCGACGCGCTGACCGAGGAGATCGAGGCGCGCACAATGCGCGAGAGCAGCGCGGCCCTGGTCGCCCGGCTGAACGAGGCCGGCGTGCCGAGCGGGCCAATCAACAGCATCGACCAGGTCTTCGCCGACCCGCAGGTACGGCATCTCGGCATCGCCCGCACCCTCGACGACGGCGAGCAGCGCGCGACCTACGTCGGCCAGCCAGTGACGCTCAGCCGCACGCCGAGCGAGATCGTCTCCCACCCGGCGGCACCCGGCGCCGATACGGACGCGATCCTGGGCGAGCTGGGCTTCGACCGCGCGGCAATCAGCGATCTTCGGGTGCGGCAAGTGGTTTGATTGCCTGATGCTGCCCCGCGCGCCGCTGTACCCTCCAGCAAGCTGCCCTAAACCCTTGTAGACGCGGCCCGGATATCCGCGCCATAGTCGGTCTGTGGAGGCGCGTTGTGGCTCATTTGATAATATTTCCTCGTTCGGTCAGGTTCGGTCAGGTTCGGGCCGCGTCGGGACGTGATAGGCTTCGTGAGTGATAAGGGCTCTATTGTATTCTCAAACGGCAAAGTAGTCAGAAGAGAGTCCACTGAAAATGTATTAAGAAAATCACACAGCCTACTCGGTATATCAGAAATGTTCAGTCACAGGAATTTGGAGACATTTTTACCTCAAATATGCCATCAGCTGACTTGTTCGATGATGGACTGAGAGCCATCAAAGACGGAGACCTCGGATATTTTGATAATCTGGTAAGACTTCCTGTTCTTACGAGAATTTCTCTTCAGGAGCTGAGCCAACGGTGGGATGCTCTTCTTGCTGAGATAAAGCTAGGAGACGTAATAGCAACCTTTGATACCAAAAGTTGGACAAGTTTGGCTATTGCACATGCGGATCGAGGTACGTGGAGTCACATTTGCGGCTATTCAGGAAGTGGAAACGTGTTAGAGGCGCTGACGAGCGGTGTTGTAGAAAGGAAAATAGAAGAATATCGCTCTCAGCGATATCGACTTGGACTATATCGTCCTTTCAGGATGAATGTGGACCAGTTGGGGAAAGTTGTTGCCTTCGGGAGGTCGCAAATCGGCGCTCCATATAGCTACTTCAAAGTTGCTAGAATGGGTCTAGAGCCATTTCAGGCTGACCGTGGATAGCCGCAATGGGCAAGGTAACGGGCGCACTCGGCAGGACTGAAGCGGTCGAGCAGGCTGCCGATGGCAGCCCATAGCGCCTCGACGGTGCGGGCGGCAACGGCGCGGAGCAGGGCCTTGAGCTTGGCGAAGGCCTGCTCGATGGGGTTCAGATCAGGGCTATAGGGCGGCAGGTAGAGCAGCGACGCACCCCTGGCCTCGACCGCCTCGCGCACGCCCGCGACTTTGTGGCTGCTCAGGTTATCGAGCACGACGACGTCGCCGGATGCCAGCGTCGGCGCGAGCACCTGCCCGACGTAAGCCAGGAACGCCGCCCCGTTCATGGCACCGTCGAGCACCATAGGCGCGACCAGCCCGTCCGCGCGCAATCCCGCGACGAAGGTACCTGACCTTCCAGTGCCCGGCAGGCACCGCGTCCACCACGCGCGCACCGCGCGGGCCACGGCCGTAGAGCCGCGCCATGCTCGTGGTCGCCCAGGTCTCATCGAGGAACACCAGCCGCTGCGGGTCGAGGCCGGGCTGGCGTTCGCGCCAAACGGCACGCGCTTGGGCCACGTCCGCGCGATCCTGTTCGCCCGCGCGTAGAGCTTTTTTTGTGCGTCAGCTCCAAACGGTCCAGCGCCATCCACAGGCAGCCCGTGCTGACCGAGACGCCGTGCTCGGCCAAGAGCCAGCCGCGCAGCTCGGCCAGTGTCGCCCCCGGCTGGGCCGCCACCCGCGCCAGCAGCGCGTCATGCAGGGCGGCGAGCTTCTGCCCCGGACGACCCGGGCGCGGCCGGGCCACCACTTCGCCCGTTGCCCGTCGCCGATCCAGGGCCTTGTAGATGTAGGACACGCTGACACGAAACAGAGGCGCCGCCTCATACACCCCCATGCCTCGGTCCACCGCCGCCAGCACCCGCTCGCGCAGGTCCTCGCTGTAGGATTGCCCCCGCCGCCACGCCATCGCCGCCTCCGGTCCTTACCGGAGACCTATAAATCACATCAGGGCGCCGTGCCGGAAGGGCCTTACCGATTCCGCTCGGCCTGAAACCGCTCTAATTAAGTTGGGATTGCCTTTGAGAGCTAGAAGCTGTGACGTCTCGCCGAACGACGTTGCACGATTTAAAGAATTACATCTAATTCACCTGGTTTAGCCTCGTCGTTGGCGGTCGCCGTTAAAGCCGACATCGACGATGCCGCAACGCTTCCAGGTCGTGCAGCATCTCCGCCTGCACTTCCTCGCGTGGCGCTCGGCTTTCTCAAGGGCTCCAGCATATGCAGACAACGGCGCGGGGTTTGCGCCGTCCAATGATGTTCTCGTGTTCGACCCTGTGCCTTGTCTATCATAGAGTGTGGCGATGAATGCAGTGCTCGTGGCCACGGAGAGCGGTCAGCGTGCAACTCATAGCACTGCATGCCACTGCTGCGGAGGTGGTCTTTGGGCGCAGCATGGGTAACGACGCGAGCCGCGGACCTGGCTGATCTACGCTGACGCTTGGCCGGTGTCGATGCGCTACATCGCCCGCCAGCGCCGGACGAAGTCGGCGAGCTCCTTGGCGTTCAGGTCGGAGACGGCCCAGAACACCATCCCGTCCTGGTGCCAGCGCACGAAGTTGTAGCCGTTGCGGCTGCCCTCAGTGGTCCCGTGGGCGAGGGAACCGCTATCCGGCCAGACGAACAGGTCGATCACGTGCTTTCGGCTCCTGATAGACCAGGGCCGCGACGGGGCGGTTCGGCGAGGTAGTCGAGCCGCCCGCCCACGAGCGGGAAACCCTCGGCCTTGAGGTCCTTCACCGGTGGCGCGAAGTCGATGCGCCCGTCGAACCATGGCTTCACGGTGTGCTGGTCGGTGGACGCCACGTCCTCTAGGTGGCCCGGCTGCAGCGCGCGGATGTGGTCCGCGACCACCGCGTCCGCCAGAGTGCCGCCGCGCGGCAGCGCGAGCAGCAGCGCCAGGCAGGCGGCCAGGGCGAAGCCGCTGCCGAAGGCGATGCCCTGACCCGCGCGCGGGCGGCGGCGCGGCAGGCGGCGCCACCACGGCGGGCGGGCGGCGTCCGGCGTCGCAGCGGCGATGTGGGCGCGGACGGCGGCGCGGAGCGCGTCCGGCGCCGGGTGATACGACGCTTCGCTGCGCACCTGCTGCGACAGTGCGAGCAGGCGCGCCTGCGTCTCAGCGCAGGCGGCGCACCGGGCAACGTGGGCAGCGATGCGGGCGGCCTCCGCCGGTGCCAGCTCCCCGTCCACGTCGGCCTGCAGCAGCAGCCGCATCTCGTCGCAGCCAGCGTCCGTCATGCTCCCGCCCCCGCCTGCCCGCCCATCAGGACCTGGCGCGCACGCCAGAGCCGTGACATCACGGTGCCGATCGGCACGGCGGCGACATGCGCAATCTCCTTGTAGGAGAGACCCTCCAATTCGCGCAGCACGAGGCACTCCCGCAGCTCGACGGGCAGAGCCTCAAGCGCGCGATCCAGCCGCTCCAGGCCTTGGCGGCGCGCGAGCGCCGCCTCCGGATCGTCGGCAGGGTCCGGCACTTGGAGCGCGGGGAAGTCGTCGTCCGCGCCTGGCCCGCCGTCGTCCAGGCGCGCGTCCCGGCCGCGCCGCGCGGCGAGCGCGTCATAGGCCCTGTTGCGCACGATCCGCAGCAGCCAGGCCCGCGCGTCGCCGCCCCTGTAGAAGGCGTAGGCGGCGAGCGCGCGCAGCACCGCGTCCTGCACCACGTCCTCGGCGAGGCTCGCGTCGCGCACCAGCCAGCGCGCCAGGTTGTGCGCGGCGTCGAGGTGCGGCAGCACGATCTGCTCGAACCTTCCCGCGTCCGGCAAGGCCATCGCGCGCTCTCCGCCGGGCAGGGGCCGCCATCTCACGCAGGAAATTCCCTCAATGCCCAACCCAGCCCGTTATCATCGCACAACGACCGTTCCCTGCATATGCGGGTGCAGGGAGCAGAAGTAGTGGTAGATGCCGGGCCTCGCGAAGGTGAAGCCGAAGCTCTCCCCGGTGTCCAGCGGCTGCGAGCGCATCGCGCGCGGGTCGTCCGCGCCCGTGACCGTGTGCGGGATGTCGTCCTGGTTGGTCCAGACCACGCGCGAGCCGGGCGATACGGTGATCTCCTCGGGCGAGAAGGTGAAGTTGTCTATCGTGACCTGGGTGTCGGCCAATGCCGTGGTGGAGAGGCCAGCGACGAAGAGGAAGCCGCCGAGCAGGGCGGCCAAGCGGATCTGCATCATGGGTCAGGCTCCTAGCGGGGTGTCGATGATCGCAAGCCGCGACTGAGTCTCGACGCGCGCCACCTGGGTCACCCCGAGGGTGGAGCGCAGGCGGCCGGCGGGCAGGTCCTTGATCGGACCCGGCGAGGCCGCCGTGCCCGGCGCGGGCTGCGGGAACGCTGTCGAGCGGGCGGTGTGGAACGCGACGTTGCCCTCCACCTTCTGCATGATCTGATGGATGTGGCCGTTGAGCACGGTCACGGAGCCGAAGGGCTTGAGCAGGGAGAGCGCCTGCGCGGCGTCGTCCGTGCCCCAGCCCCAGTCCTTGCTCACGAGCCAGAGCGGGACATGGGCGAACACCACGATCGGCTGGCTGGCCGAGCGGCCCGCGAGGTCGCGCGCGAGCCAGGCAAGCTGGTCGGCGCCGAGGCTGCCCATGCCGCCGGCCTTGAGGTTCTGCACGTTGTTGAGCGCTACGAAGTGGACGCCCTGCTGGTCGAAGCTATACCAGCCGCGCGGGGCGCCCGGCGTGAAGCGGTCGAAGAACGCCTTGCCGTCGTCCACCAGGACGTCGTGCTCGCCCGGCACGTAGTGCACGTCGAGGCGCCCCCCGCGGATGATCTGGTCGGCGGTGTCGAACTGGGCGTCGCGGGAGAGCTGGCTCACGTCGCCCGTGTGGATCATCAGGGCGGCGTCGCCCTTCTGCCGGTTCACGAGGTCGATGGCCTCGCGAAGGGTGCCAGGCGTGTCCATGTTGGGCGCGTTATGGAAGCCGATGTGGCTGTCGCTGATCTGCACGAAGCTGAGCGCGCCGGCCTCGCGCGGCGCCTCGCCGTCGCCGAGCGGCTGCGAGCGCGGCACCCCGCCGCTCACGGTCCAGAGTACGCCGGTGCCCGCCCAGACCATGCACTTGAGCAGGCCGCGGCGGCGCATCCCGTCGTCGTGGCCGACGGCATCTTTCCCGGTTGCTAGAGGATCGCTCAACGGGTTCATTCATCTGCTCCATCGGTGGCGGTTCCGATGTGCAGACCGCCTTAGCCGGGCCGTTATTCGCAGCCGCCGAAACTTTTTCGTCCGGGTGCCCTTGTCCGCTAGTGCGGACCGAGGAGCACGGCATGGCCAAGATCGCCCGAATCGAGAGCGGCCTCTATCGCATCCCGCTGCCGCAGGTGCTGACCGACAGCACGCACGGCGAGATGCGCGCCTTCGAGCTCGTGACCGCGCGCGTGCGCGACGGCGACGGGGCGGAGGGAGTCGGCTACACCTTCACCGTGGGACGGAATGGCGGCGCGGTGCTGAGCGTGCTGCAGCAGGAGATCGCCGAGATCGTCGCGGGCGAGGACGCCGACCGGATCGAGTTCCTCTGGACCAAGGTGTGGTGGGGAACGCATTACGGCGGACGCGGCGGGCCGACCGTGCTCGCGCTCTCTGCCTTCGACATGGCGCTATGGGATCTCAAGGCGAAGCGCGCGGACCTGCCGCTCTGGAAGCTTCTCGGCGGCCATGACCCGCGCGTTCCCTGCTACGCGGGAGGCATAGACCTCGACCTGCCGCTCGACGCCCTGCTGCGCCAAACGGACGACAACCTCGGCCGCGGTTTCCGCGCCATCAAGATGAAAGTAGGGCGGCCCAGGCTCGCCGAGGATGTCGAGCGCGTCCGGGCCATGCGCGAGCATCTCGGGACCGGGTTCCCGCTCATGCTCGACGCCAACATGCGCTGGACGGTGGCCGAGGCGGTGCGCGCCGCCCGCGCCTTCGCGCCCTACGACCCGGTGTGGCTGGAGGAGCCGATCCCGCCCGACGACGTGGCCGGGCACGCGCGCGTGCTCGACGAGGGCGGTCTGCCGGTCGCGGCGGGCGAGAACCTGCGGACCTTGTGGGAGTTCCGCCACCTCATCGCCTCGGGCGGCGTGTCCTACCCCGAGCCGGACGTGACCAACTGCGGCGGCGTGACCGCGTTCATGAAGGTCGCGCACCTGGCGGAGGCGTTCGGCCTGCCCGTGACCTCGCACGGCGCGCACGACGCGACGGTGCACCTGCTCGCCGCCGTGCCGAACCGCTCGTATCTGGAGGCGCACGGGTTCGGGCTTGACCGCTACATCGCGGACCCGCTGCGCATCGAGGACGGGTTCGCGCTGGCGCCGGACCGGCCCGGCCACGGCATTCAATTCGACTGGGAAGCGCTGGCCGCGCTCCCCGCGTGATCGTGGGAGGAAACAAGGCATGAAGCTCAAGGACAAGGTCGCCATCGTGACTGGCGGCGCCAGCGGCATCGGACGCGCCATCGCCGTCCGCTACGCCGAGGAGGGCGCCAGGGTCTGCGTCGCCGACTTGAAGGCTGAGGCGAGCGCAGCGGCTGCGGCGGAGATCGGGCGCGGTGCGTTCGGGGTAGCGTTCGACTGCACGCGCCAGGAGTCGATAGACGCGCTCGTGGCCGAGGTGGTGCGCGTCGCCGGGCGGATAGACATCCTGGTGAACAACGCCGGGCTGTTCGTGATGGGACCGATTGAGGATGTGACGCGGGAGGACTGGTCGCGGGCCTTCGCGGTGAATGTTGAGGGCACGCTGTTCACGATGCAGGCGGTCGCCAAGCGTATGGTCGAGCAGGGCGGGGGAGGGAAGATCATCAACCTGGCGAGCCAGGCCGGGCGGCGGGGCGAGGCGCTCGTGCTCGCCTACTGCGCGTCGAAGGCGGCGGTCATCAGCATCACGCAGTCTGCTGGGCTGCGGCTCATCAAGGACCGGATCAACGTCAACGCCATCGCGCCCGGCGTCGTCGAGACTCCGATGTGGGAGTTCGTGGACCGCGAGTTCGGTCGCTACACGGGACGCGCGCCCGGCGAGACGAAGCGAATCGTCGGCGAGAACGTGCCGTTCGGCCGCTTCGGCAAGCCGGAGGAATACGGCGGCATAGCGGTGTTCCTCGCGTCCAGCGATTCCGACTACATCGTGGCGCAGACCTACGGCGTGGATGGAGGGAACTGGCTGGCGTGAGCCGCCTCGTAGATACATCTTGCGTGAGCGGCAACTTTCGCGCTTAATCCCCGAGGGCGCGGGAGCGGAACGATGCCGCTGGATGAGAAGCAGCAGTGGATCGAGCGGGTGCTTGGCTTCACCTTCGCCAGGGACGAGACTGACGACCCATTCGAGGAGATGTATCGCGACCTCGCGGCGACGGTCACCGCCGACCTGCAGCGGCTGCGCGCCAGCGATCCCGAGGCCGCCAAGAGCATCGAGTCGCTCGTCAGAGGTGTCGAGCCGCTAGCGGCGAAGGGGGAGTTCGAGAAGGCGTTCGGCTATCTCGACCGCGCGTCCACGGCGATGGCGCAGCGGGCGAGGGAGGCGCGCGCCGCGGCAGCTAAGCAGGCTATCCCGGAGGGCAAGGTCGCAGCGATGATCAAGGCCTTGTCCCAGGCGCAGGCGCGCTGGGACGCGGCTTTGGCCGCCGCGCTCTCGGGTGCTAAGTCGTTTCGAGCCGAGATCGAGGCGAGCTTCCCGGACGAGGCGGCCGGGTTCGAGCGGATCCTGGAAAGCTACTGGCAGGATCTTGCGGACGCGCTGCGTGCGGCGCAGGGCGGGAGCGGGGGCGAGGCGGAGCGCGTCGACGGCGTGCTGCAGACGATGCAGGCGCTGCGCGCCGAGATGATGGGCGACGAGCTGTTCGCGCTCCTGGACAGGAGCGGCGTCTCGGTGCGCCCCACCTTCGTCCGCACCTTCGGCGAGATCGAGGCGATGCTGAGCGCCTGAGCGGCTGGTTCCCGCGCCAGGCTTAGGGAGTAGGCGACGATGGGCGAGCATGTGCAGCAGGACGCACCGGGCGCGTTGTCGCCTGCCGTCCTCGAGGCGCTGGCGGCGATCCGGCAGCATCCACGCAACTCCAGCTCCGGCGGGGCGCCCAGGGCGCAGCCGGTCAAGCGCGCGAAGCTGAAGCCGGACAAGGCGGTCAAGGAGGAGACGCTCGCCGCGTTCCGCAACGGCTTCAAGGCAACCTTCGGCGACGCCGTGGGAAGCGAGGTGTTCAGCGCCATAGACCGGCGCGTGAGCGGAGGGAAGGAGATCCTCGGCGCGGAGGTGCAGTCCGCCGGGCTGGCGGCAATGGAGATGGTCTCGCCGCTGATCCGCTTCGCCAAGCAGAAGGAGAAAGCGGACGCCGAGCTGGCGCAGGCGCGGAAGAAGAGCGCCAAGGCCGACGAGGATCTCGCCGCCGCGACCGAGGACCACGCGGACAAGCGGAGGACCTACGACGATATCGACGACGTCTCAAAGTCGGTCTCGACGCTGCGGGTCGAGGTGGATACGGCGAAGAGGAAGGTGGACGAGACCGACGCTGCCAGCAAGGCGGCGCGCAAGACCGTGGCGGAGGCGGAAGCGAAGGCGGCAAGGGCGGCGGAGCTGCTGGCCGCGTGCCAGAAGTCGCTCAGCCGCTCGTTCGAGCCCGGCGAGGACGCGGTCCGGCTCGAGCGCGAGCGCGACGCGGCCAGGGCGCTCATCGAGCGGGCGACCAGCACGCTCGCGGAGGCGGAGCGAGGCCTGGCCGACGCGGACGAGGATCTGAGGGAGCGGCAGAAATCCTTCGACAACGTCGAAGGAGTCGGTAAGGCGATCACGGCGCCGGGGCTGGCGCGGGAGCTGGAGGAATCGAAGGCCACGCGGGCGAAGGCGCAGGAAACGCTCGCTGCAGCCAGGGTGTCGTTGCAGGAGGAACAGGCGGAGCTGCAGGACAAGGAGGACGGCCTCGCCGCACTCCGCGACGGCCCGGCGTTGCGCCGCACGCAGACGCTCCTCGACAATGTCGGCGACGACCCCGGACTGGCCGCGCTGATCGAGAAGAACAAGCCGTCCGACTTCAGCGGCAAGGCTAAGGCGTTCTTCGCTCCCAAGAACCTGCTGCGGAAGGGCGTCGGCTTCGTCCCGCTGGTCGGCCTCGCTGTGACCTACAAGGAGGCGGTCGAGTGCGAGGACCAGGAGCGCTCGCTGAACGGCGCCACCAAGCTGCTCGATGATACGCCGGTGGCGAAGGGACTGGCGGAGAGCCTGTCCCGGAGCAAGGAGATCGAGAAGTGGAAGAAGGGCTTCGAGTTCACCGCGGGGTTCGTCACCACCGCCGTGACCTTGCCCTTCGCGGGGGCACTCGGCCCCGCCATGGAGCCGATCACCGCGCCGATAAGCGGTGCGGTTGGGCAGGCGGCGGCCCATGTTGGCGGCCAGACCCTGGGCGCGCTCGCGGCGAAGGGCGCCACGATCGGGCATGGAGAAGCTGGTCGAGAAGGGCGCCGAATACGGCGGCGGTGCGCTATTCGAGAAGGCGCTGCCCGAGGAGCTTGCGGCCGAGCGCGGCGGCGCCGTGCGGCAAGTCGAGGACCTCGCCGGGCTGCAAGAGCTGGCGGAGGGCACGGCTGCTCCGACCATCCCCGGAAAGGACGGAGAAGGCTTCCCGCTGAGCGACCCGCCGGTGGCGGAGGCGCTGCTGGAGTTCCTCGGGCCGAAGGCGGACACGGCCAAGCTCGCCGACCCAAGGCAGCACGACGCGGAGGAGCGGCGAATGAGGCTGCGCAAGGAGATGTTCGGCACCGGGCCCGAGGTGAACCTGACGAAGCCCATGAGGGCGACCACGGACGATCAGGCGCTCATCGAGGAGCTGAACCAGGGCGGGAGCGGGACGAAATTCCCCCTGGCGGCCAAGGCGGACAAGCTACGGCTGTTCTACATCGCGCTCGGCTGGATTTCCTGAGGGCGCCGTTCGAGAAAAGGGCAGGAACCTTGACAGACCAGACCGAATTGCTCCGCGACTTCGCCGCCCGGCTCGGCATCCCGACGCCGGAACCTGACGAGTCCGGCCTCTACACCTTGTTCGTCGGCGACGACGTTCCGGTGTTCCTGCAACTGGCTGAGGACGGCAGCGAGGCGCTGCTGTTCGCAGGCATCGGCACGATTCCCGAGGCGCAGGCCGGGGCGACGTGCCGTGCGCTGCTGCAGGCCAACCACTTCTGGGTCGACACGGGCGGCTTCACGCTGGCTCTGATCCCGAACACGTTGAACGTAATGCTCATCGCCCGGCAGGCGCTAGGCGTGAATGGCGGCGCCGCGCTCCACGCGCTGTTCGATCGGTTCGCCAGCGCCGCCGAGCTCTGGCACAGGAAGCTGCCGACAGTCGCCGAGGAGCAGGCAGCACGGGCGGCGGAGATGGCGGCAGCCGCGGCGTAATATCATGCTGCCCGCAGTCATGGCCGGACCAGGTCCAGCCATACCGAGGCGGGTGGCCTGTCGGTCGTCCCCAATGCCGTTGCTATTACGCCTCTCTCACCCCAACCAGGTCTTGACCGTGTCTTGGTGCTGCGAGACCCACGCCGACGCGGTCTTCGCCGGGTCGCTGCCTTGCTTCTCGTTCTCCAGCATGACGTGCTGCTCCTCGGGCAGGTTCAGCTTGAACTTGGACAGGATCGCATAGACCTCCGGCATGTCCTTCTTCAGCCCCTTGCGCGCGACCGTGTTCACCGTCTCCTCGCCGCCCAGCGCCTTCTTGGGGTCCTCAAGATACTTCAGCTTGTACGCCGCCCACATCCAGTGCGGCGTCCAGCTCGTGACGACGATGTCCTTCTTGCGGTCGATCGCGTCCTTCAGCGCCGCCATCATCGTCGCATCGCTGCCGTCCACGAGCGTGATGTTGCTCAGGTCATACTCCTTGATCGCCTTCTCCGAGGCGCGCATCAGCCCGGCGCCCGGATCGATCCCGATCACCTGGTTGTTCACCAGCGCGCCCTGCGTCTTCAGGTCGGCGATGGAGGTCAACTTGCAGTAGTCGGGCGTCGCCCAGCCCAGGCGCGCGCCGGTCACGTTCGGGCCGATCAGGTCCACTTGGTCCTTGAGCTTCTTGTAGTAGGCCGCGTGCGTCATCGGCAGCCACGCCGCCACCGTCGCGTCCGCGTCGCCCGTTGCCACGGCCTCCCACATCGCCGCCGCCGAGACCGGCGTCATCGTGACCTTGTAGCCCGCCTGCTCCAGCACCGTCGCCAGGATGTTGGTCGCGACGACCGCGTCGGACCACTCCACGTAGGCGAGGCGCACCGTGCCTTTGTCCGCCGCGAAGGCGCCGCGCCCCAGCGCCGCCGCGCCCGCGAGGGCGGCCGTTCCGATCAGCACGTGTCTGCGTCGCATGTATCCCTCCTCCTATCCGATCCGTTCAATGCACCTGCGCGCGCCTCGTGACCTGCTGCGTGATGCGGTCGAGGATGATCGCGAGCACGGCGATGGCGATCCCGGCCTGGAAGCCGCGCCCGGCCTCCAGCCGCTGGATCGCGCTCCACACCTCGCGGCCGAGCCCGCCCGCCCCGATCATGGCGGCGATGACGACCATGGACAGCGAGAGCATGATGGTCTGGTTGATCCCGGCCATGATGGTCGGCAGCGCCACCGGGAGCTGCACCTTGACCAGCTTCTGCCAGGTCGTCGTGCCGAAGGCGTCGGCCGCCTCGGTCAGCTCCGAGGGCACCTGCATGATGCCGAGCGCGGTCAGCCGTATGGTCGGCGGCATGGAGAAGATGATGGTGGCAAAGCACGCCGAGACCGGGCCGAGCCCGAAAAACGGGATGGCCGGGATGAGATAGACGAAGCTCGGCATGGTCTGCATCATGTCCATGCAGGGCGAGACCGTGCGCCAGGTGCGGTGGCTTAATGCTGCGGCGATGCCGATCGGCAGGCCGATTACCACGGCTATCAACGTCGCGATCACCACCAGCACGAGCGTGGCGATCATCGGGTCCCAGAGGCGCAGATCCCACAGGAACGCCAGCCCCGCGACCGCGAGCAGCGCCATCCGGACGCCTGCGATGCGCCAGGCCAGCAGGCCGAAGGCGATGATGAACGCCCAGGGCGGGATGGCTTGCAGCCCGGTCGTGAGGCCGCCGATCCAGGCAGAGACCGCGTGGCTCACGACGCGGGTAACGCCCGACCCATGCGTCGTGAGCCAGTCCAGGCCGTTGTCGGAGATGTCGTCGAGCGGGAAGCGCGGGACGGTCCAGTTGTTCATGCGTCCTCCGTTCGGCTCGGTGATGCGCCCGGCGCCGCCGTGTGCTTCGCCCGCGCGAGCGCGGTGAGCGCCGCGGCTCGGTCGAGCGTGCCGACCAGCCGGTCTTCCGCGTCCACAACGGCGACGGGGCCTGCCTCTTCGGCGAGGACCGGCAGCGCCTGCTTGAGCGGGAGCGCCGCGCCGAGCCGGGGGCACGGCTCGACGGCGTCCTCCAGCCGCGCCCCGACCCGGCAGGCGCGCTCCAGCGCCTCGCGCGTCACGTGCCCGAGCAGGCGCCCGCCCGCCTCGACAACAGGCAGCGTCTCGCGGCCGCTTGCCGCCATGCGCGCGATCCCCTCCGCCGCTCCGTCTGCGACCTGGAGGCGTGGCGTATGCGGATCGGCCAGACTGGACAGGGTCAGCACGCTGGACGCGTCGATGTGCTCGACGAAGCGCGCGACGTACTCGGTCGCGGGGGCGGCCAGGATCTGCTCGGCCGTGCCGGCCTGCACGATGGCGCCGTCCTTCATCAGCACGATCCGCCCGCCGAGCGCGATCGCCTCGTCGAGGTCGTGGCTGACGAAGACAACCGTCTTGCGCAGCCGCGCCTGCAAGGCGACCAGCTCCTGCTGCATGTCGCGACGGATCAAGGGGTCGAGCGCGCTGAACGCCTCGTCCATCAGCAGGATCTCGGCGTCGGCCGCCAGCGCACGCGCCAGCCCGGCCCGCTGCTTCATCCCGCCTGAGAGCTGGCCCGGCGACTTGTTCTCCCAGCCTCCCAGCCCGACCAGCGCGATCGCCTGCATGGCGGCGTCGCGGCGCTTGGCGGGCGGGATGCCCTGCACCTCCAGCCCGAACTCCACGTTCTGCAGGATCGTGCGGTGCGGGAACAGGGCGAAGTGCTGGAACACCATGCCGAAATTGCGGCGCCGGAACTCGCGCAGCTCGCGCGACGCCATGCGCGTCACTTCCGCGCCGCCGACGCGGATGGTGCCGCTCGACGGCTCGATCAGGCGGTTGAGGCAGCGCAGCATCGTCGATTTGCCGCTGCCCGACAGGCCCATCACCACCAGGATCTCGCCCCGCGGCACCTCGAAGCTAACCCGGTTCAGGGCGAGCACCGTGCTCGTGCGCGCGAGGATGGTGTCCTTGTCCGCGCCGTCCTGCAGCATGGCGAGCGCCTCGCGCTCGCGCGGGCCGAATACGCGCGTGACGGCGTCGGCCTCGATGAGGGCCGGCTCGGCCGGGGCGCTATGGCCTTGCGTCCCGAGGCGCGGACGCTGCTCCAGTGCTTGTCCGCGAGTGTCAAGCGAAGCGAGGCCGAGAGCTGCTTCCATGGCCCACCATGCGCCTGGGGCAACCCTGACTTCTTGCACGCATTGGACGCATTCGCTGTAGGTTTCCGCCGTGTCGCTTCGGTTCAAGAGGAAAGACGGCTGCGTGCTCGTGCTGCAGGCCGCCGCGGTGGCATCATGGCGGGATGCAGCGCTTCTCCGCACTCTCCCTCATCCGCGGCGCCCTCGGTGGGCATCAAGGCTGGCAGCCGCAATGGCGCAGCCCGGAGCCTAAGCCTGCCTACGACGCCGTCATCATAGGCGGCGGCGGGCACGGGCTGGGCGCTGCCTACTACCTCGCGACGGAGCACGGGATGCGCAACATCGCCGTGCTGGAGAAGGGGTGGATCGGCGGCGGCAACACCGGGCGCAACACCACGATCATCCGCTCCAACTACCTCTTCGACGAGAGCGCGGCACTTTACGACCACGCGGTCAAGATGTGGGAGGGCCTGTCCCAGGAGCTGAACTACAACGTCATGTTCAGCCAGCGCGGCGTGATGATGCTGGCCCACAACGTGCACGACGTGCAGGTGTTCAAGCGCCACGTCCACGCGAACCGCGCGAACGGCGTGGACAACGAATGGCTGACGCCGGACGAGGCCAAGGCGTTCTGCCCGCCGCTCAACATCGCTTCTGGGATGCGCCACCCGGTCCTGGGCGCGGCACTGCAGCGGCGCGGCGGCACCGCCCGCCACGACGCGGTCGCCTGGGGCTACGCGCGGGCCGCGGACGCGCTCGGCGTGGACATCCTGCAGAATTGCGAGGTGACCGGCATCCAGCGCGACGCGGCGGGCGCCGTGTGCGGCGTGGAGACGAGCCGCGGCGCGATCCGCACGCGCCGGGTCGGCGTCTCGGCGGCGGGCAATACAAGCGTGGTCATGGCGATGGCCGGGCTGCGTATGCCCTTGGAAAGCTACCCGCTGCAGGCGTTGGTTTCGGAGCCGGTCAAGCCGGTGTTCCCCTGCGTCGTGATGAGCAACACCATCCACGCCTACATCTCGCAGTCCGACAAGGGCGAGCTGGTGATCGGCGCCGGAACCGACGCCTACACCTCCTACACGCAGCGCGGCGGGCTGCACATCCCGGCGCATACGCTGGAGGCGATCTGCGAGCTGTTCCCGCAGTTCCGCCGCCTGCGGATGCTGCGCAACTGGGGCGGGATCGTCGATGTGACGCCCGACCGCTCGCCGATCCTGGCCAAGACGGGGGTGCCGGGGCTGTATGTCAACTGCGGCTGGGGCACGGGCGGGTTCAAGGCGACGCCCGGCGCCGCCCATCTCCTCGCCTGGACCATCGCCAAGGACGAGCCGCACCCCATCAACGCCCCCTTCACCATGGAACGGTTCCGCGACGGCGTCCTGATTGACGAGGCCGCCGCCGCCGCCGTCGCGCACTGAGGCACGATCATGCTGCTCATCCCCTGCCCCTACTGCGGCGAGCGCCCCGAGCTGGAATTCAGCTACGGCGGCGAGGCGCACATCGCGCGGCCGAAGGACCCCGCCGCCGTCTCCGACGAGGCGTGGGCGGAGTTCCTCTACCAGCGCACCAACGCGCGCGGCGTCCATGCCGAGCGCTGGCGGCACATGCACGGCTGCGCGCGCTTCTTCAACGCGCTGCGCGATACGGGGACGGATATGTTCCTCGCGACCTACAAGATCGGCGAGGAGCGCCCAGACCGCGCTCCCGCCGCTCCGCATGAAGCTCCAAAGGAGGCCGCATGAGCGCGCGCTTGCGCACCGCGCTGGGCGGGCGCGTTGACCGGAGCCGTCCGGTGCGGTTCCGCTTCGACGGCCGCACCTACGAGGGGCTGCAGGGCGACACGCTCGCCTCCGCGCTGCTCGCGAACGGCGTGCACCTGGCCGGGCGCTCGTTCAAGTATCACCGGCCGCGCGGCATCCTGGCCGCAGGCTCGGACGAGCCGAACGCGCTGGTCACGGTGCGCCGCGACGCCTCCCGCACCACGCCCAACCTGCGCGCGACGCAGGTCGAGCTGTATGCGGGGCTGGATGCTGCGAGCCAGAACCGCTGGCCCTCGCTCGGCGAGGACCTCGGCGCGGTCAATGACCTGCTCTCGCCGGCGCTGCCGGCCGGGTTCTACTACAAGACCTTCATGTGGCCGCGAAAGGCGTGGGACCGATTCTACGAGCCGCGCATCCGCGCCATGGCGGGCCTCGGCCGCGCGCCCACGGAGGCCGATCCCGACCGCTACCTGAGCCGCTTCGCCCACTGCGACGTGCTCGTGGCGGGGGCAGGGCCAGCGGGCCTCGCGGCGGCGCTGACGGCGGCAGACGCCGGCGCGCGCGTGGTGCTCTGCGACGAGCAGGCGGAGCTGGGCGGATCGCTCCTCGCCGCGACCGACGCCACCATCGAGGGCAAGCCGGCTTCCGAGTGGCTCGCCCACACGGTCGCGGCGCTCGCGCGTCATCCGCGAGTCACCCTGCTGCCGCGCACCACCGCCTTCGGCTACTTCGCCCACAACCTGATCGGCCTGGCCGAGCGCGTCACCGATCACCTGGCCGACCCCGATCCGCGCCTGCCGCGCGAGCGGCTCTGGCAGGTGCGGGCGAAGCAGGTCGTGCTCGCGACGGGCGCCATCGAGCGTCCGCTGGTGTTCCCAGGCAACGACCGGCCCGGCATCATGCTCGCCGACGCGGCGCGCATCTACCTCAACCGCTATGGCGTGCGCTGCGGCGCGCGCGCCGTGATCGTCACGGCGCACGACGCGGCGTACCAGGCTGCGCTCGACCTGCACCGCGCAGGCGTGGCCATCGCCGCCATTGCGGACACGCGCGCGGAGGCGAACGGCGCGCTGCCGCAGGCGGCGCGGGACGCCGGGCTGCCGGTGCGCCTCGCGAGCACGGTCGTTGGCACCACGGGGCGGCTGCGGGTGGAAGAGGTGCGGCTCGCCCCGGTGCAGGGCGACGGCGACGTGGGACGGGCGCAGGCGGTGCGCTGCGACCTCGTGCTGATGCAGGGCGGGTTCACGCCCAGCGTCCACCTGTTCTCCCAGTCGCGCGGCAAGGTGCGCTTCGACGGCGAGTTGGACGCCTACGTGCCCGGCCTCTCCATTGAGCAGGAGCGCTCGGCCGGCGGCTGCCGGGGCGTGTTCGGCCTGGGCGCTGCACTGGCGGACGGTGCTACAGCGGGCGAGGCGGCGGCGCGCGAGTCGGGTCGCGGCGGCGCCAAGGCGCGGACGTTCGTGGCGAAGGCACCCCAGTTCGGCACGGGCGGGATGCTTGGCGCCCTGCCGCAGGGGCAGAGCGCCGGGCGCAAGCGGGCACGCCCGAAGGCGTTCGTGGACTTCCAGAACGATGTCACCGCCAAGGACCTCGCGCTCGCGACGCGGGAGGGATTCCAGTCCATCGAGCACGTCAAGCGCTACACCACGACGGGCATGGCGACCGACCAGGGCAAGACCTCGAACATGAACGCGCTCGGGATCGTGTCCGGAGCGTTGGGCAAGACGATCCCGCAGGTCGGGCTGACCACATTCCGGATGCCGTACACGCCCGTCACCTTCGCCACATTCGCCGGGATGTCGCGCGGCGAGCTCTTCGACCCGGTGCGCACGACGCCGATTCATCGTTGGGCGGTGGAGCGGGGTGCGGTGTTCGAGGACGTGAGCCTGTGGAAGCGCGCCCGGTATTTCCCGCGTGCGGACGAGGATATGGATGCGGCTGTCGCGCGGGAGTGCCGGGCGGTGCGCGAGGGGGTAGGGATCTTCGATGCCACCACGCTCGGCAAGATCGAGGTGGTCGGGCCGGACGCCGCCGAGTTCATGAACCGGATGTATGTCAACGCCTGGACCAAGCTCGGCGTGGGCCGCTGCCGCTACGGGCTGATGCTGCGGGAGGACGGGTTTGTCAGCGACGACGGCGTGGTCGGGCGGCTGGCGCCGGACCGCTTCCACGTCACCACCACGACCGGGGGTGCACCGCGCGTGCTGGCGATGATGGAGGACTACCTGCAGACCGAGTGGCCGGACCTCGACGTTTGGCTCACGTCCATCACCGAGCAGTGGGCGGTGATCGCCTTGCAGGGTCCTCGGTCGCGCGCCATGCTGGAGGGGTTGGTCGAGGGCGCGGACATCGGCGCGGGCGAGATGCCGCACATGAGCGTCGCGGAGTGCCGGGTCTGCGGCGTGCCGGCGCGGCTGTTCCGGGTGAGCTTCACGGGCGAGCTGGGTTTCGAGGTGAACGTTCCCGCCGATCACGGGCGCGCGGTGTGGGAGGCTGTGTTCGAGGCGGGGAAGCCCTACGGCATCACGCCCTACGGCACCGAGACGATGCACGTGCTGCGGGCGGAGAAGGGATACATCATCGTCGGCCAGGAGACGGACGGGACGGCGACGCCGGGCGACGTGGGCTTGTCCTGGGCGCTGGGCAAGGCGAAGCGGGACTTCGTGGGCAAGCGCTCGCTCGCTCGCCCGGCGATGGCGCTGGCTGACCGCAAGCAGCTCGTGGGGCTGCTGACGGAGAAGCCTGGGCTGGTGCTGGAGGAGGGAGCGCAGGTCCTCGCCGGGGCAGATGGGCGTGTGTCTGCGAAGCCGCTCGGGCACGTGACCTCGGCATATTTCAGCGCCACTCTCGGGCGCTCGATCGCGCTTGCCATGGTCGCCAGCGGACGCGACCGGGCGGGGGAGAGGCTCTACGTCACGACGGAAGGCCAGAAGGTGCCTGTCACGGTGACGGCGCCCGTGTTCTACGATCCGGAAGGGGTCCGCCTCGATGCCGCTTGATCTCCTGGCCGTTACGGAGGGGCCGCTCGACGGCTTCGCCGTGCCTGGCAGCGCCGCGCTCACCGCCCTGCCGCCCGCGTCGCGCTTCGTTCTGCGCGGCCGGCCGAGGGCGATCGAGGCGGCAGGGCCCGCGTTCGGGGCCGTGCTGCCGCAGGTCGCGTGCCGGGCCGCTGTGGCGGGCGAGGGGAAGGCGGCGCTGTGGCTCGGGCCGGACGAGTGGCTGCTGCTGGCGCCACCCGCCAACGGCCCGGCGCTCGCTGCCGCGCTTGAGCGGGCGATGGACGGCCTCCCGCACTCGTTGGTGGACGTGTCGCAGCGCCAGGTCGGGATCGCGGTCTCCGGACCCGATGCGGCCGCGGTATTGAACGCCGGCTGCCCGCTCGATCTCGATCTTTCCGCGTTCCCGGTCGGCATGTGCACCCGCACGGTGCTGGCCAAGGCCGAGATCGGTACTGTGGCGGACGGCGCCCGACACGTTCCGCGTCGAGGTTTGGCGCTCCTTCGCCGCCTATGCCTGGGCCTTCCTCGCGGAGGCGTCGCGTGAGTTCCGGGACTGATCCCGGCAGGACACTCCCATGATCAGCGTCTTCGAGCTGTTCAAGATCGGCATCGGGCCTTCTTCCTCCCATACAGTCGGGCCGATGAAGGCGGCGTATGAATTCGTGGCCGAGCTGCGGGAGGCGGGGCGCCTGCCGCATGTGGCGCGGTTGCGGGTCGTCTTGTTCGGCTCGCTGGCCTGGACCGGCGAGGGTCACGGCACGGGCAAGGCGGTGATTTTGGGATTGGCGGGAGAGAAGCCGGAGACCGTTGACCCCGACGCGGCCGACGCGCTCGTCGCAGACGTGGCGGAGCGGCGTACCCTGGATATCGGCGGCCGGCGCATCCCGTTCGATCCCCGTGCCGACCTGGTGTTCGACTGCGCGGGCGAGGCGCCCGTGCACCCGAACACGCTGATGTTCACGGCGCTCGACGAGGCCGGCGAGGTGCTGGCGCAGGAGCGCTGGTGCTCGATCGGCGGCGGCTTCGTGGCGCGGGAGGAGGAGGTGGGCGCCGCCTCCCTTGGCGGGCCGGACGTGCCTTACCGGTTCCGCTCCGGCGCCGAGCTGCTGCGGATGGGCGAGCGGACCGGGCTGTCCATCGCCGAGATCGTCCTCGCCAACGAGTGCGTGCTGCGCCCGGCCGACCAGGTGGAGCAGCACCTTCGGCGGGTCGCGGACACGATGATGGCCTGCATCGAGCGCGGCATGGGAGCTGAGGGCCAGCTTCCCGGCAAGCTCAAGGTGCGCCGCCGGGCCGCAGGGCTGCGCGCGCGCCTGGACGCCGACGAGCGGCGCAACCTCCGCCCACCGCACGAGATGATGGACCGGGTGAGCCTCTTCGCGATCGCGGTGAACGAGGAGAACGCGGCCGGCGGCCGGGTGGTAACGGCGCCGACGAATGGTGCCGCGGGCGTCGTGCCGGCCGTGCTGCGCTACTACCGGGACATGATCCCTGGAGCGACGGCGGAGGGCATCCGCGACTTCCTGCTGACGGCAACCGCGATCGGGGCGCTGTTCAAGATGAACGCCTCGATCTCGGGTGCCGAGGTGGGCTGCCAGGGCGAGGTCGGGGTCGCGTGCTCCATGGCCGCGGCGGGGTTGGCGGCGGCGCTGGGGGCGACGAACGCGCAGATCGAGAACGCGGCCGAGATCGGGATGGAGCACCACCTCGGCATGACCTGCGACCCGGTTGGCGGCCTGGTTCAGATCCCCTGCATCGAGCGCAACGCGTTCGGGGCGGTGAAGGCGATCAACGCCGCCTCGCTCGCAATGCACGGGGACGGGACGCACATGGTCTCGTTGGACCAGGTGATCGCGACGATGCGGCAGACCGGGGCGGACATGCAGTCCAAGTATAAGGAAACGTCGCTCGGCGGCCTCGCCGTGAATTTCACGGAGTGCTGACGGGCGAGCGTCCGGCTGCCTATATCATCCATACGGCCGGCATCAGGGACCGGCTGAACGCGGTTGGGCGATGCGGGCGACGGAAATCGGTCACGAGTGGGGACGGGCCGCACGGACGAGTCGGCCGCGGCTCTCGGTCGGCGTAGTGCTGGCCGACAACTTCACCCTGTCCGCGTTCTCACTGTTCGTGGACACGCTGCGGCTGGCAGCGGATGAGGGCGACCGCAGCCGGCCGATCCAGGCGCGCTGGTCCATCATGAGCGCCCGTCCGGAGCCGGTGCGGGCGAGCTGCGGGGTCACGGTCAGCCGCACGGGCGGGCTGATCGAGCCGGGTGAGCTCGACTACGTGGCGGTGGTGGGCGGCCTGCTGCACGCTGGGCGCCAGGTGGACGAGGAGACAACCGCCTATCTGCGCCGCGCGGCCAAGGCAGGGGTGACGATGATCGGGCTGTGTACCGGCAGCTTCATCCTGTGCCGCGCCGGTTTGATGCAGGCGCGGCGGTGCTGCGTGAGCTGGTATCACTACCAGGACTTCCTCGACGAGTTCCCGGACGAGGCCGCACCGGTCGCGGACCGTCTGTTCCTGGAGGACGGCAACCGCATCACCTGCGCCGGGGGCGGGGGCACCGTTGACCTCGCGACGTTCCTGGTGGAGCGGCACCTCGGGCGCAACGTGGCGCAGAAGGCGCGGCAGGTGATGCTGTTCGACCGGGCGCGCGCCGGGGATGACGCGCAGCCGCACCCACCGCTCGCCGACCTGATCGAGCGGGTCGTGCCCGACACGCGCGTCCGCCGCGCGGTTCTGATGATGGAGCAGAACCTGGCTGACCCGGTGCCGATCGCGACGATCGCGGCCCGGCTCGACGTGTCGGCCCGGCAGCTCGAGCGGATGTTCCACCGGGCGCTGGGCCAAGGCCCGGCGATGGTCTACCGGGCGATCCGGCTGCGCTACGCGCGCTGGCTGCTGGACAGCACCAACTGGTCGGTGACGGACATCGCACTGGCTGCCGGGTTCACGGACTGCGCGCATTTCTCGCGGCAGTACAAGGAGCACCACGGATTCAGCCCGTCCATCAGCCGCGCCGAACGGCGCCAGGGCGGGGACGGTCCGCAGAGCCGGGTGACGATGGCTGGGGTGCGCGTCTTCGGGTGAGCCTGCGGCGCCCGCCAGCCTTACCGCCCAGCCGTGCTGCCCGCCTCACGCAGCCTGCCGTTCACACAACCAATCCAGTCACGGCCCGACACCCCAGCGTCGGCCAGCAACAGGGACGTGGGACGCGTTCCGCCCTCAAGGCGGAGCTGCCCACCTTCGAGCAGCGTCAGGAGATGCGTGACCGCATCCTCGTCGAGCGGGAGCGTCGCCGCGGTGTTGCGCCCGGTGCCCGCAGCGCGCAGGGTCCAGGATCCGCCCGACCCTGAGAACGCGAGCCGCGACGCGCCACGGCCGGGAAGCACCGCCACGTGCACGGCGTGGTCAACGCGCACGGTGATTGACGAAGATCGCGAGGTCCCAGACGTCGTCGCGATGCACTCGCCCGACGTGGTCGAGAAAGCCCATCGCCCGGCGACGGCGGTGGTCTCGGATGACCCATCCTCACGGCCAAGCTCGAAGGCCGGGCGATGCATTCCCCGTAGGGTCACAAGGGACGACCGCCGCAGCGGCGGCGTGGAAGGCTGGCACCCTGTCAGGATGACGAGCAGGGGCACGATCCAGGCGTGCCGGGTCGTCATCTCTTCGCCTCGGACACACCCTCCACCGTGAAGGACCGCCACGGACTCACGCTGTAGTGCGCGCTCGTCCGGTTCACCGCCACGACGCGCCATTCATACACGCCAGCGCCGTCGAGACGCACGCGAAGCTGTGCTTGGCGTGTGTAGCCTGTGAACACCTCCCGCGCGTCGCCAGGACCGGATGCGAGGACCTCGATGAAATACCAGATCGGCAATTCATGCAGTCTCTGCCAGGCGAGGCCGACCTTCGCGCCGCGCTGACCGCTCGGCAGGGATGCCCCATTTGCCGGGCGAAGCAGGGTGACGGGCGCTGGCGCATCTCCGACCGCCGCTGCAGTCGTGTCCTCGGCATGGAGCGGCGGCGCCAGACAGATGCCGGCCACGACGAGCGCCCCCGCAAGCCGCGGCGCCAAGCGCGGGCCAGGCGAAGCGGGCCCGCTCGGACTCATTCCGCACTCATTCCGCAAGCCTTATGCCAGGCTGCTCCGAAGGGATCTGGACCTCGATCGTCCCCGGCCGGGGCAGCGGCTCGTTCGCGCGCAGGGCGACGACGCGGCCCTTGCCGAAGACGCCGCCCAGCGCGCGGCTGATCTCGGCCGCGCCCTGCTCATCCTCGGCGAAGAAGTAGGTGATGCCGGGGTCGGTGATGCGTCCTAGGACTGGGACGGGATCGCTGGCGGAAAGGCCTGCCGCGCGCAGAGCGTGCGCTGCGTCGAGTCCGCGCCGTTCTGCCTGCGCGTCACCGTGCTGATAGCTCAGCACGACGTGCGGCACGATGCCCGTCGGCAACCCGGCTGTGGTGGAGCCGAGTGTCACGCTCGGCGTTTGGCTCAGCGCAGGGACCGAGTTGTCCGTCTGGCGCGGAGAGGGGGCGACCGCCGCGATCGCTGACGGCGGGGCGGGACTGCCGGGGGTCGTCGCGGAAGCGGTGCTGGCGTGACCCGGAGGCGGATTGGCCAACTGAACGTCCGAGCTTCTGCCGGACATCTGCATCGTCGCGTAGGCAGCGGCGAGTGCAGCGAGCGCAACGCATGGGAGGAGCAGCTTGGTCGGTGCGCGCCGCTGCTCCGGCTCAGGCACCGTTGCGATCGCGCCAGCATTTTCCACTTGTCGTTCATGCGGATCGGGACGGCGGACGCCGCCTTCCTCGACCGGCTCGGCAGGCGGGGGATCCAGTGCGTCAGCCTCCATCTCTCCGCGGAGCGACACGGCGTCCTGGACGTGCTCGGCTGTGACGCGCGGGGATGCCTTCAACGAGGCGACGAAGTCCGCTGCCGTCAGCAGCGCGCCCAGCAGCCGCGGAATGCCCTTGGCGTTCGCCACGATCTCGGCATTGGCCTCGCTCGTCAGCCGGCCTGGCGGGCTGCCCATCGCCTCGGCGCGCGCTTGCACGAACGCCGCGGCTTCCTCGGCCTCGAGCGGGCGCAGCGGCACGACGGTGGCGCCGGGCATCGCCTCGATCCGCTCCGCGAAGCTGGGCAACGCCGCGAACACGACACCGTCCACGCCGGACTCGGCCAGCGTCTCGGCCTCGGCCACAGCGTCGAGCGTCGCCGATCCGACGCGGTCTGCCTCGTCCACCAGCACCACGCCTGGGCGCGCCTCCGGCTGGTTCTCCGCGTCGCCCCGCTCCAGCAGCACGGCGTCACGGCCATCGTCCCGCAACTCGTCGAGCAGGGTCCGGAGCAGAAGCGTCTTCCCAGTCCCCGCCGGGCCGAGCAAGGCCACGATCGCAAGCGGCTGCGCGAGGGCCGCGCGCACCTGGCCGAGCGCCTCGCGCCAGGCTGGGTGCTCCACCACAAGCTCCTGCAGCATCGGGCGGGACGCTGCCTCGTTCTCGCTCATGGGCTCCTACCGCAGAACCTCAACTCCATTATCTAGCATAGCATGGTGGAGTCGAGCACAACGCAAAGCAGCCCGGAGCGGAGCTGTGCCGCTTGGGCAACAGGCGATGACGAGGTCTAAACTCGTATCGCTGCCTAACGTAACTGCGCCCAAGCGCCCCGCAGCTCTTGCCTTCGAGCATCTTGACGCGGGATGCTCGTCCGAGGTGTCCCGCGATGTGCGCTAGTGGTGCGATTCAGCTGACAGGTGGTGGGAACCACCTGTCAGCATCGCACCACTAGGCCGCGGCGCGCACCTCTCCGGCCTTGTCGAGAGCTTGGGCGAGATCGGCCATGATATCGTCGGGGTGCTCCAAGCCGACGCAGAGGCGGACGTAGCCTGGGCTCACGCCGGTCGCCATCTGCTCTTCCGCGGCGAGCTGGCTGTGGGTGGTGCTCGCCGGGTGGATCGCCAGGCTGCGCACGTCGCCGATGTTCGCGACGTGGTAGAAGAGCTGCAGCGCATCGATGAAGCGCCGCCCGGCGTCCGCGCCGCCCGCCAGCTCGAACCCGACCATCCCGCCATGGCCGTGCGTGAGGTACTTCGCCGTGCGCGCCGCCGCCTCACCCTTGAGGTGCTTGGGATGAATGACCCGCGCGACCTCCGGCCGGTTGCTGAGGAAGTCGGCGACCAGCTCGGTGTTGCGGCTGTGCTCGCGGATGCGCAGCGGCAGCGTCTCGACGCCTTGCAGGATCAGGAAGGCGTTGAAGGGCGAGAGCGCCGCGCCGAGGTCGCGCAGCAAGGTGACGCGGAGCTTAAGCGCGTAGGCGACCGGGCCAAGCGGCTTCGCGGCCTGCGCCCAGACGGCGCCGTGGTAGCTGGGATCGGGCGTGTTCAGGCCAGGCTGGCGCTCGGCGTGGGCCTCCCAGTCGAAATTGCCCCCGTCCACGATGATGCCGCCGATCGAATTGCCGTGCCCGCCGATATACTTGGTCAGCGAGTGCATGACGATCGCGGCGCCGTGGTCGAAGGGACGCACGAGGAGGGGGGCCGCCGTGTTGTCCATGATGAGCGGGACGCCGAAGCTGCGGCCGATGGCGGCGACCTCGGCGATGGGGAACACCTCCAGCTTGGGGTTCGGCAGCGTTTCCGCGTAGTAGGCGCGCGTGCGCGCGTCCGTCGCCCGGCGGAAGCCCTCCGGGTCCTTCGGGTCCACGAAGCGCACCGCAATCCCTTGCTCGCGCAGCGTGTTCGCGAACAGGTTCCAGGTGCCGCCGTAGAGGTCCGTGCTGCTGACCACGTTGTCGCCGGCGCGGGCGAGGTTCTGGACGGCGTAGGCCGACGCGGCCTGGCCTGAGGCGAGGGCGACGGCGGCAACACCTCCCTCTAGCGCCGCGACGCGCTTCTCCAGCGCGTCCGTCGTCGGGTTCATGATGCGGGTGTAGATGTTGCCCAGCTCCTGCAGCGCGAACAGCCGGGCGGCGTGCCCGGTGTCCTGGAACTGGTAGCTGGTGGTCTGGTAGATTGGCACGGCGACGGCGCCGGTCGCGGGGTCGCTGCGCCAGCCGGCGTGAAGTGCGAGGGTTTCCGGGTGCTTGCTCTGCATGGTCGTCACTCCTTGGGTACGTCCACGAGACGAAGATAGGACTTTTTGGTCTCCCAGCCCTGGGGGAACATCGTCTTCGCATCCTCGTCCGAGAGGGAAGGCACGATGATCGCACGGTCGCCGGGCCGCCAGTTCACGGGGGTGGAGAGCTTGTGCTTGTCCGTGAGCTGCAGGCTGTCGATGACCCGCAGGATCTCGTCGAAGTTGCGCCCCGCACTTGGCGGATAGGCCAGCATCATGCGGACCTTCTTCTGCGGGTCTATGACATAGACGGTGCGCACGGTGACGGCTGGGTCGGCGTCGGGGTGGATCATCCCGTAGAGCTTGCTGACCTTGCGGTCGGCGTCGATCAGCATCGGGAAGTTGACCGCGTAGCCCTGCGTCTCCTCGATGTCCTTGTTCCAGTCCGCGTGGCGCTCGGCGCTGTCCACGCTGAGGCCGATGACCTTCGTGTTGCGCCGGTCGAACTCGGGCTTGAGGCGGGCGGTCTCGCCCAGCTCGGTGGTGCAGACGGGCGTGAAATCCTTGGGATGGCTGAACAGCACGCCCCAGTGCCCGCCCAGCCACTCGTGGAAGCGTATACGGCCTTGCGTCGTATCCTGCTCGAAGTCCGGCGCGATCTGGCCGAGTTGGATGGTCATGCGGAGGCTCCTAGGAAACGCTAAGACATGGCACCTATCCGCTGCCCATGCGCCGAAGTCAAAGCCGGGAAGGGCGTTCTTCGGAAGGGGCCGCCAAGAGAATTCTTCCAGGCATGGACGGGACCGGGGGAGAACAAGTATTTTCCGCCTCGCGAGCAGCAAGTCCAGCGTGATAGACGTGAATCCATGTCCGAGCCAGTGAAGCGCCGGATGACGGCCGATGAATTCATTGACTGGGCCATGACCCAGCCGCATCGCTGGGAGCTGGACGCCCATCGCGCTCAAGTCGAGGCCGGCATGACTACGAGCCGCATCATCGGCAATAGACCGCTCCGCCTCGACCCGCCGGCATTGTGCTGCGCGCCCTGTTCGGCCCAGCCTGATCCGCCGCTTGCTTCACGGCCTTGCTCTCTCGTAGAAGCTGCCAACGGTCTCCCATGTCACTCCCCGTGTCCCACCCGTCACCAGCTCCTGGCGGAACCGGCCGTGCCCGCGCGCTCGATGGGCTGCGCGGCATCGCCGCCGCTGCTGTCGTGGTCTATCACAGCATCCTGCACAATGACCTAAGCCTGATCCCGCGCGTTCTCTACCAGCCGCTCCAGGCGATGCCCACGCTGCGCGACGTCTTGACCAAGCTGTTCCTGATCGTGTGCAACGGCGAGGTCGCGGTCTATGTGTTCTTCGTGCTCAGCGGCTGCGTGCTCCGCATATCGCTGCAGCGCCAAGGGCAGGAATCGGCCGCGCGGCTCTGCGCCGGGTTCGCACTGACCCGTGCCGTGCGGCTCTACCCGCCGGTCATCGCGTGCATGGTGCTGTTCTACTGGCTGAGCCAGTTCGGCATCCCTGGGCTGATCCGCTTCACGCCCTGGCAGCTCCTGCAGAACGCGTCGCTCTGGGCCATCACCATGCACGGCCCCTCGTACACGATCCAGGTCGAGCTGCTGGCGGTCCCGTTCATTCTCGCGGCCTGGCTGCTGCGGCGGCGTTTTGGCTTCCCCGCTCTCGGGCTCTGCCTCGTCTATGGCGTGCTCGCGCACGATGCGCGCTGGATGTCGTTCTTCTTGCCCAACATGCAATCCTACCTCCTCGCGTTCGTGGCCGGGATGATCGCGGCCGAACCGAAGCTCCGACCGCTGCTGGCCGAGACGCCGGGCGGCGCATGGTGGGGGGCGCTCGCCGGGCTGGTGTTCTGCCGCACCTTCGCGCCCCCTGAGCAGATCACCAGCATGATCGCCATGGTCTTGGCCGCCGCCCTGCTGGTCGCGGGCCTGCTGCACGGGGACCGGCGCGGCTCGCTGCCGCGCCTGCTCGAACATCCGGCGATCCAAGCGCTGGGACGGGTGAGCTTCAGCCTCTACCTGCTGAACGTCCCTGTGCTCTACGCGCTCTGGGGATGGACCGACGGGCGGCCGTGGGTCGCCCGGCACGCGCTGGAGGCGGGGCTGGCCGTCGCCTTCGTCTCGTTCGCGATCACCTATCCGCTGGCGTGGGCCAGCGAGCGCTGGGTCGAGCGCCCGGCCGTGATCGCCGGGCGATGGCTCAGCGACCGGATACGCGCCGGCGGCCGGCGCCCGGTTCTCCAGCCGCCGCTGCGGGAGATCGGCGCCGAGTGAACGAGCTGGAGGCGGAGAACGACAGGCTGCGGCAGGCGCTCGCCGCCACCCGCGACCTGATCAGCGACGCCTGGTATCGCGTCGGGCCGGATTGGCGCATCGTGGACGCGAATCCGCGGTTCGAGGCTGCCAAGCGCGACGAGGTGTTCCTGCGCTCGGTGCTCGACGCGAACACGGATTGCCTCAAGGTGGTCGAGCTCTGGCTGCCGGCTGCCGATGGTGCGGCCGTGGCGCGAGCGCCTGCCCCAGTCGTGGATGATGGCGAGATCGAGACGAGAGCGGCTCCGTTGCGGGGCCAGGTCCTGCTCGTGGACGATGAATCGCTCCTGCGCAAGCCGGTGGACGCGGCCCAGCTCATCGAGCGCGTCGCGCTGCTGTTGGAGGACGCGACGGCTCAATCCTGATACGCTCGAGCCGAGGCTGTGGAGGGCCCGATGTCGCTGATCTGAAATTTTTTGTCGCTCCGGCTAAAGCACGTGGCGCGTGGCCGCACCATATTCGCCATCGCTCCACCCCTCCTCGGAGGTCCCCGATGCTGGATGCCCTGCCACAGCCCTCCCTTCAGCAGCTGATCGCCCGGCGCACGCCGGGCTACACCCTGGAGGCGGCGTTCCACACCAGCCCGGAGGTCTTCCGCGCCGACATGGACATCATCTTCGGCCGGCACTGGATCTACGTCGGCGTTGAGCCGGACGTGCCGGAGCCGGGCGACGCGATGGTGGTGGACATCGGCGCTTCGTCGATCCTCATCGTGCGCGACGACGACATGAGGGTCGTGGCCTTCCACAACGTTTGCCGCCACCGCGGGGCGCGGCTGGTGCAAGGGCCGAAGGCGACGGTGGGCAACCTGGTCTGCCGCTACCATTCCTGGACCTACGGGCTCGACGGCAGCCTTCTGCACGCCGAGCACATGCCGCCCGACTTCGACACAGCGTGCCGCGGGCTGAAGCCGGTCCACCTGCGCTCGGTGGCGGGGTTGCTGTTCATCTGCCTGGCCGACGTCCCGCCCGGCGACATCGACGACATGGCGCGCACGATGGAGCCGTACCTCGCGCCGCACGACATCCCGAACACCAAGGTCGCCCATCAGACCGACCTCGTCGAGCACGGCAACTGGAAACTCACGATGGAGAACAACCGGGAGTGCTATCACTGCTCGGCGAACCATCCCGAGCTGACCGTCCCGCTCTTCGCCTACGGCTTCGGCTTCGCGCCCGAGACGCTCGATCCCGCCGAGCGCGAGCAGGCCGACCGCTACGCATGTCTCGTTCGGGACAGCCACGCGCGCTGGGAGGGCACCGGGCTGCCGTCGCGCGAGGTGGACCATCTCGCCGACCGCGCCACCGGATTCCGCGCCGAGCGCCTGCCGCTCGACCAGGCGGGCGAGAGCCACACGCTCGACACCAAGGCGGCCTGCCGCAAGCTGCTCGGCGATCTCCGCGACCCAAAGCTCGGCGCGCTTTCCTTCTGGACGCAGCCCAATTCCTGGCACCACTTCATGGGCGACCACATCGTCACCTTCTCGGTCTTCCCGCTCACGCCCGAGACGACGCTGCTGCGGACCAAGTGGCTGGTCCACAAGGACGCCGTGGAGGGCGAGGACTACGACCTTGCCACCCTTACCGGGGTGTGGGAGGCGACCAACCACCAGGATTCGGACCTGGTCGGGATCACCCAGCAGGGCGTGCAGGACCCGGCCTACGAGCCTGGTCCCTACTCGCCCTACACCGAGGGCCTCGTAGAGAAGATCTGCCAGTGGTACCTGAGCCGCTTGTCAGCGCATCTAGGCTCATGACCGACCTGCCTGCGCAGCCGCCGTATTGGGACCCGGACAGGGACGACGTGCTGGTGTGCCGGGAGGTGCGCATCGAGACGCACGATGTGAAGAGCTTCGTCTTCTCGGCCGCGGAGCCGCGCCTGTTCCAGTATAAGCCGGGCCAGTTCATGACCTTCGACCTGGAGATCGGGGGCGAGCGGATCAGCCGCTGCTACACGCTCTCCTCATCGCCCACCCGCCCGAACCTGGTCTCGATCACGGTGAAGCGGGTGCCGGGCGGTCCGGTCTCCAACTGGCTGCACGACACGGTGCGGCCCGGTTTGCCTCTGCACGCCGTGGGGCCGCTCGGCGAGTTCACCTATGCCGATCACCCGGCGCCGAAATACCTGTTCCTGTCGGGCGGCAGCGGCATCACGCCGCTGATGTCCATGGCGCGCGCGCACGACGACCTGGCGAGCGAGGCCGATATCGTGTTCGTCCACAGCGCGCGCACGCCCGCCGACATCATCTTCCGCGACGAGACCGCGCTGATGGAGCGGCACCGGCCCCATTTCCGCGCTTTCGCGGTGTGCGAGGGTGATTTTCAGGAAGGTGGGGCGCCAGGCGAGTCGTGGGACGGCTTCCGCGGGCGGCTGAGCTTGCCGATGCTGCGCCAGATCGCGCCGGATGTCCTGGAGCGCGAGGTCTTCACTTGCGGTCCTGGCCCTTACATGGCGGCAGTTCGCGCCATGCTGGGCGAGGCCGGGTTCGACATGGCGCATTACCATGAGGAGAGCTTCGACTTCGCGGAACTGGCCCGCAGCGAGCCAGAGATTCCCGAGGAGATCGCCGCGTTGGAGGAGGGGGCGCTTGAGCAGGGACGTTCAAGATCGAGTTCACCCGGAGCAAGCGCAGCATCGAGTGCGGGGCGGACACCACGATCCTATCGGCGGCGCGGGCCGCCGGGATGCGTCCGCCGTCCTCCTGCACGCAAGGGAAGTGCGGTGCCTGCAAGTGCCGCCTGATCTCCGGCACGGTGGACATGAAGCACGCGGGCGGCATCCGGCCGCGAGAGATAGATCAGGGCATGATCTTGATCTGCTGCTCCCGCCCCACGAGCGACCTGGTCGTCGAGCGCTGACCCGATGAACCTCGCCGCGCTCCGCCGCTTCGGCTTCCTCACCCTCCCGAATTACTCGCTGATCGCATGTGCCAACGCGATCGAAGCGCTGCGCATGGCGAACCGGGTGGTGGGCCGAGCGGAGTATGAGTGGCGGGTGGTGACACCGGGCGGCAAGCCGGCACCGGCCAGCAGCGGGGTCGCCCTGCATCCCACGGCGGCGCTCGAAGCGGCGGGCAGCTTCGATGTCCTGTTCGTCTGCGGCGGCGTTGACGTGCGGCGTTCGGCGGGGCGCACGGTCGCGGCGGCCCTGCGCCGCCACGCCCGCGCGGGCACGGTGCTCGGCGCGCTGTGCACTGGGAGCTTCGCACTGGCCGAGGCGGGGCTGCTGCGCGGCTCCCGATGCGCCATCCACTGGGAGGACCTGCCGGCGATCCAGGAGGAGTTCCCGGACATCGAGTTCGTCGAGGACATGTATGCGATCGACCGCGACCGGATCACGTGCACGGGGGGGATCGCGCCGCTCGACCTGATGTTGGCGGTGATCGAGGCAAGGCTGGGGCGCGAGCGGGCCGCGCAGGTCTCCGCCCAGTTCATCGTAGAGCGCGGCCGTGCCGGGGCGGAGCGCCAGCCGACGGCGCCGTGGGTGCGGGCCGCTGCCAAGCACGGACGGCTCGCAGAGGCGGTGCGGCTGATCGAGGGCAGCGTCGGGTCGCCCGTGTCCGCCGCGGCCGTCGCCGCCGCGGTCGGGCTGTCGCCGCGCCACCTGGAGCGGCTGTTTCGGCAGCACCTCGGCACCACGCCCGCCGTCTTCTCTGCGTCCTTGCGGCTCGACCGCGCCCGTGCCCTGCTGCGGCAGACAGCCATGCCGATCACGAGCGTCGCCGTCGCCTGCGGCTTCGGGTCCGCCTCTCATTTCAGCACCGCCTATCGTGGCCGCTTCGGCCGTGCCCCACGCGCGGAGCGCGTGCTCAACGATGCGCGCGCTGAGCGCCTGCCAAGCGATGCGCGCGCTGAGCGCGCGACGAGTGTCCCGCCATGATCGCCAACGCCGACGCGCTGCTCAAGCCGCTTCGTCTCAAGGGTCTCACCATCCGCAACCGGGTGATGAGCACAAGCCATGCGCCGGGCTACGGCAAGGACGGCAAGCCGCAGGAGCGTTATCAGCTCTACCACGAGGAGAAAGCGAAGGGCGGCATCGGGCTCACCATGTTCGGCGGCTCCTCCTCCGTGGCACTCGACAGCCCGGCGACGCCCTGGAATCAGATCTCCGTCGCCGACGATTCCGTCATTCCCTACTTTCAGCAGTTCTCCGAGCGCATCCACCGCCACGGCGCCCGGCTGATGATCCAGCTCACCCACATGGGCAGGCGCACGCGCTGGGACACGGACAACTGGCTGCCCACCGTCTCCGCCTCGCCACGGCGGGAGCCGGCGAGCCGATCCATCCCGAAGGAGATGGAACCCGAGGACATCGCCCGGATCGTCGCCAACTTCGCCGCCGCCGCGCGCCGCTGCAAGGAGGGCGGCCTCGACGGGCTGGAGATCTCCGCCGCCCACGGGCACCTCGTGGACCAGTTCTGGAGCCCGTCGGCCAACGCGCGCACCGATTGCTACGGCGGCAGCCTTCGAGAATCGGATGCGCCTCGGCATCGAGGTCCTGGAGGCGATCCGCGGCAGCGGTCGGCGACGACTACGTGGTCGGGATGCGGATGTCGGGCGACGAGCTGCTTGCCCAGGGACTCTCCCACGAGGACTGCGTCGCCATCGCCGCCGAGTATGCGCGGCGCGGGCTGGTCGATTTCCTCAACGTCATGGGTGGCCAGGCGCGGGACCACATCGCGCACGCGGTCAGCCTGCCCAACATGGCATTCCCCGTGGCGCCCTTCCTCTACCTCGCGAGCGCGATCAAGCGCGAGGTGGACGTGCCGGTGTTCCATGCCCAGCGCGTGACCGACCTCGCGACCGCCGGGCGGGCGGTGGCGGAGGGACACGTGGACATGGTGGCGATGACCCGCGCGCACATCGCCGACCCGCACCTGGTCAAGAAGCTGGCGGAGGGGCGAGAGGACGATATCCGCCAATGCGTCGGCGCGGGCTACTGCATTGACCGCATCTACGTGGGCGGCGACGCGCTGTGCATCCAGAACGCCGCCACCGGGCGCGAAGCCGCGATGCCGCACGTCATCGCGAAGAGCGCGCGCCGCCGCAAGGTGGTGATTGTCGGCGGCGGCCCGGCGGGGCTGGAGGCGGCGCGCGTCTCCGCCGAGCGCGGGCACCAAGTCGTGCTGTTCGAGAAGGAGCGCGCCCTCGGCGGCCAGGTCAACATCGCGGCGAAGGCGACGTGGCGGGAGGCGCTGTCCGGCATCCCGCGCTGGCTCGGCGGACAGGTGCGCAAGCTGGGGGTGGACGTTCGCCTCGGGATGGAGGCGGGCGCCGAAATGGTGCTGGCGGAGCGGCCCGATATCGTGATCCTGGCCACGGGCGGGCTTCCGAGTCTTGGGCACGCGCCGGGCGCTGAGCACGTTGTCTCCACGTGGGACGTGCTGACGGGCAAGGTGGAGCCGACCGGCGCCGTGCTGCTCTACGACGAGATGGGCCAGCACAACGCCGCCTCGGCCGCGGAGCACCTGGCCAAGCGCGGGTGTCTCGTGGAGCTGGCGACGCACGACCGCATGGCGGCGGAGGAGGTCGGCACCACGAACCAGCCGGTCCATCTGCGCGAGCTCTACAATCTCGGGGTCGTGGTGTCGCCGAACCTGGAGCTGATCGAGGTCTATCCGGAGGGCAACCGGCTCGTCGCAGCGCTCCGCAACACCATGACCGACGCGGAGGAAGAGCGGGTCGTGGACCGGGTGGTGGTGGACTACGGCACGCTGCCGGTGGAGGGGCCGTATGCCGACCTGAAGGCGGGCTCGGTGAACAAGGGGCAGACGGATGCCCGCGCGCTGGTGGCGGGACGTCCGCAGCCGTGGGCGGAGGAGGGGTTCGCCCTGTATCGCGTTGGCGACGCGGTGGCCGGGCGGAACATTCACGCGGCGATCTACGACTCGCTGCGGCTGTGCAAGGACCTGTGAGGCCGCGATGGCCCCCGCCCTCGCGCTCGTCATACTGCCCTGGTTTCTCGCCGCGCTGACGCTCGCCGCCGGTGTGCGCTGCGCCGTGCGCTGGCGGGCAGGGCAGGCGGTTGCGGTGGATTGGCTCGGCGGCCTGGCCGCGTTTCCGCGGCGATACCTGTCGGACGTGCACCACGCCGTGGCGCGGAAGCCGGAGGCGTCGCTGATGCATATGCTGGCGGCGGGCGGGCTGCTGGGCGGGTCGCTGCTGCTGGCATTGGGCGTGCTGCCGCGGCTGCGCCATGCGCAGGCTTATTGGGCGCTGGTCGCGGTCGCCTTCGCCGCAGCACTTGCAGGGGCGGCGCTGGTCGCCCGGCGCCGGTTGCCCGCGACGCCGCCGCACCTGTCCGCCGGGCGGTTCGTGTGGCTGCCGGTCTGGCTGGGGGCCTACGCGCTCGGGAGTCTGCTGGTTGCCGTGGGTGTCGCGGGCGCGTTCGGCTTCGTCCTGGCGCTGGCAGGCGGCCTGGGGCTGGTCGCGCAGCTCGTGCGCGGGCCGATGCGCCACGCGCTTGCGGGCACGGTCCACCTCGTCGCGCATCCGCGCCCCGGCCGGTTCGACGGCGGGCGGGACACCGCGCTGCGGCCCCTCGATCTCGACGCGCCGAAGCTAGGGGTGGCGACACCCGCCGACTTCGCCTGGAACCAGCTCGCCGGGTTCGACGCCTGCGTCCAGTGCGGGCGGTGCGAGCAGGCGTGCCCGGCGTTCGCCGCCGGCCAGCCGCTCAACCCGAAGAAGCTGATCCAGGACCTCGTCGCCAGCGTGGACGAGCCGCACCGCCCCATCGTCGGCGCCGCAGTCCTCCCGGACACGCTCTGGGCTTGCACCACCTGCCGCGCCTGCGTGCACGAGTGCCCGATGATGATCGAGCACGTGGACGCGATCATGGACCTGCGGCGGCACGAGGCCCTGGAGCGCGGCACCGTCCCCGCCCAGGCGGCGCTGCCGCTCGATGAGCTGCGCTACGCTGACGAGCCGGGCGGCCGCCCGCTCGCCGCCCGTACCGATTTCGCCGCCGGGCTGGACCTGCCCGTGCTGGAGGAGGGCGGCGAGACCGACGTGCTGCTCTGGCTGGGCGAGGGCGCCTACGACGTGCGCTACGGCCGCACTCTGCGCGCCCTGGTAAGCCTGCTGCGCCGTGCTAGCGTGAACTTCGCCGTGCTCGGCGAGGCGGAGCGCGACAGCGGCGACCTCGCCCGGCGCCTCGGCGACGAGGCGACCTTCCAGCGCCTGGCACGAGAGAACGTCGCCACCCTCTCCCGCCGGCGCTTCCGCCGCATCGTCACGGCCGACCCGCACGCGCTGCACGTCCTGCGCAACGAGTATCCTGCGTTCGGCGGGAGTTGGGAGGTGGTGCACCACACGGCGCTGCTGGACGAGCTGATGCGAGCGGGGCGGCTCCGGCTCGAGGCCGTGCACCAGGGAACGGTCGCCTACCACGATCCCTGCTACCTCGCCCGCTACAACGGGGAGATCGAGGCGCCGCGCCGCCTGCTTGATGCTGTCGCGACCACGCGCGTTGAGATGCCGCGCCACGGGATGCGCGCTACGTGCTGCGGCGGCGGCGGGGGAGCGCCGGTCAGCGACGTGCCAGGCGAGCGGCGCATCCCGGATCTGCGCATGGATCACGCGAGACAGGCCGGTGCCACGATTGTCGCAGTCGCCTGCCCCGGTTGCACCGCGATGCTGGAGGGCGTCACCGGGCCGCGGCCGGAGGTGCGGGACGTGGCCGAGCTGGTGCTCGCGGCGGCAGAGGCGGCCGAGGCTGCGCCGCTTGAGCCGGCGAGGGTGCCTGCATGAGCCGTCCCCGGCACGAGCCGAGGGCCGAGACGGCGTCGTTCCGTGTGCCGGGCGGGCGCCGGCCTCGACTGGATCGGCTGCGGCACGGTGGGGCGGCGGATGTGGGAGTGGCTGTCGTCCCGGACGCGGAAGCCAAGGTGCGCGTCGTCGAGGCGCCGGCGTTCCTCGTCCTAGCAGTCGCCGACGGCGCGAACGGCCGGCTGTCGCCGCACGACCGGCAGGTGCTCGGCGCAGCGCGCGTGCTGGCGGATTCGGGCGGCGGGGCCGTCGTCCTGCTCGCGCCGCCGCTGGACGAGGCGGTCGGCCCGGCGGGCGCGGACCGGGTGGCGCTGCTGCCCGCTTCGGACCAGGATTATGATCCGCAGGCCCGTGCCGCCGCTGTCGCTGCCGCGATTGAGTCGCTCCAGCCTCGTCACGCCGTCTTCCCGGAGAGCGCCGATGGCGGCGACCTGGCGCGCCGCGTCGCCGCGCTGCTGGACGAGAATTTGTTCGCGGGCGCCGAGGCTGTCTCGTATCGCGCGGTTGCTCGGCCAGCGCGGGGCCGGCGCGTGGAGCAGCGCGGTGCCCCACCGCGCCTGCTCAGCGTGGCGCCGGACATGGTGCCGCCGCACGGCGGCCCAGCGTGCGAGGCTCGTCCTATCCCGCTGCCTGCGGCTCCTATCGTCTCGCGGACGTTCGAGGGCGTGGAGAGCGTCGCCGTGGACCCGGCGGCCTTGCCGCTCGCCGAGGCCGGCTTCGTCGCGGCGGCGGGCAACGGCGTTACCGAGCTAGCCGCGTTCGAGCGCGCCGCGCGGGCGCTGGGGGCGACGCCGGGCGCGAGCCGCGTGCTGTGCGACGCCGGGCTGATGCCGCGCGATCGGCAGGTCGGCGCCTCCGGCACGGTGCTGGACGCGGTCTGCTACCTCGCGCTCGGCATCGCCGGGGCGCCGCAGCACCTGCAAGGCGTGGCACGGGTGCAGCACGTCGTCGCGGTGAACACCGACCTGCACGCCGCAATGGTGGCGCGCGCTGACCTTGCGATCATCGCCGACGCACAGGCAGTGATGCCCGCCCTGGTCGCGGCGCTGGGGGCGTCCCCGGAAAAGGTGGTGGGGCGGTGAAGGCAGTGGTCCTGCTCTCAGCCGGGCTGCACCCAGTCTCGGGGCGGACCGCGCCGGTGCCGGTGGAAGCGCAGGCGGTCCGGCTCGCGCTCGCGCTCGGGGCCGACGTGACCGGACTGCACGCGGGCGCGGAGGAGCCGGTCCGGGACCATCTCGGCCGCGGGCTGGAGGAGATCGCCCTCGTTCCCCTGCGTACTGGCAATGATCCGGTGCCCGTGCTGGCCGAGGCGCTGCGCGCGGCGGCGCCGGACCTGATCCTGACGGGGCGGCGTGGAGCGGGGGGCACGGATTCCGGACTGCTGCCCTACCGGCTAGCTCATGTCCTCTCCCGGCCCATCGTGGCCGATGCCGCCGCCCTTAGCCGGGATGGCGACCTCCTCGCCGTCGAGCAGGCGCTGCCGCGCGGGATGCGGCGGCGAGTGCGCGTGCGGCTGCCGTGCGTCGTGACGGTCCATCCGGCGGCGCCTCCGCCCTTACCGTTCTCGTTCGCTGCAGCACGGCGCGGGCGGGTGACGCGCCACACTGGCGTTGCCGGGCCGGTGCCCGTGTCTGAGGATCTGGATGAGCGGCCCTATCGGCGGCGCCCTCGCCTGCTCGGTGCCGCCCCTGGCGGCTCCGCCGCCGAGCGGCTGCGGGCCGCGACTGCGCCGGCCCTTGGGGCGGCGAGCGGCGGCGGGCAGCTCCTGGTCAACCCGCCGCCGGAAGTCGCGGCGGCGGAGATCCTGGCCTTCCTGCGCCGGGTCGGCGTGCTGGCTGCTCAGCGCGCCAAGCCGTAGGGGCCGCCTCGTTCCACTGCCGCCTTGTAGGCGGGGCGCGCGTGCAGGCGTTGCACCCAGGCCTCGAGATTGGGGTAAGCGGCCCGCTTGCCGAACATGCCCGCGATCTCGCCCGCGAAGCTCATCTGGACGTCGGCGCCGGTAAGGTCGTTCCCGACCAGGTATGGCCGATCGTGCAAGGAGGCGTTGACGTAGCCGAGATGGTTGGCGATCTCGCCCTCGATGCGCGGCATGAGCGGCGCGCCCGCCTCGCCCAGGCGCGAGACATAGAGGTAGAGCATGAGCGGCAGCATGGCCGAGCCTTCGGCGTAGTGCAGCCACTGCACGTAGTCGTCGTAGGCGGGGGTTGCCGGGTCGGGCTGCAGGCGCCCGCCGCCGTGCCGGCGGATCAGGTAGTCGATGATGGCGCCCAATTCGATGATCGTCCGGTCGCCGTCGGTGATCACGGGGGATTTGCCGAGCGGGCTCACTTCCCGCAGCTCGGGCGGGGCGAGCCGGGTCTGCGCGTCGCGCTGGTAGTGCTCTACCTCATAGGGCAGGCTGAGTTCCTCCAGTAGCCAGAGGATGCGCTGCGAGCGCGAGTCGTTCAGGTGATGAACGACGATCTTGGCAGGGGCGTGCTCGGCCGGCATTGGGGGTCTCCTCTGGTGTCACCGTGGCATCTGCGTATCAACGCTGTCCCTTATACCGCGCGACGGGCGTGAGTTGCCCGGCTATGATGGGCCGAAGGAGATATGCATGGGGTGCTTCTGCCGCAGCTCGATCCAGCCGCTCTCGCTCGTGCTGCCGCAGCTCAACGTCTCGGCGCAGCTTGGGCTGCCGGGCGCGAACGTGCCGCTGTCGCTGTCGGCTTGGCTCAGCGCGCGCGGGCTGCCGGCGCTGCCGTGGCAGCCCGATCCGAACTGGCTGAACCTGCCCATGCCGAGCCTGCGGCTGAGCGCGAGCGCGGTCGCGACGATCTCGGCACTCGCGCAGCTTCGCGCGCAGGTGCTGGCGCAGTTCGGGCTGGACCTGCTGATCCCAGGGCAGGCGAGGGCCTTCGCCCGGATCGTCGCGACGATGAACGCGCGGCTGTCGCTGCTCGCGAACATCCATTTCAACCCGCTGGGCTGGCTGCAACTGGCGCGGCTGAACGCGGCGATTGACCAGATCCAGCTCGCCCTCGGGGCCGGGTTGCTCCTGCCGTCGGCGAATCTGATGCTGCAGCTCACCTTGCCGGGTGGCATCCCTATGGGGCGGTGGGCCGGCTTCCTCGCCTGGCTGAAGTCGCTGGCGCCGATGATCGCTGCGATGGCACAGCTCGGCCTGAGCCTCTCGGCGACGGCTGAGCTCTCGGCGGCGCTGCGCATCCTGGCGCGGATCTCGCTGCCGGCTCTCGCGCTGCCGCAGCTCATGGCGAATCTCACCGCGGCGCTGTCAGCGGTGGCGTCGCTCCAGGCGAGCCTTGGGATCAACCCGCTGCAGCTCGGCTTCCCGGCGGTGCTGCTCCGGGTGCAGCTGAAGCTCGGCGCGCTGCTGCCGGCCTTGCAGGCGCGGTTCGGGCTCAGCCTGGCTGGGGGAGGGGATCTGCTCTCAGCGCTGCTGGCCTTGCTGCCGCAACTGCCCTTTGTGCCGACGAGCTTCGCGGCGAGCGCCGTGGTTCAGGCGGCGCTGCACGCGCAGGCGATGGCCGCGCTGGACTGGCAGGTGCCCGCGATGCTGCCGGCGATCCAGATCGGGCTGCCGACCTGCGCCCTCGTCGCCCAGCTCAACGCGGCGCTCAGCCTCAACGCGGTGCTGTCAGCGCCGTGCGCCTTGGGGTGCGACGCGGGAAGCGTGATGGCTGCGCTCGGCAGCGCCGTGGCGGCCTGACACCGAACGCGCCTGGTCATCGACCTGTCGGGGACAACCGCGAACCAGGCTCTTATTAATCCGGCTTGGGTGAGCTTGAAGCGGCTCGGGGCTGATCCAGCTTGCTGGCATGACACACGTGGACATGCGCAAGCTGGCGCCTGCGGCGCAGGAGGAGCGTCGGCGTCAGGTGATCGGGCTGCGCGAGCATGGTCTGACCTACGGCGCGATCGCGGCCCAGACAGGTCTGACCCAGACCGGGGTGTTCAACATCTGCCAGCGCTTCGCCGCCGCGGGCATGGCGGGGCTGGCAGCCAAGCCGCGCGGCCCCGGGCCGGGCACGGGCGCCCTGCTGCAAGCGGGGCAAGAGACCGAGGTTCGCGCGTTGATCTGCCAGCACACGCCGGACGAACTGGGCCTGCCCTTCGCGCTGTGGAGCCGGGCGGCGGTGCGCGCACTGGCCGAGCAGCGCTGCGGCGTGCGCCTGGCCGTGCGGACCATGGGAACTTACCTGGCGCGCTGGGGCTTCACGGCCCAGAAGCCGCTGCGGCGCGCTTACGAGCAGCGCCCGGTGGAGGTGCAGCGCTGGCTGCGACAGGACTACCCGACCATCGTGACGCGCGCCCGGCGTGAGAAAGGCACGATCTACTGGGGCGACGAGACCGGCTTGCGCAGCGATGACGTGCGCGGCCGCTCCTACGCGCCCCGAGGCTGCACCCCCGAGGTTCGCCCCAGCCACAGGCGGGCGAGTGTGGGCATGATCTCGGCGCTGACCAACAAGGGTGAGCTGCGCTGGATGATACTGGAGGGTGCGCTCAAGGCGCCCGTGCTGATCCGCTTCCTGGAGCGCCTGGTCCGGGAGGCGCAGCGCAAAGTATTCCTGATCCTGGACAACCTCCCCGTCCATCGCTCGCGCACCGTCCGAGATTGGCTGGCCGAGCGCGAGCCACAGATCGAGCTGTTCTACCTGCCTGCCTACAGCCCGGAGCTGAACCCCGACGAGGGCCTGCATGCCGACCTCAAGCAGGCTGTCACCGGCAAGCCGCCTGCCCGCAGCAAACCGGAGCTGAAGCGCACTGTGATCAACCACATGCGCAGGCTCTCAAGGTTGCCAGACCGCGTGCGCAGCTTCTTTCATCGTCCGACGGCTCGATACGCCACCTAATTCAAGTTTACCCAAGCCGGATCAATAAGCTACCGAAAAGTAGGTATCGGCCTGCTTTTTGGGCGGCTCCAGCATTGCCGGACGTGCCGTTCGGTGCATAGATTGGCCTCAGGATGGGCGGTTGGACTGCCTATCTGGGGAGTCCGGGATAATGCCTGCGTGATGTCGGGCGAGCGGCGGGAATGCCGGTTAACTTGGCGATCGCATCGGCGTACCAGGTACTAGGTCGCCGGCGAGCGATTTTGGACCTTCCTGTCTGCTGAGAGTGGGTCGGACATCCCAAGCCACGCAATAGGGAGGAAACGATGAACATATTGAGGGCAGTAATTATCGCGGTCGCCCTGGGCACGTTCGCGGCAGCGCAGGCGGTGGCCGGCGATACGACGTTGCCCGCCCTGCACACGCAACCGGGCGCTCAGGCGGTGGTTGACGAGCACGTTGACGCCCTCAACCACTGCGACTGGAACCGCTTGATGGCGCAGTATCCACCCGAGGTGCAGATCTACCTGCCGGGCGGCACGGTCGTGCAAGGGCGGCAGAAGGTCGGCGAGCTGTTCGCTGGATTCTGCAAGTCGCATGAGCAGGGAGGGTTGCGCGGGATTCAGTTCACGCCCGAGAAGGTGTTCACGGTCGGGAACACAGTCAACGTGGAGTGGCGCGCCGAGGCACCGTTCCTTTCCGAGCCCTATCGTGGAGCGGACGCCTACGTGACCAAGGATGGCCTCATGTATGCGCAGGTCACGACCTTCGACCCGAAGGACATGAAGCTTCGACAGTAGACCTGCGGAAAAAGCGTGAGAGCCTGTTGAGCAATTTTATTGCGCGACAACCGGTGTGGAAAGCATCGTTTGGTCAGAGGCCCGTAACCATCTCCGGTGGATGAATACTCTCTCTTACCCTTCCGACCTGACCGACGAAGAATGGGCCATCCTGGCACCGCTGATTACGCCCGGCAAGCAGGCCGGCCACCCGCAGGTGCTTGAGTTGCGTCGCATCTTGGACGCAGTGTTCTACCTGCTGCACACCGGATGTCAGTGGCGAGCCCTGCCGCACGACTTCCCGTCTTGGCCCAGCGTGTTCTACCACTATGCCAAGTGGCGCCATCAGGGCACCTGGGAGCAGATCAACACCAGCCTGCGCGAGCGCTATCGCGTCGCCTGCGGCCGTAAAGCCCAGCCTACGGCGGCCATCATCGACAGCCAGTCCGCGCGCACGACCGAAGCGGGCGGCCCGCGTGGGTATGACGGGGGCAAGAAGGTCTCCGGGCGCAAGCGCCACGTCCTCGTGGACACGGAGGGCACCCTGCTGAAAGCCTGCGTGCACCCGGCCGACATCCACGACCGACGCGGCGCCGAGCTGCTGCTCGAGGGTCTCAATACGGAATTCCCCCGCATCGCCCTGATCTGGGCCGACAGCGCCTACCAGGGGCTGCAAGCCTGGCTGACTACGACGCTCGGCTGGGGGCTGACGATCAGCAAGCACTGGTGGACAGGCCTGCACGGCGTGTGGGTGGCCCCCGGCCAGCAGCCGCCTGAGGTCCCGCGCGGCTTCCACGTGCTCAAGCGCAGGCGGGTCGTAGAGCGAACATTCGCCTGGATCGGGCGGAACCGGCGCATGAGCCGGGATTACGAGCGCTTGATCGAGACCGCCGAGATGCGTAATTACCCACCCCCGTTCCGGGGCGCAGCGGTCACGCCGTGACGGTCTGCAGGATGGTGCTGAAGACGCTGGTGCCTGGTTTGAGGCGAGCCGTGGCGACGACGCTGCGGATATCAGCCTCGCCTTCAGCGGCCCACATGGCGCGATAGCCATTGGTGACTTTGCGCTGAATGACGCAGGGCCGGAGATCGCGCTCGCAGCCGTTGTTGGTGGCCGCGACCGCGCCGCCCCAGGCGGCAAACGTCAGGAGCTGGTCGGGTGCACGCCGGAAGCGGTTCTGGATGTCTCGCGCCAGGTCGCACGAGGTCGGCGCGGTCAGGATTGCGGTCAGACTGCGCTCGAGCGCCCGCCGCTTGGCGGCGACAGTGGAGGCGGCCAGGTGCGTGATGTCGTCCGCCAGCGCGAACGCCGCGGTGAGCCAGAGCTTGAGCCGGAACGGCACCGGGTCGTCGCTGGCCTCAACCGCATAGGCGACGTCGCGGGCCAGGTGCGCCAGGCAGGTCTGCTGGGCCAAGCCGTGCCCCTGCTGGGCCGAGTAGCGATCCGACAGCCAGACCTCGGGCTGGTGACCGTCCATCACCTCGCGCACGACCGCGGCCGCGCGCGTCGGGGCGGCGTGATGGACCACCGCCGCCGAGCAGCGGAACACCCAGTGATAGGCGTTGCTACCCTCGATCCTGACCCCGGTCTCGTCCGAGGCCACCACCTTGGCCTGACGCAGCGCCGCGACGGCGCGCTCGCGCCCAGCCTGGAACCGGCCCTGGGCGCGGCGCAGCAGGTTCATCAGTCCGCCCTGGCTGATAGGCAAGCCGAACAGGTCGGCAAGCGTCGCCTGCAGCCGCTCATAGGACAGGCTCTGGAAAGTTTTGAGGTAGGTCGCCAGCGCGTGCAGGCGCGGCCCGAACGGGGTGCCTGTCGCGGCAGGCGGCGGCGCAGCCACGACCCGCGTGCCGCAGCCTGGGCACTGCACGGCTAAGCGGCGGTGGTGCTCGATGAGCGGCTTGATCTCCGGCAGTTCGATCCGCTCATGCACGCTCACCTCTTCGCTGGGCAGGTCGGGCGCGAGCGCGATGCGGCAGCACGGGCACTGCTGCGGGGCATGATCGACGACGCAGTCCACCTCCGTGCTGAGCACCCGGCTGTGGCCCTCATGACCGGGCTTGGCACCTCCAGGGCGGGCCTGCTCGCGGCGCTCCTTGCGGTCCGTGGACGGCGGCTTGGACGATGTGCGCGACGTCTTCTCCGGCCGCTGCAGACGCAGTACCAGCTCGATCAACTCCGCCTTGCTCAGGCGCTCCAGGTCATCCCGCTGCATCCCCAGACTGAATCAGCGATGCCGCTCCAGCGCAAGGGGGTGGGTAATTGCCGAGATGCTGCTCTATGCCGCCATGGCGCGCGTCACGCTGCGCAGGCTGGCCGAAGAGGCGCAATAAGATTGCTCGCAGCGCGGCGCACGGTGGCTGAAAGTTAGCGGCCCTCCCGCCTTCCTTGACTACAACAGTACTTCTCCGCTACGAAACCTTTGCTGGACTACAGAGACGGGCATAAAGCAACTGGCTCAGGGGTATGCTTTGAAGGATCATCACATAAATGACCTCCTTCTTGTAGTTTAATTACTCAACAGGCTCTGAGGCGGTGAAAGGGGCCGCTTTCTGACGATCCAACATTCATGGCTGGGCTGAATCCCACCCCGCCGTGCCCGTGCTTGGCACGGGCATTCACGTCTTGCTCGCACTGCTGGACATCGTAGAGGGCCGGATCAGGTTCGGCCATGACAAGGTAGGTGGCGCATCGGTCATCATCCAGGGCCGCTTGCATCATTCACGAGCGTCCGACAAAGCAGCCTGCTAAAGGACGCCCCCGCTCCCCTGGGTCTTGCGCTTTGCCTGCCAGGTCCCTGGCACCGACTTGTCCAGCGTCCCATCCGCCTTTTGCGGCCTGTAGGACACATCTATCTGGCGATAGACGAAGCTGCACTTCTCCTTGATGAAGTCGCCGTCGTCCCACTCGACGCCGGTGAGCAGCACGTCCGTGAAGACGATGCGCAGGTAGGATTCATGGAAGCCGAGATTGCCGGTGAACTTGCGCTTGACGAGGGTGACCTTCGCGAAGGGTGTCACGCTCGCGCAGTGCTCGAAGAAGATCGGCGAGGCCATGTCCATCTGCCGGCTGAACGAGAAGGGGTGAACGTCGATGTCGTAGTTGAGGTCCGGCTTCTTCTGGCCTGGCCTGACCACGGGAGGGTAGAGGAATCGGCTGAAGCGTGGCTTCGCCGATTTGGCGGTCTCGGACCCTTGGCTGGAGTCCTTCTTCTGGTCTCCTGAGCCGTGCAGAGCGTTCGTCTTCTTGCCGCCGCTGCCTCCGCCCGTGCTGCTTCCCGAGCCGCCGCTTCCCTCTCCATCGTTCACGCCGACGCCGAAATCGAAGGAATCCACCTCGAAATAATAGCCCTCTTCGAAACTCTCCATGAGAGCGTCATTACCGAGCGTCCATCCCCCCGACGCATTCTTCGATTGGCTGCGGAACTGGGAGGCTCCTTCGGCCGCCACCTTGCCGTTCCCCGTCCGCTTGGGATCGCCGGAGGTATATTCAAACATCATCAAGGTGTCGCTGGAGTCGGCGGCCATGATCTTCTCCTTTCGTTACGGAGACGGTGTCGTGCATGCGCGGGACGGCGTCGCCCGGCTCACGGCGGGGCAAGGCGGGAGACGAGGCGCAGCGCTACGGACAGCCCTTCAAGTTGGTAGTGGGGCCGCAGAAAGAACTTGGCCTCGTAGTGGCCCGGCGCGCCGTCCTTCTCTTCCAGGACGACCCTGCCTTCCTCGAGCGGGTGCGCGGCCTTCCACTCCTCGCTCGACGAGTGCGGCGAGCCGTCCAGATAGCGGTCCAGCCAGCGCTGCAGCCAGTCCGTGAGCGCGGCCTTGTTCATCGTCGAACCGACCTTGTCGCGCACCATGCACTTCAGGAAGTGCGCGAAGCGGCAGCTCGCGAAGAGGTAGGGGAGGCAGGCCGACAGGACCGCGTTCGCGGTCGCCGCTGGGTCATCGTACTCCTGCGGCTTCTGCAGGGATTGCGCGCTGATGAAGGCGGCGAAATCCTGGTTCTTGCGGTGCAGGAGGGGCATGAAGCCGCTGCGCGCCAGCTCGGCCTCGCGCCGCTCGCTGAGCGCCACCTCCGTCACGCACTTCAAATCCACGTCGCCGTCGGCGGTCGGGAAGGTGTGGGCCGCAATCCCGTCCACGGTGCCGCCGCTGTCCACGCCGCGGATGCGCGTGCACCAGCCGTAGAGCCTGAAGGCGCGGGTGAGATTGGCGGCCATGGCGAAGGCGGCGTTCGCCCAGACGTAGGTGCTGGCGTCAGGGCCTTCGGCGTCCTCCTCGAAGGCGAAGGCCTCGACCGGCTCGGTCCGCGCGCCGTAGGGGAGGCGGGCGAGGAAGCGGGGCATGGCGAGGCCGATGTAGCGGGCATCCTCGCTCTCGCGCAGCGAGCGCCAAGCTGCATATTCTGGGGTCTGGAAGATCCTGGTCAGGTCGCGCGGGTTGGCGAGCTCGGACCAGCCGCTCATCTGCATGACGCTCGGGGACGCGCCCCCGATGAACGGCGCGTGCGCCGCCGCGGCGATCTGCGCCATGTCGGCGAGAAGCTGCACGTCGGGCGGGCTGTGGTCGAAATAGTAGTCGCCGATGAGCACGCCGAACGGCTCGCCGCCGAACTGGCCATATTCCTCCTCATAGATCTTCCGGAACAGGGGACTCTGGTCCCAGGCAGTGCCGCGGAACTTGCGCAGCGTGCGGGCCAGGTCGCGTTTGCCAATATCGAGGACCCGGATCTTCAGCGTGTCGTCGCACTCGGTGTTGACGACGAGGTAGTGCAGCCCGCGCCAGCTCGCCTCAAGGGCTTGGAACTCGGGATGGTGCAGGATTTGGTTGATCTGCTCGGTCAGCCTGCGGTCCAGCTCGGCGCTGATCGCCTCGACCGCTAGGCGCGGATCGGGGGAGACGAGGTGCGGGTGTGCGGCGGCCTGCAGGACGAGTGCGAGCAGCGCGGCCTCGGGCGGCGAGGCGCGGGCGACCGCAGGGGCTGGGTCCGGGAAGAAGAAGTCTCTTCCGAGCAGGTCCGTGAACGCGTCGTCCGCCATGAATCCCCTAGTTGATGGCGATCTCGCCCGCCGACAGCTCCATGACGGCACCCCCATCCGCTTGCAGGCTGGCCTCCGCCGTGAGGCCGATCTGGGCAGCCTGCGCCGTTAGGCCTCCGTCCGCCGTCAGCCCGATCTGGACGCCGTTGATCTTGATGCCGCCCGTGTCAATCGTGATGCTGTTGGCGCCTACGGTCAGCGTGATGGACTGCGCGGCGGTGATCTTGCTAGTGCCGGCCGACACCTCGATCGAGTGATTGCCGGTCGAGACGGTCAGGCTATCGTTACCCTGGGAGACGGTCACCGCGCGATTGCCCTGCTTGACGGTCGTCGTCGTGTCCTGAGTTATCGCGACCGTCTCACTGTTCAGGACGACCTTGTTGTAGTCCTTCTGCGCTTGAAAGAAGACCTCCTCCTCCCCTTTCTTGTCCTCGAAGCGCAGCTCGTTGAACCCGCCGCCGCCGGTGCTGGAGTTGGTCTTCACGGTGGAGCGGGTCTTGTTGTCCGGCAGCCCGTAGGGAACCTGCTGGTTGGCGTTATAGACGCAGCCGGTGACGAGCGGGCGGTCGGGGTTGCCTTCGAGGAACTCGACGACGACCTCCTGGCCGATGCGCGGGATGAACATGCCGCCCCAGGACGCGCCGGCCCAGACCTGCGCGACCCTGATCCAGCAGGAGCTGTTCTCGTCGAACGTGCCGACGCGGTCCCAGTAGAACTGCACCTTGATGCGGCCATACTGGTCGGTCGTGATCTCGTCGCCGGCCGTGCCGACAACCTTGGCGGTCTGCGGGCCGCGGATCATCGGGCGCCTCGTCTGGCGGTCGAGCCGGAAGGGCGTGTCGCCCTTGATCGCCTCGAATGAGCAACGGAAGGTGTCGCGCAGCGCGCCGTCGGTCTCGGCGAGGCCCTCGGCGACGGAGAGCGAGTAGGTCGCGCGGATAACCAAGTAGTCGCCGTTCTCGGAGGCTTGGTAGAAATCGGAGAGGGTGAACTTGCCTCCCGTGTAGAGGCGGCGGCTGTTGCTCGCGCCGTGGAGGATGTGGCGCCGGGCTTTCAGGTCCTGCATGCGGATATCGGAGAGCTTCTGCCCGTTCGCGACCGTGTCGTAGGGGCCGGGGTAGTCGAAGATCTCGAAGCTGCCGTAGGTGTCGCCGCCGGGCTGGATCGTCTTGGCAGTCAGGTCGGTGCCCGGCGTCGTGAAGTTGTAGTCGCGGTAGGTGTAGGTGCCGGGCTGCACCAAGAGCTCATTGGACCATTGCCAGATATGGTCCTCGACGGCCCGCAGCTCGGTCTCGTCGTTCTGGAAGGGGATCGCGGCGCCGATGGACTGGTGCGAGTTGGGGTCATCGGCAATGACGAGCTTATGCTCGCCATCGCTGTGCTCGAAGTAGTAGTAGAGGCCGAATTCCTCCATCAGCCTAGTCACGAAATCGAAGGCGGTCTCGCGATACTGAACGCAGTAGTCGAGAACGGTGCTGCCGGCCTGGCTCTTCCGCCCGTCCGTCACGGCGGTGAAGTTCGCGTTGCTGAAAACATCGTTGATGATGGTCCAGGCGGACTTGTTCTGGAAGATGCGGCAATCCTGAGTGCGCGAGAGCAGCCAGATCCAGGGCCGCAGCTCGATGCGGTAGGAGACAGCGCCACCATACAGCCCGGCGTACGCCATGCGCGCGACGATGCCGTTGAAGTAGCGCTTGGTCTTGTCGGGCTTGGTGATCGCGACGGTCACGGAGGCGCCGAGCAGCGATTCGAGGTCCGCGGTCTTCACCGGGGTGAGGCTCGACATCTCCAGCACATACAGGAACGGCCGGCCCAGCTCCTCGGTCGCGGTCATGGTGTCGAACACCATCTCGAAGCCGGGGTTCGGCTTGAAGGTGACCGCTACGTAGGGATTGCTCGTCGTTGATCCTGCGGTGTCCGACATCGCCTCGCGCCCGATCCGCTGGAGCGTATCAGAGCCGCGCCGGGCAGCGGAAGCTGCGCAGCGCGGACAGGGTGAACGGGTTGCGCACGCTGCTCGCGTTCAGGTCGAACGTGGCGCTGCCCGCGGGGCTGGTGAACACCAGGCGGAACTTGTCGGGCTGGCCGCTCGGGATCACCTTGCCGGTGTCGAGCAGGCGCAGGAGCGCCCAGGGGCCGTCCTTCTCGACGACCGTGCCGCCTCGGCCCTGGTCGCCGTTCGCCGGCGTCATCGTCAGCCGCACCAGGGTCTTGCCGCCCGGACCCGGCCAGGTGAAGGACTGGGATTCCGTGGGGCCATGACTGTAGGTCAGGGTCTGCCCGGCGATGTCGAGGGTGACCTGGGCAAGCTGCGGATCGAGTGCCGCGGGCACGAGCTGGAAATGCACCACCATCTGCTGGCCGCCGCCGGAGAACAGCCCGTCGCGGATCATCGCCGCGCGCTCGAACTGGCCGAGCGAGCCGGCAGAGAGGGCGAGCTTGGCGCCTTCACCGGCCTGCCAGCGCCAGGGCGTCGTGTCCGTGTTTACGAACGGCTTGAGGTTCTGGTCGAAGAACTGGTCGATCATTCCGCCCGGCCCGAGCAGGTGCGCGAAATCGTCGGGCGGCACGTCTGCGGCGCTGCCAGCGACGAAGGGGTAACGGCCGAACGCGGCTTGGCAGAGCGGCAGAACCTTCGACTTCCAGGCATCGGCGAGTTCTTGGCTCGCGCCGCTCGACGTGACGGCCGAGCTGCTCTGCGAGACGGTCTGCAGCATCGCCGCGATCGGCTTCGGCAGGTCCTTCGACAGCGCCTGCAACTGCGCCGCGGCGCCGCCCGCGCCGCCGCCACCACCTGCGGCCCCGCCGCCAGCGACCACGCCGAGCAGCGCCTGGCCCTGGTTCGGTGCGTTCGCGACCTGGTTGAAGCCCTGGTAGATCGCCTGGATCTTCAGGATCGCGGCCTCCATGGGCGACTGCTTCTGATCGCCGCCCGCGACGAAGTCGTGGATGGCGCGGAAGTGCTGGTCCACGCGCACCGCCGGGTCCACGGGTTTGCTGCCGTTGGGACCGGGGCCGAACGCCTCGCCGAGGATCGAGACCAGCGTGTTCGATTGGAAGTCGAGGCCGGCGCGGGCCTGGAACGCGGCGAATCCGGCGGCCTTCTGGCCGACCTTGGCCGCCTTGGCTTCCGCCTGCGACGCAGCCTGGTCGGTCGCCGCCGGGTGGCTGAGCTGGGTCTGGCCGTCCACCGACTGCAGCAGGTCGCGCAGCGGCGAGTCGGGTGCGGAGAGCAGGTTCAGCTCATCGAGCCCGGCTTGGAGGTTGCCGAACGGCTTGATCGCGATGTCGGCGAGCATCGCGTCCCAGCGCCGCGTGTAGTCGTCGAGGTAGAGGCCGAGCACGTCGCGCCGGAGCTGGTTCGTCTTGGCGATGGTCCCGCTGACGCCGCCGCCGCGTTTCTCCCCGAGCACCCAGCCATCCTCGGCGATGTCCTGCGTCACCGTCGGCAGCAGGGGCAGGAACACAGTGTGATAGCCGGCCCAGGTGAAGATGCCCGGCACGCCCGTGTCCAGCGTCTTGCCGGAGCGCAGCTCGAACACCCGCCCGGCCGCAGGGCCGCCGTTGTCGGCGACCGTCCACTCCGGCAAGGAGCGGATGCGCGGGCTGCGCATGATGCGGTTGTAGCTATATTCGGCGAGCGGCTCCTTATTCAGGATCGCCCGCACCTGCTCGACGAGCGGACCGTTCAGCGGGATCGCGGTGAGCGGCCGCTCCAGCATCGCCTTGACGTGGGCGAGGAGCGCGTCGCGGACCGGCGCCCCGTCGTCGCCCGGGAAGGCCGAGGCGAAATCGGCGCCCATCCACTGCATGACGAGGCCGCGGTCGAGCGGTCCCTGGCGGCCGAGGATGAGATAGACCTTGAGCGCCTCATACAGAACGTCGGGCTTGCCGAGGCTCGCCTGCATCTGCGTCTCCAGGCGGGATAGCAAGCGCGGCAGCAGTATGCCATTCAGCGCGCGGTAGTAGGACTCCACCGAGGCGGCAGTGAGCTTGTGGCCCTGGTAGAGGCCGAAGGTCAGGGCGATGGGCGTCGCCAGCTCGCGCTGCTCGTAGCCGCCGTGGATGCCGCGCAGGGTGGCGAGGGCGGGCAGCACCGCGGGCAAGTCGGTGTCGTTCGGGCCACGCTTGGCCAGCTCGTCATACTGGCCCGTGTAGCGCGCGGTCTCGTCGTGGACCTGCGCGATCAAGGCCTTGTTGCCGATGTAGCTGCCGAACCAGATTCCCGTGAGCGCCAGCAGCACCAGCGCACAGGCGGCCCAGGCGCCGCGGTAGGTCCAGCGGGTGCGTGCCTCCAGCTTCGGATCGAGGCTGACCAAGCTCGCCTCGCCGAACACCACGTCCCGCATCAGCCGGGTGAGGAAGTAGCTGCGGCCCTGGCCGCTGAATGCCGTGACGGCCTGGCGCTGCAGGCCGAACTGGCCGGCCATGGCGCCGAGCAGGCGGTCTATGGGCGTGCCGTCCTGGGTGCCGCTGGTGAGATAGACGCCGCGCAGCAAGGGGCGCGCCTCCAGCCGGCTCGGGCGGAAGATCTCGCCCAGGAACTCGGCCGCCGCGTCGCGCAGCGAGGCGACCTGCTGCGGGAAGCCGTAGATCAGCCGCCGCCGTTGGAGATCCGTCTCCTGCTGGACGCGCTCCAGCATGCGGTCGTTGAGCCGGGCGAGCAACTGGTCGAACTCCGCCCCGAAATGCGCGACCGCGCCGCCCTCCTCCTTGCCCTCGTCGAGCGGGAAGGTCATGCCCCAGACCTGCTCGCGCTCCTCCTTGCCCAGGCCGTCGAAGAACTCGACGAAGCCGGCAAGCAGATCGGCCTTGGTGAACACGACATAGACCGGGATGCGCACGCCGAGCTGGTCGTGCAGCTCGCGGACGCGCTTGCGGACGGCGCGGGCGTGGGCGAGGCGCTCGGCCTCGCCGAGCTGGGCGAGGTCGGCGAGGCTGATCGCCACCAGCACGCCGTTCAGCGGCTGGCGGCGTCGGTACTTCTTGAGCAGCTTGAGGAAGCCGAGCCAGGCCGCCGAATCCACGGCTGCCTGGCTGTCCTGCGTGGTGTAGCGCCCAGCGGTGTCAATCAGCACCGCTTGGTCGGTGAACCACCAATCGCAGTTGCGCGTGCCGCCGACGCCGGGGAGCGGTTGCGCCGGGCCTTGCCTGTCGGCGAGGGGGAAGTTGAGGCCGCTGTTGACCAGCGCGGTGGTCTTGCCGGCGCCGGGCGGCCCGATGAACATGTACCAGGGAAGCTGGTAGAGGTGCCGGCCGGCGCGTCGTCCGCCGAGCTTCGCGCGCTTGAGGGCGTGCATCGCGTCGCGCAGCCGCTCGGTGAGAAGTGCTACTTCCTCGGCCGACGCAGTGGCGGCGGGGTCGGGGGCGGCGACCTCCTCGACCATGGCCTTGTCCTTGCGGCGGGCGTTCAGCTCCTGGACCAGGTTCACGATGACCCACAGCACGAAGCACGCCGCGATCAGGATGATTCGCGGCGTCTCGGCGACCAGCGGGTGCGTGTCGCCGAAGCCGAGCATCGGACCGAAGAACCAGATCAGCACGGCCAGAAGGACCACCCCGAGGAAGGTCCGGACCCAGCGCGTCTGCAGGAAGTTGTAGATCGGCTTCATGGCGTTCGCTCGTGCTCCCTGCCGTGCGCTACGAAGAGGTCGTGCGCACGAGCACGATCTCGGTGCGGCGGTTCTGCTGGCGTCCCTCGGGCGCGGCGTTTGAGGCGATCGGGTCGGCGTCGGCCTTGCCCGTCGAGCGCACGCGCCTGGGGTCGGCGAGGCGGGCTTGCAGCAGCTTCGCGACCGCGTCCGCGCGCGCCTGGGAGAGCTGGAAGTTCGATGGGAACCGCACTGTGCGGATCGGCTGGTTATCGGTGTAGCCGTTGACGATCACGTTGCCGGGCTCGTCCTGCAGCGCGTCGCCGATGCGGTGCAGCAAGGGGATGTAGGCTGGGTTCAGCTCCGCCTGGCCTGAGCCGAACATGTTGCGGTTCGTCAGGCGAACGGTGACGGCTTGCGCGTCCTCCATCACCGTTACCAGCCCGGCCTTGATCTCCGGCGCGAGGAAAGAGTGCAGCTTCGCCACGAGCGGGTCCTGCGCCGCAGCGACCGCCGAAGATGGTGGCGGGGGCGGCGTCGTGGCCGCGGCGCGCGGGATGCTGACCGCGCCATGCGGCGGCAGGCCGTAGAGCTGGGCGAAGGCGACGTCGGAGGTGCCGGCGAGGGAGAAGTTGAAGCCGAGATAGATCAGCCCGGCGAGCGCCGCCGTGCCGAGCGCCATGGCCCAGATCGGCACGCGTTGGGCGAGCGGCCGGTAGCCGGCCTCGACCCCGCGCCAGTGCGGCGACAGCTCGCGCTCGAAGTCGCCACGGCGGTTGCGGATGACGCGATAGACGGAGTCGCGCAGCTCGGCGAGCGCCGTGGCGCCGCGCGGCAGCACGCGGTAGCGGCCCTCGAAGCCGAGCGCCATGCAGACATACATCAGCTCGACCACCTCGCCGTGGTGGCCGAGATCCTTCTGCATCTGCTCCAGGATCTCGAAGAAGCGGTCGCCGCCGGTGACTTCGTTGTGGAAAATGCTGGTCAGGCTCTGCTGCGCCCAGGAGCTGGCCGCGCCCCAGGGCGTGCTGAGCACGAGGTCGTCGATCGTGGCGCAGAGCGCGTAGCGGGCGGCGCGCAGCGAGCGCGTGTCGAGTCCAGTGGCGAGGGCCTTGCGCTCGAACTCGCGCATCGCCTCGACCATGCTGCGGCGGAGCTGCTCGGGATCGGGCGCGCGGCCACGCCCGCCAGCGATGCGGACTGTCGCAGCGAGCAGCGGCGCCGCGGCGGCGAGCAGCGTGTTGCTGCCCGCGGCAGGCACGGCGACGGGCAATCCCTGGGGGAGCGCGGCAGGCGCCGGCCTGGGCGCAGAAGCCAAGGTCGCCTGACCGCCCGGCCGCGGCCGGATCACCGTGCGCTCGACGTCGGACGGCTCAGCAAAAGGATCATCACTCATAGCGCACCTCCGGCGCGACGCTCATCACGCCTCATCCGCGAATCGCCCAGCATTCCATCTCAAGTCCGGGCACGTCGCCTGTGACGTGGATCGCAATTCCGCCCGATCTTGCGAGCGCGGCCCAATACGGGCTGCTCCGGTCCAGCTCGAAATACGAAGTGCCGGCGTAGTAGGGGAGCTGGCGCGGCGCCACCGGCAGGGCGCGGACGGCGACCCCTGGGAGCGCCACGTTGATCAGCTCGCGGATCTGCTCCACGGGGCCGATCTTGACCAGGTTGGGGAAGCTGCGCCGCAGCGTCTCCGTCGGCATCTGCGCCTTGATCGCGAGGACCCAGGTGGCGTCCGTGACCAGGCCGCGATCCAGGATCGGGCCGACGCGGATGCCGAATTTGCGCTCCTGCAGCGGGATCGGCACGGCGGTCTGCTCCAGCACCGCCGACAGCGCCTGGCGAAGCGCGGCGATGACCGGGCGGAACGTCGCTTGCAGGTCATCGTGCTTGTAGGCCGGATAGGAGGCTGGGCGCTTGCGCGTCTCGGTGAAGGTGGCGAGCTCGCCGGCGAGGCTCACTGCCATGCGGTAGAGATCCTCGGGATGGAGCTGGCCGCCGATCGCGGCCAGGTGTGTCACCAGCGGCTCGTAGCGGTTGCAGAGCTGCAGCAGCAGGTAGTCGGCGATCTCGGCAGCACCCCGCGTCGCGGTCTCGGAGACGCGCCCGGCCAGCGCCTCGGCGCGATGGTGGAGCAGGCCTTGCAGCTGGCTGAGGAACCCGGCGAGCACGCCGGAGGCGCTGCACACCAGAACGGGCGGGATGTAGGCGTCGTCCAGCACGGCGCTGCGGTCGGCGCGCACCTCGACGATTCGGGCGAGGCCGGCCGAGGTGTAGCCCGACCGCGCCTCGCCCTCGAGCGCATAGCGCAGGCGGAGCTTGCCGATCGGCACCGTGGCGCTGCTCTGGTAGCCGGCATTGGTGTCCGCCGCCTCGTGCTCGCCCGTGGCGAAGCGCGCGACCGTCTCGACCATCTCGGGCGGCGCGCTCTCCACCCCGCCCGGCTGGCGCACTGGCAGCATCAGGTGGACGAGCATGTTGCGCGCGTTCTCCGGCAGATCGAGCGGGCGCGGGTGGTCCACGTCGCCGGGCACGCTGAACGGGGTGCCGTCCGGAAGAATGCCCGCGGCCGAGCGGAGCGCGAACTTGCCCAGCGTCAGCAGGTCGGTATCAAGCTCCAGCGCTGTCAGCCCCCAAGCGAAGGGGCGCAGCCCGGCCGTGCTGGTCCGCACCAGGCGCTCGACGTAGCGCTCCTGCTGCTGCAGGTGTTGCGGCTGCAGGAACAGCCCTTCCGTCCAGACGACCTTGTTCTCCCAGCCCATCTCAGGACCCGGCCTTGGGCGGCGGGGGAGGGGGGACCTGCTCCGATTTCACGGTGATGCCGCCGGCACCGGCCGTGACGGTCACGCGCGTCGTCTGGTGCGCCGGGATGTCCGCGGTCCCGCGCCAGGTCGCGCGCTGGAAATCGCGGTAGGCAGCGAAGACGCCGATGGCCTTGACCGCGTCGGTCGGCATCAGCGTCGCGGTCTTGGTCTGGCCGGGTGCTAAGATGTAGTCGTCGCGCTTGACCAGGTCGGACTTGAGGATTTCCGAATCGCCGTTGAAGAGCGGGAAGAACTCGGCGTTGCTGAAACCGGCGGTGGAGCCGAGCTGGTAGATCCGCACGGCGACCGGCGCGCCTTGGCCGGACTCTGTGGGGTTGGCGTCGGCCGTCGCCGTCAGCGTCAGCTCGACGACGGTCGGCGGCGGCGGAGGCGGCGGCGGGCTGGAGCAGGCCGCGACGAAGCCGAGCACTGCGGCGCGCAGGAGCCATCGAGACATTCCCGGTCCTCTTCTAGAGCTTACGCACTTGGGCCGCGTAGGCGCGGGCGAACTCGCGGCCGAAGACGGCTTGGAAATCGTCCTCGGCCTCGCGCGCGATGTCCCTGTAGGTCGTGCAAAAGAGTTCCCAGGTGCGCGCCTTGCGCGCGCTCGGGACCAGGTTGCCGAGCAGGCCGGGCTGCAGGCGCTGCTCCAGCGCGTCCGGGTCGAAGCGCCGGAGCAGGCTGATCAGCGCGGTCTGCACGCCCGCCATCAGCGCCAGCTCGTGCGACCGCACGTCGGCGAAGGCCTCGCGCGTCGCGTCAAGCGGCGGCTTGTAGCCGGGGCGGCTGGGCTGCAGCAGCGCCGCGGTCGTGTCCTCCGCGGTGACGGAGAACTTGAGCGGGTTGTTGTCGCGCGCGCGGAGCATGGTCTGCTCGACCCGGAACTCGCTCTTGACGGTGGAGCGCGAGATCAGGACTTCCCGCAGCCCCTCGACCATGGCGCGGAACACCTCGCCCGCGGCGCGCAGGACGGCCTCGGGATCTTGCTGGGCCAGTGGGAGATTGGGAACGCCGGCGCCCTCAAGGAACGCGGTCAACAACCGAATCGTGTCTGTTGTTGGCTGCGGTGCCGCGGGTGGTGGAACGGGCGCTGCGTCCTCGACCGTCCGCGCTGGGGCCGGCTTCGGCGCGGAGCCGAGCAAGTCGTCGAACTCGTCGAAGGGCGAGGCGGGGGGCGCGGGCTGGGGTGGAGGCGCCGCCGCAGCCGGGCGTTCAGGCTGGCCAGGCGAGAGATCGCCGATCAGCGCGTCAAAATCGATGTCAGCCGGGTTGACCGGCGTGAGCGGCTTCGGGGCGGAGAAGGCATGGGCGGGTGCGTCGGCATTGTCCGGCTGCGCCGGGCCTTGCCAGGACTCCGACGGGGCGGCACCGCGGAATAGATCGTTCCCCAGGCTGGGGGAGCGCCCCCGGTGCTCGTCGGCGAGATCGAACGGGTCTTCCACTTGGCGGGCAGGCGATGCGGGCGGGAGCGGATGCTGGAACCCAGAGGGCCGGTCCAATGGGTCGTCGAGCGGGTCGAAGGCGAACGGGTCGGCGTCCCCGGCGAGCGGCGCGCGCCCGGAAGTGGGCTGATCGTGCGTCTCGGTCACGGTAATCGAGTACTCGCCCAGGCGGAACTCGTCGCCGTCCGTCAGCACGACGCGGCTGTCGCGCGACGTGGGCTGGGACGCGCCGTTGACATGGACGCCGTTGGTGCTGAGGTCGGTTAGGACGGGGCGGCCGTTCTCAAGGCTGATCACGCAATGCGTTTTCGACAGGTATCGGTCCGGGTCGGGCAGCACCCAGTCGTTGCCGGGCGCACGGCCGATGGATAGAGTCCCCGCCGATAGGGTGCGCGTCTCGCGGTGGCCAGGGCCGCGCGTGCTGCTCAGCGTCAAGGTCAACGGCATGGGACCCTCCCACGGCGGAGGCCGCTCCCTGGAGAGGGCAGGCGTCGCCCAGGTTGGCCCAGTCGTCCGGAGGTTCGCATGGCGGATATCACGTTAGCAGAGTTCAACGGGCGCGTCTGGCTGGTCGGCGGCGAGACATACATCGACGACCTGCTCGCCAACACGCTCTCCAAGGATGTTAGCATCGAACTCGTTGCGTGCGAACACAAGTCGGACGTTCATGATCTTTGGGTCCAGAACACCGGCAAGAAGGACTTCATCGGCGATCCCTGGATGATCCATCCCGCCATCGTGACGCGCATCCGCCGCAGCACGCCCGACTACGCCGTGTTCTTCGCGCAGTGGTCGGCCATGCTCGATCCAGAGGCGCTTACCGTGATCGCCTCCGCCGCCGCTTGGGCGGTGGAGAACCCCGGCGCGCAGGTGCAGGTGGCCGAGTATCTCGACCCCGCCGGGCCGCGCTCCATCGCCGACCTGTCGCGGCTGCGCGCCGGGCTGGTCGAGGACAAGCTGATCGAGGCCGGCGTGCCGCAGCCGCGGATCGAGCGCATCACGCGCGACGTGGCCGAGGTGCCGGGCATGGCGCAGGAGAGCCAGCGCGTGGACATTATCGTTCGCGCCAAGTAGCGGTCCCAAGCAGCGACACGCCCGGCAGCGCTAGCTGAGCGAGGCGAGCAGCGCATCGAGGTCGGGCTCGGTCTGGTCGGCCGCGGGCGGCGGCGGCTCGGCGCTCAGGCTGGCAAGCAGGGCGTCGAGGTCGTCGTCCGCTGCCAGCGCAGCGGGCGCGGCAGGAGGCTCCTCGGCAGGTGGCGCCTCAGGAATGGCCGGCTCCGTCGCGGTCGGCGGCGCTTCCAGGCTGCTCAGCAGCGCATCGAGGTCCACATCCTCAGTCGCGGCGGGCGCTGGCGCCTCCGCGGCGAGCACGTGTCCGGGGTCGGCGCCTCCGGCGCTGGCGTTGGTGCGGGAGCGGCTTTCTGGCTTACACTGGCCGGCGCCCAGAACCCGGCGAGGGGTGAGCCGGCGAGCGAGGCGAAGCTAGCCAACCGCACCTCCGGCCGGCCGCGCAGGCTCACCACCGGCATGACCCGGTAGGTTGCTACCTGCACCGCCTGGCGTTCGGAATAGAGGCGCTCCGTGCAGGGCAGGGCGACTTGGTCGCCCTCGGCGTCGGTATAGACGTAGTAGGGGATGTCACCCACGCCAGCGACGGAGCCGAGCTTCATCTTCGCGCCCTGCTGCGCCCAGGTCTCAGCGAGCAGCAGCGCGGGAATGAGCGCCGGGTGGCCCCAGAGCATCCCGGAGAGGCCTTCCTGCCGGGTGAACTCCTCGAAGGCGAAGGCGTCTATGGGATCGCTCTTCCGCCCGTAGGGCATGCGCAGCAGGAACCGCGGGGTGGCAAGGCCGAGATAGGCGGCGGCGGGCAGCGTCTGCAGCGCCGACCAGGCGTCCTTGATGAGTCCATTCTGATCATGGAGCGGAATCCTCAGCGCGTCCGGCCCGATGGCGGCGATGAAGGGCGCACCCGCAGCGCCGGCGACCTGCGCCAGCCGGCCGAGCAGGTCGGCGTGGGGCGGCGACAGCTCGAACCCGTAGAGGCCGGCGATGGCCGAGAGCGCGCCCTGGTGCGCGTCCATCGCGGGCTGCTCGACCAGCATCCCGTAGAGGCCGGTCTCCTCGAGCGTGTCGGTCGCGGCCAGGTCGGCGGCCAGCTCCTCGGCGGAGACGTCGTAGAGCACGATCTCCATGCGCGCGCCGGTCTCGATGCGGCGCACCAGGAACTCGACGCCGCGCCACTGCGCCTCCGCCGCCTGGAAGTCGGGGTGATGCAGGACGCGCCGCATGGCCGCCGACAGCGCCTCGTCAACGCGGGCGACCAGCTGCTCCTGCCGCGCGTCGCGCGCCGGCTGGACGAAGGGACCGACGAGGCGCCGCATCCATTCCTCGACGGAGCGCTCCTCCCGCTCGGCCGTCGCCGGCCGGCCGACCAGGCGGGCGAAGTCGGAGAGCTTGCGGTCGGTGGCGACGGCGGCGCCGCGGGCGCGGCGCGGCGGCGGCGGCAGAGGCGCTTCCCCGCCCCAGGACAGCACCTCTTTCGCCGCCCGGTCGAACCCGCCGCGGCTCCCGAGGTTGCGGCGCAGGTCGAGCAGCGCTTCGAACAGCTCGACGTTCTCCACGAGCTGATCGGGGTGGAAATCGTCCACGCTTCCGATACGCACCTCGACCGCGCTGCCGTCGTCCGCGAGCGGCAGCGCGAGCGACACCTTCATGCGGCCGAGGACGTCGTCGAGCGTGTCCACGTCCACCTTGACCGGCTTGCGCTTGGCCAGCGCCTCGCCGGTCTCCAACCGCCCCGCGTTGGCGCGGCCGGAGAAGTCGCCGAGCAGGGCGAGACGGAATTTCTGCCCGGCCGTAGGCGGGCGGGGAGGGCGGCCGAGCGTGCCGAAACTGACCTCGTATCGCATGGGATCGCTCCGGAGCGGGGCCGGCTAGTGCAACGTCTTCGACAGGGCGGCGAGCGTCGCCGAGACCGTCTTCTGGATCGCGAGCGGCACGAAGGGGTTGGCGTCGAGGTCGGCCAGCACGGGGTCGCTGCCGGCGAAGCTCTCGTAGCGCGCGATGACCGACTTCGCCTCCTCGACCAGCTTGGCCCGTCCCGCCGTATCCTTCGCCTTGGCGGCGGCCTCCAGCGTCGTGGCCAGGGTGCCGTCCAGGGTCTGGAGGACCGCGCCGGTGCGGTCGGCGAAGCGGCTCTCGATCTCGCCGACGAACGGCGTTCCTTGGTAGGCGGTGAGGATACTAGCGCGCAACTTCCCGATCTCATCCTCCACCCGCTTGCGGGTAGCGAGCCAGATCTTGCCTGACTTCTCGTACTCGCTCGCGGCGCCGTCGCCGCTCGCGTCCGGCTGGGCGCCGGGCTGTGACGGAGGCGGGGTGTCGAGCGCGCGGCTGAGGATCTCTATCTCGGTCCCGGCGTAAACGGGGTTGTTGGTCTTGAGATAGACGCCGGCCTGCCGGGCGCGCTTGGTCAGATCCTCCCGCCGCGGGTCGCCAGCGTCGAGTTGCGCGACGCGCGGTATCAGCGTCTTCAGCCGAGCTTCGAGCGCTCCGAGGTCGGGCTTCGGCGCCTCGGCCTGCGGCAGCGGCGGAGGCGGCGGGGGCGGCGCGCTGGTCTGCGTTCCCCCGGCCGTGGCGCCAGCGTCGAGAGCGCGGCTGAGAATCTCGATCTCGGTCGCGGCATAGGTAGGATTGTTGGTCTTGAGGTAGACGCCGGCCTGCCGGGCACGCTTCGTCAGATCCTCCCGGCGTGGATCAGCGGCGTCGAGCTGTGCTACTCGCTGGATCAAGGACTTGAGCCGCGCCTCGAGCGCCGCCGCGTCGGGCTTCGGCGTCTCGGCTTGCGGCGGCGGCGGCGGGGCGCCTGCCTGCGCCTCGTCGGGCGCGGTGGTATCCTCCTCGGCATAGGATTCGACCAGCACCGGCCCGCCGTCCGCTTCAACGAGGATCTCGACCTTGGTGAAGCCGGTGCCCTTGAGCGTCTTCACCAGCTTCCGCGCCATGCTGGAGATCGGCTTGTTGATCGTGATCTTGACGAGCTTGGGGTTGTCGTCCACGTCCACCAGGGCCGTGCCCCAGCGCGTATTCTTGGCGCTGGCAATCCCCTTGACCAACTCCTTCTCGACCGCCTTCGGCTGCTTGATACGGTCGAGCATGAGCAGGCCGTAGCTCGGATCGTCGCCCAAGCCGATCGCACAGTTCACCGGCTCCTGCTTGGACTTCATCAGGAGCTTCTTCATCTCGCCCTTTTCCATGCCGGTCGAGGGTGGCTTCGCCATGGGATCCTCCTTGTGCGCCGAGGCGCCGCGCTATGTGCCCTGCAAGAATGCCGCCGCCGCGGCGATCGGGGTGTCGCTGGTTTGCCAGCCTGGACCGCCGCCGATCACCTCCCAGCCCAATTCGTCCGCGTCGTCCACGGCCAAGACCAAGCGCTGCCCGGCGCCGAGCCGGCCCGAGGCGCGCGCCTCCTCGGCCGCGACAACGAGTTCCTCGACCTGCTCGTTCGTGCTGTTGACGAGAAGGCGGCCGATCTCGTCGTCCTCGTAGGGGCTGCCGTATCGCTGCCGTACGAAAATCGCAAGCGGCCCGCGGATCAGCTGGTAGCAGAGATACCAGCTCGCCTGCCCGTGCCCGACGTGGCCAAAGGCCACCAACGGCGCGGCTCTCATATCGACCGCATCGGCCAGGAACCCCGCACGGTCCGTGAGGTCGGTTCCGGGTGCCGTCCCGTATTGCCAGTCCGCCTGCTCGTCGAGCGCGCCCGCAAGCTCGCGCGGCACTGGCGGCATCCGCAGCCCAGCGTCCCGGTAGAGCAGGAACGCGTCCTCCAGGAAGCTCTCCGGCCCCCCGTCGTCTTGCACTGCATCTACGTCGGACATCACGCCAGCACTCCATCTTCCTTGAAGAACTTGGCAAAATCGCGCTTGAACAGGCTCGGCGTGCCTGCCGCAGCGAGGTATTCGCTCGCGGTGAAGTTGTTGCCGTCGGAAGAGCGCCACGTCTTCCAGTTGTCCACGACGCAGCCCGTGGTCGCGAGCCGCGCCGCTTCCGCCTTCACGGCGGTGAAGCGCTGGCGCGAGGCGTCGATCTCCTCGTCGGTGAGGAGGCCCTTCAGCTTCGGCAGCATGTCCGTGTCGAAATCAGCCGCCGTGAGCTTGGTGTAGGTCTTCCGGTCGATCAGCTTCGGCGTGCCGACCGAGGTGATGCCCTTCTCCGGGTTGTAGGTCAGCAGCCCGGTCTGCGTCTTGCCGAACGCGAAGTCGTTGTCGATGCCCGTCACCTTCGCCGTGTCGCCCTGGATGTCGATCATGTAGTTGGCGCTGTGCCGGTCACCCTGGCCGGTCAGCATGTCGCACCATTCCAGCCCGTTCAGCTCCTCGTGCAGGCTGGCCTGCAGGTCGGCGAGGGCGGGCGGCGGCCAGGGCTTGACCAGCTTCTCCGTTCCCTTCTGCCACTTTCCCCCGCGCTTCTCGATGTTCTGGTTCTTGAAGTTGTTGAGCCAGCCGCCGCCCTCGCGCTCCCACATGTCGCACTCGTCGCTCTTCTCGGGGCTCACATCCTCCCAGATCTTCCGGCGCGGCGACTTGCCGGGCGCCATGCCCATCAGCAGGCCGACCGAGCCGTCGTGCAGCGCGAAGGACGCCTTCGGGCATCACGTCGAGCCCGAGCACGTCGGAGGCGCCGCGGCTGGCGATGTTGCGGTTGCCGTAGTGCGGCGCATTCGGGTCGATGCCCGAGGGTCTTCGTCACCAGCGGCGGCTTCTCGTCGGTGCTCTGCTCGGGCTTGAACACGCGTTCCGTGCCGTCCTGGTGCACCAGCTTGGCGACCGTGTTGACGGCGCCGGACCCGAACCCCTCGTCCGCGCTGACCAGCTCGTCGTCGTTGTAGAGGTCCACCCGGCAATCGGCGAAGCTGACGCCGCACTCCTTGGCGAAGATCGCCTGGTCTATCGTCAGCTTGTCGGCGACCCGGCGCACCGCCGGGTCGGCCAGCACGAGGTCGAGCGAACTCCTTGAGCGACTGCTTGTAGGCCAGCGCGTTGTCGATCATGAGCTGCGCGGCCCGCACCTTAGGGTCCTTGCCCTTGTGCTTGCTCTGGTAGAGCCTCGCAAGCGGCGATCAGCGCGTCGAGCTGTTCTCCGAGCTGCGCCTCCAGCTTTGCGCGCTGCTCCTTGTTGTCCACCACCGTGGACAGGGATGTCGCGCCGGTCTCCTCGACCGCGCCGTGCGCGTCGCCGGTTGCCGACTCGACCTCCTTGTAGCGCTTGGACATCTTCCAGCGCCCGCCGAGCTTGTCCGGATGCGGCTTGTGGCCGATCTGCTCGCTCAGCTCGTCGAAGGTCATCAGCTGCTCGCGCACCGCGTGCTCGAGCTGCTCCGGCCGCCGCGGTCCCAGCTTGAGCACCCGGACCTGCCGGCGTCGCGCGCGAGGCTTGGGAACGCGCGCGCCCAGGAGGAGCCGAGTTGTCGCGCGCCTCGTTTTCGTCCTCCGGCGCTTCCGCCTCGCCCAATATTTCCAGCAACTCGTTCACGGCCTCCGAGACCTTGGCGAAGGACTCGTCGAGGGCTTCGTCAACTGATCCTGACATCGAATGCCTCCGCTCTGTCGCCGCTCAGGCGACGTCCGCCAGCCTGCGTCTCCAACTCCGCCATCGCGCCGTCGAGCTCGCGGTAGAGGGCGAGGTCGGCGCCGACCCGGCGCTTCGAAAATGCTTCCAGCCGCGACAGCGCCGGCACGCTGCCGAGCTTCTTGCGGTAGTCGGCGAGCACGTCGCAGCGCCGCGCGCGCCGCCGGGGCCGGCGCCGGCGCCGCCGCCCGCGTTGATGCAGTCCTTCAGCGCGTCGTCCAGGCTGCTCGCCCCACTCCGGGACGAGCTTCGGCAGCTTCTTGAGCGCCTCTCTTGACGGCTGGCAGGCGCGGGTCCGCCTGGACCTCGTCCATCGCCAGCACCGCCGTGCCGAGCTGGGCAAGGTTGGCGTTCACCCGCTTCTGCGCCTCGTTCCAGCGGAGCAGCAGCTTGGTGAAGTTCACGCCGCGCGGGTTCGCGGCGGCGGCCTCGCGCCCGCGCGCCGCGGAGCGCGCCCGCGCCAGCGCTGATTCCAGCGCATCCACGAGCGCCGGCGCCTCCGCCGTCCCACCCTTGACGGCGGCGCTGGCCTCGTCGAAGGCCGTGAGCAGCGACGGGAACGCCGGGTCGTTGGCCGCCTTCAGCGCTTGCAGCGCGCGCCCGGCCTCGGCGAGGCGCGGCGCAAGCCCGTCATCGGGCACGCCAAGCTGGATGCCGAGCACGCGCGAGATCCACTCGGCCTTGGCGTCGAGATCACCGGCCATGATGCGCAGTCCCCCCAGCAGGATTCAGCCGCTCATACGGTGTCACAGCAGAACGGGAAGAACAACGACGCGACTGTGCACCGTTTCCATCACTCGAACGCATAGGCGAACTCCCCATTCTCCACGCCCACGTGGACCTTCGCCACCGTGCCCCCGTCCAGCAGCCGTTGCAGGAAGGCCCCGCTCACGGCCGGCAGCATGGTGTTGGTCAGGATCGCGTCGATCATCCGCCCGCCGCTCTCCGGCTCCGTGCAGCGGCTCGCGATCAGCTTCACCACGTCGGCATCGTACGTGAACGGGACCTTGTGCCGCTCGGCGATGCGCGACGCGATGCGGCCGAGCTGCAGGCGGATGATGTCGGCCATGATCGCGTCTCCCAGCGGATAGTAGGGGATCACGATCAGCCGCCCGAGCAGCGCCGGCGGGAACACCTTCAGCAGCGGCTCGCGCAGCGCTTTGGCGATCTCCTCCGGCTCCGGGACCAGCTCCGGGTCGCGGCAGAGCGACATGATGAGGTCGGTGCCGACGTTCGAGGTCAGCAGGATCAAGGTGTTCTTGAAGTCGATCAGCCGCCCCTCGCCGTCCTCCATCGTGCCCTTGTCGAACACCTGGAAGAAGATCTCGTGCACGTCAGGGTGCGCCTTCTCCACCTCGTCGAGCAGCACCACCGAGTAGGGCTTGCGCCTGACAGCCTCCGTCAGCACGCCGCCTTCCCCATACCCCACATAACCCGGCGGCGCCCCCTTCAGCGTCGAGACCGTGTGCGCCTCCTGGAACTCGCTCATGTTGATGGTGATCAGGTTCTGCTCGCCGCCGTAGAGGGCCTCCGCGAGCGTCAGCGCGGTCTCGGTCTTGCCCACCCCGGACGGGCCGCACAGCAGGAACACGCCGACCGGCTTCGTGGGATTGTCAAGGCCGGCGCGCGAGGTCTGCACGCGCCGGGCGATCATGCGGAGCGCGTGCTCCTGGCCGATCACCCGGCGCCCGAGCGTCTCGGCAAGGCCGAGGACGGCCTGTACCTCGTTCTTCACCATCCGCCCGACCGGGATGCCGGTCCAGTCGCCCACCACGGCGGCGACCGCCTGCGCATCGACGCTGGGCAGGATCAGCGGCGTCTCGCCCTGGTGCGCGGCGAGCTCGGCTTGCAGCTCCTTTAGGTCGGCGAGCTTCGCGGCGCGCTCGCCGGACGCGCTGCAAGCAGGCGCGTCCACGGGGGCAACTCCCTCGCGCAGCTCGGCCCGGAGCGCGAGCACCCGGTCCACTAACGTCTTCTCCTTATTCCAGCGCGTCTCAAGGCCCTGCAATCGTTCCTGCTCGGCCGCGAGCGACGCGCGCGCCTGCTCCTCGCGCGCCGCGGTGTCGATGCCGACGGCGCCTTCCCGCCCGATGATCTCGAGTTCCGTCTCAAGCGCCTGGATGCGGCGCTGGCAGTCCTCGACGGCGGGCGGCGTCGCGTGCTGGCTGACGGCAACGCGCGCCGCGGCGGTGTCGAGCAGGCTCACCGACTTGTCCGGGAGCTGGCGGGCCGGGATGTAGCGGTGCGACAGGCGCACGGCCGCCTCGATGGCCTCGTCGAGGATCTGGACGCGGTGATGCTTCTCCAGGGGCGAGGCGATGCCGCGCATCATCAAGATCGCTTTCTCCTCGCCCGGCTCGTCCACCTGGACGACTTGAAAGCGCCGGGTCAGCGCCGGGTCCTTCTCGAAGTATTTCTTGTATTCGGCCCAGGTGGTGGCCGCGATGGTGCGCAGCGTGCCGCGGGCCAGCGCCGGCTTGAGCAGGTTCGCCGCGTCCCCCGTGCCCGCGGCGCCGCCCGCGCCGATCAGCGTGTGCGCCTCGTCGATGAACAGGATGATCGGCTTGGGCGACGACTGCACCTCCTCGATCACCTGGCGCAGCCGGTTCTCGAACTCGCCCTTCATGCTGGCGCCGGCTTGCAGCAGCCCCACGTCGAGCGTGCGCAGGCTCACGTCCTTGAGCATCGGCGGCACGTCGCCCTGGGCGATGCGGAGCGCGAAGCCCTCCACTACGGCCGTCTTGCCCACGCCCGCCTCGCCCGTGAGGATCGGGTTGTTCTGGCGGCGGCGCATCAGCACGTCCACGACCTGGCGGATCTCCTGGTCGCGGCCGACGATGGGATCTATCTCGCCCTTTCGGGCGCGCTCGGTGAGGTCCACGGAGAACTTCGCGAGCGCCTCCTGCTTGCCCATGGCGGCCGGCGCCATTGCCGAGCTCGCCTCGCCCGGCGTCGCCGACCCGTCCGTGGCCTGGAGCGCCGCCTCGGGCGAGCCCTTGAGCATCGTCGCGAACGCGTCGCCGAGCGCCTCGGCCTTGACCCGCTCGAACTCGCGGCTGATCGCGAACAGGGCATTGCGCAGCGTCGTCGTCCTGAGCGCGCCGAAGATGAGGTGGCCGGTTCTTACCTGGCCCTCGCCGAACATCAGCGTCGCGAACACCCAGCCGCGCTCGACGGCCTCCTCGATGTGGGGCGAGAAGTCGGAGATGCTCGTCGCCCCGCGCGGCAGCCGGTCGAGCGCCGCCGTCACGTCGGCGGCGAGGCGGGACGGGTCGAGCTCGAAATGCCGGGCGATGCGGTGCAGGTCGGAGTCCTGCAACTGCAGGATCTGGTGCAGCCAGTGGACCAGCTCAACGTAGGGGTTGCCGCGGAGCTTGCAGAACACGGTCGCGCTCTCGATCGCCTTGTAGGCGACGGAGTTGAGCTTACCGAACAGGGCGGCGCGGCTGATCTCGGTCATGCTGCGGTCTCGTGGGTTGCGGTTTGGGCGTCCATCGTGCGCGCCATGCTGTCGGCGCTGGCGTCCAGGAACAGGTCGGCCGCGTCGCCGGGCTTGCGCCGCGGCGTCAGCCAGGTGGTCCAGCCGAGCCGGCCCTGCTTGCCGAGGGACGTGCGCGGGACCTGGTCGCGCTTGAGGACCAGGTTCACGTCCCAGGCGAGCGTGTCGCCGGCGTAGTTGCGCACGATGGGGATGAGGCGGTGGAAGCTCGTACCGCCCGGCAGCAGACGGTGGTAGTCGGCGAGGCTCAGTGGGCCGAAGACGATGCGGAACTTGTGTTGCCGGCTCCACACCCGGCCGCCGAGCAGCGCGGTCTTGCCCAGCGTCCCGGTCGCCCGCGCGTCGGCAAGCCGCGTGCGGTCCGCGAGCTTCCAGCGTGAGCCAGGCCCCCACGAAGCACTCGACGCGCACCGGCACGGCGAAGAACGCGGACAGGATGGCGCCGAGACCCTCGGCGTGGCGCGTCTGGTTGGCGAGATGCCCGGCGAAGTGCAGCTTCGTCAGGTCCGGCATGGCGTCGCGGTCGCGCAGCGACTCCGCGCCCAACCCGATCAGCGCGCCGACGTAGAGCGCGAAGCGGTCCTGCTCCGGCCGGTCGAAGCTGACGGTCGGGCGCGACTCCGCCCAGGCGCGATAGAACAGGGACAGCGCGCGGTGATGGAACACGTCGGCGAAGCGTTGGAACGTCGGGTCGCGCCAGTTGCGGCGCCGGTCGCGCGCGTATTCGGTGAAGTGCAGCGGCAGCGGGCCGTCGGGGCCGAACAAGCCGAAGAAGAACTGCACCAGCCGCGGCGGCCGCCCGTCCAGGCCGGGCTCCCAGGCAGCAAGCGTGGAGGGGGCGAAGGTGACGGACGGCTCCTGCGCCAGCCGCACCGGGTCCTGCGCCGGGCGCGCGCTGCGGCCGAGGCGCGGCCGGTCGCGGTGGAGCGCCTCCAGCCGCCGCATCGCCTGATAGAACCCGTAGTCCCACGGTGCAGCCGCGAGCCGGGCGAGCAGCTCCGCACCTGGCACCGGCGGCGCGGCCAGGGACGGAACCCCGTCCGCGATCAGCTCGTCCAGCGCCTCGTCACTCATGGCCATGTCGCGTCACAGAACCGGGCGCTGCCCAATCCGCAGCGGCCAGCGCATCACGTCGCCCCGCTCGGGATTGCGCAGCACCGTCTCGGTGAAGGCGTTGATGGACACGTACTTAGCGAAGAAGCGGTCGAGCACGGCAGCGAGCAGAACCGCGCCCGCGCCGCCGAAGGGCGAACTCATCCATGGTCAGCACCACCTGCAAGCCGCGCCCGGCGGCGACCGGCCCGGCGCCGGGGATGCGCCGCGTGATCGGGTGCGCCGCGACGGAGAGCAGCCCTTCGAGCTGCCGGGCGGCGACCGAGTCCGTGGACGGGATGTAGAGCCGCAGCAGCTCGCGCAGCGCCGCCGCCCCGTGCAGCGCGTCGGTGTCCACGAGGCTGAGATAGTTCAGCCCGAGATGGGAGATGAAGCGCCACGCATACTCGCCGTCGCTTCGGCACGGGCGCGGCGCCGTCGGCCCGGCGACGCAGCGGATGCTCGCAACCGGCGCGCTGACCGAGATCGTGAAGTCGGTGTGCTGCTTGCCCACTGGCATGGACAAGGGGAGGTCGCGGTTGGTGCAGAGCAGGTCGAGGCCGATCTGGCGCAGCGCCTGGCGGAACGGGGCCTGCTCCGGATCGACGAGCGAGATGAACACCTCGTGGCCAACGTAGCTCGACCGCAGCCCGCGGCTTCGGGCGCGCGAGGAGACCTGCCGCGGCTGGCGGCGCAGCATGTAGTAGCTGCGGTGCTCCGGGTTCCGGCTGAGGTCGTTGGCCGCGTAGAACGGGAGAAAACGCTGCGGCGGGCTGCCGTCGGGAGCGAACCCTTCGACCGCCTGCACGCTGAACACCTCGAAGTCGAGCGGCCTCATGCGGTCGGGGACGATCAGGTGCTCGACCTCGCGCTCGCTCAGGTTGATGCGGTCGCCGCGCCGGGGGAACAGGTTGATCGCGGGGGTGCAGAACAAGGCCATGTGGTTGGGGCCGAAGCCGGCGGCGAGCGCGGGCTCGGCGCGGTCGAGCAGCAGCACGATGTCGAGCTCGCGTCCCGCGGTTCGAACGGCCGCACGGTCGAGGCCGGAGATCTCCACGAAGAGGAAGCGCTCCGGCATCGCGTAGTATTCCTGCAGCAGCCGGTAGCCGTCGAAGGACTGCGGCGCGCGCGGCAGCAGGGCCTCGTCCTCGTCGAAGCCGAGCGGGCGGAGCGCTTCGCGCGGCAGCCGCTCCTGCCACGGCAGCGGGCGAGCCGTCGGGCGCAGGAAGATCGCCGTGACGTTGGCGAGAAGCTGCTCGTAGAGCCTCATGCGCGCCCCTTCCGGGCCGCCGAGGAAGAAGGCGAGGCGTTCCAGCGCGACCTTGGCGAGCGGCATGTCGCCGGTCGTGCGCAGCCGCAGCCGGATCGCCGCCTTCACTCCGCGCTGCTCCGGCAAGCCTAAGGCCGCGACGGCGGCGGGTGAGCCGATATACTCGGCCTCCGCCAACTCGATCGGCAGGAGATGGACGGGGTGAGCCGTGCGGAACTCGCAGTTGGTCTGATCCTCGGTGCCGAGCAGGCTGCGCAGCTCCGTGCCCCTGGGCAGCAGGACTCCCTGGGGCGAGCCGCGCAGCGCGGCATCGGGCTGGAAGCGCACCACCGCCATAGACGGCGTCGGCGCCAGGTAGTGCGGATAGACCATCTGCAGGAGGGACTGCGTGAAGGTCGGAAACTCGGCTTCCAGCTTGAGCTGGATGCGCGCCGTGAGGAACGCGAAGCCCTCCAGCAGCCGCTCGACATAGGGATCGGCGACCTCCACGGTGCCGAGGTTGAGGCGCGCGGCGACCTTGGGGAACTCACGCGCGAACTCGTTGCCCATGTCGCGGAGATAGGCCAGCTCGGCTTCGTAATGGCGCAGCAGGCGGGGGTCCATCAGCGGTCCCGTGTCACGTGCGGGCGGTCATTGGCGGGCACGGGCGTCGGTGACGACCGCGAGCCGCGTCTCGATCTCGATAGAGGTCTCAAGGAACACAGGCAGCGGTGCCGGCTGCGCCCAGAGCTCGCCCTCAATGGCGAACATCAGGGCGGGCGCCGGGCCGTCCGCGTCGGAGCCGTGCGCGCGCACCTGCAGCGTATCGGGCCTGATGCGCGGCTCGAAGGCTCGGATCGCCTCGACGATGGCTGCCTCCAGCCCGGCCGTCTTGCCAGATGACCGGAGCAGGCCGGTGAAGCCCGGGATGCCGTAGTTGATCACCGATTTTGCGGCCAGCGGCGCCGCCGCGAGGTCCTCGGTGGTGGCGAGGTTCACGGTGTTGAGCAGCGCTGCAAGATCGCGCAGCACGGCTTGCCGCAGCTGCGCCGTGGACAGCGTCTGCTGCTCGAACAATTCGCGCTTGTGCTCCGGGGCGTGATCGGTGAGACGGTCGAGCAGCGAGGGCTGCAAACGTTCCCGGCTGGCGAAATCGGCCATGGCTCAGGCGGCGACGGCGGGCTGCTCGACAAGGTCGAGGCGCCGCAGCTCCATCAGCGCGACCTCCTCCGCGTCGGTCGCGAACTCGCGCTGGCCGAGGCCGAGGGACCAGCCGCCCTCCTCCCGCCACTCCGTTCGCCGCGCGAGCGCGAGCGCCGGGTCGGCGGCGGCGGAGCCGGGATAGCGCGTGGGCACGAAGCCGAAGGATTCGCCGCCGTTCGCCCAGACGAAATGCGCCGGCATCCAGATTTGATCGCGCAGATCCTCGGGCGGCTCGATGTCGAGCGTCTTCAGGCGATGGAAGGGAACCCAGTAGTATTTGCCGTCCACGATCGCCTCCAGCATCGGGCCGAGCCGCTGGTCGGCGTCGGCGATCCACTCGAACGGGCGCCCGTCGAGCGTGCCGTGGGCGGCGGGGGCCTGCTCGAAGGCGGCGTCGCGGAGCCGGGCGGCGTTCTCGGGGGCGCCGGTTGCCAATAGGCGGTTAGCCTCGAAGAGCAGCGGCATCCAAGGCTCTGGCTGGCCGAACACGGTAGGCGTGCGTGCCCCCGCGAAGACCCGCTCGCGCAGCATCTCGCAGCGGATCGCCGCGCGGTAAGCCTGCGCCATGGGGAGCGCTAGCTTGTCCAGCTCGGCGACGACTGCGAGCTGGTTCAGCGCGCGGTCCCATTCCGCCGTGACGCAGAACATCTGGAACAGGAAGGTGCGCAGGCGCGGGTCGCGCGGCGCCTTGCGCACCTCCTGCTTGAGCGTCTCCAGCGCGCCGCTTGGGTCGCCCGAGCGCAGCGTCTCGCGAGCGTCCATCGCCGGGTTCCCCAAGCCGCCTATCCCGCTACTTCGCGGCGACGCTGCTGAAGTCGTTGTTGTTATAGACCCGGTTCCAGGCGCTGGAGGTCGCGCCCTTGGAGAAGGCGGCGCCCTTCTCGTCCTGCTGCTGATACTGGACCTGCAGCGCGCCGTACTCGAAGGTGACTTCCTCCTTCGGTGACTCGTCGCCGTCCGCGCCGCTCCAGGAGATCGTCTTGACGGCGACCAGGCGGAAGTCGAAGCGCAGGAACGTCAGGCCGCTCGACGCCGTGGCGCCGCTGGCCGACGTGTCCGACACGCCCGAGGCAGCGCCGCCGGCCCGGCGCAGGAAGAGCGACACCTGCTGGAAATGCTGCCCGGCGCAGCACATCAGGAACAGGGTCGGCGAGGCGCGGTCGGTTTTGCGGGTGATCTGGAACGGGTTGAACGTCACCTTGCCGGCGCCCGCACCGGAGCTTTGGCTGCCGATGTTCAGCACCTGCTCGATGTCGAAGCTGAAATCGTCGATCTCGAAGATCTGGCCCTGCGTCAGGGCGAGCGGCGCCTTGGTGCCGAGCGGGTCGCTCTTCGGGGTCTGCATCTGCGACTCGCCCAGCAGCGGCTTGCCACTGGAATCCGTGAACATCATGTATGCGTCGAACGCCATGTCTCTCTCCTGCGATGGCTAGCCAAATTGCGTAACGCCCACGTCTGGAGCGTCGCTCGTCACGTCGTGGGCATGCGCGAGACGAGGCGCAGCGACACTGTCAAGCCTTCCAGCTGATAGTGCGGCTTCAAGAAGAACTTGGCGCTGTAGTAGCCTGGGTTCTCCTCGTTCTCTTCCATGATCACCTTGGCCTCCGAGAGCGGATGGCTGGCCTTGTATTCTTCGGAGGACGTGTCGGGTGATCCATCGACGTATTGGACGATCCAGCTGCCGAGCCAGCCCTCGAGCTGCGCCTTGCTCATGGTCGAGCCGACCTTGTCGCGCACCATGCATTTCAGGTAGTGCGCGAAGCGGCAGCTCGCGAACAGGTAGGGCAGCCGCGCCGAGAGGTTGGCGTTGGCAGTCGCTGCCGGGTCGTCGTATTCCTGCGGCTTCTGCAGGGACTGCGCGCCGATGAAGGCCGCGAAGTCGCTGTTCTTCTTGTGGATGAGCGGCATGAAGCCGTTCTTCGCCAGTTCCGCCTCCCGGCGGTCGCTGATCGCGATCTCGGTTGGGCACTTCATGGCCACACCACCGTCGTCCGTCGGGAAGGTGTGGGTGGGCAGGCCCTCGACCGCGCCGCCGCTCTCGATGCCGCGGATGCGCGTGGTCCAGCCGTAGAGCTTGAACGCCTTGGTGATGTTGGTGGCCATGGCGTAGGCGGCGTTGGCCCAGGCATACTTGGCCGAGTCCGCGCCCTCGGTGTCCTCCTCGAAGGCGAACTCCTCGACCGGCTCGGTCTTGGCGCCGTACGGCAGGCGGGAGAGGAAGCGCGGCATGGCAAGGCCGATGTAGCGCGAGTCATCGCTCTCGCGCAGCGACCGCCAGGCCGCGTATTCCGGCGTCCCGAAAATCTTCGTCAGGTCGCGCGGGTTCGCCAGCTCGTTCCAGTTCTCCATGCCCATCACGGTGGGCGCGGCGGCGGCGAGGAACGGCGCATGCGCCGCGCCAGCGACCTGCGCCATGTCGCCGAGGAGCTGCACGTCTTGCGGGCTGTGGTCGAAATAGTAGTCGCCGATCAGGAGGCCGAACGGCTCGCCGCCGAACTGGCCGTATTCCTCCTCATAGACCTTCTTGAAGAGCGGGCTCTGGTCCCACGCCGTGCCACGGAACTTCTTGAGCGACTTGCCCAGCTCCTTCTTCGAGACGTTCATCACCCTGATCTTAAGGGTCTCGTCGGTCTCGGTGTTGTTGACGAGGTGGTGCAGCCCGCGCCAGGCAGATTCGAGCTGCTGGTAGTCCTCGTGGTGGATGATGAGGTTGATCTGCTCGGTGAGCTTGCGGTCGATTGCGGCGATGATCGAGTCGATCGAGCGCAGCGCGTCCGTGGAGATCAGCCCGGTATGGGCGAGCGCCTGCTGCGCGAGCGTCTGCACGGCGGATTCGACCGCCTCACGCGCCCGGTCGGTCTTGGGCTTGAACTCGCGGTTGAGAAGGGCGGCGAAGTCGCCCGAATCCGCGGTCGTGGTGGTGCCGGCTTGCGGCGCGGCCTGCGTTCCGGACATCGCTTACTCCTCCCCGCCCTTAGCGTCGCCTTTGGAGTCCGCCGGCTTCGGGCTAGCGGCAAGGCTGGCGAGCAGCGCTGGGTCCTGCAGCACCTTCGCGACGAGGTCCTCGGCGCCGGTCTTGCCGTCCATGTAGGTCAGCAAGTTGGCAAGCTGCGTGCGCGCCTCCAGCATCTTGTTCAGCGCCTCGACCTTGCGCGCGACGGCGGCGGGCGAGAAATCGTCCATGCTCTCGAAGGTGATGTCCACGGCCAGGTTGCCCTCGCCGGTCAAGGTGTTCGGCACGGTGAAAGCGACCCGCGGCTTCGTGGATTTCAAGCGATCGTCGAAATTATCCACGTCGATCTCGAGCATCTTGCGGTCGGCCACCGGGGGCAGCGGCTCGGACGGCTTGCCGGAGAGGTCGGACATGACCCCGACTACGAAGGGCAGCTGCACCTTCTTCTGCGACCCGTAGGTCTCCAGATCGTATTCGATCTGAACTCTCGGCGCCCGGTTGCGCGCTATGAACTTCTGGCTGCTCGCTTTCGCCACGGCTTGCCTCACCTCGTCTGGTTGAAAGAACGCCTCGCACGCCGTGCGCCCGAGGTCATGTGATCCACGTCACTCATCCTCGGGTTCGGTCTCGCGCGTGCCCGCGATGGTGCGGGCCTGGGCCAATCCTTCGGGCGCCATGTCGCGCAAGATGTCGAGGAAGCTCTTGTCGGCGAGCCGCCGCGCGCGGCGGATGAGCAGGGGCAGCGGGCTGGAGGGCTCGTTGCGTTCATAGTAGTCGCAGGCGAGGTCGAGCAGCCGCAGCGCGTCGGCGCGCGTCGTCACCGGGCCGAGCACGGCCGCGGCGCGGGGAGCAGGCTGGGGTGCGGCGCCGGGCGGTGCCACGGCCTCCGCGGTCACGCTCGCGTCCGCCTCAGCGCCCTGCGTCGCGCCGTCCGCCGGCGCGTACCGCTCGATGTGGCGCGCCATCTCGCGCAGCAGCTTCTGCAGCTCGTCAAGGTCAGGCGCGAAGCCGTATCCAGCCTTCGCGTCGAACGTCGCCGGGATTGCCGCGGCCTCCTGCGCCGCGAGGAGCGCTGCCTCGCGCAGTGCGCTGAGCTGGGCCGGGTCGCTGTCCAGGAAGGCCGCGCGGATCTCCGATTCGCTCGGCCTCGGCTTGCCCGGTTCGCCGTCCACGGCGCCCGTCGCCGCCGCGATGTCGCGCCAGGAATAGCGCCCGAGCCGCGGCGAGACGGCCAGCGGCAGGTCGCGGAGGTATTTGAGAACGATCCCAGGATGGGCGACGCGGAGCAGCGCGTTGGCGCGCAGCGTTGGGTCGTTGTCGTCTTCGGGATCGAGTTGCGGATGAACCTGCTCCCAGCGCGTCTCCAGCACTTGCCGGGTCAGCGCCAGCGCGTCGGCGTAGGAAGCCAGCCCGGCGACGTGCAGACGCGCCGCGGCGAGGTGGGCCATCACCCGCAGATCGCGCGTGCGCTCCAGCAGGGCGACGGCCTGCGCCTCGACCTCTCGCCAGTCGGGCTCCTCGGCGGGGATGATCTTGTCGCCGTATTGCTGCTCGGGCTTCCCTTGGGCAGCGCGTTCCAGCGCGCTGAACTGGGGATCGAACTCCAGGTTCGTTCCGGCCGGTGCCGTGTCGGAGATGTCGGAAAGCCAAGCGCTAGTGTCGAGGGGCGCCATCACGCGCCCCCAAGGGCACAGCCGCGGCCGCGCGTCCTAATTGGAGCCGTCGGAGTCACAGGATCGAAGACGCTCCCCTCGCATCGCGCACGATCAAATCCCCGTCACCGGGGAGTCGGCACGCAACCTTCGCGCAATCCCGTTCCCTTGTCCAGACCATTGTAAACACGGAAAATGAGAGGGCTCAGCTATTTGAGGCCGGACGTCCCGCTATACGGAAGGCGCGAGCCTGGCAGCAACGGGTTGAAGGTCTGCAGACTTCCCCGACTCGGCAGACGCCCCGCCGTCCAGCCGCCACCGAGGTCCGCGATCAGCGTCACGCTCGCCACGAGCCGGTTCTGCTGGATCGTGAGCGCCGCCTCCTCGTTCGTCAGCAGCGTGTTCTGCGCCGTGATCACCGTCGTGTAGGGCTGCGTGCCGGCGCGGTACTCGTTGAGCGCGATCTGCACCGCCCGGCGCGCGAGCGCCACCGCCTCGTCCTCCGCCCGTGCTTGGTCGGCATAGATGCGCAGCGCCGCAAGCTGATCCTCGACACCCTGGAACGCGACGAGCACCGTCTGGCGGTAGGTCGCGACGGACTCGTCGTAGGTGGCGCGCGCCGCGGCGACGGCGGCGGTGCGGGCGCCGCCCTCGAACAGGCTCTCGCTCGCCGCGGCACCCAGCGACCAGATGCGGTTCGCAGCCTGGATCAGCGACTGCACCGGGTCGCCGACGTAGCCATAGAGCGCAGACAGCGTGACCTGGGGATAGTAGGCGGCGACGGCGACGCCGATCAGCGCGTTCTCCTGGCTCATCGTGCGCTCCGCCGCGGCGACGTCGGGCCGCCGCTCCAGCAGCTCGGAGGGTATGCCCGGCGGCACGACCGGGACCCGCGGCGGCAGCCGCTCCGGCGGGATCGTGAGATCGGCCGGCGGCCGTCCGATCAGCACGGCGATCGCGTGCTCAAGCTGCGCGCGCAGCACGCCCACGTTGATGAAGCGAGGCGATCGCGCTCTGCAGCTGCGTTTGCGCCGTAATGACGTCGCCGCGCGCCGCGACGCCGGCGTTATACTGGTTGGTCGTGATCTGAAGCGCCTGCCGATAGTCCCGCACCGTGTCGCTCAGGAGCGCGTTCAGGCTGTCCGAGGCGCGCAGCTCGAAGTAGTCCGTCGCGAGCAGCGCCTCGTTGGAGAGGCGAACGTTCGCGATGTCGGCGGCGCTGGCCTGGGCCGCGGCGACGTCGCTCTCGACCTGGCGGCGGATGCGGCCCCAGAGGTCAAGCTCCCAATCCACCGTGCCGGACAGGTCATAGGACGTGAACGCGCTGCCGCGGCCGGAGCCGCCTCCGAACGTCCCAGTGCCGGCAGTCGTGGACGTCGTCGTGAGCGTGTTCGTGCCTGTCCCTAGTCCTGTGCTGGTTCCGGCGCTGCCGGTGCCGACGCCGAGGCTGGGCGAGGTCAGCGTCGTCGTGCCGCCGCGTCCGCCGCCGCCGCCGCCGGCGCTGCGCGTGACCGAGGTGGTGGCGCCGACCGTGGGGAAGAGCTGCGAGCGCGCCTCGGCGACGACCGCGACCGTGACCTGGAAGGCGGCTACCTGCGCGCGCAGGCTCTGGTTCGACGTCGCGACCTGCCGCTCCAGCCTGTCCAGCACGGGGTCATGATAGACGGACCACCAGGCGCCGCGGTCGAGCGTGTCGCTCGGCGTGCTCGGCTTCCAGCCAGCGAGCTCCTTGAAGTGCCCGGAGACGATCGCGGGCGGACGCTTGTAGTCCGGTCCGACCATGCAGCCCCCAAGCGTGCAGACGATGGGCAGCAGCGCGGCCAGGACCGCGGCGCCGGGGCGCCGGGTTCGTTTCTTCATTCCGCGGCGCCCGGCGCCTCGCCGGCTCTGAGCCCTGGGAAGGCTTGCCGCCAGCGGCTGCGCGCCCAGAGGCGGAAGCGGTCGAGGTAGAGGTAGAGAACCGGGGTCGTGTAGAGCGTCAGCGCCTGGCTGACGATCAGGCCGCCGACGATGGCGATGCCGAGCGGCCGGCGGATCTCGCCGCCCTCGCCGAAGCTCACGGCGAGCGGCAGCGCGCCCAGCATGGCCGCCATCGTCGTCATCATGATCGGGCGGAAGCGCAGCAGGCACGCCTCGTAAATGGCCTCCCGCGAGTCCAGGCCGCGCTCGCGCTCGGCTTCCAGGGCAAAATCAATCATCAGGATGGCGTTCTTCTTCACGATGCCGATGAGCAGGATCACGCCGATGAGCGCGATGATGCTGAACTCCGTGCCGAACAGCATCAGCGCCAGTACCGCGCCGACGCCGGCGGAGGGCAGGGTGGACAGGATGGTGATGGGATGGACGTAGCTCTCGTAGAGGATGCCCAGCACCGCATAGACCGCCGCCAGCGCCGCTGCGATCAGGAGCGGCTCGGTCGCCAGCGACTGCTGGAACACGCGCGCCGTGCCGGCGAAGGTGCCGTGGATCGAGGATGGCGCCTGGAGCCGCAGCATCGCCGCCTGGATCGCCCGCTGCGCGTCGCTCAGCGACTTGCCGACCGGCAGGTTGAACGAGATCGTGGTGGAGACGAACTGGCCCTGGTGATTCACCGCGAGCGGCGTGTTGCCTGGCCCGTAGTGGCTCATCGCCGCGAGCGGCACCATCGTCTCCGCCTTCGTGCTGACCGCCGCGCCTGAGGACGCGCTGCCCTTCCCGGTGTTGGCGATCGCGTTCTGCGCCGCGTTGCGGGCGGAACTCGCGGCAGCGGTCGAGCCTCCGGTGCCGGAACCGGCGCTGCCGCCCGCGGCCAGTCCGCCGCTGGTCGCGGGCGCGCTGCCCGACTGGCCCGAGGAGCCCGTCCCCGTCGTGCGGCCCGCCGCGCCCGTGCTGCCGGAGGCCGCGACCGTGCCGACCGGCGCGTTGCTCGTCTGCGTGCCGCTGGCAGCGCCGCCGGAGGTGCTGACGTAGATCTGCTTCAGCATCTCCGGGCTCTGCCAGAAGCGCGGCGCCACCTCCATGACGACGTGATACTGGTTCAGCGCCTTGTAGATCGTCGAGACCTGGCGCTGGCCGAAGGCGTCGTAGAGCGTGTTGTCGATCTGCGCAGGGGTGATGCCGAGCCGCGCCGCGGTGTCGCGGTCGATCACGAGATCGGTCTCCAGCCCCTTCTGTTCCTGGTCGGAGTTCACGTCGGCAAGGTTTGGGTCGTGCTGCAGTGCTGCGACCAGACGCGGCGCGAAGGCGTAGAGCTCGGCCGTGCTGTCCCCTTCGAGGGTGAACTCGAATTGCGCGTTGCTCTGCCGCCCGCCCACCCGGATGTCCTGGCTTGCCTGCAGGTAGAGCTGCGCACCCGGCACGCGCTGCAGCTGGCGGCGTAGCCGGGCGATGACCTGGTAGACCGAGACCTTGCGCTGCGACAATGGCTTCAGCGAGACGTAAACCCTGGCGGAGTTGGTAGCGCCGCCGGGCCCGCCGCTGCCGCCACCGCCGGTGAACCCGACCACGCTGCGCACCGCCGGGTCGGCCTGCACGATCGCCATCATCTGC
>CAWIUA010000043.1:0-41771 GCA_963839135.1 uncultured Alphaproteobacteria bacterium
CGACGGCGGTCAGTTCACTGAAAGCTCGTAGGCGCCAACGGTCGGCCACTGCGGTGCCGGGTTGCCGAGGATGTCCGCGACCGGCGTGTAGGCGCGATTGCCCATGCCCGCCGCCCGGCTGCCGCGAAGCACCTGGAAATCCGCGTTGATGCCAGCGGCGGTCGGATCCTTGAATTGCGGGTCTGCCCAGATGTTCCAGCTTCCCCAGGGTGCGACCGAGATCGTGCTCGCGTTCTCATGCGCGGCATCGGCCGGCACGTAATAGGCATCCGTGATATCGTTAGTCGCGTTATACAAAAGGTTGTTGTTGGCGACGATGTAGCCGCCCGGACAGAACTGGATCGAGATGACGACATGATGGAAGTATCCGTTCACCAACCCGTCGCTGTAAGCGATATTGTTGAAGATCTTGTCGTTGCCGCTCCTGATCAGGGTGATCTCTCCCGGCTGCCAGGGGCCGCCGTTCAGGTCCTGGTTGTTGTAGTAGAGCGTGTTGTTGGTGACGAAGACGTTGTCGCTTCTATAAATGTGGATGCCGCGGCCGCCGTTCTTGAACGCAACGTTGTTGGCGATCAGAGTTGCCCCAGGATAAACTCCGTATGGGCTGTTGTTCTGACTGTTCCATGCGTCGTCGACGACGATGCCGTTGCCATCCGAGTCGTCGCACGGACCACCCGGCTTGTTGGCGTTGCCATAGACGACGTTGTTCACGACGTAGTTTTTGATCGCGGTCGAGCCGTCCGTGTTGCGGAGCTGGTAGAGTGAGATTCCGCTCGCACACGCGGTCGAGGTATTGAACGCATTGTTGAAGACGATGTTGTTAGACACCGTCACATAGTCGGCGCCCGACGTACCGATGCCGGCAGCTCCGGAGTCGTGGGCACGGTTGCCGATGATCGCGATATGCGTCGCACCTGGCGACACGAAGATGGCGGAGTAGTTTCCCGGGGACGACGCGTCGAATCCCTGGATCGTGACGTAGCTGGATGATTCTGCCACCTGGATTGCGAAGCTGTTGGAGCCTACGACCTTCGCCATGGCCGTGCCGCTGCCCTCGCCCACGATGGTGATCGGCGCGCCCGGCAAGCCTTGCGCCGAGATCCAGAATGGACCGGCGTAGGTCGTGGTTGGCAGGACGTGGATCGTGTCGCCGGGGCGCACCACGTCCAACGCCCGATAGATCGTCGCGAACGGGTTGCCTTCAGTTCCTGTATTCGAGTCGCGTCCAGATTTCCCATCGATGTAGTAGTCGGCCGCATGAGCGACACAAGTTCCGAGACAAAATGCGAGAAGTGCGGATTTTAGTATAAAGGATGCCCGTTCACACATCTGCTATAGTTCCTCAACCTTCTCAAGCAGAGGATAATCTGTACGATCGTTAGAGGTGTGGTCAAGTTTGTGTTTTAATCGAATTGCCTGCTCTGCAGCGGAATCCTGTTCCGGCCTCACGGCGACGCGCTCGTGATTCGGCATGTCTCCAGTTTGGACAGCTCGCAGCGAACCGTGTCGCTGGCGTCTATGGCTTAGCGGGCGACGTAGGTCCGCGCGTATGCGTCGTCGAGCAGCGCATCGAAGCTATTCTGCAACAGACAAACATGCGGCCGATCTTGAGCTGAATGGCCGCGTGTATCCGAGCGGCAGGTGACGCCGGGCGCACCTCCCCGTCCACGAGCTGAAACGTCCGTCCCGTCCCGTCGCCGGGCCAGGCGAGGAAGTCGTCCGCGGTCATGTAGGGCAGCGGCTTCCGCCAGACCGTGTTCATGTCTGCCTCCACACGGGACTCTAGCGCAACCGTCCGCTCCTCGCCACCATACCGCCATGGACCGTCCCATGAACCGCCCGCTCGACCGCATGGATCGCAAGATCCTTGCCCTCCTGCAACTGGACTGCACGCTCCCCATTGCGGAACTCGCGAAGCGCGTCGGCTTGTCGCAGACGCCTTGCTGGAAGCGCGTGCAGCGGCTGGAGGCGACGGGCGTCATAGACCGCCGCGTGGCGCTGCTCAGCCCAGAGCGGGTCGGCGTTCCCATGACCGTCTTCGTCGCCGTTGAGACCGCGGATCACTCGCCAGACTGGCTCGCCCGCTTCGCAACGGCGGTCGCAGCCATGCCCGAGGTCATGGAGGCGCACAGGATGGCGGGGGACGTGGACTACGTGCTCCGCGTGGCGATCGCCGACATGGCCGCCTACGACCGCTTCTACAAACGCCTGATCGCCGCGGCGCCGCTCAAGAACGTCAGCTCGCGGTTCAGCATGGAGCGGATCAAGAGCACGACGGCACTGCCCCTGGAGCCCGAAGAGAACGCCCGGCACGGCACCGCTGTCGCCGCCGCCCCGTAGCCTGCGCCGCGCCCGCCACGGTTTCACGTGACAGCAGCGCCGTCCGGGAGCAACGTCGCGCGAGGCCGAAATGACCTGTGGGGCGCAGATGAGCGGCACGACCATGCAGCGGAACCCCGCCGATGCCGAGGATATTGGCGCGATTCCCGCTTGCGAATCTCGATCCTGGAGACCCGCGGCGGTTCCAGTCCAACACGTTCTGGCCGGTCTTCGAGCGCCTGCGCCGGGAGGCGCCGGTGCATTACACGCCGGATAGCATGTTCGGCCCGTATTGGTCCGTGGCCAGATACAAGGACATCCTTCAGGTCGAGGCGAACCACGACGTGTTCTCCTCCAAGGCCACCCTCGGCGGCATCAGCATTCGCGATCAGCGCGAAGGCTTTCGGATGCCGATGTTCATTGCCATGGACCCGCCCAAGCACGATCAGCAACGTGCGGTGGTCAACCCCATCGCGGAACCTGCGAACGTGGCGCGGCTGGAACAGACGATCCGCGCCCGCGCTGCCGCCATCCTGGATGCGCTGCCCCGTGGCGAGACGTTCGACTGGGTCGAGCACGTCGCGATCGAGCTGACGAGTCAGATGCTCGCGACCTTGTTCAACATTCCCTGGGAGGACCGCCGCAAGCTCACCCGCTGGTCGGACGTGGCGACGACGGTCCCAGGCCGCGGCGTCGTCGATACGGAGGAGGCGCGCGAGGCCGAGCTGCTGGAGTGCCTGACCTACTTCACCGCGCTGTGGAACGAGCGGGTGAACGGGGAGCCGCGGGGCGATCTGATCTCGATGATGGCGCACGCCGAGGCGACCCGGCATATGCAGCCCATGGAATACCTCGGCAACCTCGTTCTGCTGATCGTCGGCGGCAACGACACGACCCGAAATTCGATCAGCGGCGGCCTGCTCGCGCTGAATGAAAGCCCCGAGGAGTATCGCAAGCTGCGTGAGAACCCAGCGCTGATCGCGAGCATGGTGCCCGAGATCATCCGTTGGCAGACCCCGCTCGCTCACATGCGGCGCACGGCGACGGTCGATTTCGACCTGCATGGCCAGCGTATCCGCGCCGGCGACAAGGTCGTGATGTGGTATGTCTCGGCTAATCGCGACCCGGACGCCATCGAGGAGCCGGACAGCTTCCGCATAGACCGCGCCCGGCCGAGGAAGCACCTCTCCTTCGGCTTCGGCGTCCATCGGTGCGTCGGCGAGCGCCTGGCGGAGATGCAGCTCCGGGTCGTCTGGGAGGAGATCCTGCGTCGCTACCCGGTGATCGAGGTCGTGGGCGAGCCGAAGCGCGTGTTTTCGAGCTTCGTCAAGGGATACGAGACGCTGCCGGTGCGGATACCAGGTTAAGCGACGATCAAACCGAGAAATACTTCGCCCGCGGGTTCAGCACCACGATCGCGCTCGTGCTCTGCTCCGGGTGAAGCTGCCACTCGTCGCTGAGCGAGACGCCCACCCGCTCCGCCCCGAGCAGCTTCAAGAGCGGCTCCTGGTCCTCAACGCGTGGGCACGCCGGATAACCGAAGCTGTAGCGGCTGCCGCGGTAACCCTGGGCCAGCATCTTGTCCATGTCGCGGTCGTCCTCGGCGGCGAAGCCCAGCTCGGCGCGGATGCGCTTGTGCGTGTATTCCGCCATAGCCTCGGCCATCTCAACGGAGAGGCCGTGGAGATACAGGTAATCCTGGTAGCGGTTCTCCTCGAACCACTCCCGCGCCACGTCGCTGGCCTGCTGTCCCACGGTCACGACCTGCAACCCGATCACGTCGCGCTCGCCGTCGTCCACGTCGCGGAAGAAGTCGGCGATGCACTCGCCGTCGTCGCGCGGCTGGCGGGGCAGGGTGAAGCGGCACAGCTCCGTCTGCCCGTCCTGCTCGAACACGATCAGGTCGTTGCCCTGGCCCGCCGCCTTCCAGTAGCCGTAGGCGGCCTGCGGCTTGAGGATGTTCCGCTCCTCGCAGAGGCCCAGCATCCGGCGCATCACCGGGCGCAGCTCCTGCTTCGCCCAGCCGAGGAAGTCCTCAAACGAGCGACCCTGTTTCCGGTAGCCCCACTGGAACTGGTAGAGGCTCCGCTCATTGAGGAACGGCACCACGGCCTTGGGCGCCGCCTCGATCACGCGCGCGCCCCAGAACGGCGGCGTGCTGACGGGCACGTCCCGCGTGAGCCGCCGACGCCTCGCCTGCACGGCAGCCACGTCCACGGGGCGGAACGCCCGCGCGTCGGCCTGGCCCAAGGTGCGGCTCTGGTTGCGCGCCTTGCCCTGGCGCTTGGCCTGGACCGCGGCGAGGTAGTCGTCGAAGGCGTTGCCCGTCACCTTGTCCATCAGGTGCAGGCCGTCGAACGCGTCCCGCGCGTAGGCGACCCGGCCGCAGGCATAGGCGCGGACGCAATCGTCCTCCACGTAGTTGCGGGTCAGCGCAGCCCCGCCCAGCAGCACGGGGATCTCGATCCCCTGGCGGCTCATTTCCTCCAGGTTCTCGCGCATCACGACCGTGCTCTTCACGAGCAGCCCGCTCATGCCGATGGCGTGCGCCCGATGGTCGCGCGCGGCGGTCACCAAATCCGCGAGCGGCACCTTGATGCCGAGGTTCACCACCCGGTAGCCGTTGTTGGTCAGGATGATGTCCACGAGGTTCTTGCCGATGTCGTGCACGTCGCCCTTGACCGTGCCGAGCACGATGGTGCCCCGCTCCTGGCCCTCGACCCGCTCCATGTGCGGCTCCAGGTGAGCGACGGCCGCTTTCATGGTCTCGGCGCTCTGCAGGACGAACGGGAGCTGCATCTTGCCCGAGCCGAACAGCTCGCCGACGATGCGCATGCCATCGAGCAGGATGGTGTTGACGATGTCGAGCGGCTGGTGCCGGGCGAGCGCCTCGTCCAGCTCCGCTTCCAGCCCCTTGCGGTCGCCGTCCACGATGCGGTCGCGCAGCCGCTCCTCGATGGTCTCCGCCTTCGCCTTCTTGACCGCGTCCGCGGCCTTGCGGTCGGCGAACATCTCCAGGAGGCGCTGCAGCGGGTCGTAGCCTTCGCGCCGGCGGTCGAAGATCAGGTCCTCGCAGACCTGCACCTCCTCGGGCGCGATCTGATGGAGCGGCCTGATCTTGCTCACGTGGACGATGGCGCCGGTCATGCCCGCGCGCACGGCGTGGTCGAGGAACACCGAGTTGAGCACGGCCCGCGCCGCCGGGTTGAGGCCGAAGGAGATGTTGGAGAGGCCGAGGATGATCTGGATATCGGGGCAGGCGTCGCGGATCAGCCGGATGCCCTCCAGCGTCCACTGGCCGAGCTTGCGGTCGTCCTCGTTGCCGGTGGCGATGGTGAAGGTGAGGGGGTCCACGAGCAGGTCGCTTTGCGCCAAGCCGTGGCGCTCGCAGGCGAACTCGACGAGCCGCCGGGCGACGGCGAGCTTGTCCTCGGGCGTCTTGGCCATGCCCTTCTCGTCGATGGTCAGCGCGATCACGGCGGCGCCGAAGCGCTTGGCGAGGCGCAGCCGGTCGGCGGCGTGCTTCTCGCCGTCCTCGAAGTTGATCGAGTTGATGATCGGCTTGCCGCCGTGCAGCTTGAGCGCGGCCTCGAGCACGGGCGTCTCGGTGCTGTCCACGACGAGCGGCGCGTTCACGCTCGCGGTGAAGCGGCGGATCACCTCGGTCATCTCCGCGGTTTCGTCGCGGCCGACGAAGGCGGTGCACACGTCGAGCGCGTTGCTGCCCTCGCCGATCTGCTCCCTGCCCATCGCGACGCAGCCGTCCCAGTCGCCACGCTCCTGCAGCTCGCGCCACTTCTTGGAGCCGTTCGCGTTGCAGCGCTCGCCGATGGCGAAGACACTGTTCTCCTGGCGCAGCGGCACCTGGGCATAGAGCGAGGCCACGGACGGCACCCAGACCGGGCGACGGGCGACGGGCGCCGGGCGAAACGCGCCCCCCGCCCGCCGGCGCAGCATGGCGTCGAGTGCTGCGACGTGCATTGCGTTGGTGCCGCAGCAGCCGCCGATCAGGTTCAACCCGTCCTCCTCGACGAACCGCTCCATCCAGCTCGCCATCTCGGCCGCGCCCAGCGGGTAGCGCGTCTTGCCGTCCACCAGCTCCGGTAGCCCGGCGTTCGGCTGCACGCTGAGCAGGCCGGGCCAGTTCGCCGCGAGCCAGCGCACGTGCTCGGCCATCTCCTGCGGCCCCGTCGCGCAGTTCAGCCCCAGCATGGGCACGTCGAGCGCGTGAACCACGGTTGCCGCCGTCGCGATGTCCGGGCCGACGAGCAGCGTCCCGGTCGTCTCGACCGTGACCTGCACGAAGATCGGCGTATCCACCCCTGCTTCCGCGCGCGCGATCTTCGCGCCGTTGACCGCGGCCTTGATCTGCAAGGTGTCCTGGCAAGTCTCGATCAGGACGGCGTCGACGCCTCCGTCGAGCAGGCCACGGCACTGCTCGGCGAGCGCCGCCTCCAGGGTGTCGTAATCCACGTTGCCCAGTGTGGGCAGCTTCGTGCCGGGGCCGACGCCGCCCACTACCCAGCGATGCCGCCCATCAGAGAAATCTTCCGCCGCCTCGCGCGCCAGCTCCGCCGCCCGGCGGTTGATCTCGCGCGCCCGGTCGGCGAGGGCAAATTCGCCCAGCGTGATCGGGCTGCCGCCGAAGCTGTTGGTCTGTACCATGTCCGCCCCGGCCGCGAAGTAGTCGTGGTGCACGCCGCGCACGAGGTCCGGCCGCGACAGGTTCAGCACCTCGGTGCAGTTCTCCTGACCCCAGAAATCCGCGTCCAGGTCGAGCGTGAGCGCCTGCACGTGGCTGCCCATGCCGCCGTCGCAGAGCAGGACCTGGTCGCGAAGCGCGTCGAGGAGGTGGGGGCGGGCCATCGAATCTCCTGGTTGCAAAGGACAGCATCGCTGCCAAGCTACGCTGTATGCCACCTTGGCTCGACGCGCGCATCCCCATCTTCGTCGGGGCAGACCCCGCGCCAGGCGATGCCGCCCTGGTCGAAACCGGCGCTTCGCCGCCGCCTGGAGTGCCCCTTGCCCTCTTCACGGCCGATGTGCCGCACCCAGTCGGCTGCGCGTGCTGCGCCGCCCGCGTCGGCGCCGCGCTCGCGCTCGACCGCTTGTTCCTGCGCCGCGCCCGCGGCGAGGTCACTTTCTTCCACCGGGTCACCGCCGTGCTCGCGACAGCGGCGGGCGAGGCGAGCCTTCGGGCCGCCCTCGTGTCCGACCCGGTCGTCTCTGCTCGTTACCGGCTCGACTGATCCGTCTGCAACCCCCGGCCCAGGACGGCGCTGAGAGACGTGCTTCAAGGAGGACAGACCATGCTCCGGACCGTGCTCGCTGCTGCGGCTCTCGCCCTCGTGGCGTCTCCAGCGCTCGCGCAGGACGATAAGCCCGTGAACAGCATCCAAGGCCAGTATGATGCCTCGCGCGACCCGGGCCGCTTCGACCTCGATCATGACGGCTCGCTGGATCTCGCCGAGGCGAAGAGCGCCGCGGCCTATGAGTTCAACAAGCTCGATGCCGACCATGACGGCACGCTCAGCCGTCGCGAGCTGGGCGGCCGCGTGGGCGGCGTGGCGTTCAAGCGAGCCAACCTGGACAAGGATCACACGCTCGACAAGGCCGAATATCTCAGGCTGGTCGAGCAGCGCTTCGATGCGGCGGCCGGTGGGCCTGACAAGACGATCAAGGTCGAGGACCTCCCCTCGAGTGGCGCCGGCAAGAGGCTGCTCCAGTTGATGCAATAGTCTATCGGTGAGGAGTTGCAGCTGAGGGCAGGACAAGTGAGCACCCACGCGGTCATCGAGCGCGCGACCGCTGACACCGATTTCCTGCAGGGCGGCGGTGAGCCAGGCGCTCTTATCAGGGCTAAGGATTGGTCCCAGACCCCGATCGGCTCGCCCGAGACCTGGCCGCAAAGCCTGCGCACCACCGCTAGCCTCTGTCTCGCGTCCAACTTCCCCATCAACATCATTTGGGGCCTCCGAGCACACCCAGATATACAACGACGGCTACCGGGTCGTGTGCGGCGACGCGCACCCGCGCGCGCTCGGCGAGGGCTGCGAGGTCACCTGGGCGAGCGCCTGGCCCGCGATGGGCGAGCCGTTCGCGCGCGCCCTCGCCGGCGAGACCGTGTATCTTGAGAACCAGCGTATGTTCCTGACCAGGAATGGCTATCCCGAGGAGACCTTCTTCACCTTCTCGACCTCTCCCATCCGCGACGAGAGCGGCGGCGTCGGCGGCCTGTTCAAGCCCGTGACCGAGACCACGGCGACCATACCCGCCGAACGCCGCACCCGCGCCCTACGCGACCTCGCCGCCAGCTTGGGCCTGGCCGACGATGAGGAGGAGATCGCGTCCAGGGCGGTCGAGGTGCTCTCCGAGTTCGAGTTCGATCTTCCGTTCCTGCTTTTCTACCGCCTCGATCCAGAGAGCGGGACCTTATCGCCTCGCCGCCCACCATGGGGTCCGCTCCGGGCGTCCCAGCACGCCGCTCTTGGCCGAAGCCGCGGCGGCGAGCCCATGGCCGTTCGCCGAGGCGCTGAGTGCCCTGCACATCGTCGAGGTCGGCGGCGTCCGGTCCCTGTTCCACGGCGATCCCTGCGGGCCGTATGAGGAGGCGCCGGACCGCGCCTTCGTCGTCCCGATCGTGGTCCCCTCCGCGGCCCGAGTGCCGGCCGTGGTCGTCGTCGGCGCGTCCTCGCGCCTGCCGATGAACGACGTCTACCGCGGCTTCTACCCGCTGCTCGGCGTCACCATCGCGAACGCGCTCGCCACCGTGCGGGCGCGCGAGGACGAGCGCCGCCGCGCTGAGGCGCTGGCCGAGATCGACCGCGCCAAGACGGCCTTCTTCTCCAATGTCAGCCACGAGTTCCGCACGCCGCTGACTTTGATGCTCGGACCGCTCGAGCAGGCTCTCGCCCACTCCGCCATCGCGGGCGAGGAGCGCCAGCAGCTCACAATCGCGCACCGCAACGGGCTGCACCTTCTCAAGCTCGTCAAGTCGCTGCTCGACTTCAGCCGGGTCGAGGCCGGCCGCGCCCAGGCGCGATACGAGCCGACCGACCTTTCCGCGTTCACGGCCGAGCTCGCCAGCAACTTCCGCTCGGCCTGCGAGAGGGCCGGGCTCGCGCTCGTCGTGGACTGCCCGCCGCTCTCCGAGCCGGTCCACGTGGACCACGAGATGTGGGAGAAGATCGTCCTCAACCTCGTCTCGAACGCCTTCAAGTTCACGTTCGAGGGCGAGATCGCGGTCGCCGTCCGCTCCGAGGACGGACAGGCGGTGCTTAGAGTGCGCGACACCGGGATCGGCATCCCGCAGGGCGAGCTGACGCGCGCCTTCGAGCGCTTCCACCGGGTCGAGAACGCTCGGGGCCGGACGCACGAGGGCATCGGTATCGGCCTCGCGCTGGTTCAGGAGCTCGTGAAGACTCCATGGTGGGGCCGTCGAGGTCGAGAGTGCCTTGGGCCAGGGAACCACGTTCATGGCTCGCCTGCCCTTCGGCACTGCGCACCTGCCAGCTGCTCACATCGGCGTCGCCAAGCCTCTGACCTCGACGGCAGCTCGCGCCGAAGCTTTCGTTGAGGAGGCGCTGCGCCGGCTGCCGGGCGCCGAGCCGGCAAGCGCGGCCGACGCGTTCCTCGGGCCGGAGGTCGCGCCGCCGGGCGAAGATGAGCGGACGCGCGTTTTGCTGGCCGACGACAACGCGGACATGCGAGACTACGTGCGGCGTTTGCTCTCGGACCGCTACGAGGTCGAGACCGCAGCGGACGGCCAGGCCGCACTAGCGGCGATTGAGGCCTTCGGGCTAGACCTGATCGAGTTCACCCTTCCCTACGAGCTGGATGGCAAGACGCTACTCGAGTTCACGGCCGAGGGTGTTCGCTGCGCCATTGAGCTGCCGCTCGGTCGTATGCCGGCGGCCCAGGCGCCGTCGTGACGTCATCTCAGAGCCTCGAGGCGTTCTCCCTCTCCTCTCTCATGATTTGCCGCTCCATGACGAGGTTCCGGCTCGTCTTGATGGCCGTGAGAGCACGATGATCCAGCTCCGAGAGCGGCGCGAGGGACATCGTTGGAGTGTCGGGCTGCAACGGCTTGCCGGCTAAGAGATAGGCTAATCCCCTGAGCAGGGCGGCAGACTAGAACGGCTTCTCGATGCGTGGCATCCCGCGCCAGGTCTCGGGGATCGCCGGCTGCTCGTAGCCGGTCAGGAACAGGAACGGCACCCCGCGTGCCTCCAGCACTTCGGCCAGCGGATAAACGGCCTCGCCTCGCAGGTCGATGTCGAGCAACGCCGCATCGAGGATGCTATTCTTCTGTTGTGCCAAGTCGAGCGCCGCCGCGAGCGTCGCAACCGGGCCGACCACCCTGCAGCCGCTCCTGGCCATCAGTTGCACGATCTTGGATGCGATGATCCCGTTATCCTCGACGACCAGAACGCGCAGGGATCGTGTCGTGGCGCTCGCGGACTCGGGTTCCGTATGGTCCGTCATCAGCGACCTCCTCCGGCCTGCCAAGGCTTGACCCTCGGTGACGCATAGAGGTCAGCACCGCTTTGGTGTCCGCCGCAACCGCGACGTCAACCCTGAACAATTCGCCCCAGCGATGAGCACGCATGCCCGATGCTGCTTCTGCCGAGGTGGCGCCGGATATCGGACCGCTGATTGCCGACCGGCCCTACTCCCCAGGCACGTCCGCGTCCCCGCGGCCGAGCGGGCGCTGCATAAGCACGATATCCACCCAGCGCCCGAATTTGAGGCCCACCGACCGTAACAGGGCCACCTGCCGGAACCCGAGCGAGGTATGGACGCCGATGCTGCCTACGTTCTCCGAGTCGCCGATGATCGCGAGCATCTGGCGGAACCCGGCGCGCTCGGCGTCCTCCAGCAGCCGCGCCACGAGCGCCTTGCCGACCCCCTGGCCGCGCACGTCGTCGCGAACGTAGATGCTGTTCTCTGCCGTGTAACGGTAGCCGGTTCGCTCGTGATATCGCTTGAAGTAGGCATAGCCCAGCACGCCCGTCGCATCCACGGCGACAAGCCAGGAGCAGCCGTGCCCGACCACGTCGGCGAAGCGCGCCTCGATCTCCTCCAGGCTCGGCGGCGCTTCCTCGAAGCTGCCAGCACCGTGCAGGACGTGGTGCGCGTAGATGGCCTGGATTTCCGGGAGATCCGCCGCCGACGCCGGGCGGATCGTGAAGGAGCCGCTCATGGTGCCTCCAAGAGTCCGAGCAACGCCCGGTCGCGCCCTGGTGCTGCGACGAGCGACAGGCCGACCGGGGCGCCGTCCACCCGGCCGAGCGGCAAGGTCAGTTCCGGGCAACCCGCGAGGCCGGCGATGGCTGTGACGCCGATGGTTCGAGCGCGCACGCGGTCCTGCTCCGCGGCGCTCGCGCTGAGCAGCGGGGCAGGGCAGGGGCTGGTCGGGAACACGAGCACCGCGCCGCCCGCGAGCAATGGCCGCAGGCGGGCCTGGACCGTCACGCGTACACCTCGCGCCGCCTTGGCCGCGTCGGGAGGCACTCGGCTCGCATAGTCGAAGCGCTCTGCCACGCCCGGCCCGAACCGGGGCCGGGTCGCCGTGATCCATGATCCGAGCGTCGCCCAGACCTCCTCGGCCTGCAAGGTCCGGAACGCAGCGTAGAGGCCGTCCACGCCCTCGGGAACGAGGTGTAGCGGCAGCGCCTGGCCGAGCCGCGCCTCGAACTGGTTGAGCGCCGGGCGCAGCGCGTCCGCGACGGCCGGATCCGCGCCCTCCCACGCTTCCTCAACCCGGAGCAGCGGCCCCGCCACGGCCTCGCCGCCGCCCGGCAGCAGCACGCGTCCGACCCGCACCATGAGCTCTGCGTCCCGCGTGAACCACCCCGCGGTGTCGAGGCTCGGCGCGAGGCCGCAGGCGCCGGCGAGACTCAGCGCTCCGTAGGTCGGCCGCAGGCCGTAGAGTCCGCAGTAGCTGGCGGGAATCCGAACCGAGCCTCCCGTGTCCGACCCGAGGGCAAGGTCGGCGAGGCCGCCCGCGACCGCCGCGGCTGATCCACACGAGGAGCCACCGGGAAAACGGTCGGGCACAGCCGGGTTGAGCGGTGTTCCGTGCCATACATTCTCGCCTGTGAGCCCGAATGCCAGCTCGACGGTCTTCGTCTTCCCAACCAGCTCGGCGCCAGCCTCCAGCAGGGCCGCCACGACCGGCGCGGTCCCCGCGGCGGGCGGGTGCGTCCGCGCCCAGTCGGGATGCCCATAAGTGGTTAGATGCCCCGCAATGTCGAATAGGTCCTTGACCGCCAGCCGCACGCCGGCGAGCGGCCCGGCGCCCCCCGGTGAGCGTGCCCTTGGGCCAGGTACGAACGCGCCGACCGAGTCCTCAGCGCCCGCAGCATCGGCTGGTAAGGGAGCGTTCATCGTCTCGCCATACTCTCGATGTGACAGGGATAGGGTGCCGCCAACCCTTCCGCTTGGGAAGAGGCCTGGAAATCTTGGCGAAAATCGCGTAAGCGTGAGTGTAGCATCGCCGCAGCAATCAGGACCACGAGCTTGGACGCACTCGACATAGCGCTTGAAGCTGATGAGGACGAGGTTCCTGGCCCGATCGACCAGGCACGCCTTCGCCCAGGCCGCGGCCCGGGCCCGGAGAGTCGGCTGCGGGCTGTAGCGATTGCCGCCCGGCATCACGGCGTTGAGCTCGACATGCGCGAGTTCCGGGGTGCCTCTGGCGGGCTTGCCCCGCAACCTGCCGAGCTGGTGACGTGGGCGCGTGATCAAGGGCTGGTCGCGCGCGCGTTGCGGATCAGCTGGAAGGCCTTGCCGCGCCTCGTTGGCGGCCCCAATGCGGGCCCAGCCGTCATCCTCCTGCGCGACGGCAGCGCGGCCTTGCTGGCTGGCGCGGAGCCTGCGCGCCGTGTCGTCTGGCTGCGCGATCCGCTTGGCTCCGAAGTTCCGGTAGCGGTTGATGAGCTGCGCCTGCGCCAGCTCTGGGACGGCGAGGTGATCCTGCTGCGCCGCGGCAGCGGCACGGCCGAGGAGGACAAGCCGTTCACCCTGACGTGGCTGCTCCATCTCGTCCTGCGCGAGCGGCCGCTGCTGCGCGACATCGGTCTCAGCTCGGTGACCATGAGCGTGCTGACGATCATTCCACCGCTCCTGGTCATGACGGTGGTGGACCGGGTGGTCGTGCACCGCAGCGTCTCCACCCTCGCCCTGCTCGGGGTCATTCTCGCGATCGCGACGATATACGAGACGCTGCTCGGCTTCGCGCGGCGCGAGCTCGTCCAGGTCGTTTCGACGCGCGTGGACGCGAAGCTCAACCTGCACGTCTTCAACCGCCTGCTTGGCCTGCCGCTCGACTACTTCGAGAAGAACCCGGCCGGCCAGATCAACTACCGGATCGCCCAGGTCTGGAAGGTGCGCGACTTCCTCACAGGGAAGCTCATGGGCACCTTCCTCGACATGTTCACGCTGGTCTTCCTGCTGCCCTTCCTGTTCTGGCTGCAGTCCACGTTGGCCTGGATGGTGCTGGTCTGCGCCGGCGTGATCACGCTGGTGATCATGGTGTTCCTGCCGCCGCTGCGCCGGGTGATGCACAAGGTCAACATGGCCGAGAGCCTCAAGGGCAGCACCATGGTCGAGACGGTGCACGGCATCCGCACCGTGAAGTCGCTGGCGCTGGAGCCGCAGCGCCGGGCGGAGTGGGACGAGCGCACGGCCGAGGCCGGGGCACTTCGGCTGCAGGCCGGACGGCTGGCGAACTGGCCGCAGACGTTCATCGCGCCCATCGAGAGCTTCATTCAGCGCGGGGTGCTCCTGGTCGGCGCCTGGCTGGCCCTCAGCGACAACACGGGGATTGCGATCGGCGGGCTGGTCGCGTTCATGATGCTCGGCGGACGCGTCACACAGCCGCTGGTCGGCCTTGCGCGCCTCGTGGAGGACCTCGAGGACGTGCGGGCGAGCATCGCCCAGGTCGCCATGGTGCTGAACAACCCGACCGAGACCGCGGCCATGCAGGGCGGCTTGCGTCCGCGCTTGGAGGGCGGGATCCAGTTCGAGGATCTCAGCTTCACCTACCCCGGGACGAAGACCCCGGCGCTGGACCGGGTGAGTTTCCAAGTGCCGCCCGGCACGATGCTCGGCATCGTCGGCCGCTCGGGCTCTGGCAAGAGCACGCTGACCCGGCTCCTGCAGGGCATCAGCCGCGACTACAGCGGCTTCCTCAAGCTCGACGGCGCCGAGCTGCGCGAGATCAACTTGGCACACCTGCGCCGCAGCTTCGGCATCGTGCTTCAGGACAATTTCCTGTTCCGCGGCACGGTGCGCGACAACATCACGGCAAACCGCCCTGGCCTCACGCTGGAGGACGCCGTGCGCGCGGCACGGCTCGCGGGTGCGGAGGAGTTCATCGAGCGGCTTCCCGCCGGCTACGAGACCTGGATCGAGGAAGGGTCGAGCAACCTCTCCGGCGGCCAGAAGCAGCGTCTCGCCATTGCGCGCGCCGTCGTCGCCGACCCGCGCCTCCTCGTCCTCGACGAGGCGACGAGCGCGCTCGACCCAGAGAGCGAGGCGCTTGTCAACGCCAACCTGACGCGCCTGGCCAAGGGACGGACGACGGTGATCGTGTCGCATCGCCTCAGCTCGCTCGTGGAGTGCGACCTGATCCTCGTGCTGGAGCGCGGCTGTGTTGTCGATATCGCGCCGCACCGGGTACTCCTGGAGCGCTGCCCCACCTACCGCCAGCTCTGGGCGCAGCAGAACCGGCACATGGACGGCCAAGGCCGGGACGGGCCGGCCAGGGCATCGCTGGTCACCGTCGCCGGCACCGGCCACTAGGGGAAGGAACCAGTCGCATGGGCGCACTTTCTGTGCTGCGCGGCGAGCAGGCTGCCCGGCCGGCACCGCTCAACGCCTTCCTGGAGTTCCAATCGCCGAGCGCGGCCCTTGCCGCCGCACCCGTCCGGGTAAGCGCGCGCGGGACGACGTGGGTCGTCGTCTCGCTCGTCGCGGCCTGTGCCGCGGCAATGGCGCTGATCCCGATCGACAAGGTCGTGACCGCGCGGGGCCGCATCGTCAGCGAGGCGCCGACCGTCGTGGTGCAGCCGCTCGACACCGCTATCGTCCGCTCGATCAACGTGCGCGAGGGCGAGGTCGTGCACAAGGACCAGTTGCTGGCCCGGCTCGATCCGACCTTCGCCACCGCCGACCAGAGCGCGTTGCAGGCACAGGTCGCGAGCCTCGGCGCCGAGGTTGCCCGCCTGCGGGCCGAAGCGACGGGCACGACCTACCGGGCGGCGGACGCCACACCCGACGCGGTGCTGCAATCCGCGATTTTCATGCAGCGTCAGGCCGAGCGCACGGCCAAGCTGGAGAACTACAGGCAGCGCATCGACAGCGCGCGCGCGCAGATCCAGCACGGCATGGCCGACGTCCAGGGCTACGAGGACCGGCTCAAGGTCGCCGCTGAGCTGGAGCAGAAGCGGATCGAGCTGGAGAAGCTCCAGGTCGGCAGCCAAATCAACCGCCTTGCCGCCACGGATACCCGTCTCGAAGTTCAGCGCGGCCTTGACGGCGCCAAGGCTCAGGTGCAGGGCGCTGTCCGCGATCTGCAGGCCCTCGTCGCCGAGCGGGACGGGTATGACCAGCAGTGGCGGTCGCAGATCGGCCAGGACCTCTCCGAGCAAGGCCGCAAGCTCAGCGACGCGCAGGAGCAGCTGCAGAAAGCCAGGCTGCGCCATCAGCTCCTTGAGCTGCGTGCCGAGCAGGATGCGGTCGTGCTCAACGTCGCACACGTCTCGGTCGGCTCGGTGATGCAGTCAGGCGACCAGTTCTTCAGCCTCGTGCCGACGAACGCACCGCTCGAGGTCGAGGCGAATGTGCCCGGCAACGACGCCGGCTTCGTCCACGAGGGCGACAAAGTCACGGTGAAGTTCGACACGTTCCCGTTCACCTCCTACGGCTATGCCACGGGAACGGTGCGCTTCGTCAGCGCTGACAGCTTCACCTCCAACTCGAGCGAGCAGCGTCGCCAGGGGCGCCGCTCCCCAGGGCGATGAAGCGGTGCCGGCGTTCTATCGCAGCCGAATCACGCTCGACGCGATCAAGCTGCACGACACGCCTACGGGCTTCCACCTCGTTCCTGGCATGCCGGTGACGGCGGACATCAAGGTGGGCAAGCGCACGATGATGCTCTACCTGCTCGGCCGCTTCCTCCCGGTCGCGATGGATGGGATGCGCGAGCCGTGAGCGCGCCGTCGTGAGCGCCGGCCGGTGAGTGCCAGACGCCGCGCTTTGCTGGAGCGCGTTCTCGCCGCCGTGTCGCCTGCGGCGAAGCTTCGTCGAGCGGCACGGCTCACGGCAGCGGGGCAGGGGGCTGAGGCTTTCGCCCTGCTCGCCCCGCTTGCCGAGCGCGGCGTTGCGGAGGCACAGCTTCGGGTCGGGCGCGCCTACCTAGACGGGCAGGGCGTCCCAGTGAGCCGAAGCGACGCTGCGCAATGGTTCGAGCGCGCTGCACAGTCCGGGCTGGTCGAGGCGCAATCCTTGCTCGCGGCACTGCATCTCACGGGCGTCGCTACGTCGCCGTCCAGCGATCTGCTGTTCGCGCCTGTGCACGTCGGAGCAAACACCGAAGCAGCCGCCAATTTCACGGCTGCCGCCGAGTGGGCGCGGCGCGCTGCCGAGGCTGGCAGCGACGACGCAAAGGCATTGCTCGCCTACATCCACGCCAGCGGCCCGGATGCGATGCGCGACGAGGAGCGGTCGGACGCGCTCTACGCCGAGAGCGCCCTGGGCGGCTCGCCGCAGGGAGCGCTCGGCCACGGTCTCGTGTTGCTGCGCAAGGCCGCCAACGAGGCGGGCAAGATCGAGGCGGCTCGCTGGATCACGAAGGCGGCGCAGGCGAACCTGCCCCTTGCCCTTTATTTGCTTGGCGTGTTGCTCGACCAGGGCATCGGCATGCAGCGCGACCCAGAAGCCGCAGCACAGCTCTACCGTCAAGCGGGCGAGCGCGGTGTCCGCCAGGCGCAGGCGCGGTGGGGCCTCGCCCTGCTCGAAGGACGCGGCGTGGCGCGCGACCCGCTTGCCGGAGAGTCCTGGCTGCGCCGCGCGGCCCTCGGCGGCGATGCCGAGGCAGCCGCCCTCGTCGGCGACCTCTACGCCAAGGGCGGCGAGCTGCCGCCGAACTACGCCGAGGCTGCCATATGGTTCACGCGCGCCGCCGAGAGCGGCCACAAGGCCGCCGCCCGCGCGCTCGCCATGCTCCACCTCACAGGCGCGGGCGTCGCGCGCGACCCGGACGAGGCCGCGCGGTGGTTCCGGCGCGCCGCCGAAGCCGGTGACCAGCTCGCGCAGGCGGACCTGGCGAACCTCGTGCTCGGCGGCGCTGGCGAGCCGGAGGACCGGATGCGCACGCGCGCATGGTTCGAGGCCGCGGCCAAATCGGGCGATCTCGTCGCCGCGTTCAACTTCGGCGTCTGCCTGGCCGAGGGCGTCGGCATTGAGCGTGACGAGCGGCAGGCGGCTCTGTGGCTTCGCCGGGCGGCGGAGCGCGTGGTCAACGCGCAATACTGGTATGGCCGGATGCTCGCCACGGGTCGCGGCGTGGACGCCGACCCGGTCGAAGGCCGTGCCTGGATCAAGCGCGCTGCCGACGCCGGGCTCGCGGATGCCCAGGTCTCGCTCGCCGAGATGATGGTGAACGGCCGTGGCGGTCCGCGCGACCATACCGCGGCGCTCGCGCTGTTCCGCACCGCGGCCGAGGCCGGGCATGTGGGTGCCGCGTTCGCCACGGGCGCCATGCTGGGAGGCGGGCACGCGGTTGAGACCGATCGAGTGGCGGCCCAGAGTTGGTTCCGCCGGGCCGCCGAGCGCGGGCACCCGCACGCGCAGCTCATGCTTGGCCGCTATCTTGCCCGGGGCCTGGCCGGCACTCACGATGCCGTCCAGGCCCGGCACTGGCTCGAGCAAGCCTCGGCGCGCGGCCTCACCGAGGCCCAGGCCGATCTTGGCCAGCTCCCAGCCCACCTCGCCAGCGAACGGGTTCCCGCACTCTGATGCTGCCGGGAGGCTCGGCGGAACGCCCCTCCCGATGACCGGTGCCGAATCCGTGACGGGCCTGGCAGAATCCGCCTGGCGTGCGGGCCAGCAGCACGCAGCGCGAGGTGATGTTGCCGAGGCGCTGCGCTGGCTGCGGCGTGCGCATCGTCTTGCGCCGCGCGATCCCATGGTAGCGTTCACTCTTGCCACCCTCCTCCTGCGTGCCGGCGATCCCGCCGCGGCCAGCGTGCTCTTTGCCGCACTCGTCGAGGAGCAGGATGCCGCGGAGGCTTGGGCCGGCCTGGCTGCCTCCGCCCGAGCTATGGGCGACCCTCGCCGAGCCGAGACCGTCGTTGCTGCCGCGCTCGCGCGCACGGCGCCCACACCTCCGCTCCGCCGCCTCGCTGCTGCCATAGCCGCCGAGGCCGGACTCCCAGGGTGGTGTGGCCTGGACGCAGCCGGCCATCTTCACGTCGCTGGGCAGGTCGGCGACATCATCCTCGACGATCAGATGCTTGCGGCAGGAGCGCTCTTGCCCAGAGGCTGGCAGCGTGCCCAGCGTCTCGTCGTCAGCCGTGACGGTCGTGCATTCCTCGGCAGCCCGCTCCAGCCGAGCCTGATCGCCCGCGTGGAAGGCGTTGTCGCCGCAACGGCCGACGGTGGCATCGATGGCTGGGCATGGTACCCCGCCGATCCGGAGCGCGACCCGGAGCTGCGCGTCGTCACGGCCGAGGGCACTTCGACGATCACGGCGACTGAGCCTGCCTCCGGCGCGATGCCCGGGCGCCTACTCGCTCGGCCACGACGCTTCGGCGTGCCGCTAGTGGCAGCCGAGCGACCCATCCGCGTTCTCGACAGCACCGGGCGCGACCTCCTGGGAAGCCCGCTCGATCCCGGCGCGGAGTGTCGCACGACGGTCGCCCTGGCCCGGGCCGCGGCTGGCTGTGACCTGCCAACGCCGGCACAGGCAGCGATCCCAGTCGATGCGGCCGCCGTCACCCGTGCCGCGCGCCCGCGCCGTCCACGGCAGACGGACGTGGTCGTGCCGATCTACCGCGGTCTCGCGCAGACCTTAGCGTGCCTCGACTCCGTGCTGGCAACCGTGCCGCCCGGCACGCGCGTCCATGTCGTGGATGATGCCTCGCCCGAGCCCGACCTCGCCGAGGCCGTTCGCGCCCTCGCCGCCAGGGGCCGCATCCGCCTGGTGCGGCGTGCCGAGAACCGCGGCTTCCCCGCCGCGGCCAATGCCGGCCTCCGTGCCGCCGGGCGACGGGATGCCGTGCTGCTCAACAGCGATACGCTTGTCCCGCCAGGCTGGCTGGAGCGGCTGCGCGAGGCCGCCTACTCCGCCCCGGATGCGGGCAGCGTGACGCCTCTCTCCAACGATGCGACGCTCGCGAGCTATCCCGAGCCCGGCTCATCCGCGCCCGACCTTGCTGGAACCCGTGCGCTGGACCGCATCGCCCGGCGCGCGAACCGCGCCGTCACGGCCGAGGTGCCTACCGGTGTCGGCTTCTGCCTCTACCTCCGGCGAGACTGCCTCGACAGCGTGGGTTTGTTCCGCGAGCTGCCGTTCGCGCAGGGATACGGCGAGGAGAACGACTGGTGCCTGCGCGCCCGCGCCCTCGGCTGGCGCCACCTGGTCGCCGCGGGCGTCTTCGTGGCTCATGTCGGTGGCCAGAGCTTCGGCGCGGCGCGCGAGCATCTGATGCGGCGCAATCTCGCCGTCCTGAACCGCTTACATCCCGGCTACGACGCGCTCATCGCCGCGCACGCCGCGGCCGATCCGCTCGCCCCCGCCCGCCGCCGCATGGACGCGCTGCGCTGGCGCGCCGGGCGGCGCCGCGCGAGCGCGATCCTGATCACGCACGCGGGCGGAGGCGGGGTGGACCGTGCCGTGGCCCAACGCTGTGAGGCGCTGCGCAGAGAAGGCTTGCGTGCCATCGTCTTGCGCCCGAAAGGGACTCAGTGCCGCATCGAGGACGGTGAGGGGCACTATCCGAACCTGCTCTACCGCCTGCCGCAGGAGCTTTCCCGCCTCGCCGCCCTGCTCCGCGCCGACCGCCCGGCGCACATCGAGCTGCACCACCAGCTCGGCCACGATCCCGCGGTACTGGGCCTAGCTGCCGCGCTTGGTGTGCCATGGGATGCCTACATCCACGACTACGTTTGGTTCTGCCCGCGCATCGCGCTGCTGAGCTACGGTCGGCGCTACTGCGGCGAGCCGGAGATGGCCGGCTGCGAAGTCTGCGTAACTGACCTGGGCAGCCACCTGGAGGAGCCGATCGCGGTCCGAGACCTCATCGCGCGCTCCGCCCGTGTGCTGGGCGGCGCGCGCCGGGTGATCGCGCCGTCCGCCGATGCCGCCACACGTATGCGCCGTCATTTTCCGCCCCTTCGGCCCGTTGTTGCGCCGTGGGAGCGCGAGCCGTCGCGACATCCTACCCTTGGGCGCGCGGTTGGCCGGCGCAAGGCGCCGTGGCGAGTCACCGTCGTGGGCGCAATCGGGCCGGAGAAGGGCTACGAGGTGCTTCTCGCGTGCGCGCACGACGCGCGGGCACGCGGCCTGGCGCTCGAGTTCGTCGTCGTCGGGCACACGGAGGACGATGCGCGGCTGCTCGCGGCCGGCCCCGTCTTCATCACGGGCCGCTACGAGGAGGCGGCGGCGGTCGCGCTCATCCGTGACCAGGATGCGGACCTCGCCTTCCTCCCCTCCATCTGGCCCGAGACGTGGTGTTTCGCCCTGACGCGCGCCTGGGAGGCGGGACTCCCAGTTGCGGCGTTCGACCTGGGTGCTCCAGCCGAGCGCATCGCCCGCACGGGCCACGGCTGGCTGCTGCCGCTCGGCCTGTCCGCGGCGGCGATCAACGCGGCGCTGCTCCGTTTCGCTGCACGGGACAGCTATCTTGCGCCGGGCCGGACGCCGCCGCACTCTCTTCAAAATGAATCTACGACCAGGACTCTATAATGGCCGACCAAGGCGCGCAGGCGCAGCTTAAGCTGATCACCGAGCTGAAGGCCTCCGCCCATCTCATGCTGCTCGACGTTGGCGTCTTCTGCATCTTCCACACCCCCGGCGGCCAGATGCCGGACGCCCGCACCGGCCTGCCCGGCGTGCGCCTCTCCCTCCCGCCCGCGCCCGCGCAGTCCGGCCGGATGCAGATCAGCACCTTCCACGAGGACGGCTGGATCGGCGGCGCGGAAGGTGCCGCGCTGGTCCGGGTCGAAGATGGCCCGGCGCAAATCCTGGTCACAGTGTACCAGGCGCCGGACGGAGCCAAGGAACCGCCGAGGCTGCAAGTCATGCGCCTCACCGAGGATCCCCAAGCAGCACAGCGCGACCCAGCTCTGGCGAGCCGGCCCGTGGTCGCCGCCCCTGACGCGATCGCACAAGCTGCCGACCGCGGTCCGGCCGAGATCGTCGCCCACGTCTATGGGCGCGGCGATGTCGGCTGCAGGCTGGGCGAGTGGATCGGCGATCGCGGCAGCAAGCGCTGGATCGAGGGCTTTGCCATAATCCCCGCGTCCGGCCTCGGTGCTGGCGACATCGAATACCAGGCCGTGCTCGGACGCGACTGGATCTCGCCATGGGCGGAAGGCGGCCAATTCTGCGGCAGCCGTGGCATGTCGCTGCCCATCCTCGGCCTGCGCGCAAGGCTTCTCGGTAAGGCTGCCGAGACGCACAGCTTCACCCTCGCCGCAACGTTCGTGGACGGTTCCACGTGCGGTCCTGTCGAGGCTGGCGGCGCATGCCAGGCGGAGAGCCTCGCGCCTCTGGAGGCGTTCTGTGTCGAGCTGCGCCTGCGCACCGCCCGGTCCTCGTCCGGCCGCGCGGCAAATCCGAGCGCGAAGCCGAAGCGCCGCTAGCCGCAAGCGGACGCCGATTGCGCTACCTCTTCGTCCACCAGAACTTCCCAGGGCAATACCTGCACCTCTGTCGCCACCTTGCGGCGCAGGGGCGGGACGAGATCGTTTTCCTCTCGGAGATGAACGAGAACGCGATCTCGGGCGTGCGCAAGATGGTGTATCCCGCGCCTGTCGAATCGCCGCCCGGCATCCAGGGTCCCGCGCGCGAGTTCGATCAGGCGATGCAGCGCGCGAGCCTCGTCGCGCAGGCCGGGCGTACCCTGCGCCACCTCGGCTTCGTGCCGGACATCATCATCGGCCACCATGGCTGGGGCGAGCTGCTCCACCTCGGCGACGTCTGGCCCAGCGTTCCGCTGCTCGGCTACTGCGAGTTCTACTACCGCCTGAAAGATTCAGACGTTGACTGCGACCCCGAGTTCCCGACTCCGGCCGCGATGCTGCCCACCATTCGCGCCAAGAACGCCGTCAATCTCTTGGCGCTCACGAATCCGGGCCACGGCCAGACGCCGACACGCTTCCAGCTCGAAACCTATCCTGCCTGGGCGCAGGAGCGCATTACCGTGCTGCCAGAAGGCGTGGACCTCGACCGCTGCCGCCCCGATCCCTCCGCTCGCGCCCGCCCGTTCCTGCTTGGCGATGCGCGTGTGCCGCCGGGCGCCAAGCTCGTCACCTACGTCGCCCGAGACCTCGAGCCCTATCGCGGCTTCCACACGTTCATGCGCGCACTGCCCCGCATCTTGGGTGAGCGCGCGGACACCCACGCCGTGCTCGTCGGCGGCGATGGCGTGAGCTACGGCGCCCGGCTGGCCGAGGGAACGTGGCGGGAGTGGCTGCTGCGGGAGGTGGGCAGCCGGCTGCCGCCGGGCCGCGTCCACTTCGCCGGCCGGGTGCATTACGAGGACTACATGCGCCTGCTCCAGCGCTCGGACGCGCACGCTTACCCGACCTATCCCTTCGTTGCGTCGTGGTCCCTGCGGGAAGCTTTGGCCTGCGGCTGCGCGTTGGTCGGCAGCGACACCGCGCCGGTCCGTGAGTTCATACAGGACGGCGCGAACGGCTTGCTCTCGCCGCTCCTCGATCCCACGCGGCTCGCCGAGCGCGTGTTGGAGATACTGGAGGACGAGGCTCTCGCCGGCCGCCTGCGCGAACGTGCCCGGTGCTACGCGGAGACGACGCTGCGCCTAGCTGACCACATCGCTTCATACGAGGCGCTGATTCACAAGCTGACGCGAGGCTGATGCTTCCTCGCGCCGCGTGGTTGCCTCACTCGCCCGGACGGGGCTTTATGCGCCGCTTCCGTCCCTAGTCGGAGAACGCTCATGCGCATCGACGCTATCGCCATCGGCATCAACCCGCCGGAGGACGTCAACGTCATCATCGAGGTCGGCATAGGCGGCGAGCCGATCAAGTATGAGATGGACAAGGAGGCCGGCACGCTCGTCGTGGACCGCTTCCTGCATACGGCGATGCGCTATCCCGGCAATTACGGGTTCGTGCCGCATACGCTGTCCGACGACGGCGACCCGATCGATGTGCTCGTCGCGAACACGCGTCCTATCGTGCCGGGCGCGGTCATGAACGTCAGGCCAATCGGCGTGCTGAGGATGCGCGACAACGCCGGCGGCGATGAAAAGATCATCGCTGTGCCCTCGCCCAAGCTGACGCAGCGCTACGTCCACGTGATGAACTACACAGACTTGCCGCGGATCACGGTGGAGCAGATCCAGCACTTCTTCGAGCACTACAAGGACCTAGAGGAGGGCAAGTGGGTCAAGGTCGCCGGCTGGGGCGACGCGGCCGAGGCGCGGCGGCTCATCACCGAGGCGGTCGAGCGGGAGAAGCAGTCGAAGAGCGGTCGTTGATTCAACTTCCACCTGCCGGCATCGTATTCAATGGCGACCAACTGAGGAAGTTAGGAAGACCCTGAAGATCTGCGCGATAGAAGTTTGTAGGTGCTTCGGCCTTTGTTCAGAACATGGGCGCCGGAGTAGCACCGGACCTCACGGCCTTTTAGAACGTGACAGCGCGATCAAGCAGGGGACGGATCAGGTGCGCTCTGTGCGGCTTCATCCTCCTTGGACAGGGCCAGCAATACTGCGCCGTCCTCCGGGGCGTTCATTGCCGCAAGGGCTGACGGAACTTCGGAGACCTGAGCCGGGGCGGGATCGAACAAGGCCTGGGCTTGAGTTTGAAGATTTCGCTGCTTACGGCCGCGCTGCAACGCTGGCTTCTGTGAAGCGATCACCTTTGGGGCGGGCTCGGTACGAGCGGGGGGCGGGGTAATGCCGTAACTCATCGTGAACGCCATGACAATGTTCCTTTGATTTGTTGGAAAGGGTCTCAATGCCGGTGGACAGGCTGGTCATAGTTGGTCGGTGACAAGGTCTTGGAACCCCATCCACCTTGCCTGTAGCGCGCATTCGGCCTTGGCATCCCAATTCAACGCTGCTGTGGAGGTGAACAGACGGCTCTGCGGTCGAGTCACTCCTCGTGCGTCGCCTTGCTCCACCAGCTACTTCGGTTTCGGAGTACCGGCTCAGCCGCTCGATCGCCTCTGCCGTCACCTCAGCGGAGATGCTCGCGAGCGTTGCCTCCAGTGCTGGGGGCGAACCCCCGGTGCCTGAAGCGGAGGCTTGGCGTACTGCCTCGCGCCTGAGCAGATCGTTGGTCTGAGCTTCGCCAGTCAGTCGCGGATCGTCTTCCTTTCCCATGCTGGTCCTCCATAGTGAGTTGGGCGAGCGGGCCACCTCCAAGAGCGACCATGATCCCGATCAGCAGATACCAATCCACCTGGATAGGCTTGCCCGTGAGCAGGTCGGCAGTTCGATCCGCCCAAGCGCGAGAGAGCCGGCCCGAGTAGCCGATCAGCACCGCTCCCGCAACTGCAATGGCGAAGCCCATCCACCGCAGCGGCCTCACTCGCTACGTCTCCAAGCCGTCGCGACGCACGTTCCGCGCAGGGCGGCGTGGCAGGGTGTGCTCGACTACGACGCGGGCACGTTGTCCGAATGACAGCGTGTATGCAGTCATGCTCCCCTCCCGGCGCTTCCGAATGCTGGAACCCCGACCTCCGGAGGCACACAGCGCAGGTCCTCGCTCGATAGGATGATCGGGCCGATGAACCCTGACGGCAGCGTCCCGAGCTTCAGCCTCGCCGCCGCGTCGATCAAAGTGCGGAACCGGTCAAAGGACTTGCGTCGCAGCGTCATCGTCGATGGAGTAGCCAGGCCTGACACAGCCTCCAAGGCCTCGTCGGAGATGTTGCAGCTGATCCGGCGAATGCCAACACGAATCTCAAAGCGAACGAGGTTCGTGTCGAGGGTAGGAACCATACGGGGCGTCTCGGTCATGATGGGTGTCCTTCGTGCACGCTGTCTGTGCTCGCCAGGCACCACGCCGTCGATATGGCAGTGCTGCCGGACCTTCTGCACGTCCCAGTGGGACCTGGCTTGCCCGGTGTCCGGGATGCTTTCACATCCCGGACGCTGAGATCGGCGAGCGAGCCAGAGGCCGCATGGATTAGAAGTCCATGTCACCCATGCCGCCGCCCATGCCGCCCTGGGGCATCGACTGCACGCGCTTCTCCGGCCTTTCGGACACCATCGCCTCGGTGGTGATCAGCAGGCCGGCCACGGAGGCTGCGTTCTGCAAGGCGACACGGACCACCTTGGTCGGGTCGATGATGCCGGCCGCGACCAGGTCCTTGAACTCGCCGGCCTGGGCATCGAAGCCGTAGTTGTAGTCGCCGTTGTCGAGCACCTTGCCGGCGATCACCGCCCCGTCCTCGCCGGAGTTCTCGGCGATCTGGCGCAGCGGCGTCTGCACCGCCTTGCGGACGATCTCGATGCCGTACTTCTGGTCCTCGTTCTCCGGCTTGATCTGCGCCAAGAACCAGGCTGGCCCGCGCCAGCGCGACGCCGCCGCCCGGCACGATGCCTTCCTCGACCGCGGCACGGGTCGCATGAAGCGCGTCGTCAACGCGGTCCTTGCGCTCCTTCACCTCGACCTCGGTGGCGCCGCCGACGCGGATCACGGCGACGCCGCCCGCGAGCTTCGCCAGCCGCTCCTGCAGCTTCTCGCGGTCGTAGTCCGACGTGGTCTCCTCGATCTGCGCCCGGATCTGGTTGCAGCGGCCCTTGATGTCCTCCTGCTGGCCGGCGCCCTCGACGATCGTGGTGTTCTCCTTCTCGATCAGCACGCGCTTGGCGCGGCCGAGCATCTGGAGCGTCACGTTCTCGAGCTTGATGCCGAGGTCCTCGGAGACCACCTGGCCGCCGGTGAGGACGGCGATGTCCTCCAGCATGGCCTTGCGGCGGTCGCCGAAGCCCGGCGCCTTCACCGCCGCGACCTTGAGGCCGCCGCGCAGCTTGTTGACCACGAGGGTCGCGAGCGCCTCGCCTTCCACGTCCTCGGCGATGATCAGCAGCGGCGCCCCCGCCTGAACGACGCTTTCGAGCAAGGGAAGCAGTGCCTGTAGGCCGGACAGCTTTTTCTCGCACAGCAGCACGTAAGGGTTGACCAGCTCAGCCGTCATCTTCTCGGCGTTGGTGATGAAGTAGGGGCTGAGATAGCCGCGGTCGAACTGCATGCCCTCGACCACCTCCAGCTCCGTGTCCACTCCCTTCGCTTCCTCGACCGTGATCACGCCCTCGTTGCCGACCTTCTGCATAGCCTCGGCGATCATGCGGCCGATCTCGGACTCGCCGTTCGCCGACACGGTGCCAACCTGCGCCGTCTCGGCCTCGGTCGTGATCTTGCGGGTGCGTTTCTGCAGTTCCTCGACCAGGGCCGTCACAGCCTTGTCCACACCGCGCTTGAGGTCCATCGGGGCCAGCCCGGCGGCGACCGCCTTACCACCCTCGCGCACAATGCTCTGCGCCAGCACGATCGCCGTCGTCGTGCCGTCACCGGCCAAGTCGTTCGTCTTGCTCGCCCCCTCGCGCACCATCTGCGCGCCCATGTTCTCGGACTTGTCGCCGAGCTCGATCTCCTTGGCAACGGTGAGGCCGTCCTTGGTGATGCGAGGAGCGCCGTAGCTCTTGTCGATGACCACGTTGCGGCCCTTGGGCCCGAGCGTGACTTTCACCGTGTCAGCGAGGATATCCACGCCACGCAGCATGCGCTGACGAGCATCCGTTCCGAACCGTACGTCCTTGGCTGCCATGATTTTGGTCTTCCCTGTATCGGTCGATATGCCGGCGCGGCGCTAGTCCAAGCCGGACGGTGCCGAGGGTTAAGCGGCCTTCTTCTTCTCGGCCTGGCCCTCGATGATGCCCATGACGTCGGACTCCTTCATGATGAGGAGATCCTCGCCGTCGAGGCGCACCTCGGTGCCGGACCACTTGCCGAACAGCACGCGGTCGCCGGCCTTCACGTCGAGCGCCTGGATCTTGCCCTGCTCGTCACGCGCGCCGGGGCCTACCGCGATCACCTCGCCCTCCATCGGCTTCTCCTTGGCCGTGTCGGGGATGATGATGCCGCCGGAGGACTTCTCCTCGGCGGTGATGCGCCGGACCACGATCCGGTCGTGCAAGGGACGGAACTTCATAGGGATGCCTTCTAAGAATGAGTGGCTTCGGCAGTCACTTGCCGCTGTCCTTCGATGCAGGCGGCTTCGCGGGCCTTGGCTGGAACAGCGACGACGGCGCCACGACCTGCGTGTTGGCCGCCTTAGGCTTCTTCGCCTCCCGGCCGCTCCGCTTCTGTCCCTTTGCCATGATCTTGTCCCTCCCAGCTCAGCCCTCGATTTTGAGGACCTCTTCTCAGGCGGTCGGCAGACCTAAGTGCGAATTACCGGCTCGGAACACCAGGCCGGCTATCTCCGTCCTAGCAGACATGCAAGGAATCAGTCGCTTCGCAAAGACTACATTATTAGTAATGCTGCAAGGATGGGCACCGTGGGCTACTTTTCGCTATCCAATGCACATGGCCTCTCCACACAGCCGTTACAATAGGAGGGTCTAAATTTTCGGCCACCATGATTTATACAGCTAGGCATCCGTCGCCAACACGTAGCGTAGCGGCATTGTGTAAATCGGCGCCGAACCGGGATTCTTCCGCATTTCTGGTGCGAGCAGCAGCTCGGCAGACCTCATAAAATGCTTATCTAGCCTGATAGTTTTGCAGAGGCGAAAGTCCTCGCCCTGCGGGCCTCAGCAGCTGAAGCCGTAAGCATTCCGCAATGCGCGCATGAGAGTTCGTAGCCTCGCATGCGGATGTCAGGTATGATCTTCACAGCCCGCCACACAGCCGAGGAACGATCTAAGAGATCTGTGCGCGCCTGGCTTCCTGCGGTTCTGGCTCTCACGAGGGGGCCGGCTGGCCGGCCCCCTCGCACTCCGCCCTTACCCCATCGCGAACTTCGCCAGGACCGCCAGCAGAAGCAGCGCCACGATGTTGGTGATCTTGATCATCGGGTTCACCGCAGGCCCGGCGGTGTCCTTGTACGGATCGCCCACCGTGTCGCCGGTGACCGCCGCCTTGTGCGCCTCCGATCCTTTGCCGCCGTAATTGCCTTCCTCGATGTACTTCTTCGCGTTGTCCCAGGCGCCGCCGCCCGAGGTCATCGAGATCGCCACGAACAGCCCGGTCACGATCGTCCCGAGCAGCATAGCCCCCAGGGTGCTGAACGCGGCGGCGCGCCCGGCGATGATCGAGATCACGATGTAAACGACGACCGGCGCCAGCACCGGCAGCAGCGAGGGCACGATCATCTCCCGGATCGCGGCCCGCGTCAGCATATCGACCGCGCGGCCGTATTCGGGCCGCTGCGTCCCCTCCATGATGCCCGGCATCTCACGGAACTGCCGTCGCACCTCCACGACCACCGCACCCGCGGCGCGGCCCACCGCGGTCATGCCCAGCGCGCAGAAGAGGTAAGGCAGCAAGCCGCCGATGAAGAGCCCAATCACCACGAAGGGGTTCTGCAGCTCGAAGGACACATGGAGATTCGGGAAGTAGCGGCTGAGGTCCTGCGTGTAGGCCGCGAACAGCACCAGCGACGCAAGCCCGGCCGATCCGATGGCGTAACCCTTGGTCACGGCCTTCGTGGTGTTGCCGACGGCGTCCAGCGCGTCGGTGGTCACGCGCACGTCGCGCGGCAGGTCGGCCATTTCCGCGATGCCGCCCGCGTTGTCCGTGACCGGGCCGTAGGCGTCGAGCGCCACGATCATGCCGGCCAGCGCCAGCATCGTCGTCGCCGCGATCGCGATGCCGAACAGCCCCGCGATCAAGTAGGAGCCGAAGATGGCGGCGCAGATCGCCAGCACCGGCAGCGCCGTCGCCTCCATGGACACGGCTAGGCCCTGGATGACGTTGGTGCCGTGCCCGGTGGTCGAACTCTGCGCGATGCTGCGCACCGGGCGATACTCGGTGGCCGTGTAGTATTCGGTGATGACGACGATCAGCCCCGTCAGCACCAGCCCGATGACGGCGCACAGAAACAGGTCCCAGCCGGTGACCGCGCCGCCCGCGATGAACGTTAGCGGCTGGCCAAGGCGCACGAAGCTTCCGATGATGAGGAAGATGCCCACAACGGATAGCCCTCCAGTGACGGCGAGGCCCTTGTAGAGCGCCCGCATGATCCCGTTGTCGGACCCGAGCCGCACGAAATACGTGCCGATGATGGAGGCGGCGATGCAGACCGCGCCGATGCCCAGCGGCAGCATCATCACCCAACCCACCACGCCCGGCGTGAAGAAGATCGCCGCCAGCACCATGGTGGCGACCACGGTCACCACGTAGGTCTCGAACAGGTCTGCCGCCATGCCGGCGCAGTCGCCGACGTTGTCGCCCACGTTGTCGGCGATCACGGCCGGATTACGGGGATCGTCCTCGGGGATGCCGGCCTCGACCTTGCCCACGAGGTCCGCGCCCACGTCGGCGCCCTTGGTGAAGATGCCGCCGCCAAGCCGTGCGAAGATGGAGATCAGGCTGGCGCCGAACGACAGCCCCACCAGCGCCTCCAGCACCGGGCGGAGATCGCCGGCCGGTGTGGTCCCAAGGAGGATCAGGTAGTAGCAGGTGACGCCCAGCAGCCCGAGCCCGACCACCAGCATCCCGGTGATGGCGCCCGACTTGAAGGCGATGCCCAGGCCCGCCGCCAGCCCGCTGCGCGACGCTTGTGCGGTGCGGACGTTGGCGCGCACCGAGACGTTCATGCCGATGAAGCCCGCGACGGCCGAAAGCACCGCACCGATGAGGAATCCCGCCGCGACCTTGATGCCGAGAAGGACGCCGAGGATGATCAGGATGATGACGCCGACGATCCCGATCGCCGTGTATTGGCGGCTGAGGTAGGCGCGGGCGCCCTCCTGCACCGCGGACGCGATCTCCTGCATCCGGGCCGTGCCGGCATCCGCGGCGAGTACTTCCCGGCCCGTAACGAAGCCGTACGCGAGCGCGAGCAGGCCGCAGGCGATGATCACCAGGTAAGCCAGGACCATTCAGAGCGTTCCTCTAACGATGCCCCGGCCGCTTGTGGTGCGGCCTCGGGTGCGCCCAGGGAGGGCAGGATTGATCCGCTATGCCAGAACCGTGAGGGGCAGGCAATCCGGGTTCGGCGCCCGGTAGGCGCGCGGCCCGTGATCGCCTATATGAGCGCCGCGCGTGCGCCTGTAGCTCAGTTGGTCAGAGCGGGCCGCTCATAACGGCTTGGTCGCAGGTTCGAGCCCTGCCGGGCGCACCGCACCCCGCGCACGCACGTAGCGCTAGGAGCCCGGAGAGAATGGCCGCTTACCAATACGTCTATGTAATGAAGGATCTGACCAAGAAGTTTCCCGGCGGGCGCGAGGTGTTCAAGGGCATCACCCTCTCCTTCCTGCCAGGCGTGAAGATCGGCGTGCTCGGCGTCAACGGCGCCGGCAAGAGCACGCTGCTCAAGATCATGGCGGGCATCGAGAAGGAGTACGGCGGCGAGGCTTGGGCCGCGGACGGCGTGCGCGTCGGCTACTTGGAGCAGGAGCCGCATCTCGACCCGGACAAGACCGTCGCCGAGAACGTCATGCAGGCTTTCGCCCCGCTGAAGTTGGCACTCGACCGCTTCAACGCCATCAGCGAGCGCTTCGCCGAGCCGATGGACGACGAGGAGATGAACGCGTTGCTTGCCGAGCAGGCGAGCCTGCAGGAAACGATAGACGCCCAGGACGGCTGGGACCTCGACCGCCGCATCGAGATCGCGCTCGACGCCCTGCGCTGCCCGCCGGCCGAGTCTCCCATCGTCAATCTCTCGGGCGGCGAGCGGCGCCGGGTGGCGTTGTGTCGCCTTCTCCTGGAAAAGCCCGAGCTGCTTCTGCTCGACGAGCCGACCAACCACCTCGACGCCGAGAGCGTGGCCTGGCTCGAGCGCACGCTGCGCGACTACGAGGGCACGGTGATGGTCGTGACCCACGACCGCTACTTCCTCGACAACGTGACCAACTGGATCCTGGAGATCGAGCGCGGCCGCGGCCTGCCGTTCGAGGGCAACTACTCGTCGTGGCTGGAGCAGAAGCGCAAGCGCCTCTCCCAGGAAGAGAAGGAGGAGAGCGCCCGGCAGCGCGCCCTAGCCGCCGAGCAGGAATGGATCCAGTCCAGCCCGCGCGCGCGCCAGACCAAGAGCCGCGCCCGCATCCAGCGCTACGAGGACATGCTGCAGAAGAGTCAGGAGATGGCGGGCACCACGGCCGAGATCGTCATCCCGCCGGGGCCGCGCCTGGGCAGCACGGTGATCGACGCGGAGGCCGTGCGCAAGGCATTCGGCAACAACCTCCTCATCGACGACCTCAGCTTCAAGCTGCCGCCCGGCGGCATCGTCGGCGTCATTGGCCCCAACGGCGCCGGCAAGACCACCCTGTTCCGCATGATCACCGGCGACGAGTTCCCGGACGGCGGGACCTTGCGCGTCGGCGACACCGTCAAGCTCGGCTACGTCAACCAGAGCCGCGACAGCCTCGACGGCGAGAAGACCGTCTGGGAGGAGATCAGCGGCGGCACCGACGTGATCTACCTCGGCAAGCGCGCCGTCCCCTCCCGCGCCTACGTCGGCGCCTTCAACTTCAAGGGTCCGGACCAGCAGAAGAAGGTGGGCATCCTCTCGGGCGGCGAGCGCAACCGCGTGCATCTCGCCAAGATGCTCAAGAGCGAGAGCAACGTGATCCTGCTCGACGAGCCGACCAACGACCTCGACGTGGACACGCTGAGGGCACTCGAAGACGCGCTCGCCGAGTTCGCGGGCTGCGCCGTCATCATCAGCCACGACCGCTGGTTCCTTGACCGGCTAGCGACCCACATCCTCGCCTTCGAGGGTGACAGCCGCATCGAGTGGTTCGAGGGCAATTTCCAGGCTTACGAGGAGGACAAGCGCCGCCGCCTCGGCGCCGACGCGACCGAGCCGCACCGCATCAAGTATCGGCCCATCGCGAGGTAAGGCGCCGACAGGGAGTAGATGATGGGACGCTGAACCCGGCATGGGTCATTCGAACGGGGCAGCTCGTGCTCGCCCCGGTCGGCTGGCAGGACCGCGAGGCGCTGCGCGCCCTCAAGGCCGATCCCGGCAGCTTCGCCCTTATGCTCGGCGGCGTGCGCACGACGGCGCAGGCCGACGCCGAGCTGGCCGAGGATCTGCGCTTCTGGGCGGCGCGTGGGGTCGGCATGTGGACGGTGCGGATGCCGGGCGATGATCGGCTGCTCGGGATCACCGGCCTGCACGACCGGCCGGACGGCCGCGGCACCGCGCTCCGCTTCGCGTTCTGGCCGGAAGTGCGGGGCAGGGGCTTCGCTCGCGAAGCTGCTGGCGCGGCGCTCCGCTTCGCCCACGACCGCGCGGGCTTGGCACGCGTGATCGCGGTCGCGCGCGAGAGCAACACGGCATCCCGCGTCGTGCTGGGGGCGATCGGGATGCGGGAGTGGGGCGAAGTTGAGCGCGGCGGCGAGCGGATGCTGATCTATGAGAGCGGGACGCGCAGGGCGAACGCATGAAATCTGATTGGCGCGCTTCCGAGAGGAGGCGCGCCATGATCGAGGGCCTGGTCGAGCAGTTCGCGGTGCTGGACGACGCCTACTTGGCCCGGCTGCTCAATGGGTAACTGGCCTCATGCGTTCGCACTGGGCTCCCGTCGAGGCGATGGTCGAGGGGGCACCTCGGTCGAAGGCCACCCCCCTTCCCGGACACGCCGCCCTCGAGCCGCCGCGTGTCGGACACGAACGCCAGCTCCGTGGCGTCCAGGAACGACGGGGCGTTCATCGCCTGGACGCGCGGGTGCGGCGCGGCGTCGTTGCCGCTCAGCGTGCGCGGCGCCGGGTGGCGAACAGCCCAAGCAGCCCCGTGCCGAGCAGGGCGAGCGTGGCCGGCTCCGGCACCGGCGCGGGCCCACCCACGATCCTTCCTCCATTCCTGCCTTGCCGGGTTCCCTATGGGTATCCATAGATTATCCGGACGAATTCAAATTCGGCTTACAAGGCGCTGGCGGCAGCCGCAAGTTGGGGTCGACCAAAGAACGTAACAGCGGTTTTCATGCGTTTGCCCTGCGGGAAGCGGAGGTCGAACGAGGGTTGACAGGCTCCGCGCAGTCCGGGACTGCACACTGGCTCTTCACGGAAAGGCGCCACCCTGGACACCCTCCCCATCACGGACGCCCTGCCCCGCCTGCTCGCCGCGCTGGAGGCCGGGCCGAACGCCGTGCTGGTAGCACCCCCCGGCGCCGGCAAGACGACAGGCGTCCCGCCAGCCCTGCTCGACGCGGCGCCATGGCGTGGGGACGGCCGTATCCTCGTCCTGGAGCCGCGCCGGCTCGCGGCGCGCGCGGCAGCCGCCCGTATGGCTGCCCTGCGCGGCGAGCCGGTCGGCGCCACCGTCGGCCTCCGAACGCGGCTCGACGCCCAGGTCTCGGATCAGACGCGCGTCGAAGTCGTCACCGAGGGCATTCTCGTTCGCCGCCTGATCGGCGACCCGGTGCTGGACGGCGTCGCCGCCGTGCTGTTCGACGAGGTGCACGAGCGCGCCGTCGAGGCCGACCTGGCGCTCGCGCTGTGCCTCGACCTGCAACGGGTGCTGCGCCCCGAGCTGCGGCTCCTCGCCATGTCCGCGACGCCGGACGGGGCGCGGCTCGCGCAACTGCTCGGCGGACCCGTGATCGAGAGTGAGGGGCGGCGTTTCCCGGTCACCGTGGACCATGCCGTGCGCGACCTCGCCGGGCCGCGCGAGCTGCCGGAGGCGGTAGCGCGCGCGGTGCGAGCCGCCCTCGCGGCGCATCCCGGCGACGTGCTTGCGTTCCTGCCCGGCATGGCCGAGATCCGGCGCGCCCAGCAGGCGCTCGCTGATTGCGGTGCCCTCGTCCTGCCCCTACACGGCGACCTTTCCCCGGTCGAGCAGGACCAGGCGCTCCGCCCGGCGGAGGGGCGGCGGGTCGTGCTCGCAACGAGCATCGCCGAGACCTCGCTCACGGTGCCCGGCGTGCGCATCGTCGTAGACGGAGGCTGGCGACGCACCCCGCGGCTCGACCCGGCGACGGGCCTCACCCGCCTCGCCACGCTCAGGATCAGCCGCGCCGCCGCAGAGCAGCGTGCCGGGCGCGCCGGGCGCGAGGCGCCGGGCGTCGCCGTGCGGCTGTGGACCGAGGCGCTGCACCGCGGCCTCGCGCCGCACGACCGGCCGGAGATCCTGGAGGCCGAGCTGTCGGGACTGCTGCTCGACTGCGTGGCTTGGGGCGCGCGGCCGGAGGCGCTGCCCTTTCCGGACCCGCCGCCCGGCGGCGCGCTCGCCGCCGCGGCGGCGTTGCTGGATCGGCTCGGCGCGACGCGGGACGGGCAGCTCACGGCGGCCGGGCGCCGCATGGCCGCGCTCGGCGCGCACCCGCGGCTCGCCGCCATGATGCTGGCCGCCAGCGATGCCGGCGAGGCCGCGCTCGCAGCCGAATTAGCAGCGCTGCTGGAGGAACGGGACCCGATGCGCGGACGCGAGCCGCCGGCCGATGTGGGGCTGCGCCTTGACGCGCTGCGAGGTGGCGACGCCGACGCCGATGGTGCGGCGCTCGCACGCATCCGCCGCACCGCCGCCCAGTATCGCCGCCGCTTGCGCGTGACGAACGCCGCGCCACCCGCGGGCGATCCAGGGACGCTGCTAGCCGCTGCCTTCCCCGACCGCATCGCTCAAGCCCGCGGCGAGCTGGGCTCCTTCCGGCTCTCCGGTGGCGGCGGCGCGCGTCTGCCGCCCACCGATCCACTCGCGCGGTCGCGCCTGCTGGTCGTCGCCGCGCTCGACCTCCGGGCAGCGCCGCGCATCCGGCTCGCCGCCCCGCTCGACCCAGCGTCGCTCCCGCCGCTCCTCGCCGAGCAAGTCCACGAGACGCGAGAGACGACCTTCGATCCCGTCACCGGCGCTGTGCTGACCCGTCGCCGCCGGCGGCTCGGCACACTGGTGCTGGAGGACCGCACGGTGGCGGCTGATCCCTCCGAGCAGGCGCTGGCGCTCGCCCGCGCCGTTGCCGCCCGGCTCGATGCGCTGCCCTGGACCGAGCCGGCACGGCAGCTCCAGGCGCGCGCTGCCTGGCTGCGCAAGCTGGACCCTGGCATGCCCGACCTCTCGGACACGGCGTTGGCCGCCACGGTCGAGGACTGGCTTCTACCGCACCTGGGCGGACTCTCGCGCCTCGCCGACCTCGCGCAGCTGGACCTGATCGCTTGGCTCCGCGGCGTGCTCGGCTGGGAAGCTGCGGCGCGGCTCGACCGCGATCTGCCGGCGGAGATTATCCTCCCCGGTGGGCGGGCGCCCGTTGACTATGCCCAGCCGGTGCCGGTCGCGTCCGCGCGGGCACAAGCCTTCTACGGCCTGCGTGAGACGCCGCGTCTCGCAAGCGGCCACGTGCCGCTGCGCCTCGCCCTACTCTCGCCCGCTGGTCGCCCGATCGCGGTCACGGCGGACCTTGCCGGCTTCTGGCGCGGCGCCTGGGCGGATGCGAGGCGCGACATGCGCGGGCGCTATCCCAAGCACGACTGGCCCGAGCATCCGGACGAGGCCGTACATCGTCCTCTTGCACATACGGGACGCCCGCATAATCAGCGTCTATGATGTCATAGGCCCCAAAAGGGACCATCAGAAGGACCACCACCATGCTCGCCCGCGTTCGTGCTGCCCTGATCGTGCCGATGCTCCTGCTGCCGGGCTGCTCCGGTCCCGCTTTCGCCCAGAGTGCGTCCGCGGGCCAGCCGTCCGTGATGCAAGCGCCGCTTCCCAGCTTCGCGCCGCTCGTCAAGCGCGTCGTGCCGGCCGTAGTCAACATCGCGGTTACGGAGGCCGCCGGCCCGGTCGTTGCCCAGCTTCCGCCGGGTCTGCGTGGCACGCCGCTGGAGCGGCAGTTCCGCGAGCGCCTGCGTGAGCGGAGCGAGCAAGTGATCGGCGCGGGCTCCGGCTTCATCATCGACCCCGCGGGCACGATCGTGACCAACAATCACGTCGTCGGCCACGCGGACCGCATCGTGGTGTCGCTCGCCAACGGCACCCAGCTCCCCGCCCAGCTCGTCGGGGTGGACGACCTAACCGACATCGCCGTTATCCAGGTCAAGAGCCCAGAGCCGCTGGCCGCCGTGAGCTGGGGCGACAGCCGCAAGGTCGAGGTCGGTGACTGGATCATGGCGGCCGGCAACCCGTTCGGCCTCGGCAGCTCGGTCACGGCGGGCATCGTCTCCGCCCGTGGGCGGGACATCGGGGCGGGGCCGTTCGATGACTTCCTGCAGATCGACGCACCGATCAACCCAGGCAACTCGGGCGGGCCGACCTTCAACCTGGAAGGCCAGGTGATCGCCGTGAACACCGCCATCGTCTCGCCCACGGGCGGCTCGGTCGGCATCGGCTTCGCCGTCCCGAGCGAGATCGCGAGCCGGATCGTGACCGAGCTGCGGGCCAAGGGACACATCGACCGCGGTTGGCTCGGCGTCTCGGTCGAGGATGTGGGCGAGGGGCAGCCCGGCGTCGCAGTCGCGGGCGTCGAGCACGGCGGACCTGCGGCGAAGGCTGGAATGCGGCCCGGCGACGTGGTGCTGGCGATCAACGGCGTGCACCTGGACAGCTCGCGCGCGCTGACTCGCGCCGTTGCCGCGACCCCGCCGGGCGACAGCGTGCACGTTCAGCTGAAGCGCGGCCACCAGACAGTGGACCTCTCGGTGACCGTCGGCCGGCGCCCGGCCGAGCAGAGCGAGTAACCGGCGATGCGGCTTCTCGTCATCGAGGACGACCAGGCCGTCGCCGGTTTCGTGATGAAGGGGCTGCGCGAGGCCGGCCATCAGGCCGAGCACGCCGGCAACGGCCGCGACGGCCTGCTGCTCGCCACGAGCGAGCCGTTCGACGCGATCGTGCTGGACCGGCTGCTGCCGGGCGGCCTGGATGGCCTGCGCGTCCTGGAGACTCTGCGCGCCCAGGGCAACCGCACCCCGGTGCTCGTGCTCTCCGCGCTCTCGGCCGTGGACGAGCGCGTGCGTGGCCTGCGCGCGGGCGGGGACGACTACCTCGCCAAGCCGTTCGCCTTCGCGGAACTCCTCGCCCGCGTCGAGGCGCTCGCCCGTCGAGGCCGCGCGGAGACGCCGCAGACTCGGCTGCAGGTCGGCGACCTGGAGCTCGACCTCCTCGCCCGCACCGCCTACCGCCAGCGCAAGCGCCTCGATCTCCTGCCGCGCGAGGTAAGCCTCCTCGAATACCTGATGCGCCGGGCCGGCCAGGTGGTCACGCGCACCATGCTGCTCGAAGGCGTCTGGGGCTACCATTTCGACCCGCAGACCAACGTCGTGGACGTGCACGTCTCGCGGCTGCGCGGCAAGGTGGACAAGCCGTTCGAGAAGCCCTTGATCCATACGGTCCGCGGCTCCGGGTACATGCTGCGGCCGCCGGAGTAGCTGCTGATGCGGCTAGGCGCGCCGCTGAGTTTGTTCCGCTCGGCCGGATTCCGCCTCGCCCTCGCCTATGCGGTGCTGTTCGGCCTGAGCGCGCTGGCGCTCATCGGCTACCTGTGGTGGGCGAGCACAGGGCTGCTGACCCGGCAGGTGGACGATGCAATTCGGGCGGACGTGGTCGCCCTCGCCGAGCGCTGGCGCGAGGGCGGCATTCCCGCACTTCGCGACACCATCCAGGACCGCCTCGCCCGGAACGTGCAGCCCGATGCGCTCTACCTGCTCGCCGATCCCCTGCTGCGCCCCGTCGCCGGCAACGTGGAAGCGTGGCCGCTCGACGTCATCACCGTAGGCGTCGTCCAGCAGTTGCCGGTGCTGCGCAACAACGAGTCGGGTCTCGCCAGGGTGTGGCGCTACGACCTACCGGACGGGTTTCACCTGCTTGTCGGGCGCGACGTGCGCACGCGGGCGGCGCTGCACGACTTGGTCGAGGGGGCGCTGCTCTGGGCGGCACTGCTCGTCGTCCTTCTTGGCATCGCGGGGGCGCTGCTAGTCCGAAGTGTTTTCCAGCGTCTTCTCCTGCGCGTCTCGGCTACTGCGGCGGCCATCGAGGCGGGCGACCTCACGAAGCGCGTGCAGCTGTCCGGCCGTGGCGACGAGCTGGACCGGCTCGCCGTCCTCATCAACGCCATGCTCGACCGCATCGGCCAGCTCATGGAGGGCGTGCGCGCGGTCAGCAACAACATCGCTCACGATTTGCGTACGCCGGTGACGCGCGCCCGCGCCCGGCTGGAGGACGCGGCGGCGCACGCGGCGGACGCCGACGAGCTGCGCGCCGCGACGGAGCGCGCCGTTGCGGACCTCGACGGGGTGATGACAGTGTTCGAGGCGCTGCTGCGCATCGCCGAGATCGAGGCAGGCGCCCGGCGTTCCGCCTTCGCGCCCTTCGACGCGGCGCCGCTGCTGCTGAACCTCGCCGAGCTCTACGAGCCCGCCGCCGAGGAGCGCGGCCTTCGTCTGAGCGCCGGTTCAGACAACCCGCTGCCGGTGCTGGGTGACGCGGCCCTCGTGCAGCAGGCGCTCGCGAACCTGCTCGACAACGCGGTGAAGTTCTCGCCGCCCGGTGGCCAGGTGCGGTTGCGAGGCGAGGCATTCGACGGCCGCGTGCGGCTCTCTGTCAGCGACGAAGGCCCGGGCATCCCGGAAGCCGACCGCGCGCGCGCGGGGGAGCGCTTCTTCCGCGGCGAGGCTGCGCGGCAGACACCCGGTTTCGGCCTGGGCCTCGCGCTCGCCCGCGCCGTCGCCGTGCTTCACGGGGGCGCGCTGCTGCTTGAGGAGGCGCGGCCGGGGCTGCGGGCGGCGCTGGACCTTCCCGCGGCATAGTTCACAACCTGGCACGGCAGGCCCCAATCCTGTATGGAAGCCGCGATGAAGGTGGTTCTCGCCCTCCTCCTGGCGCTCGCGCTGCCAACTGTCGCGGCGCCGAGTGCCCGCGCTGCCGAGAGCCTTCCCGTGCAGAGCGCGCGAGCGACCGCCACCCTCGTCTCGGATACGGATCGCGCCGAGCCGGGCCACCCGCTCCATCTCGGCCTGCGTCTCCGCTTGGCCCCGGGCTGGCACACGTACTGGAAGAACCCTGGCGACGCTGGGGCGCCACCGGAGCTGGACCTTACGCTTCCCAAGGGCGTGCGCGCCGGCCCGATCCTCTGGCCGGTGCCGGAACGGCTGCTTGATGCCGGTCTGATGAGCTACGCCTATACGGGCGACCTTCTGCTGCCGGTCGAAGTCACGCCTGGCGAGAACGGTCTGCAAGTCGACGCAAAGGCGTCTTGGCTCGTATGCGCGACGGTGTGCGTTCCCGAGGAGGGCACGTTCCACCTGGCTCTGTCGAAGGGTGCGGCGGCACCATCGGCGCAAGCGCCCCTCTTCGCAGCAAGCTTCGCGCGCCAGCCCCGACCGTCGCCCTTCGCGGCCACGATCGCGCCGGATGGCACGCTGGTCCTCCGCGGCAGCGGCCTTTCGTCTGAGACAGTACGAGACGCTTGGTTTCTCCCGGATCAGCCTGATCGCATCGCCCAGGCCGCGCCGCAGCGCGTCGCTGTAGGGGACGGGAACGTGCGCATCCAGCTCAAGGGCGCTGGCGCGAAGGCATTCGCGACCAGCCTCGGCGGCGTCGTCGTCCTGCGCGACCCGGCGGGACAGGACGCGTTCCTCACCGTCTCGGCCGCGCCCGGGTCGCCCGTGGGCATCACGAGCGGTGCCCTACCCGGCCGTCTGCCGTTAGCGCAGGCGCTGCTCTTTGCCGTCCTCGCCGGCGTGATCCTGAACGCGATGCCCTGCGTGTTCCCGGTGCTTGCCATGAAAGCGGTCGGCCTCGCCGGCCTCTCAGGGGCGGCGCGCGGGTCCGTGCGCCGTGCGGCTGTGAGCTACACGGCCGGCGTGATCCTGGCCTTCCTGGCGCTCGGCGGCGCGCTGCTCCTCGCGCGAGCAGCAGGCGCGGCAGCGGGCTGGGGATTCCAGTTTCAGTTGCCGGCCTTCGTCACCGCACTCGCCTGGATCCTATTCCTGGTCGGCCTCAACCTGAGCGGCGTCTTCGAGGTCGGCGGCGGGCTGGCCGGGGCCGGTCAGGGCCTCGCCGGGCGGGGCGGTCATCTGGGCAGCTTCTTCACGGGCGTGCTCGCCGTCGTCGTCGCGACGCCCTGCACGGCGCCGTTCATGGCGGCAGCGATCGCGGCGGCGCTCGCGGAACCGCTAGGCGCGACCCTGCTGGTGTTCGCCGCAATGGGTCTCGGCCTCGCGGCACCCTACGCTCTGCTCGCCCTCGTGCCCGGCGCCGCGCGCGTCCTGCCGCGCCCCGGACCGTGGATGGACGTGCTCAGGCAGGCCCTCGCATTCCCAATGTACGCTGCGGTCGCCTGGCTGCTCTGGGTGGTGAGCCAGCAGGCCGGCTCGACGGGCGTGCTCGCGACCGCGGCAGGATTGGTGCTCGCGGGTTTCGGCGCCTGGGTCATGGGCGTCGCGCAGCGTGCGGCGGGGCGCGGCCGCCGTCGCCTCGGGCGCGGCATTGCGCTTGCGACCGCGCTCGCCGCGGCGGCGGTGCTCGCGGGCGTTGCCGAGGCGCCGGCTACCGCGGTGGCTCGGGCCGACAAGGCGGAAGGGTTCACATCAGCCCGTTTCGCTGGACTGCGCGCGGCCGGGCGACCCGTGTTCGTGGATGCGACGGCGGCCTGGTGCGTGACTTGCCTTGTCAACGAGCGGGTGGCGCTCGCCCCCGCTCCGGTCCACGCCGCATTCGCTCGCTATGGCGTCGCCTATCTCAAGGCGGACTGGACGCGCCAGGATCCGGAGATCACCGCGTTCCTGCGCCGCTTCGGGCGGGACGGCGTGCCGCTCTATGTGGTGTTTCCGGCGTCGCACGACGGCGCGCCGGAGGTGCTGCCCCAGGTTCTCACCGAAGGCGTCGTCTTGGACGCGCTCCGGCGCGCTGCGGGGTAGTGAATCGCCAGCAGGAACGACAGCGTGAGCGTGACCGCGGCGAGGCCGGACAGTGCGCAGATCGCGATCACCACGCGGGCCATCCCGCTTGCCTCGAAGGGACCGGATAGGCCAAGCGTGAGTACGGCAGAGGCCGCCACGTAGAGGGCGTCCCCGAACCCGCCCACCGCCTTGAGGCTGCCCCGCAGCCGGTCCAGCATCAGCCCGTACCCGGCGATGAGCGCCGCCAC
>CAWIUA010000044.1:0-57940 GCA_963839135.1 uncultured Alphaproteobacteria bacterium
CGAGCGTGTCGAAGGCGAGCTGGAACACGCGCTGATGGACCTGCGGGATCAGCTCCACGTCGTCGTTCGGCGCCGCGGTCCAGTCCGCCGTCCAGACCGCGAAGGTCGTATCCGTGGCGGTCACGGGATAGAGCCGCGCGCCGGCGTGGTAGTTGAGCCACGGCATCGGGCTGGCGTTGATCTTGTAACGGAACGCGCGCGTCCGGTCGCACAGCAGGGTGAGCTGCTCCTGCAGCCGGCCGTCGCCGAAGCGGAAGCCCCGCACGCCCGAGACGGTGTCGGGCCGGGCGCCGTCGAGCATGTGCATGTCGGCGATGTCGGGGTGCCACTGGTCCATGCTCGCGAAGTCGCGCATCCGCGCCCAAACCGGCGTCGGCCGGGGCGGGCAGCACCGAGGAGCAGAACACCTTCGCTGGGCGGAACCCTTGCCAGCGGACCGCGCCGGGCGGCGCCGCGCGTCCCAGCGCGCGCTCGCCGAGCGCGGCGAGGCCGGCGGCGAACACATTCTGCGAGATGATGCGCTCGTATTTCCCCTTGTCCTCCGGCGCCTCCTCGAACCGCGCGCTCCATCGCGCGAAGGTGCGGTCGCCGTTCGTCACGGGAATCAGCTGGAACGTGGCGTGGTAGTCCTCCACGGGGAAGGCCGGCGTGACGAAGGTGTAGGCGAAGGCGTAGCGGCTGTCGTCGAGCATGGTTAGCCGCTCGCGCACGGGCGTGCCGTCGCCGAGCGCGAAGGCGCGGACGCACCCCACCACGTCCGGCGCGAGGCCGTCCTCGATCCGGCACGGGCCGAGGCCGGGCACCCAGCTCGGAAGTGCTGCGAAGTCGCGCACGATCTCCCAGACCGCTTCCACCGGCGCGTCGATGATCGCGCTCGCGAGTGCCTCAGCCATCAGCTTTCCCTCCGCAATGCCTTGAACCGCCGCGCCTGCTCGGTCAGCGCCGTCTCGGCCGGCAGCCGCTCCATGCTCGACGCGCCGTAGAAGCCGTGGCAGCCGGGGCAGCGCGAGAGGATGTATTGCGCGTCCTCGGGCATGGCGATCGGGCCGCCGTGGCAGAGCAGGATGATCTCCGGACGCACCCGGCGCGCGGCGTCCGCGATGGCGTTGATCCGCCCGGCGCAGTCGTCGAGCGAGAGCGCCGTGCCGGCGCCGATGGCGCCGCCCGTGGTCAGGCCCATGTGGGCCACGAGGATGTCAGCACCCGCCTCGGCCATCGCCGCGGCCTCATCCGGGTTGAAGACGTAGGGCGTGGTCAGCAGGTCCTTCTGCCGGGCGAGGCGGATCATCTCGACCTCCAGGGCGTAGCCCATCCCGGTCTCCTCCAGGTTGGCGCGGAACGTGCCGTCGTAGAGGCCCACGGTCGGGAAGTTCTGCACGCCGGAGAAGCCGAGGGCGGCGAGCTGGTCGAGGTAGGAATCGAACAGGCAGAACGGGTCGGTGCCGTTCACCCCGGCCAGCACGGGTGTCTTGCGCACCACGGGCAGCACCTCGCGCGCCATCTCCAGCACGATGTCGTTGGCGTTGCCGTAGGCCATCATGCCGGCGAGCGAGCCGCGGCCGGCCATGCGGTAGCGGCCGGAGTTGTAGATCACGATGAGGTCCACGCCGCCCGCCTCCTCGCATTTGGCGGAGAGGCCCGTGCCGGCGCCGCCGCCGATGATCGGCTCGCGCCGGCGCACCATGTCCTGGAACCGGGCGAGCAGCGCAGCGCGGGAAATGCGTGCCATCTCAGGCCTCCGTCGTTGCGATCGCCTCCCGCAGCGCCGCGACCAGGGCGGCGGCGAAGGCGGGATCGTTGATGTTGTGGGGCAGGCGGAGCAGGCGGCGGCGCTCGGTCCGGCGCACGGTCTGGTCGAGGGCGTCGAACAGCGCCCGGTCCGCCGCCGGGTCGTGGAACGCCATGCCGGGCGCGTCCAGCGCCGAGACGCCGCCCTCGGGGATCAGGAAGCGGACCGGCCCCTCGCAGGCGTTCAGCTTCTCCCCGATCCACTGCCCCATGCGCGCACACTCCTCGGCAGTCGTGCGCATCAAGGTGACCTGCGGGTTATGGACGTAGAGGTTGCGCCCGCGATACCGCTCCGGGACCGTGTCCATTGCCCCGAAATTCACCATGTCGAGCGCGCCGCAGGAGCCGACATAAGGCAGGCGGGTGCGGGCGAAGGCGCCGAAGCGGTCCTCCGTGCACGGGAAGGCGCCGCCCATCAAGAGGTCGCAGACCTCCGTGGTCGTCGTGTCCACGACGCCCGCGAGCAGGCCGGACTCGGCGAGCTTCTCCATGGACTGGCCGCCCGTGCCGGTGGCGTGGAACACGAGGCAGTCGTATTCGGCATCGAGCGCGGCGACGAGCGCGTTCACGCAGGGCGTGGTGACGCCGAACATGGTCATGCCCAGGGCCGGCTTGCCGTCCGCGTCCCCGGCGGCGTCGTCCCCGCCCCGCGCCATCCCGGCGATCGCGCGCGCCGCGTTGGCGAGCACGGCGCGCGAGATGCGGTTCAGCCCGGCCATGTCCGTGACCGAGTACATCATCGCGATATCGCTCGGCCCGACGTAGGACGCCACGTTGCCGGAGGCGACGGTCGAGACCATCAGCTTCGGCACGCCCACGGGCAAGGCGCGCATGGCGGGCGTGACCAGCGCGGTGCCGCCCGAGCCGCCGAGGCCGATCACGCCGCCGACGTCGTCCCGCGTCGCGAGGTAGCGCTGGAACGCCACGGCCATGGCGGCGACGGAGCGGCCGCGGTCGCCCGTGAACACCGCCTGCGCCCCGTCCGGGTGATGGCTCGCCACCTCCGCCGCGGTGACGTCAGCGCCTTCGCCGCCAGCACGCGTCGAGAGGTCCACGAGCAGCGCGGGCACCCCCTCCGCCACCACCAGCCGCCGGACGTAATCAAGCTCGGCCGCCTTCGTGTCGCACGTCCCGGCGACGTACACTTTCGGCCGCTTGTCCCCGCTCATGCGTCCTCCTCCTCTTCCGCCAGATTCCCTTGCGACGACGTGCCGACGCCGAGGTAGCGCCGCTGCATCGCCTCATCAGCGGCGAGCGTGGAGGCGTCGGCGGCGAGCGCGATGCGCCCGTTGACCATGACGAGCACCCGGTCGGCCACCTGCGTCGCGACCGCGATGTTCTGCTCGACCAGCAGCAGTCCCACGCCCTCCGCCGGGAGCCGGCGGAACAGCTCGACAAGCTGATCGACGAGCAGCGGCGCCAAACCCTCGGTCGGCTCGTCCATCACGAGCAGGGCCGGGTTGAGAAGCAGCGCCCGCGCCACGGCGAGCATCTGCTGCTCGCCGCCCGACAGCTCGGCGCCGCCATTGCGCCGCCGCTCCGCGAGGCGCGGGAAGGCGTCGTAGATGCGCTCGATGCTCCAGGTCCGGCCGGGGCGCGCGACCATCATGAGGTGCTCGTGGACGGAGAGCGACGGGAACACGCGCCGTCCCTGCGGCACGTAGCCGATGCCTGCGCGCGCGACGCGGAACGGGCGCAGGCCGGACACGTCCCGCCCCGCGACGCTCACCGTGCCGCCGCGCGCCGGAAGCAGCCCCATGATCGCCTGGCAGAGCGTGGTCTTCCCCATGCCGTTGCGCCCGACCAGCGACAGCGGCGCCGCGCCGAGGTCCAGCGAGACGCCCTGCAGGATGTGGCTCGCGCCGCGATAGACGTGCAGGTCGCGCACCTGCAGCACCGGCCGCTCAGGCTGCATGACCCCCATGGGCACCCCCATGAGCGCCCATATAGATGGCGTGAACCTGGGGATCGGACGCGATCTCCTCCGGCGTGCCCTCCGCGACCTGGCGGCCGTTGTGCATCACCGTCACCCGGTCCACCGCCTGCAAGGCCACGTCCATGTCGTGCTCGATCAGGACGAGGGTGAGGCTGCGCGGCAGGGCGCGCAGCAGCGCCAGCAGGCGGCGGCGCTCAGCGAGGGAGAGGCCCGCGGCCGGCTCGTCCAGCAGCAGCAGGCGCGGCTCGCCGGCGCTCGCCATGCCCAGCTCGAGCTGGCGCGCCGCGCCGTGGGACAGCTCGCCCGCGCGGGTATTCAGCGCCTCGCCGATCCCGACCCCTGCTGCGAGGCGCTCCGCCTCTGCCATCTCCGCGCAGCGCGACGCCGGGCGATCGACGGCGAACCGGCCGCCGCGCACGCCGCGCACGGCGAGGAACAAACACTCGCGCACGGTCAGGCCCCCGAACACGAGCGAGGTCTGGTAGGTGCGGCGCATCCCGAGCTGGACGCGGCGGTGCGTCGGCAGCCGGGTCACGTCGCGGCCGAACAGCCGGACGCGGCCCGTGCTCGGCGGCAGATCGCCGGCGATGAGGTTGAACAGCGTCGTCTTCCCCGCGCCGTTCGCCCCCAGGATCGCCCGGCGCTCGCCCGCCGGGACCGCGAGCGAGATCTCGTGCAGCGCCGTGAGGGCGCCGAAGCGCCGGCTCACCCGGTCCAGCTCCAGGGCGGGGCTGCCGCCGGTCACGGGCAGGACGGGTTGTCGCGCGAGGGTGCCCCGAGCTTCATGTAGGCTTCCTTGCCGAGGCCGAGAAACTGGTCCACGCTGGGGAAGCGCTTGACTGGGTTGGTGGTCAGGTCGCCGCCCTTCTGAACGATCTCGTTGATGAAGATGGTTCCCGTCGCCTGCCGGTTCTCGTTGATCGACACCGGGCCGGTGGGCGTGTCGAAACTCAGTTTATCGAGCACGGTGCGATACTTCGCCTGGCCGCCCGAGAGATCTCCGCCTACCTTCTGCAGGCCGAGCAGCGCTGCCTTGGTGTTGACGTAGTAGCTGAAGCAGAAGAGCGAGGGCGAGGGCAGGCCGTCCGGGAACTTCTTCTTGTAGGCGGCGACGAAGGCTTGCCACGCCGGGCTAGGGTCGTTGTCGGAGATCGGGCCGGAGGAGAGCACGCCGGGCAGGTGGGTGCGCACCGGCCCCTTCGCGGAGAGCACGGTCTGGTCCACGGTGACCGAGCTGCCGACGATGGGCACGTCGCCGCCGGCCTCGGTGTACTGGGTGAGGAAGTTCACGGCGTCGGCGCCGCCGAGCATGACGAAGATCGCGTCCACCTCGCCCTTCTCGGGGAGCTGGGCGATCACCGAGCTGTAGTCCTTCGTGCCTATAGGGACGAAGAACTTGTGCAGGACGTGGCCGCCCGCGGCGCAGAAGGTGGCCATCAGCCCGAAGATCTGGGCGTAGGGGAAAGAGTAGTCCTCGGAGACGAGGGCGAGGCGGCTCCAGCCCTTGGTCTTCTTGACGTAGTCGCCGAGCGGGGCCGTCCACTGCGCGCCGTCGGTGCTGAAGCGGTAGAAGTTGGGCGCCGGGTTGACCAGCGTGGTCTCGATCGCCGCGGACGAGCCGTTGAAGAAGGTCACGTCCGGCACGGTCTTGGCGTAGTCCTTGATGCGGATGCCCTCGCTGCCGGAGAGCGGGCCGATGAACACCTCGACGTGGTTCTGCTCGACGAGGCGGCGGGCGGAGGCGAGCGCCACGTCCGGGGTCGCGTCGGAGGATGCGCGGGAGAGCTCGATCTTCTTTCCGGCAACGGTGTAGTTGACCTCTCCGAGCGCCATCTCCATGCCGCGGAACGAATCCTTCCCGGGCTCGGCGAACGGGCCTTGCAGGGTGGCGAGGCCGCCCATGCGGATCGTGCCCGAATCCTGCGCCACCGCCCGGCGCGCGCCGAGCGCCGCGAGTCCCGCACCGGCCGAGAGTTGGCCGAACTGCCTTCTACCGAGCATGGTTGCTTCCTCCTGGTTGGCCGCTCGCGCCCACCGGCGCTTCTCCCAAGGCCGCGCGCGGCACGGCGGCCTCCTTGGCCCGGGCCGCGCGCGGACGCGCGACAGCCTGGACAACGCCCAGCACGCCGTCGGGCGAGAGCACGACGACGGCAATGAACACGAGGCCGATCAGCGTGCCGAACCGCTCGGGCGGCACCACGGTAATCGCGAAGCTCTGGATCACCGTGAACAGGAAGGCGCCGAGGTAGGCGCCGGCCGGGCTCGCCATGCCACCCAGCACGGCGGCGATGAGCACATCGACGGTCGGGGTGAGTGCCACCGAGCCCGGCGAGATCGAGCCGTTGAGCCAGGTGTTGAGCACGCCGCCGACCCCGGCCACGAACCCGGCGACGCCGAACGCGGCCACGCGGGGAAGGGTCGTCGGCGTGCCGAGGGCGCGCAGGCGCCTCGCGTTGTCGCGTGCCGCCTGCAAGGCGAGGCCGAACGGCGTGCGCACGAGGTAGAGCACCAGCGCGTAGCAGAGCGCGGCGCAGCCCAGGCAAAGATAGTAGAATGAGACTGGCTTGCCGCCGCCGAGGACCGCCGGCACCGGTACCTGCGTGAAGCCGGTCCAGCCGTTGAACACGGGGTAGTTCTGCAGGGTGAGATAGTAGAACCCCATGGCGACGGCGAGCGTCAGCATCAGGGCATAGATGCCTTCAGTGCGCGCCGCGAGCGCGCCGACCAGCAGCCCGGCCACGGTCGCCAGAGCGAGCGCGATCGCCACCGCCGCCGGCCAGCCGAGCGCGATCCCGACAGATCCCATCGGCGCGGAGAAGTAGGCGAGCGCATAGCCGGCGACGCCCGCTAGCGCGACCTGCGCGAGCGAGACCACCCCGGCATAGGCGGACAGGAACACGAGGCTGAGCGCGATGGTGCCGAAGCCGAGCGTCCGCCCGCCGACCTGGAGCACCCAGAAGCTGTTCAGCACCCAGGGATACGCGAGCACGACGGCCGCTACGGCGGCGGCCACCGCGGCGCGGCCGCCAAGGTGCTGAGCCATCACGCCGCACGGCCCAGCAGGCCGCGCGGGCGCACCGCCAGCACTGCGACCATGATGAGGAAGGTGAACGCCACGCCGTAGGTCGGCACGTAGGCGAGGCCGTAGGTCTCGGCCAGGCCGACCAGCAGGGCGCCGATCGCCGCCCCTGGGATGCTGCCCATGCCGCCGACGATGACCACGATGAGCGAGGAGAGCAGGTAGCGGGCGTCCTCGCCGGGCGCGATGGACAAGACCGAGCCGCCGACGACGCCCGCGAAGCCGGCGAGCGCGCCGCCGATCGCGAACACGCCGAGGAAGACGAGCGGCACGTTGACGCCGAGCGCCTCCACCATGCGGCGGTCGTCCACGCCGGCGCGGATCAGGGCGCCGAGCCGGGTGCGGGCGAGCAGCAGCCACAGCCCGACCCCGATCAGCACGGCGATGCCGATCAGCACCAGCCGGCTCTCCGAGTAGCGGCGCACCACCGGCAGGGGTACGAAGCTGCGCACCGCGGCGGGCAGGGCGATCTGATAGGTCGTGCCGCCCCAGGCCGCCAGCATGAGGTCGGCGAGCACGATGGAGACGCCGATTGCGACGAGCGCCTGGCGCAGGTCCTGCCCCTGCATCCAGCCGAAGAGCGAGACCTGCAGCAAGGCGCCGAGCGCCGCGGCGGAGCCGGCGCCGGCCAGCGCCGCGAGCGCCCAATTGCCGGTCGCGGCCTGGACCTCGTAGCCGACGTAGGCACCCAGCAGGTAGAGCGAGCCGTGCGCCATGTTGACCACGCGCATCAGCCCGAAAATCAAGGTGAAGCCGCTCGCCACGATGAAGTAGAGCGAGGCCAGCGTCAGCCCGTTCAGCGTGGCGTTGAGGAACAGGCGCCAGTTGACGTGAGCGAAGGCGTCCACGCGCGCACCTAACGCCGTGCGCCTTGCGAGCCGTGCCGGTCGGTAGCGCGGATCACCATGCGTTTCCTCATTGCCGCGTGCGGCGCTGTGTGCAGCTTGCGGACGCAGGCGCAGGCGCAAGCCGTGTGCCAGTCTGGGCGTCGCGCGGCTCGGTGTGAAGGGGCTGCCACCCCGCGTTCGGCGCACTGCTCGATCCTGCGCTGCGCCACGCGTCCGGCCTGCTCGATTGGGGCCTGTCCTATGCGGCGGCTGAGAGCGCTCTCAGAGGAACGTCGCTGGTGGATCGGCTGCTCGGAGCTGGTCGAGATGCCCCAGGATCAACTCGATCTTGCCGAGCGCGGCAAGGGCGTCGCCGATCTCGCGCTCGAGCCGCTGCGCCGGGCCGAGGTGCGCGTGCGACGGTTCGCCCGTGACCAGGCGGGCGCCGGCGGAGACGCGCAGCGCCCCGAACTCACCGGCAGGACTGCGCAGCGGGACCGGCTGCCCGATATGGAAGCGCCGGCGCGCCAGGCGGAGCGCGTCCGTGCTTAGCTTGGCCGGCAAGAACGCGGCGAGGTCGGCATTCAGCCAGCGGTAGAGCTGCCGCGCCTCGGCGACCGCCATCGGGGCGCCGGTTGCCGGATGACTGACGGCGAAGCTGAGGATCGTGCCGAGCGTGTCCCAATCCTCGCCCGAGACCGACCGGCGGAGCGGCGGGACCTCGACCAGCCGCAGGCAGGGGGACGCGACGATGCCCGCGCGGACCCGCTCGACGAACGTTCTCAGGATCGCCTCGCGCTCGGCGAGCGGCGCGGCGGCGAAGGCACGCATCTCGGCCAGGGCTGCCTGCCAGCGCAGGGCCAGCCCGAGATTGCCGCCCGGCGCGAGCACCCCGGCGCCCCGCGCGTCCGGCGGCCACTCCGCGCGTCCCGAATAGGCGCGCAGGCCGGCGGGCAGGTCGGCTTGGTCCAGGCGGCGGCGGATCGCCGGGGGCACCAGCACCGCGCCGGCGAAGGGCGGGCCGGTGAAGAACTTCGACCCGGTGACCAGCACCATCCAGCCCTGCTCGACGTAGCCGCGCACCCGACCGGCGCCCACGCGGGCCTGGCAGGCATCTACCACGACGTCGAGCTGTCCAGGGTGGCGCGCCTCGATCGCGCGGATCGCCTCCAGGCTGGGCGCCAGCAGGCCGGTCTTGGACACGTCGAGCAGGTGAAGCACGGCGCGGCGCCCTTGCCGCACGGCGTCGTCCACCGCGGACGCGCATTCGGCGTCCACGGCACTGCTCGGGCGCAGGCAGCCCGCCTCGTCGCGCAGAGTCACGCTGGCGAGGATGGTATCGCCGCGGAAGCCGGCGATCGGGCCTTCCTTCGTCACGGCCTCGCCGCGCGCCGTGTCTATCGCGAAGTGCCGGCCCGCCGCCGCGAGCGGCACGCCCGTGCCGGTCTCCTCCGGGGCGATGAGGACATTTGTGATCGGCTGCCGGGCCGGATGCATCTGCGCGAGCGCGAGGGCGAACAGCTCGCAATCCGTCCCCGACGCGGCGAGGATCACGGCGCTGCCCGGCGGCAGGCGATAGTAGGCGGACAGGTCTTGCCTGACCGCCTCTAGCTCTCCCTCGATGCCGTCGCCGCCGCTCAGCGCCGCCCCGATCATGCGGCGCCGCGACGCCTCGGCCCCTGCGTAGCCGCGCTCGGAGCTGGAGGACGCGGTGGAGGAGGCAAACGTCACCGCCCAGGGGCGAGGCCGATGGCTGCAGCCGTAGCCGTTCAGCCCGGTCGCCGGGTCAACAAGCAACCGCACGTCGCCGCCGGACTGCAGCAGCCACTCCGCCGGGCCGAGCAGCAGCCAGACGGCCCGGAGGGCGGCGGCGGTGCCGTCCGGCAGGGAGGAGGGACTGCCGGGCTGATGCGCGGCAAGGTGCCGCCAGGACGCAGCCGCCTCAGCGTCGGTGGGCGGCTCGGTCGTGACCGGCGCCGATCCTTCGAGCGCTGCGAACAGCGCTGCGGTGCGCGCCGCCGCGAGACCTGCGAGCGCCGGCCGATCCGGGCAGAGCCGGAGCAGCGCCGCGATCTCAAAGGCGTGGCGCAGGAGGATCAGCGCAGTCGCGCCGCCCGCGCAAGCGCGCGCCCCGAGCACGATCCGGTCCGGCCCAAGCACCGTGAAGCCTTGCTGCATCTGCGGCGCGAGCTGGACCGAGACATCCCGTGCGAGGGCTTGCAGGTCGGGCCGCGCGAGGAGACGAAGGAGGGTATCCGGCTCACCCGGCGACGCCGGGCTATCAGCCGGTACTCCTAGGCCGTGGGGCGCCACCTACTTCGGCACGACCTGCGTCTTGCCGCCCCCGGTGCCGGGCGGCCGGATCACTGGCATCGGCTCCGTGCCGCGCGGCGGCGCGCCACGGTTGATGCCCGAGTCGCTCGAGGTGGGCGGCGGCGTGATGACACCGTTCTTGGCGCTGCCGCCCGGCGTATCGGCCCCGGAGCCGGGCGGCAGCGGGGCAGGCACGGCGGTCTGCGGGCCGCTGTCGCCCTTGCTGGGTATCTTGACGGCCTGGCCGTGCGCCGCGGTGATAGAGACGGCGAGCGCGAGGGTGGCCAAGGTAGTCCAGACGAGCGCGGGTAACGGGTGCTGCTGCCGAAGTGCGAGGGTGCGTGCGCGGGGTCGCATGAGATCTCCTTCTGGCGCCCGGTGCCTAAGAATCGTGAACGTGCCGCGTGCCGAGCCGGTTCCGAGCAGGAGGAACGCGCCGGCCAAAGGCGGCGTTGCTCGTGCCGAACGGAGAGGTTGGCATGACTCACCCCAGCGAGCTCAGCCGCGAGTTGCGGCTGCATCAAAGCCCAGACCTGCGGCGCCGCCGCTGGCTGATCGGCCTCTCCCTCGCAGGGGTCGCCCTCGGCCAGGTCGTCGGCCTCTTCCAGACCGGCATCCTGCGCCACCTTCCCGATCCGCCGGTCGGGCCATTCGACTCCGACCGGGTGGACGCCTCGGACTACGCCTACAAGCGGCTGCAACTGCCGGACGCCTTCCTCATGATCGGCACGTACGCGGTCACGGCAGCGCTCGCCGCGGCGGGCAGCGAGGACCGGGCGCGGGAAACGCCCTGGCTGCCGGTCGCGATGGCGGCGAAGACCGCCTACGACGTGGCGACGAACCTTCTGCTCGCCCGCGAGGAGTGGCGGGACAACAAGGCGCTGTGCGCCTACTGCCAGACCGCGACGCTGATCTCGGTCGCGTCCGCCGTGCTTGCCATGCCCGAGGCTGTGCGCGGCGTGCGTCATATGCTGCGCCGCTGAGATCGCGCCCGCTCCCAGGAAGGAACCTCCATGCATCACTTCGACGCGCTGCTGCGCAGCCATCCCAAGCAGATCGCGACCCTCGATCTCGTTCGCCGCTGCGTCGAAATGTGCCACGACTGCGCTAGTAGCTGCAACGGCTGCGCCGACGCCTGCCTGTCGGAGGAGCGCCTGGAGATGCTGCGCGAGTGCATCCGCCTCGATCTCGACTGCGCGGACGTGTGCGCGGCGACGGGCGCGGTCGTCTCGCGCCTGACCCGGCCGCACAAGGCGCCCATCGAGGCGCTGCTGACCGCCTGCATCGAGACCTGCCGCGCCTGCGCCGCCGAGTGCGACAAGCACGCCGCCATGCACGCGCATTGCCGCGCCTGCGCCGAGGCGTGCCGGGCGTGCGAGGTAGCCTGCGCGGCGCTGCTCCACGCCATGCCGTAGCCGCCATTGTGGGGCAGCGCAGCGGCTCGCCGCCGTCACGCGCCAGTTCCTGCGCGATCATCCGGACGCGGAACAAGGCCCGGCCCGCCACTGGGGACTGCGGCGTCATCCCACGGACCCGCTCGGCCGCTGGGTGGGCCGCGTCGGCAAGTCGCGTCCCGCGTCCGTGCGGCGATCAGCTCACGCGCGAGATCGTTGGCGACCGTGCGGCTGCTGGCCAGACAGGCACGATCCGATCCGCCATATCGATGGTTGATCGCCGGTGCGCAACGATGATCCTCGCGATCGGCAGAGACCGGACGGCGCCGTTGATCGTCCGCTCATTGTCGTCGTCGAGATGGCTCGTCGCCTCGTCGAGCAACAAGATGCGCGGAGCCCGATAGAGGGCTCGCGCCAGCACGACGCGTTGGATCTGCCCGCCCGAAAGCGAACTGCCCATGTCGCCGACCAGTGTCTGATAGCCCATCGGCATGCGCATGATCTCTTCATGCATGGCCGCGAGCTTAGCTGCGTGCTGGATGCGGTCGGGATTGGGGACGGGGTGGAACGCAGCGATGTTGTCGGCGACCGAACCTGCGAACAGCCTATCATCCTGTAGAACACAGCCGATCTGCGAGCGGTAGTGCTCCGTGCCGATCGCCGGGACGGGCACGTCGTCCAGCAGCACCATGCCGCTGCTGGGCGGCAGCAACCCGGCCAGTATCTTGAGCAAGGTAGTCTTCCCAGCGCCGGACGGACCGACGATCGCCACGCACTCGCCAGGCGCGACGTCGAAGCTGAAATCCGCGATGATCTGCGGCTCGTTGTCGCCGTAGCGGAAGCTGATGCCGCGCGCACTCAACGCCGCCCGGCGGCGAGGTTCCTGCATGTTCTCGGCAGCGATCATCGGCGCGTACGGGCCCGCAGCTTCTTCCGCTTCGGCTAGGGCGATGTCGGCCACCCGCTCGCTGTGCAGTCCGAGCAGCGTCAGTCTTACGAACGTGTCGAGCAGCGTCGCTATTCGCATCGAGAACTGATCTTTGTAGGCGAGGAACGCCACGAGCATTCCGACCGTGAAGGATCCCGACAGCACCAATTGCACGCCCAGGTAGATGATGACGATCCGATCCAGCCCGAACAGCAACGTGTTGACGGTCCGGAACACCAGATCGAGTTTCTGGACGCGGAGCTCAGCGCCGACATGGTCAACGAGATAGTTGTTCCACGCCGCCTGTCGCCGGTTGCCGATGACCAGCGCCTTGATGCTCGGCATGCCGCGGAGCGTCTCGATGAAGTGCGTGTTCTCGCGCGCGGCATAGACGATCGCTTCCTCGTTCGCAGTGCGGTATAGGCGGTAAGCGACAACACGGGTAATCCCGTAGAGCACCATCACGCCGACCGCGAGGGCCGCCAGGAGCGGTTCGTAGAGCCACATCATGACGATCAGGCCGACCGACATCAGCCCATCGACGAGGCCGGACACGACGTCGGTCGTCAGCGTTCTCTGGATCACTTCGAGCGAGGTGAACCGCGAGGCGATATCGCCGACGTGGCGTCGCTCGAAGAAGCTGAGAGGAAGGTGGATGAGGTGGACGAACAAACTCATCTTCCACTGCAGCGTCAGCGTCGCTCCGGCTGCCATGATCGCCCAGGACCGAACGAAGTCGATGAGCGCTCTGAACCCCAGGATCAAGCCGAGGCCAAGCGTAACCAGGACGAGAAGGTTTCGATCGTCGACGACGATCACGTCATCGAGAATGATCTGGAAGGCAAGGGGTGTCGCAATGAGCAGAATCTCGAGGAACAGCGACATGAGCATGATCTGGGTCACCGCCCGGAAGAACCCGTCGGTGTTGCGGATCAGCTCGAGAATGCGGACGCGCGCCCGTTCGGTCTTCCGCTCGAAGCCATGACTTGGCCAGGCCTCCAACGCGATGCCGGTGAAGCGGCGGGACACCTCATGGAAGGGCACGATCCTGCGACCGATCCCAGGATCGTGGATCGTGAGCCCGTGTCTGCCGATGCGGGTCACGACAACGAAGTGCATGTGGTCCCAGTGAAGGATGCACGGCAGGCGCAAGCTTCTGAGATCTGTCATCTCCACGCGGAGCGCGCGCGTGGATAGCTTCAGCTTGTGGGCGAGGTGCACGACGTCGTGCAGCGTCATGCCCTTGAGCGAGACGTCGTAGTGCTTGCGCAGGGCGGGCAGGTCCAGCCGGTGGCCGTAGTGCCCGGCAATCATGGCGAGGCAGGCCATGCCGCACTCCGCCGTCTCGGTCTGGAGCACGATGGGCGTGCGGCGCTTGCTGAACAGCGAGCCGCCGGGAAGCGATGCGCCGAGACTCATGCTGAATGCCTTGTCACAGCGCGCTTTTACGTTCTGTGAAGGCTGTAGAGAGGCTCGAGAATCCACTGATAGATCGGGCGCCGATCGAGCAGCACGCGAGCGTCAACTTGCATGCTGGCCTGGAGAGGTTCCGACCGGCCGTATGCCGTGACGTCAGGCCGCTCGGGCGCGACAGTTACCCTGTAGAAGGTCCTGGACTGATCCGCCGGCGACATGGTGGGAACGAGGGCCTTGAGCTCTTCCGCTTGCAAGGCCGCGCGCGAGATCTCGGTGACCGTTCCCCCGTATTCCCCAAATTTCTGATAAGGGAACGCGCTGTAGCGCAGCAGCACCCGTTGGCCGGACCGAAGGAAGCCGATCGACGTGCTCGGCGCCAGGAGCTCCGCCTGCATCCGCTCCCGCGACGGCACGATCGTCAGCATCCTCGCTCCGGCCGGAACGACTTGCCCAGGATAGGCGGAGATGGCCGTCACCTTGCCTGAAGCAGACGATACGATCTCGATGGCAGTGCTTCGCCTCGCTGTTGGCGACCTGCTGATCGAGGTCGGAGAGCTTCGTGCGCATTCCGTCGATCTCGTTTTCGTTCTGCAAGTGCAGCATGCCCAAGCGGGCCTGCGCCTCGATCAGATCCCCCTGCAACCGAAGGGCGCGACTCTTGAGATCTTCCAGCTCATCCTTCCAGCGCATCCAGTTCTGCTGCTGGGCCTCTTTCTCGTTGAGGGTGCCGATGCCATTTGCGACGAAGCGCGTATAGCTCGCGAAATCCTTGGTCAGCCTGCGGACGAACTCGTCCTTCACGGCGACCTGCACATTCATCTGCTCGATCTGAGCTGCCAGGTTATCGATTTTATGGCGGAGTTCCGCATCCTGCTGATGCGCGATCTGCGTCTGCCGATTGATCTGAAACAGGAGCACAGAACGTTGCGCCGCCAGCGAGCGGAGAATTTGCTGCTGGGTATTGCCGTTGGGCGTCGCGGTGTCCGTGTTCAACGTATAGAGCCGGGTTCCGCTCGCGACACTGTCGCCGTCATGGACATCCAGCGCTTCCACCCATCCGGCAGCCGGGGATGCTACTTGGACAAGGCCTGTTGACGGGAGCACGACGCCGTGCAGCTCAACCCGGCGCGCATAGCTGCCCCACGTCACGAGTGCCGCTGCTGCGATCACTAAGAGCGTGGAGGCGATGCTCGACAAGACCGCAGGAAGCCCAAGAGCCAGCGTGTGGCGCCCGAGCCAGAGCGCCTGCTGCTCCTCGAGGGACTCAGCCCGGAACAGCTCTCGCGGCGGAGTGCTGACTACCTGGGAATGTTGGAGGTGCCGCGTCGCCTGCAGGTCCTGTGTCACTCGCACGCGTCCCCGAGGCAGCTGCTCGCAGCGAGCTGACAGTGGCAATAGCAGTAAGATGGCACGGCACTGAGACCGCATCCCCTCCTGGCAGGATACCTGCCAGGAGGGGCGGTAATTCTTAGACGTCGACGATGCGAATACGACCAGTGGCAACGGCGATGCCACCCGCGCCACGCCGGCGCCGCCGGCGCCGCCATCGCCGCCATTACCCGTATTAGCGGTGATATTGTTCTGTGCCGCCACGGCTGGCGCGGTTGTCGCCAGTCCCGCCGACTGCATGCCGCCTGCTCCGCCGCTTCCGCCGTCGTCCGCCATTCGCGGAGGCTCTGTTTCCGCCGGAGACCGCGAGCAGCTCGTCATTCGAGAGTTCGAACATTTTTGGACGTTCCTCTGATCGTTGCGGTATGCCAGGTCAAAACGACTGGCTTCTGCAATGAAACAGATCGGGACACGGGAGTCAACATTATATTTACAAGCTGCCACAGAAATCTACACGATGTAGTTGAACACCGGTGTGAAAACTGAGCGAAATGGCGCGTTTTCGGCACAAGCGAGATGTCGCCAGCAATCGATGTCGGATGTCAGATCGGATATGCAGTTCGCTCAAATTTTGAGCAGCTTGAAGCGAACGCGAGGGGAGCAGACCCGCGATCGGCTGCCGCACCGCTAGCCAGTGTATCTGACGTTGAGATAACGGATGCCGCCCACGGTGCCGGTGCTCGTCGTGAACTTGGATTGCGCGTCGGCGAGGTTCACACCTGCGAAGGTGATGGACGCATTAATAGGTGTGCCGGCGCCAGCGAACGCTGAATGGATCGTCGCACCTTGATAACCGGCCGCGCCGCCGGTCGCGACCCAGCTCATCGTGCTCTGGCCTGGCACGAAGCCCCAAAGCGTGACAGCATCGCCGTGGTGGAAGTTGACGACGGTGTCCCAGGTCGGGGTGCTCTGACGTCCGTCGAGGAAGAAGGTATCCGTGCCGCCGTCCGCGCCTGAGGCGCCGACGAGGAAGTTACTGCCGGTACCGCCTCGAGCACATTGCTGCCGGCGTGCACCGCAAGCGCGTCGTTGCCCGGGACCGCCGCGCAGGAAGACGTTGGGCAGCGATGGTCGAGATATTGACGTTATCCCGGCCTGTCCACAGGTACTCCCACTTGCAGGGTAGTTCACCGGGCCAGCGTAAACCTGCCCGGCAGAAACTGCCGGTGACGTCCGTGACCGTATCGTCGTAGGAGAAGCCAGGACACGCTCCGGTGAACCGTTTACCGAAGACATCGCCGGCGAGCTCCAGGAGCACCAGGAGCACCAGCAGTGCCTGAAGCACCTGCACGACTCCGACCCCTCCGACGCCTGGAGCACCTGGAGCACCTGGGCTACCTGGAGCGCTGGTCGCTGTGTCGGAGGTGGACATCGCAGATCATCCGCTGAGAATTGTCGCCGTGAGTTGATCGCGACGGGATGTCAACAACTTGGCGGGCTACGTCGAATGCAGCCTCGATAAGAAGGATCCTCACGACGGGAGCGTAACGCTAACTGGCAAGCTGGCGCAAGGGATCGTATCGGCATTTGTGCAGATGTCGTTCAAGTGGCGTTCTCGCACCCAGCAGGGTACGCGCTCGGTGGGCGTGACGCGACTTCGCGTGCACGGACGCATACCGCACCGTGCGCATGATCTGCGCCGGCCCGCCGCGTCGTTCTTGTGCCCTGTTCGGCTGCATCTCGAGCGCGGCGTGTGCGTGCAGGCTGTCGAGGGAGCTGACGTCGAGCCCTCGATCGTGCCGTTCATGCACAAGCCAAGGTGTCACGGGGCCAGCCTGCAAGCCGACATGCGCGTGAACTCGAGCGCACTCCCTCACCACGCGCTCGATCCGCTGCGGCTTTTGAGGCGCAGGCCACGACACACTCTCCGACCGCCCTCGCCAATCACACAGATCGCCGTAAGCTGCTGCGAAACGTCTGCAGCAACAAATCGAGTCATCGAGCCGCCTTCACGTTGCCAATTGCCGGGCGAGTGTCAGCGCGCGGATCGCGGCGCTATGGAAGGTTCAGGCTTGCGACCGCGATTACCCGATGTCCACAAACGCACCACGCTGGCGTGAGCTCCTGCTCAGGTACAAGCCCTCGCGATTGTCCCGACCCTCAGCCTGACCATGTCGCGCCGGTTACTGTGCAGCCTGACAACGCCGCCTTGGTTACTGTGGACGCGGCGCAACAGCCGAGAAATTTCGCGGTCTTGAGCTGGAAGGTCAATTAAGGCTGCGGTAAGACGTTTGTGCACAGAAAATGGCCAGCTTTCCAACTCTCTGGACATGGAGATCTGTTGTGAAAGAATTACGATCATTTTTGACCCTGACCCTTGCTGCCACACTCGCTTCGAACGTGGCTTTCGCACTGCCGACAGTCGTGGACATCACGACGACAGCGGTTGCCAACGGTGGCGGTGGCGGCGATGGCGGTGATGGTGGCTCGGCAACAGGCGGAATTGGCGGGGCCGACGTTGTTGCCTTGCTTAACCAGGACGCGAGCGGGCCCACTGGAGGCGCCGGGGGCATCGGCGGCACGGGCGGAAACGGCGGCAGGGCCACCGCCGTCAGCATCATCGACGTCGGCCCTAACAGCATCATCGATCTCGGCAGCGGCAATGACAGTGTCATCGGCGCTCGCAACACCTCGGGCGCGACTACTTTCGTGGACATTACGACGACGGCCCGCGCCAACGGCGGCGGTGGCGGCAATGGCGGGAACGGTGGCTCGGCAACAGGCGGGACTGGCGGGGCCTACGTTGGCATTGCTGCCTTGCTTAACCAGGACGCGAGCGGGCCCACTGGGGGCGCCGGGGGCATCGGCGGCGCGGGCGGAAACGGCGGCAGGGCCACCGCCGTCAGCATCATCGACGTCGGCCCTGGCGATATCATCGAACTCGGGGATGGCAGCATTATCGATACCGGCGGCCTCTCGCTTGCGACTACGCCCTCAGACATCACGACAACAGCCGGTGCTAACGGCGGCGATGGCGGCAGTGGCGGGAACGGTGGCTCGGCAACAGGCGGAGTTGGTGCAACGAACGTCAGCGGCGACGACCCAGGGAGCAGCGGCAGAGGCGGCGATGGCGGCATCAACACCGTCATCACCGGCATCGTCGACATCGGCCTGGCGGCGTCAGCACCAGCACGGGAGGCGCCGGGAGCACCGAGACCCCCACGCCCGTGCCGGAGCCGGCGAGCGTAGCCCTTCTCGGCATCGGTTTCCTCGGCTTAAGGCTGGTTCGCCGCCGTAGCTGTTACAGCCTCGCGAGAAGCCGATGAAATCTCGAAGACCGGCGTTGGGACTTTGGTGAGCGTTGGTTCGTAATCCCGCTAATCAATGTGGAGCAGTAGCCGGGCGGTGGGGTGTGGCGATGCGCCGCGAAGTCGGCCTGCCAAGCGCGCTTGAGCACCGAGCAGGCTGCTTCCAGATACGCGAACAGGACGCGGAACCCGCCGCGCCAGCAACGGCTGAGGGAGGGAAAAGACAGGAGGAGACCATGGCCAAGGAGACGCAGGCGCAGCGCGAGACGGTCGAGCGGGTGATGCACGAGTTCAAGCACGGCGACCTGGAGCGGGGCCGCGGCGGCAAGGTGCGCAACCCGAAGCAGGCCATCGCCATCGCGCTGAGCGAGGCGGGCGCTTCGAACAAGCAGTCTCCCAAGGAGAACCGCCGCCGTCTCGCCGAGACGAAAGCGAAGGAGCGGGCGGCTGGGCGCGGCGGTGGGACGACCCGGGCCCAGCTCTACGAGGAAGCCGCCCGCAACGGCATCAAGGGCCGCTCGCGCATGACCAAGGCGGAGCTGGAGAAGGCGGTGCGGGGTTGATGGGGCGCGTGGGCCGCATGAGACCGTCCCTGCTCTGCCCGCTGCTCGCCCTGGCCCTCGCCGCCTGTGACGTCCGTCCGACCCATCCGTTCGGCCGTTGGGCCGGCCGCGTCGGCGACCCGTGCCCCGGCACCGCCCTCCTCGACGCGCGGCGCGGCGAGGCGGTGTTCGTGCGGGACGACGGCGCCCAGGTTCTCCGCGGCACCGCGACGCCGGAGGGACAGGTCAGCACGCGCGTGGAAACGCCCGGCGTGGAAAAGAAGGGCTTCATCCAAACCTTCATCGGACAGATCAAGGGCGACGAGGTCACCGGAACCTACACCAGCCCGCGCTGCACCGCCCCGGTGACGATGCACGCGGGCTGACCTACCAGCGCGTCGCGGGAACGGGCCTGACGCGGCCGGCGATGTCGAAGACGGAGGCGATCGTGCCGTCCCAGTAATCCTGGATCAAGTCGGCGTTGGCGGCAGCCCAGGCCGCGACCTCCTCCAGCTCGCGCGGCTGGAGCTGGCCCGCGACCTGCAGGATCACCGGCTCCAGCATGAGCAGCGAGCGGCGGGCCGGGTGATAGTCCGCGCCCGGCGTCACCTCGATCGTCGCGCTGCTTTCATCCCCGCCGCGCCGCAGCCACACGGATTGCGCGAGCCCGGTCAGCACCGGCGCAAGCCTGATCCGGCCGCCGTTCCTCTCCCACTCGGGCGAGGCTCTCCGCTCCACAGGAGGCACGGGCGGCTCGACCCGGTCCAGCTCGGGGGGTGGTGCCGCCGGTGCTGGTGCCTCCCTGGCCTCCACCGCCTCATCGCTCGCCAGCGGCGGTTCCGGCGGAACAGCGGGGGCGAAATCCTGTGCCTCATCCATGTTGACCGGATCCGCTGGCTCGGGCACGGCGGCGACGCTGACCAACGCCGGGCTATGCCGCAGCTCCACCCCGTCCGGGCCAACCGTGAAGCGTGCCGCCGGATGCACCTCCCGCGCCGCCTCAAGGCTCGCGATGAAGGCGGCCCTGAACGGCTCGGTGGCGGCCGACGCGCCCGACCCGAACTGCTGCTGCAGGGCATCCCACGTGACGAGCACGGGCTCGTCCGCCGCCGCTGCCGGCAGCGTTTCCTTGAGCCACGCGTAGGCATCGAGGGCCGGGGCGGATGCGCCGAGCGCGGTCACGGCGGCGCGGTCGAGTGGCACCGCGTTCTGGCGCAGGCTCGCGAAGAAGCGTTCGGTCAGGCGCAGCACCGGGCGCCACGCGGCCGACCCGCCGCGCTGCGCGCGGCCGTCCAGCACAGAGAGCGGCGCCTGGCGTCCTTCCGCGACGCGAAGCCGAGCCGCGAGCAGGCGGTCGAGCTGGTCTTGCAGTTCGCGCAGCGGCGGCGCGCCGTCCAGGCCAAGCGCGGCGGCGACGGACGCGATATCCGGCCCGACGGCGGCGGCGGCCGTGTCCGCGCGCAGGGCAGCGGTGAAGATGTGCAGGAGCAGCAGGCGCAGCAGCCGGCCCGACGGCAGCGGCAGGGTCTCTCCGGCCGCCGCAGCGTCGGTGCCCATCGCGACGCTCGCGATCTCGGTCTCGCGCGACCAAGTCCCGCCCCGCGGTGTCCGCAAGGGCAGGGAAAGGCGGCACAAGGCCCGATGCTGCCAGAGGAGGGAGTTGTCGCGCTGGAAAGCGGGAGGGAGCGAAGGATCAATCATCGCGGTCATCAGGAAGAATGCTCACAGTGCTGGCGGAACAAGTGCTGATGGAACTCCGGGGTTTGTGGCCCGCGGGAAATGTGGGCACGCTTCCCTAGTCTGGACAAGTAGTGCCGGGCAGCCGCGTCGCAAAGACCGCACGGTTAGGCGCCGGTCCCTGGCTGCATCTGTCGCGGCAAGCTCACAGGTGCGATCGTCACTGATGCCCTATACCATCAGCGACATGAATCGACACTAGCGGTCGCGCGCCTGCACCCAGAGTGCGAAGGCATAATGCAGTGCCGTCTCCTTGAGTGCGTCGAACCGCCCGGCAGCACCGCCGTGGCCCGCTTCCATGTTCGTCTGAAGCAGCACCGGATCGTTGCCGCTTGTCGCATCTCGCAGCCGCGCCACCCATTTCGCCGGTTCCCAGTACGTCACCCGCGGATCGGAAAGGCCGGCGGTCGCGAGGATCGCGGGGTAGGAACGAGGGGCGACGTTGTCGTAGGGCGAGTAGGCGGCGATGGTGTCGTAGGCCGCCGGGTCCTTGAGCGGGTTGCCCCATTCCGGCCATTCCGGCGGCGTCAGCGGCAGGCTGGTGTCGGACATCGTGTTCAGCACGTCCACGAAAGGCACGTTCGCGATGATCCCGGCCCATAGGTCGGGCCGCATGTTCGCGACCGCGCCGGCCAGCAGCCCGCCCGCCGAGCCGCCCATGGCCACGATCCCGCCGCGCCGCCCGAAGCCCTCGTCCGCCAGGTGCTCGGCCGCGGCGATGAAATCGGTGAACGTGTTCGGCTTCGCCGCCCCGCGCCCGTCGAGGAACCAGCTCCAGCCCTTCTCCGACCCGCCGCGCACGTGCGCCGTCGCCCAGATCCAGCCGCGGTCCACGAGGCTGAGATGGCGGACGGAGAAGGCCGGCTCCATGGCGATCCCGTAGGCGCCGTAGCCGTAGAGCAGGAGCGGCGCGGAGCCGTCCACGGGCGTGTCGCGGCGCATGAGCACGGTGATCGGCACCTCCGCCCCGTCCGCGGCGCGGGCATGCAGGCGGCGCGTGACGTAGCGGGCCGGGTCGTGGCCGGAGGGAATTTCCTGCATCTTGCGGAGCACCGGCTCATGGCTTCGCATGTCGAAGTCGAACCACTGGCGCGGCGTAGTCGGCGACTCGTAGGTGTAGCGCAGCACGGCCGTGTCATACTCGTAGCCGCCTTGCAGGCGCAGCACGTAGGCTTCCTCGTCCACCGCGATGACGTGCTCGCGTCCGGTATCTCGATCCGTGATCACGATGCGGTTGTTGGCGTCCACACGCTCCAGCCGCGCGAAATGCCCGGCGTAGGCGGCAGTGCGGACGATGAAGCGGCCGGGCTGGTGCGGAACCCAGTCCTGCCAGTTCGCCCGGCCCGGCGCGGTCTCGGGCGCGCTCACCAGCTTGAAATCTATCGCGCCGTCCGCGTTGGTGCGGATGATGAAGCGCCCGTCCCAGTGCTCCACATCGTAGCGCACGCCTTTCTGCCGTGGCTCGACCACGCGCGGCGCCGCTTCCGGATCGGAGGCAGGGATCAGCCGCGCCTCGCTGGTCTCCTGGTCGCCGCAAGTGATCACGAGCCAGGCCCGGGAGTCCGTAGGCGCGATGCTGAGGAAGAAGCCGGGATCCGCCTCCTCATAGACGAGCACGTCGCCGTCCGGCCCGTCGCCCACCCGGCGGCGGTAGATCCGCGTGGGGCGCCCGTTCTCGTCGCGATAGGTCCAGAACAGCCAGGCGGAGTCCGGCGACCAGGCGAAGTTTCCGGTGCAGCTCTCAATCGCCTCAGGTAGCACGGTGCCGGTGGCGAGATCCTTGATCCGCACGCGATAGACCTCGGAACCCTGGGTATCCTCGGCATAGGCGAACAGGCGGTGGTCCGGGCTGTGCTCGGCACCGGCGAGCGCGTAGTACGGGTGATCCTTCGCCAGCGCGTCCGCGTCCACCAGGACTTGCTCGTCCTGCATCTGCCCGCGCGGCCTGCGGGCGTGCACCGGGTGCTGCGCGCCTGTCTCGTAGCGCACGTAATAGTCCCATGGCCCGTCCGGATTCGGAACGGACGCGTCGTCCTGCTTCATGCGGCCCTTGATCTCGCCGAGGATCTCCGCTTGCAGCGCCTCGGTGCCGGCGAGCACAGCCTGGGTGTAGGCGTTCTCGGCGGTCAGATGGGCGCGGATGTCGGGGCGCAGCACCGACGGATCGCGCAGCACGGCCTGCCAGTTCTCATCCTTCATCCAGGCGTAGTCGTCGGTCCGGGTGCGGCCGAGCTGCTCGATCCGCCTGGAAATCCTAGCGGTAATTGGCGGCGCAGGTGGGGTTGTCATGCCTGACGGCTTATCACGCCCGCGCGCCGGACGTCAGGCGGTGCCGTTCCCGCCCAAGATCACGCGCGGCGCAATCGGGCGCGGCGCTTGGCTGGCCGCCGATCCTGAAAGGTGCGAACCGCGCGCTCGCCGGCTTCAGGGTGCCGGTTTGGGCGTGCGCTTGCTCTTCGTGGCCGTCGGAACCAAGGCTGGCTTCGCCGGCTGGGCGCTCCCAGTCTTGCTCGAGGCCGCCGTCTTGCTCGCAGGCTCGCCGTCTTGCTCGCGGCCGCTGTCGTGCGCGGCGACGTGTCTTCCTTGCGCAGCCTCCGCTCACCCGGGTCGTCGCCTGCGATCTCCGTCATGGCGAGGTCCGCTGGGGCTGGCCCGGCATCCTGCTCGCTCTCGACGAGGGATGCGGCGCGTTGCCAATGCTCCGCCGCCTTCCCCTCGGGCCTGCCCTCCTGTTCCCACAGCAGGTGGGCCCGAGCCCGGACACGCTCATGCAAATTCTTGTTGTCCATAGTGACCCCTCGCACAGTGGAACTCGATCCAGCCCTCGCAGGCTGTTGAGCACTAACTTGCTTCGGGGCTACGCGTTCCACTGCACAGCGAAGAGCGCCGGCAGATCAAGCCGCGGCCGGCGTCGGCGTCCGCAGCCGGTCCGTGAACTGCTTGCGGAACTTCGCAACCTTCGGCGCCACCACCATCTGGCAGTAGCCCGCCCAGGGATTGCGCGCGTAATAGTCCTGGTGCTCCGGCTCCGCGGGCCAGAACCGCTGCAGCGGTTCCACCGCGGTCACGATCGGCGCACCCCAGAGCGGCTGCACCTCCGCAATCACGCGCCGCACCGCCGCTTCCTGCTCGGGCGACTGCGTGAAGATCGCGCTGCGGTATTGCGGCCCCACGTCGGCACCCTGCCGATCCTTCGTCGTGGGGTCGTGAATGGTGAAGAAGATGCGGAGCAGGTCCTCGTACGAGAGCTGCGCCGGGTCGAAATCCACTTGCACGACCTCTGCATGACCCGTCCGCTTGGTGCAGACCTGGGCGTAGGTAGGGTTCAGGACGCTGCCGCCCGCGTAGCCGCATTCGGAGCGCGCAACACCGCGCAAGTTGCGGAACACCGCGTCCAGGCACCAGAAGCACCCGCCCGCCAAGGTCGCCGTCTCAGTTGCCATGATTGCCCTCCGTTGCCTTCGAGATGGCAACGGCCGGCGCTCGGCGCAACCAACGTCAACCGCGCGGGAACCCGCCCTCCATCACCGTCTCGGCGAGCGGCCGGCGCGTGTTCGGCTGCTCGCGGGCGCGGAGCGCCTCCGGCAGCGTCGCCAGATCAGCCCGGCGCCCGACCGCGATCATCGCCTCGACGCGGTAGGTGTCCGGCACGCCGAGGTCGCGGGCGGCGCGCTCCTTGTCGAATCCCGCCATGCCGTGCGCGTGGTAGCCCATCATGGTCGCCTGCAGGGCAAAGAAGCCCCAGGCGCAGCCGGCATCGAGAGAGTGCGTGTAGGATCGTACCTCGCCCCTGTCCGGCACCTGCCGGATGCTCTCGCTGACAAGCACGAGCAGGGCGCCGGCGTCCTTGCACCAGGCGCGGTTGCCTTCGTTGAGCAAGGCGAGGAATCGCTCCCAGTGCGGCCGGCCGTTGATCGCGTAGAGGAAGCGCCAGGGCTGAACGTTGGAGGAGGAGGGCGCCCAGCGAGCCGCCTCCAGCATGGTCATCAGGTCCGCCTCCGGCACGGCTTGCCCATCGAAGGCCCGCGGCGACCAGCGCTCGAGGAACAAGGAGTTGATCGGATGGTCGGCCGTTCGGCCGTTCACGTTTAGCGTCATGAGGCTTCCTTGGGGACTTCCCTGGGCGGGTTTGATGCCTGACTATCGCGCGGCGGCGCACCGGAGGGAACCATGCGGCTTGTACTGGCCTTGCTGCTGCTCAGCGGCGCCGCGCACGCTGCCTCACTGGCGCCCGTGGAGGGGCCGGGCGGCATGGTCGTCTCCTCCCAGCGCCTCGCCTCGGAGGCCGGCGCGCAGATCCTCCGCGAGGGCGGCAATGCCGTGGACGCAGCCGTGGCGACCGCCTACGCCGAGGCGGTCGTGAACCCCTGCTGCGGCAATCTCGGCGGCGGCGGCTTCCTCGTGGCACGGCTCGCGGACGGGCGCGCGGTGTTCCTCGACTTCCGCGAGACCGCGCCTGCCAAGGCCACGCGCGACATGTATCTGGGCGCCGAGGGCAAGCCCATCCCAGGCGCGAGCCTGGTCGGCTGGAAGGCGGTCGCGGTGCCGGGCAGCGCCATGGGGCTGGATGTTGCGCGGCAGCGCTGGGGCCGGCTCTCCCGCGCCCAGGTGATGGCACCCGCGATAGCGCTGGCCCGCGACGGCTTCGTCCTCACTCGCGGCGACACCGCCATCCTGCACGCGGGGAGTGCGGTGCTGCGGCGCGACCCGGAGGCAGCGCGCATCTTCTTCCGGCCGGACGGCTCGCCGTTCCAGCCCGGCGACCGCCTCGTGCAGCCGGACCTCGCCCGCACCTTGGAGAGCCTCGCCCAGCAGGGACCCGACGCCTTCTACAAGGGTCAGGTCGCCGACGCGATCGCCGACGCCTCGCAGGAGGATGGCGGCGTGCTCACGGCTGAAGACCTCGCCGCCTATCGCGTCACCGAGGACGTGCCGATCCAATGCACCTATCGGGGCCTCACGATCCTCTCGGCACCTCCGCCCAGCTCCGGCGGTGTCACGCTCTGCGAGACGCTCGGCATCCTGCAGGGCTACGACCTGCGTAGCCTGGGCTGGCACTCGGCAGCGGGCGTCCATCTGATCGTGGAAGCGCTGCGCCACGCTTACCTCGACCGCAACACCTACCTCGGCGACCCGGCCTTCGTGCAGAACCCGGTTGCTCACCTGCTCGACCCAGCCTACGCCGCCGCCATCCGCGCCGCGATCCCGCCGGACCGGGCCACGCCTTCCCCTCAGCTTCCCCCCGGCACCCCGCCCCACGAGGCGCCCCAAACAACGCACATCTCCGCCGTGGACAAGGACGGCGGCACCGCCGCGCTCACCACCACGCTCAACGGCTTGTTCGGCGCGGGCGTGATGGCGCCGGGCACCGGCGTGCTGCTCAACGACGAGATGGACGACTTCACGACCAAGCCCAACACGCCCAACATGTTCGGCCTCGTTCAGGGCGAGCAGAACGCCGTCGAGCCCGGCAAGCGCCCGCTCAGCAGCATGGCGCCTACGATCGTGCTGCGCGACGGCAAGCCTTTTCTCGTCCTCGGCTCACCCGGCGGCGCCCGCATCATCACCAACGTGCTGCAGGTGCTGCTCAACGTCGTGGACTACGGCATGAGCATCGCGGACGCCGTGGACACGCCGCGCTTCCACCACCAATGGCTGCCGGACGCGGTCTATGAGGAGCCGCGCGCCTTCTCGCCCGACACGGAACGCATCCTGCGGGGCATGGGCTACACCATCGTCGAGCAGAGACCGTGGGGCGCCGCGGACTCCATCGAGATCGCGCCTGCCGCTCCCGCCAATGCCGGGCCAGCCAGCAGCGGCGGCGACGGCGAGCATGGCATGAGCCTCGTTCCTGGTTGGCGCTACGGCGCACACGATGTCAGGCGGCCGGCCGGCGCGGCGGTTGCCGAGTAGCCGGCAGGCTTAGCGGTTGGGTAAGGAGGAGGCGGTTTAATCGCTGGCGTGAGCGATCAACCAGCGACGGACGCCAGCAATCATCTGCTGCCCCAAGGCTTCCTGAGCACGAACGGCAACCAGATCGTCGGCGCGGGCGGCGCGCCCGTGAAAATTGCCGCGGTCAACTGGTACGGATTCGAGACCCCGAACTTCGCGCCGACCGGGCTCTGGGCGCAGAACTACAAGACCATGATGAACGAGATGGTCCAGGCCGGATTCAACACGATCCGCCTGCCTTGGTCGGACCAGCTCTTCGATCCCGGCAGCACGCCGAGCGGCATCGACTACACGCTCAATCCGGACCTGCAGGGCCTCACGGGCTTGCAGATCATGGATAAGATCGTCGCCTACGCCGGTCAGGTCGGGCTGAAGATCATCCTCGATCACCACCGGAATTCGGCCGGGGGCGGCGCCAACGCGAACGGCCTCTGGTACGACTCCACCTACTCCGCCGCGCGCTTCCAGCAGGATTGGGTCGCCCTCGCCCGGCGCTACGCCGGCAACCCGACGATCATCGGCGCGGACCTCGACAACGAGCCGCACGACCCCGCCACCTGGGGCGGCGGCGGGCCGGACGACTGGGCCGCCGCCGCGACCGCCGCCGCCAAGGCCATCCAAGCCTACAGCCCAGGGTGGCTGATGATCGTCGAGGGCATCGAGACCTACTCGGGCAGCGATCCCTCGCAGCAGGAGAACCTGCTCGGCGTCGCCTCCGACCCGATCGTCACCAACGTCCCGAACAAGGTCGTTTATTCGGTGCACGACTACCCGGCCTCGGTGCACCCGACGACCTACGACCAGGCGAGCGGCTACCCCAACAACCTGCCCGCGATCTGGAACCAATACTGGGGCTACATCTACCAGCAGAATATCGCACCCGTTCTCGTGGGTGAGTTCGGCGCGGCGATGCAGTCGCCCGGGGACTCGCCTTGGCTCTCGGAGCTGACCGCGTATCTCGATGGCCAGCTCGGCAGCAGCGGCGGCCTGTCGGTCGCCGCGGGGCGGCAGGGGCCGAGCTGGGCCTACTGGTCCTGGAACCCCAACCAGGGCGGCGCGGGCGGCATACTCAACGACGACTGGACCGTGAACTCGGCGCAGATGGCGCGCCTCGACCCGCTCCTCTACGACGCCCCCGCCTCCACTACGGCCGTCTCCGAGACGATCAGCACGAGCGGCACAGCCCCGGTTACGGACAATTTCGGCGCCATGGACCAGACCACGGGCGTCGCGTCCGAGCTTTCCGGGCGCGCCTACGCGGGTCCGGTAGGCTACTTGCGGCAGCAGCTCACGCTTCCAGGGAGCGATCGGATGGCCGTGTCCGCGCGGGTGGACAACGTGTTCATTCAAGGGTCGGGCAACGACGCGCTGGCGGCTCTCGGCGGCCAGAACGTGCTCGACGGCGGCACGGGCAGCAACTTCCTGGTCGGCGGCAGCGGCACCGACACCTTCTTCACCGACGCGCGCACCTCGGCCTTCGTCTGGAACACCGTCGTCAATTTCCGCCCTGGCGACATGGTCACGCTCTACGGTTTCATCGCCGGGCAGTCATCCTACGCCACCACGCCGAGCGAGGGTGCCTCCGGCTACCAGGGGCTGACGGTCAACGCCGACATCGCCGGCAACGGCCAGGTCACCGCCAAGGTCACCCTTGCCGGGCTGACCACCAGCGACCTCAGCTACCTCAGCTTCAGCACCGGAACCGTCGGCAACATCCCTTACCTTGCCATCGCGGACCGGTGACGGCTTGCGTCAGCAGGCCCACGCGCGCGGCAGGGACCGCCCACCGCGCAGTTCCGCGAGCGCGGCGGCGAGGGCAGTGCGAAGGTCTATGCCGGCGGATGCCGCGAGCCGCGCCACGAGCAATCCATTCCATGCTGACACGCCTGCCTCGGCCGGCGTGCCCGCGAGCGCTTCCCGCAGCGGGTCGAGCAGCAGGTCCACGTTCGGCCGCGCGAGCACGAGCGTCGCGAAGGCGCGCATTCCAGCCCCCGTCGCCCGGCGCGCGAGAATCTCGCGCGCGCTGCCATGCAGCCGTATCGCGTCGTGCAGCAGCAACTCGCCTCGGCGCCGAACCCTGATCAAATCGCGTAGGTTGACGTGCTCGACGGCTTCCCCCATCGCGGCCCGGCCGAATACCAGGCTCTCCACGCCCAGGAAGCAGGCATCCTCGGCCAGGTTCACGTCGAGCGAGCGGTCGAGGGCGCTGTGGTCGAAGAGGATGCTCTCCTGCGGCAGCCACTCAAGACTTCCGCCGTCTGCTACCGTGAGCACCGTGCGCACCTGGGACGGCGGTGAGCCGGGCAGCGCCCGGTAGAACCGCTCCGCGGCTTGCCCGGAGGCCATGGCGCGCGCGCCGGTGCCGAGCGCGACCTGAACGGCAAGCTGATCGCCGCCCACGACGCCGCCGGAGAGGTTGACCGTGATCACCTCGGCTGTATCACCCCGGACCCGCGGGAAACGCGCCTTGAGGCATCCCTCCTGTCGCAGGACGCCGAGTACCGTCCGCTCGCCCTGCCGCCGCAGCGCGATCGCGAGCCTGCCCTCGGCGCGCTGCGGGCCAGGGGCAGAGATCGGTCTGGCGGCCGGCTACAGCGCCCTTCGGCCGGCCACTGCGTGGTAGATCCACAGCACGATGATGGCGCCGATCACGGCGACGATCAGGCTGGGGATGTTGAAGCCGGTGATGCCTGCGCCGACGAGCGCCTCGAAGATGAAACCGCCGACGAACGCGCCGACGACGCCGAGCACGATGTCGAGCACGACACCCTGGCCGCTGCCGCTGTAGAGCTTGCTCGCGATGAAGCCCGCGATCAGGCCGAGGATCAGCCAAGCGATGATGGACATGGAGCGACTCCCTGTGCTGGGGCACCGTAAGCAGTGACCGCACCCCTCCGCAACAGGCTAGCAAACATTTGTTGGCCAGCACAATTCTTAGCCCGCTATAGGGCGCGGAGCACGCTGAACACGCCCGCATCGAACTCGCTTCCCTCTCTCGCGCTTAGGACGCTTACCCCGATGTCAGACAAGACTGCCGGCCTCTCCCGCTCCCCCGCCACCCGTGGGCCCGCCCAGGTGCCGGCCGCGAACGTCCCTGGCCTGGGTGGCTTGCTCGCGCTCGCGGTCGGCGTCGTGATCATCGCGGCGCTCTATCTCGGGCGCGAGGTGCTGATCCCGATCACGCTCGCCGTGCTTCTGACCTTCGTGCTCTCGCCAGTCGTGACGCTCCTGCGCCGTATCCATGTGCCGCGCGTGCTCGCCGTGTTGTTCGCGGTCGTGTTCGCGATCAGCATCATCCTCGCGGTGGGCAGCGTGATCGGCATGCAGGTCGCAAGCCTCGCCTCCGACCTGCCGCGATACGCCAACACGATCGAGAGGAAGGTGAACACCATCGAGAGCTTCGTGAGCAGCCGCGTCGAAAGCGTCGAGAAACGCCTCGGACGGGGAGAGAAGGCGAGCCCGGGCGAAGCGGCAACGCCAAATCCCGCCAGCACGGCGCCTGAGGGCACTGCGCCGAAGCCAGTCCCGGTCGAGGTCCAGCAGCCAAGCCCGGCACCGCTGACGATCGCGCAGCGGATCCTGTCACCGGTGCTGAGTCCGCTCGAGGAACTGCTGATCGTGCTCATCGTCGCGATCTTCGTGCTGCTGCAAAAGGATGATCTCCGCGACCGGCTGATCCGCCTCTTCGGCTCGAGCGATCTGCACCGTACCACCCTTGCGATGGACGACGCCGCCCATCGGCTCAGCCGCTACTTCCTCGCGCAGCTCGCTATCAATACCATGTTCGGCGTCATCATCGGCCTCGGCCTCTACATCATTGGCGTACCGAGCCCAGTGCTATGGGGCATCATCGGCACGCTGCTGCGCTTCGTACCCTATATCGGCTCCTTCATCGCGGCCGTGCTTCCGACGGCGCTCGCCGCTGGCGTGGACCCCGGCTGGGGCATGGGAGTGGAAACGGCGGCGCTCTTCGTGCTCGTGGAGACGATCACGGGGCAGTTCATCGAGCCGATGGTCTATGGGCACAGCACGGGGCTGTCGCCCGCCGCCGTGGTCATAGCCGCGATCTTCTGGACGTGGATCTGGGGGCCTGTCGGGCTGATCCTGTCCACACCGCTCACGCTCTGCCTCGTCGTGCTCGGCCGTCACGTGGACCGCCTGGAGTTCCTGGACGTGATCCTCGGCGACCAACCGGCGCTGACGCCCGTCGAGAACTTCTACCAGCGCATGCTAGCTGGCGACACGGACGAGGCGCAGGACCAAGCCGAGCATCTGCTCAAGGAACGGTCGCTCTCGTCCTACTACGACGAGGTCGTGCTCAAGGGCCTGCAGCTCGCGGCCGCTGACGCCCAGCGCGGCGTGCTCGCGGAGGGTCAGATCGAGGGCATCAAGCAAGCGGTCGAGGCGCTCGTCGTCGATCTCGGCAGCCACGGCGACGAGGAGCCGCATCCGGCCACCGAGGCCGCGGCTCATGCGGACTCACCGGCCGCCGAGAAGGCGCCGGCCGTAGAGGTCGCGCCGGGCCTCGTCCCCGTCGTCGCCGACCATCTCGCGCCGACGTGGCGCGGCGCCAAGCCGGTGCTGTGCGTTGCCGGCCGCGGTCCGCTGGACGAGGCCGCATCCTGCATGCTGGCGCAGCTTCTGGGCAAGCACGGGCTCGGCGCCCGCGTTGCGCCCTACGAGGCAGCGTCGCGGGAGGGCATCCATACCCTCGACGTCGAGGGCGTCGCCATGGTGTGCATCTCCTACCTGGATCTCAGCGGCGCTCCGTCGCATCTGCGCTATCTCGTGCGCCGGCTTCGGCGGCGACTGCCGCACGTGCCCCTCCTGGTCGGCCTGTGGCCCGCGGAGGACGCCCTGGTGAAGGACGAGCAGATGCGCGCGCTGCTCGGCGCCACCTACTATGCGTCGTCCCTGCACGAGGCCGTGGACGATTGCTTGCAGGCCGCGCGTGAGGCGTCCGGCGCGCTCGTTCAAGGCGAAGCAGGGAGCGACGCGAGGACGAGCGGGCAAATACAACGGGAGCGCCTGTCCCTCGCTCCCGCCGCGGGCGCAGCACTTCGCCCGGCGTAGCGTTGAGCCTGCAACGCCGCCTCAGGCCGCGATATAGGCGATGACGAGGCAGATCTCGTCCACGCTGTCGAACGGGCCGCGGTCAACGTAGCCGGTAGCCATATCGGTCAGAACGAGGCAACCGCTGCCGTCCCGGCTGATCATCAAGCTGTTGGCGAAGCGGCAGAACTCCGTGCCGTCGCGGTTCTTGCCGAAGGCCATGGGCAAGGTGCCAGGCGTCGCGGCAGCGTAGCGGGCCAGCGTGGTGCGCATCTCCGCCGTGAACTGCCCGGCGGCCGGTCTTGGGAACGGAATCACAACGCCCATTTCCCCCTCCTAACGGGTCAACCGGCCGCAACAATCGGCGAGACGCGTGACCGGATGCTGTGACCTGGATCACAGGCAGGGCCAGCGCATGATCCTCTCCCCACGAAGCCAGCCGTCGCCCGTCGCAAACACACGCTCACGCCGTCGTGCCGGGCCGCAAGGCGGCCTGCATCTCCGCCCATTCGCGCTTGGAGAGGCCGCTGTCGGCCTGATCCACGGTCTCGCCAGCCAGCATCCGGCCAAGCACGGCCAGCATCGGCGCCGAGAACGTGACCGCGCCCAGGCGATAGTCGCGGAACGCGCGGCACGTCATCGGCACCCACGCCTCGACGCTGCCCAGCATCGCCTCCGCGTAGGCGCGGATCTCGTATTGCGCGTGCGCGTCCGCGCGAAGGGCGAGGAAACCGAGCAGGTTGTGCAGGTCGGTCTTCCAATACCACTGCGTATAGGTGTTGAGCGTCAGGTTCATGCGCGCCAGCTCGCGCGCGAGGCCGCGCCGCGCCGGGTCGGCATCCTCTTCGTTCAGCAGGTAGCTGTAGGTGGCGTAGGCTTGCTCGGCATCCCGGCGGAGGAGGTGCAGCACCTCGGCGGCCTCATCGCCGCCGAGGATGTCGCCGCGGCCCTGGCGGTTGGCGCTGCTCTGGGCGGCGAGATGCTCAGGGGAAGGAAGGTAGAACTCGCGGTCGAGGATGCTGTAGCGCGCCGAATACTCGTTCACGTTGGCGGTACGGTGCCTGATCCACTGCCGGGCGACGAAGATCGGCAGCTTCACGTGATATTTGATCTCGCACATCTCGAACGGCGTGCTGTGCCGGTGGCGCATGAGGTAGCGGATCAGCCCCTCGTCCTCGCGGGTCGCGCGCGTGCCGCGCCCGTAGCTGACGCGGGCGGCCTGCACGACGGCGGCATCGTCGCCCATGTAGTCCACGACGCGGACGAAGCCGTGATCGAGCACCGGGACCGGCTCGTAGAGCATGGCCTCTAGGGCGGGCACGGTGGCGCGCCTCGTCGGCTGCGAGGCGGCGCGATGGGCCTCGATCTCGGCGTGCTGCTCGGGGGAGAGGGGCATGGTGCTACCCCTAGCACCCCGGATGCGAGATTCGCCACGGCCTTGGATGGCGGGACTGCCGGGTCGGAGTGACCGACCCGGCGTCGGGCAGTGTCCCGTCGTTCAGCTCCCGCTGAGCGCCGGGATTTGGAAATGCACGGTGCCGTCGGCGTAGAGGAGGGCGGAACCGTTGGCGACGTTAGTGCCGTCGTAGTTCACGCTATTGACGTAGAGGTTGCGGTCCATGCTCGGCGAGCCGCCGTAGGCATCGTTGAGGAAGGTCACAGCGAGATCGTGCGGACCCACGCCGAAATCGCCCTGGAAGGTGACGTTCTGGACCTGGCCGGCGGCGTGAGACGCGGTGACTGATTGCGCCGGGCCGAGTTGCTGGCCGTCGAGGCTGGCGACGAACTGCGCGTCGCCCTGCCAGGCATCTTCGGACAGGCCGAGCGTGAGCGTGTCGCTCGGCGTAGAGGCAGACGTGGATGCGGGCGTGGGCGTGGGCGTCGGCGCAGGCGTGGGCGCAGGCGTGGGACTTGGCGCGGGTGCAGCGGTGTCGCTGGCGCTGCCGGATATGACCGCGCTCCCTGGGGTCAGGCTGCTCAGCGCCGGCTCGGTCGTCAGCATCGTGTTGCCGCTGACGTTTGCCGGGCCAACCGCCGCCGTTGTCCAGCCGTAGAGGCTGTTCCCCGTGACGGTCGCCGTCGAGCCGGTGTCGTTCACCACGCCGTTCGTGTCGCCGGCCGGGTCGTCGTTGAGCATCGTGTTGTTCTGCACGGTAAGGCTGGAGTTCCCATAGACACCCCCCTCCTCGCCGAACGAGATCGCGCTCGGGTTCTGGGCATTGGGCCCTTTCTCGATGTCGTTCCCCTGGATGTTGGCATTGCCGCCGTTCGGCAGGTCGATCTCGTAGCTGGAGTTCCCGCTCGGGCCATCCTCGATCGTGTTGTTGGTGATCGTGGTGTTCTGTGCCCGGCTCTTGATGTCGTGGCCGACGTTCGCGGCGTCGATCGTGCTGTTCTGCACCGTCAGGCTGTTGATGTCGCCGGCGTAGATGTTGTGCGTGTAGCCGTCGCCTGCGCCGTTGTTGGTGAAGGTCGAGCCGTTGATCGTGATCGTGCCGTTCGGGTCCACGTTGGAGAGCAGACCCTCCTGATTGTTGTGGATGTTGTCGTTGTTCAGCGTGAGGCTGCCGCCCTCGTAACGGATGCCGGCGCCGTTGCCGTCCGGAACCTGCGCGCCCGAGAGGTCAAAGCCGTTGATGGTGACGTTCACCCCGGAGCCGCCCTCGTCGATGATGGCCTTCCCGTTCGGAGGATCCTGGGTCGCGTTCATATGCACGGTGCCCCCGACCGCCTGGAGAGTGAGGCTCTGCGAGATGGTCGGGAAGTCGTTGGTGTAGGTTCCGGCATCGACGTTGATCGTGTCGCCACTATTTGCAGCCGCAGCGGCCGCAGAAATTGTTGAGTATTGTTCGCCGGGGCCAACAGTTATTGTAGCCATAGTGTATCTCCTGTCCCAGTAAGGGCAACAAAAATGCGTTCAGAACGACATCACTGCGGGCGTTTGGCTAGCAGCGTCTGTCGCGATGACACAACCCGATAAGGCTTGTAGGGACTTGACTCTGGCCAATTCAGGCGAAGCCGGACGAGATTTTAGCTCGCGTTTATGATGATGCTCCTATTTGCGGCGCGCATGTTCCTGGATGCGATATCTCGGCAGCGCGGCCGACTGCCTGCGCGCTGGCGTGAGTAGCTACAGGAAATCGTTGAGCGGAGTGGCAATCACGGCCATCATGCCGTGGCCGCGGCGGAACGAGCACGCTGCCGAGCCTGTAGGGAATGACGATGCGCCTGATCCTGGGTGTCCTGCTGCTTGTCGCTTGCCTGCTGCCGGGTCCGGCCCGCAGTGACGAACTCGAGATCCCGGGCGTGCAGGCGGACTCGGACTCCTTCGCGCGTACGCTGCAGAAGCGGTTCCCCGCGGGTGCCACGACGCTGCAGCGGGCGGACGCGGAGACGCGCGCCCAGACGGCGGAGGCGCACGACGACTGGGCTGCGGCGGCGTCCTCGTGGGCCGAGCGCCTGGGGCAAGGCGAGACGACGCCTGCACTTTGGCTCTCGCTCGCTCGCGCCCTCCTCAAGCAGCCGCAGCCCGACCCGAAGCACGCGCTCGCCGCCGCTTGGCGTTCCTACGAGGCTGGCGGCGCCGATCAGGAGCCGGCCCTGCGCGTGATGCGCGACGCGCTGGCAGCGCTGGGCCGCCCCGTCCAGGAGATCGAGGTCCTCGAAGCCGCGGCGAAGCTCGCCCCCGATGACGCCGACCTCCGCCGCCAGCTCACCCAGCGCGAGCAGCAGCTCGGCCTGCTCGTGCGCGCCGTCCACACCGAGCCGGAGAGCTTTCCCGCCCGCGCCTGCATCGCTTTCATCGGCAAGCCCGGCGGCACCGCGGACTTCCACGCCGGCGACTGGGTGCGGCTCGATCCGAAGGTGCCGGACGCCGCCGTGACGCTCGAATCCGGCCAGGTATGCATCACTGGGCTCCGCCCTGGGACGAGCACGCGCGTGATCTTCCACGCTGGGATGCCGGGCGCGGACGGGATGAGCCTCAAGGCGGCCGACATGCTCACCGTCGCGATGCCCGACCGGCAGCCGCGCCTCGTCTTCGACGGCGCGCGCTACCTGCAGCCGAGCAGCGCGCCGGCACAGGTCTCGCTCGCGAGCGTGAACCTCTCGGCGGTGAAGCTCGACCTGGTGCGCGTCACCGAGCGGGCGGCGCAACCCTTCCTCGCGCAGCACCCGCCAGGCGATGACCTGCAGGGCACCGACCTCGACACGCTGCGCCAGTCCGGCGCGCTCGTCTGGCAGGGACGCGCGGACATCCCCGGCTTCACACGCAACGACCTTCTGCACACGAAGCTGCCGCTGCCGCCAGCCCTCGACAAGCCGGGCCTCTATCTGCTGCTCGCCCGGCCGGGTGACGGCACGCCGGCCATGGGCGGCGACTCGCCCCAGGCGGTGCAGATGGTGCTCCGCACTGACCTCGCGCCGACGGCCTGGCAGGGCGGCGACGGGCTGCACGTGCAGGTGCGCGGCTACGCGGACGCGCAACCCAAGCCCGGCGTCCAGGTCGCGCTGATCGCCGCCGACAACGAAGTGCTCGCGACGGAGACGACCGGCCCGGACGGCACGGCACTGTTCGCCCCCGCCCTGCTGCACGGCGAGTCCGGCATGGCGCCGGCAGCGCTGCACCTCGCCGGGCCGGACGGCGACTTCACCGTGCTCAACCTGACCCGCCCCGCCTTCGACCTGGCCGACCGCGGCGTCTCCGGCCGCCCGCAGCCGGGGCCGCTCGACGCCTTCGTCTGGCTCGACCGCGGAATCTACCGGCCCGGCGAGACGGTGCACGCGACGGCGCTCCTGCGCGACGCCGCCGGGCACCCGGCGCCTGTGCCCGTCCACGTCGTCGTCAAGCGGCCGGGCGGCCAGGTGTTCGCCGACCTGGTCCCGAAGCTCGGGGACGGCGCCGCGCTCTCCCTGCCGGTGGCGCTCTCGGGCGGCGCCCAGGCGGGGACGTGGACCGTCGCGTTGCGCACCAGCGCGGATGGGCCGGATGTCGGCCAGGCGAGCTTCCAGGTTGACGCCTTCGTGCCGGCGCGGCTCGCGGTGGACCTCACCAAGCCGACTGCACCCCTCACGCCCGGCGGCACGGCCCAGCTTCCCGTCGCTGTACGCTTCCTCTACGGGGCGCCGGGCGCTGGGCTGAGCGGCGACGGATCGGTGCGCCTCGAAGCCGACCCGGCGCCCTTCGCCGCGTTCGCCGGCTACAGCTTCGGCCTGGAGGGCGAGGAGGTTCCCGCCGACCCGGCGACCCCCAGCCTGCCCGAGACCGACGCACAGGGGAACACCAGCCTGCCGCTCGACCTCGCGCACCTGCCGGACGTGACGGGCGCGCTGCAGGCGAAGGTGACGGCGACCCTCAACGACCCCGCGGGCCGCCCCGTCTCCGCGACGGAGACCGTGCCGATCCGCCCCGCCGGCCCGCTCATCGGCATCCGCGCCGCCGCGTCCGAGGGCGCCGTCGCGCCCGGCGAGGACGCCGCTTTCGACGTGATCGCGGTCAGCCCCGACGGTGCGCGCATCGCCATGCCGGTGCACGTGACCCTCGTGCGCCAGGTGGCGGACTGGCGGCTCGTCGTGAACCGCGGCGTCGCCAGCTACGAGACGACCTGGCGCGACGAGCCCGTGGACAGCGCGGCGGCAGCGATCAACGCTGACGGCGCCCCGCTGCACCTCGCCTGGCGGCTCGGCTTCGGGCGCTACAAGCTGCAGGTGGTGCAGTCGGGGAAGGGCCTCGCCGCCGCGTCGCGCGTGTTCACCGCCGGCTGGGACAGCTCCGGCAACCCGGACGTGCCCGCCCGAATCCGCGTCAGCTCCGACCGGGCGAGCTACAAGCCGGGCGACACGGCGCGGGTCCACGTCGAGGCACCCTTCGCCGGGCCGGCGACGCTGCTAGTGTTGACCGACCGCGTCCACCTGATCCGCGACCTCGACCTGCAAGCGAGCGCCTCCGGCGGCGGCCTGGACGTGGACGTGCCCGTGGGCGCGGATTGGGGGCCGGGCGCCTACGTCGCCGTCCATGCCTTCCGCCCGGCGCAGGGTGCCACGACCTCCGAGCGCGCCATCGGCGTGACCTGGGTGCAGATAAACCCCGCCGCGCGCACCCTCCCTGTCGCCATCGAGGCGCCGCCGGTGCTGCGCCCGCGCGGAACGGCGACGGTCGAGGTGCGGGCGGCGCCTGGCGCCTGGCTCACCCTCGCCGCTGTGGACGAGGGTGTGCTGCGGCTGACGAACTTCGCAACACCCGATCCCGTCGCCCACTTCCTGGGGCGGCGTGCGCTCGGGGTGGAGATCCGCGACGAGTGGGGAAGGCTGCTGCGCCCGGCGGAGGGCACGCCGACCCTGCTGCACCAGGGCGGGGGCGGGGACGAGGAAGCCCCGTCGGCACCGCCGCCGCAGCGCGTGGTGGCACTCTTCACGCCGCCGGTGCAGGCCGGACCTGACGGCGTCGCCCGCATCCCGCTCGACCTGCCCGACTTCAACGGCCAGCTTCGATTGATGGCGGTCGCCTGGTCCGGCGACACGGTAGGCGCTGGGAGCCTGGACGTGCTGGTGCGGGACAAGCTGGTGGCCGAGGCGCTGCTGCCCCGCTTCTTGGCACCCGGCGACACCGCGCGGCTCGGCGTGCTCCTGCAGAACGTGGAGCTGCCGGCGGGGCCGGTGCAGGTCCACGTGACAGCCGCCGGCGCCCTGTCGCTGGCCGGCACGGACGGCTTGCAGGCGAGCCTCGCCCAGGGCGAGCGGAGCGTGCAGACGACCACGCTCCGCGCCGGGGAAGCCGGTGAGGGTCGGATCGCGCTCGACGTGACCGGCCCCGGCGGCTTCTCCGTCCGGCACGAGGTGAGCCTCTCCGTCCACCCGGCGCGCGGGCGGATCGTGACCGTGAGCGGCACCGAGGTGGCGCCCGGCGCCGAGGCGACCGCGATACCTGAGACCGCCGTCTTCGTGCCGGGAACGTGGCAGGCCACGCTCTCGCTCGGCGGCGCGGTCCGCTACGGCGTGGCTGGGCTGGTGCAAGCGCTGGCCGACTATCCCCTGAGCTGCCTGGAGCAGGTCACGAGCCGCGGCCTGCCGCTCGCCATGCTGCCGGACGGAGCCGCCGCGGGGCCGGATCGCGCCGGGCGGCTGCAGCGGGCGGTGGAGGCGGCGCTCGACCGGCAGCGCTACGACGGCGCGTTCGGCCTCTGGTCGTCGCAAGGCGAGGCGCAGCCGTGGCTCACGGCGTATGCCACCGAGTTCCTGCTGCGTGCCCGCCGGGCCGGGGCCGCGGTGCCGCAGACGTCGCTCGACGGCGCGCTCGGCTGGCTCGCGGAGGAGGTCGGCCGCCCGCCCGACGACCCGGCGGCGCGGACGGCACAGGCGTATGCCGCTTATGTGCTGGCGCTCGCCGGACGCGCCCCGGCCGGGGCGATCCGGGTGATGGCGACCTCCGAGCAGGAGCTTCCCACCCCACTCGCACGCGCCCAGCTCGCCGCCTCCCTCGCGCGGGTCGCGGAGCCGGCGCCGGCCGTGGCACTCTTCCGCGCCGCCTTCAACGCCCCGAGCCGCAAGTATTGGGGGAGCGACTACGGCACGGCGCTGCGCGACCAGCTCGCGACGGCCGTGCTGATCAAGGAGAGCGGCACGGGCGCCGTCGCCGCACCCGCGATGGCGGCGGCACTGCCTGGTGCCGACCTTGATCCGCGTGCCCTTGACACGCAGGAGCAGGCCTGGGCCGCGGCGGCTGCGGCAGCGCTCGGCGACGGGGCGCCGCCGATCCAGGCCAGCGTGGATGGGCGCGACGTGCCACGCGCGGCGCTGGCGACGCTGCCGCTCACGGGCGCGGTGCGCGTGCGCAACACGGGGACGGCGCCGCTGCAGGAGAGCGTCTCGGTCTCCGGCGTGCCGCTGGCGCCGCCGCCGGCGTCGCGCCACTTGATGCAGGTCAAGCGCCACTTCTTCGACCAGCACGGACAGGCCGTGGACCCGGACAAGCTGCCGCAGAACAGCGTGTTCGTGCTGCTCATCGAGGGTAAGGTGGAGGACGGCCAGGCGCACCAGGCCATGGTGCGCGCCGGGCTGCCGGCCGGGTGGGAGATCGCGGGGCGGCTGCCGGAGGGCAAGGTGCCGGGCATGGACTGGCTCGGCGAGCTGAGCGAGGTGCGCTCCCAAATCGCGGCCGACGACAGGTTCGCCGTGGCGCTTGACCTGGACAAGGACAAGCCGGAGTTCCGCGTCGCCGTCCTGCTGCGCGCGGTCACGCCGGGGGAGTATGAGTATCCCGGCACGGAGCTGGCCGATATGTATCGCCCGGCGATCTACGCGAGGCAGGGTGCAGTGAGGGTCAGCGTACTTTCCCCTACGACTTCCAGCAATGCGGCATCACCGCCGCAGCACGAACGCAGTCCCGTCCCATAGCGCGAACGGCCGCTCGCCGGCCCGCTCGAGCGTGAACCCGTGCCGCGCCGCCCAGCCGGCCGCGTCCGTCCGATCTGCCGCGGGATCCTGCCTGTACGATAAATTCAGCACCGCGAGCGCTCCCCTAGCCCGCAGCGCCCGCGCCGCTCCTGCCACGTGGCGCTCCGCCACATCGTCCCCGACCTGGACGATGTAGGGAAAGCTATCCACGGCCAGCACCAGGTCGAACGCTCCTTCCGCAACCCCGGCCAAATCCTGTCCTGCCGTCACCTCGAACCGCAGGTTCTCATGCCTGGCCCGGCGTCGCGCCTCCGCCACCATGCCCGGCGACACGTCCAGCCCCAGGATCGACCGGCACCGCGGCGCCAGCGCCGCCGCCATGCGCCCGATGCCGCAGCCCAGGTCCAGCACGTCCGGCCCCTCCGGCGCCATTCCCGGCCGCGGCCCGAGCAGCCCTTCCGCGTCGAGCCAGTCCACGATCTCCGCCGTCGCCGCGGCCAGGATCTGGGGATCGCCCAGCGAGTAGAGTGCCACGCCCGCCTCGGGCGTACGGGCGGCCTGGCGGTCGAAGAAGGCCGCCACGCGCGCGATCCCGCCCTCGCCGAATCCCACGTGGTCGCTCCCGACCTCCGCGATCTCAGCGGCCAACCGGTCCAGCGGCCCTGCCCTCCCCTCCACCAGCCGCGCCAGCGCGGTCCAGCGCGGCGTCGGCGGCTCGGGGCGGCGCGCCGCGACCAGGGCCGCGATCCCTGCCGCCGCCTCGCCCCCGAGCAGCAGCCGCGCGACGGCGACCTCAGGCGAGATAGCACCATACAGGCACAGCCCGATCGCGTCCTCGGACTCCTCGGTCATGCGCCGGGCAGCCAGCCGAGCGCGCGCAGCCGCGCCCCTTCGCCGCCCAGGTAACGGTCGCCGATGTCGCCCCGCCAGCGCAGCTCGGGCACGATCACGTTGGCCGCCCGCGCCCGCGCCGCCGCCTGCGCCGCCTCGACCGTCGGCCCCGTGCCGGTCACGATCATCGCGTGGCCAGACCGCCTATGGACGAAGAGCTGCCCGCCCTCCTGCCGCATGTCCACGAACCGGTAGTGCGCCGCCTCCTCGCCCGCGGGCGTCTGGTGGAAGAATACGGGCGGATCGTCCTCGGGCGCGGCATCGCTGCGCCAGGCTGGGAAAGGGCGGCACGGTGAGCACGATGCACACCGACCAGCCCGGCAGCGTCGCGAACCGCTCGCCCCCGCGCCCTTCTCCTCCATGCGCCGCCATCCGCGCGAGCAGGTCCCCCCACCCGTCCCGCTGCATCGCCGCCAGCACAGCGAAGCCGGGGTTGCCGAACCGGCATGTGAACTCCAGCGGCCAGGCGCCGCGCTCGTTCACGATCAGGTTCAAGTTCAGGTAGCCGACGTGCCCGGCGCGCGCGAGGTGCGGCGCGATCCGGCCGAGCGTCGCCTCGAACAGCCTCGAAGCACCCTCGTAGGAGGCGAGCGTTCCCATCTCGCCCGTCATCTCGCCCAGATCGCCGGGGAAGAAGCGCTTGTGCTCGAAATCGAGGCACGCCGGCCGCAGGAACGCTTGCCCGTCGAAGTAGGCGCCGATGCCGACCTCGACGCCCTCCAGCCGCTCCATCAGCAGCACGCGCCCCGCATTCGCCCGGCGAAGCTGGTACGCCACGTCCGCGCCGGCCGGATGCTCGCCGACGTAGGTCGTGTGCACGCCGTCGTCCCATTTCAGCACGATGCGGCCGGGATGCCGGGCAAGCCAGTCGAGGGCGGATGCCGGGTCATCGAAGGCGGCGCTGTCGGCGATCGGCATCCCGGCCTCGCGCAGGATCGCCTGTCCGAAGGCCCGGTCCTTCTCCAACCGGTCCCCGAACGCGCTGCCGCCGACGACGCGGTAGCCCTCCGCCCGCAGCGCATCCTGGACCGCGCCCTGGCCGACGCCCTCGAACATGACGATGCCGTCGCGCCCGACCCAATCGAGCTCGGCCCGCCAATCCGCCACTGGCTCGATCAGCCCGCCGAACGCCCGCTGCTCCGGGGGGTCGCCCGCGAAGACGCGGACCTCATGGCCCTCGCGCCTCAAGGAGAGATAGAGGTCGCCGAGATAGACGCGTATGCCGACGCCTAGGATGCGCACTGCCGAGTCCGTGGTTGCTCCCGGCCCCACATAGCAGTGCGGCGCCGCGATGCCACCCTGCGCACGCGGTCGGGAACTTCCGTGAGCAGGCCGCGTTGCGCGTTCGAAGCGCCAGCGTGTCAGTGGTCCTACGAGGAGTACGCCATGTTTCGTCCCATCGTGCCGTGCGTCGTCGTCCTTGCCTTCGGCTTCGGACTGGCCGGCTGCTCGGCACCGCCTCCCGAGCAGGGCGTAGTACCCGCGAGCAATGCCACGCTCGACACCGGGTCCCGCGTGACAGGGCAATCGGGCACACCGCAGAGCGGCGGCGCAGCCGCCGTCGGAACGCGGCCGTCCGGCGCGATAACCACTACGCCGATCCAACCCACGCAGTGACGCGCGCCGCCGCCGCCATCGCTGGCGGCGTCGCTGCTTGACTCCCGAAGCCTAGGCCCCCATACCCACCGCAACCCCGCGCCTCGCGGGGCCACGCCGCTCCGCGAGGGTTCGCGCAGCGGCGCGCTTCTGTTTGGAGACCACCCGTGTTCGAGTCCCTCTCGGGCAAGCTGAATGCCACCTTCGACCGGCTCCGCGTGCGAGGCCGGCTCGGCGAGGAGGACGTCAACGACGCGTTGCGCGAGGTTCGCCTCGCCCTGCTCGAAGCTGACGTGGCGTTGCCCGTCGTGAAGGACTTCGTCGGCCGCGTGCGCGAGCGCGCCCTCGGCGTCGAGGTGATGGACAGCATCAGCCCCGGCCAGCAGGTCATCAAGATCGTGCAGGACGTGCTGACCGAGGCGCTCGGCGGCGAAGGCTACGTCCCGCTCAACCTCGACCGCCCGGCACCGATCCCCATCCTCATGGTCGGCCTGCAAGGCTCGGGCAAGACCACCACCTCGGGCAAGATCGCGCTCCGCCTCTCCCGCCGCGAGCGCCGCCGCGTGCTGCTCGCGAGCCTCGACGTGCAGCGCCCCGCCGCCCAGCTCCAGCTCGCCCAGCTCGCGGAGCAGGCCGGGGTCGTGTCGCTGCCCATCGTGCCGGGCGAGACGCCCGTGCTGATCGCCCGGCGCGCTATGGACACGGGGCGGCGCGAGGCGTTCGACGTCGTGATCCTCGACACAGCAGGGCGCCTGTCAATCGACCAGGCGCTCATGGACGAGGTCCGCGCCGTCCGCGACGCGACCGACCCGGCCGAGACGCTGCTCGTCGTCGATGCCATGCTCGGCCAGGACGCGGTGCAGACCGCCCGCGCGTTCAACGAGGCAGTCGGCGTCACCGGCATCGTGATGACCCGCATGGACGGCGACGCGCGCGGCGGCGCGGCCCTCTCGATGCGCCAGATCACGGGCGCGCCGATCAAGCTCATGGGTGTCGGCGAGAAGCTGGACGCGCTCGACGAGTTCCACCCCGAGCGGGTGTCCTCGCGAATCCTCGGCATGGGCGACGTGGTCAGCCTCGTCGAGAAGGCGAGCGAGACCCTTGACGAGGAGGAGGCGGAGCGGATCGCCCGCAAGATGGTCGCGGGTAAGTTCGACCTGGAAGACTACGCGGCACAACTCCGCCAGATCGGCAAGATGGGCAGCCTCTCGGGCGTGATGGGGATGCTGCCCGGCCTGGGCAAGTTCAAGGACCAGATCGAGGGGGCGAACCTCGACAAGACCGTGCTCAAGCGCCAGGCCGCGATCATCAGCAGCATGACGCTCAAGGAGCGCCGCACGCCCGACATCCTCAAGGCCAGCCGCAAGCGCCGCATCGCCGCCGGCTCCGGGACCACGGTGCAGGAGGTCAACCGCCTGCTCCGCCAATTCGACGACATGTCCGAGATGATGAAGCGGATGAAGAAGCTCGGCCAGAAGGGCTTGATGCGGCAGGGCATGAGCGCGCTGCTGCCCAAGTCCATGCAGCAGCGGCGGCCTTACTAGACGCCGTCCCAGCATTCACCGTCATGGCCGTCCCCGGACTTGATCCGGGGATCAGTCCGGCCATCCACGACTTCCCCGCCCACCAAGGCAACCCCAGGAGCACACCGGAATGGGTCTCAAGATTCGCCTCGCCCGCGCGGGCGCCAAGAAGCGCCCCTACTATCACATCGTCGTCGCCGACAGCCGCAGCCCGCGCGACGGGCGGTTCCTGGAGAAGGTAGGCAGCTACAATCCCATGCTTCCCGCCGACCACGCCGACCGCGTGCGCCTGCAGGACGAGCGCATCAAGCACTGGCTGGGCCACGGCGCGTTGGCCACGGATCGGGTCGCGAAGTTCCTCGGAACGGCCGGCCTCGCCCCGATGCCCGCCTATCGCGAGCAGCCGAAGCAGAGCGCGCCCAAGAAGAAGGCTCAGGAGCGCGCGAAGGCCGCCGCGGCGGCGGCCAACGCGGGCTGAGAGTGGGCGGGGAGCGCATCCTCATGGGCGTGGTCGGCCGGCCGCACGGCGTGCGCGGCCTCGTGCACGTGCAGAGCTTCACGGCGGAACCTGCGGCGCTCGCCCAGTATGCGCCGCTGCACGACGACATGGGGCGGCCCTGGTCGCTGGCCTGGCGCGGTGACGGCGTCGCCGAGCTGCGTGACGAGCAAGGGCGTGCCCTCCCTGACCGGACCGCCGCCGAGCGACTGACCAATCTCCGCCTCTACGTGGACCGCGCCCAGCTTCCGCCACCCGGCGAGGAGGAGTTCTACCTCGCCGACCTCGTCGGACTGGAAGCCCGCGGCATCGACGGCCAGCCGCTCGGCCGCGTCGCCCAGGTTCACGACTACGGCGCCGGCACGAGCCTGGAGCTGGCTCAGGACGGGGTGCCGCCCCTGATCGTGCCGTTCACGCGCGCCGCTGTGCCCGAGGTGGATGTGGCCGCCGGGCGCCTGGTCGTGGTGCCGCCCACGGAGGTGGATGCGGCATGACAACCAACTGCCTTTGGCGCGCGACCGTCCTCACCCTGTTCCCCGAGATGTTCCCTGGACCGCTCGGCTGCTCGCTCGCGGGCCGGGCGCTGGCCGAGGGGGGCTGGTCGCTGGAGACGCGCTCCATCCGCGAGCATGGCCTGGGCCGGCATCGCCAGGTGGACGACACGCCGTGCGGCGGCGGTGCAGGCATGGTGATGCGCGCGGACGTGCTCGACGCCGCCTTGCCCGAGCAGGACGGCCGCCCGCTCATCCTGCTCACCCCGCGCGGCGTGCCGCTAACCCAGGCGCGCGTGCAGGCGCTCGCGGCAGGCCCCGGCGCGGTCCTCGTATGCGGCCGGTTCGAGGGCGTGGACCAGCGTTTCGTGGACGCGCGCGGCGCGGAGGAGATCAGCGTCGGCGATTACGTGCTCTCGGGCGGCGAGCCGGCGGCACTCGTCCTGCTCGACGCCTGCGTCCGCCTGCTGCCCGGCACGATGGGAGCGCCTGCGAGCGGTGACGAGGAGAGCTTCACGGAGGGCCTGCTCGAATACCCGCACTACACAAGGCCCGCCGAGTGGCGCGGCCTCGCCGTCCCGGACGTGCTGCTCTCCGGCGATCACGGCCGCATCCGCGCCTGGCGCCGGGCGGAGAGCGAGCGGATCACCCGCGCCCGGCGCCCGGATCTGTGGAACGCATACCAGGCCCTCATAGACACCGGACGCCTCGCGTCCTAGTTACCCCTCACGAAAGGATCACCTCCATGAACCTCCTCCAGCAGTTCGAGGCCGAGCAGGTCACCCGCCTCTCGGCCGCCCGCGCCGTGCCCGAGTTCCAGGCCGGCGATACGCTGCGCGTCATGGTCCGGGTCGTCGAGGGTGAGCGCACGCGCCTGCAGGCCTATGAGGGCGTCTGCATCGCGCGCAGCAACCGCGGCCTCAACAGCAACTTCACGGTCCGCAAGCTCAGCTACGGCGAGGGGGTGGAGCGCGTCTTCCCGCTCTACGCGCCGACGATCGCCGAGATCCAGGTGGTCCGCCGCGGGCGGGTGCGCCGGGCGAAGCTGTATTACCTGCGCGGCCGGACGGGCAAGGCGGCGCGCATCGCCGAGCGCGCGCGCGACCACCAGGGCAGCAACCCGAACCTGCCGCCCGAGACGCCGGCCGAGGTTGCCGCGGAGTAAGAACGGAGGGGAGACGCGATGTCCGCGCAGAAGCCGCGCACGCTGTTCGACAAGGTTTGGGACGCGCACGTCGTCGAGCGCCTGGAGGACGGTACCTGCGTCCTCTACATCGACCGCCATCTCGTCCACGAGGTGACGAGCCCGCAGGCGTTCGAGGGGCTGCGCCTCGCCGGGCGCGGGGTGCGCCGGCCGGACGCGACCATCGCGGTGGTGGACCACAACGTTCCCACGAGCGATCGTCGCGAAGGCATCAAGGAGGCCGACAGCCGCCTCCAGGTCGAGACCTTGGAGCGCAACGTCGCCGAGTTCGGCGTGCCCTACTTCCCCGTGCTGAGCGAGCGCCAGGGCATCGTCCACATCATCGGCCCCGAGCAGGGCATCTCGCTGCCGGGCTTCACCATCGTCTGCGGCGACAGCCACACGAGCACCCACGGCGCGCTCGGCGCGCTCGCCTTCGGCATCGGGACGAGCGAGGTCGAGCACGTGCTGGCCACGCAGACGCTCCTGCAGAAGCCCGCCAAGAACATGCTCGTCGAGGTTAACGGCACTTTGCCGCTGGGTGTGACCGCCAAGGACATCGTGCTCACGATCATCGGCCGCATCGGCACGGCCGGCGGCACCGGGCACGTGATCGAGTATGCGGGGGACGCCATCCGCGCGCTCGACATGGCCGGGCGCATGACGGTCTGCAACATGAGCATCGAGGCCGGCGCCCGCGCGGGCATGATCGCCCCCGACGAGACCACCTTCGCCTACATCAAAGGCAAGCCCTTCGCGCCCCAGGGCGACGCGTTCGACCACGCCGTCGCCCACTGGCGCTCACTCCCGAGCGATCCCGGCGCCCACTATGACCGGGTGGTGCGGCTCGACGCCGCCGAGATCGCCCCCATGGTGACCTGGGGCACGAACCCCGAGGCCGTCGTCCCCATCACCGGGGAGGTTCCCGACCCGGCGCAGTTCGAGGACGAGGCGAAGCAGGCCCAGGCGCGGCGGATGCTGGACTACATGGGTCTCACGCCGGGCCAGAAGCTCGCGGAGTTGCCCGTGGACGTGGTGTTCATCGGCTCCTGCACGAACGGCCGCATCGAGGACATCCGCGCCGCCGCCGAGATCGTCCGCGGCCGGCACGTGGCGCCCGGCGTGCGCGCCATGGTCGTGCCCGGCAGCGGCGTCGTGAAGGCGCAGGCGGAGCGGGAGGGGCTTGACCGTGTGCTCACCGAGGCCGGGTTCGAGTGGCGCGAGGCCGGGTGCAGCATGTGCCTGGGCATGAACCCGGACAAGCTCACGCCAGGCCAGCGCTGCGCGAGCACGTCGAACCGCAACTTCGAGGGCCGCCAGGGTCCGGGCGGGCGCACGCACCTGCTCAGCCCCGCCATGGCCGCCGCCGCCGCCGTCACCGGACGGCTCGCGGATGTCAGGGAGCTGGCGTGATGCAGCCCTTCACCATCCTCACCGGCATCGCCGCCCCCTGCCGCTCGCGAACGTGGACACGGACAAGATCATCCCCGCCCGCTTCCTCAAGACCATCCAGCGCACCGGGCTGGGCCGCAACCTGTTCGACACGCTTGCGCTACGACGCGGACGGCCAGGAGCGGCCCGAGTTCGTGCTCAACCAGGAGCCGTATCGCCAGTCCGAGATCCTGATCGCCCACGAGAATTTCGGCTGCGGCAGCTCGCGCGAGCACGCTCCCTGGGCGCTGCTCGACTTCGGCATACGCTGCGTGATCGCGCCCAGCTTCGCCGACATCTTCCACAACAACACCTTCAAGAACGGCATCCTGCCCGTCGTGCTGCCCCGCGCGCAGTGCGACGCGCTGATGGAGGACGCCCAGCTCGGCGGCAACGCGCGCGTCACCGTGGACCTGCCGCGCCAAGTCGTCGTCCGGCCCAGCGGCGAGGAGTTCGCCTTCGCCGTGGACCCGTTCCGCAAGCACCTGCTGCTGAACGGGCTCGACGATATCGGCCAGACCCTGCAGCGCGCGGCGAGCATCGATGCTTACGAAGCCCGCCGCCCTGCCTGGATGCCGAGCATCAGCGCGTAGCCCTCGCCACCCTCGATCGTCGCGTGGATGGCCGGGCCAAGCCCGGCCATGACGAGCAAGCAGCAGAAGGGACCCTGCCGTGCCCGCCAACAAGACCTTGCTCGTCCTGCCCGGCGACGGGATCGGCCCCGAGGTGATGCGCGAGGTGCGCCGGGTGATCGACTGGATGGACCGGCGCCGGCACGTCTCCTTCCGCCTGGAGGAAGACCTCGTCGGCGGCGCCTCCATCGACCAGCGCGGCGTCGCCATAACGGCCGAGGTGGTCGAGCGCGCCAAGGAAGCGGATGCCGTGCTGTTCGGTGCCGTCGGCGGCCCGCGCTGGGACACGCTCGGCTTCGACAATCGGCCCGAGATCGCGATCCTGACGCTGCGCCGCGAGCTGGGCCTCTTCGCCAACCTCCGCCCGGCGCGGGTGCTCGACCCGCTCGTGGACGCGAGCACCCTCAAGCCCGACGTGGTGCGCGGTCTCGACCTGATGATCGTGCGCGAGAGCACGGGCGGCATCTACTTCGGCGAGCCGCGCGGCGTGGAAGACCTGCCCGGCGGCGGCAAGCGCGGCTTCAACACCGAATCCTACTCAACGCATGAGATCGAGCGCGTCGCGCGCGTCGGCTTCGAGCTGGCCCAGAAGCGCAAGGGTCAGCGGCAGGGCCGCCTCACGAGCGTCGAGAAGGCCAACGTCATGGAGAGCGGCCTGCTTTGGCGCCAGACCGTCCAGGCGCTCGGCGAGCGCGAGTTCCCTCATGTGCAGCTCGGCCACATGTATGCCGACAACTGCGCCATGCAGCTCGTGCGCAACCCCAAGCAGTTCGACGTGATCGTGACCGGCAACCTCTTCGGCGACTTGCTCAGCGACCTCGCCGCGATGCTGACGGGAAGCCTCGGGATGCTCCCCTCCGCGACGCTGGGCGGCCTCGACGACCACGGACGGCGGCACGCGCTCTACGAGCCGATCCATGGCAGCGCCCCCGACATCGCCGGGCGCGGCATCGCCAACCCGCTCGCCCAGATCCTCTCCTTCGCGATGCTGCTGCGCTACAGCTTCGACATGGACGAGGATGCGGCGCTGATCGAGCGCGCCGCCACGCGCGTCCTTGCAAGCGGGCTGCGCACCGCCGACGTGATGGCGCCGGGCATGGCCAAGGTCAGCACGTCCGTTATGGGCGAGGCCGTCGTGCGCGAGATGGATAAGCTCGCGGCGTGAGCAGGCTTATCAGCCTGCATGCCCTCCGGCTATGTGCCGTAGCAGAGTGACCGTGTAGGGCTGCTGCAGGGTTCCCGAGAGGTCCTGATCCATCTGCTTGAAGTATGGCTTCTGCATGTGCGCATCGAGGTCGGGCTTGCTGCGCCAGTGCTCGTAGAGCACGAACGTGTCCTTGTCCTCGACACCCTCGTGGAGGTCGTACCCGACATTCCCCGGCTCCGCCCGCGTCGGTTCCACCATCTTCTCCAGCGCCTGGCGAACGGCTTCCGCCTGCCCGGCCTTTGCCTTGAACGTCGCCACGACGTTCACCTCTCCATCAGCCATCCGATTTCTCCGTTATGCCGGGCGCTCAGCCAGCCTGGCTCGGCATGATCTCCTGCACCGGCACGCTGTCCGGTCCCAGCCAGTCCGGGTGCTTCGCGGTCTCGTCGAAATGGGATGTCGTCTTGAACAGCTCATACTTGCCGCGCTCGGCGGGCTGGGCGGTCTTCGCGAGGAGGGCGGCGACCTGCTGCTCGTCCATCGGCTTGAACGTCTTGGCCGCCTCGAACGCCTGGTCGAGCGTTTTCTGGTCAGTGATGCCGGTGATCACCACGGAGGTGGGCAGGTTCAGGCCGTAGTGCAGGCACTCGATCGGCTTCACGGGCTTGTCCTCGCCGATCAGGCCGCTCCTGAAGAACGTGCCGCCGTCGCCGCCGCCGAAGGTCTTCATGGCGAGCACGCCAGTGCCCTCCCGCACCAGGACGGGCACGACGAGATGGGCGAAGCTGCGGAAATGCGCGTCGAACACGTTGAGCGGCATTTGCGCTGTGTCGAAATGGAAGCCGTGCTCTCTCGCAACCTCGAGCATGTAGAGGTGGATTCGCGGGTCCTTGTGCCCGGTGAAGCCGATGTGGCGGACCTTGCCGGCCTTCTTCGCGTCGAGCGCGGCCTCTATCGCGCCACCGGAATTGAAGATGCGGTCCGGATCGTCGTAGCGCAGCACCTCGTGGAACTGCAGCAGGTCTAGGTGGTCCGTCTTGAGCCGAGTCAGGCTCTCGTCGATCTGGCTGGCGGCGTTTCCCTTGTTGCGGCCGTCTATCTTGGTCATGAGGAACACCTTGTTGCGGTATCCCTCCTGCGCCAGCGCCATGCCCATCCGGCGCTCGCTGCGGCCCTCGGTGTAGTCCCAGGAGTTGTCGAGGAACGTGATGCCGCGGTCTATCGCCTGGTGGACGAGCTTGATCGCTTCCTGGTCGGTGAGCTTGGCGCCGCCGACGTAGGAGCCGCCCATGCCGATGGCCGAGACGCGCTCGCCGGTGCGGCCGAGCTGGCGGTAGAGCATCTCGCCGCGCAGCTCGCCGGCGTCCTGCAGCTTCGGCAGGCCCGCGGCGGCGTGCGGCTCGCCATTCGGCGGCGGCGGCTCGCCCTGGCCCCGCTGCCCTTGCTGCTGCGCCTTCGCCGTCGCGCCGAGCAGGCCGGCCGCGGCAACGCCGGTGAAGAGGGTTCGCCTGTCCATGTCGCGCCTCCTGCGCGTCGTATCCGGGCGCAACGCTAGCAGCGGGCGCGGGTGCGGCGAATCAAGGCATCGTGTCCGCGCCCGGCCGGGACTTCCGTGACTGGGCCAGGCTAGCCTGCGCCCATCCCGAAGGAGACGCCGCCATGCGCGCCCGCCTCGTCGCTCTCTACGCGCTTCTCGCCGCGGCGAACCTGGCAGCCTGGGCCTGGGCGTGGACGAGTTTCGGCGCGCGTCCGGCGCTGCTCGGCTCCGCCCTCCTCGCCTGGATCTTCGGCCTGCGCCACGCCATGGACGCCGATCACATCGCCGCCATAGACAACGTCGTGCGTAAGCTCATGCAGGAGGGACGGCGGCCCACCCTGGTCGGCTTGTTCTTCTCGCTCGGGCATTCCACGATCGTCGTCCTCGCCTGCGCGGCGCTGGCCGCCACCGCGGCGGGGCTGGGCCGGGTGGACGGGCTGCGCGACCTGGGCGGCTTGATCGGGACGGCCGTGTCCAGCCTCTTCCTGCTCGGCATCGGCTTCGGCAACCTGCTCTTGCTGCGCGGCACCTGGCGCCTTTTCCGGCGCGCCCGCCACGGCGTCCCGCCTCCCTTCGGCGAAGCCGCGTTCCCGGAGGCGCCGGGCTTCCTCACCCGCCTGTTCCGGCCCCTGTTCCGGGTCGTGACGCGCGAGTGGCACATGTACCTCGTGGGCTTCCTGTTCGGCCTCGGCTTCGACACGGCGACGGAAGTCGGCCTCCTGGCCCTCTCCGCGACCCAGGCGATGCAGGGGCTGTCGCCCTGGCAGGTCATGATCTTCCCCGCGCTGTTCACCGCGGGCATGGCGCTCGTGGACACCAGCGACAGCGCGCTGATGGTCGGGGTCTATGGCTGGGCGTTCGTCAGCCCGGCGCGCAAGCTCTGGTATAACCTCACGATCACCGCCGCCTCGGTCGCGGTGGCGCTGCTCATCGGCGGCGTCGAGGCGCTCGGCTTGCTGGGCAGCCAGCTCGGCTTCACCGGCGGGTTCTGGAGCCTCGTGGGCCGGCTCAACGACGATCTGGATACGTTCGGCTTCGTCGTGACCGGCATCTTCGTGCTGTGCTGGGCGCTTTCCGCCGCGCTCTACCGTTGGACCCGGCCCGCGGCGCCGGCAACCTGATCTCGCACGCCAAGCACGCGCATCGCGGCGCAGGCGGCGCCGTAGCCGTTGTCTATGTTCACGGTGACGATGCCGGGCGCGCAGCTCGCGAGGATGGCGTGGAGCGCCGTATGCCCGCCCGCGGCCACGCCGTAGCCCACCGAGGTCGGCACCGCGATCACGCAGCCCGGCACCAGCCCCGCCACCACGCTCGGCAGCGCCGCGTCCATGCCCGCCGCCACGATCACCACCGGCGCTGCCCGGATCTCGTCGAGCCGCGCCAGCAAGCGCCACAGCCCGGCGACCCCTACGTCGGCGATCAGCTCCGCCTCGGCGCCGTTGAAGCGCAACGTCCGCAGCGCCTCGCGCGCTACCGGCACGTCGGAGGTGCCGGCGGTGACGACGGCGACGCGCCCGCCCGCCTGCGGCGGAGATGCGGTGCCGAGAACTGCCGTGCCCGAGACGGGGTCGTAGTCGAGCGCGTCCCGCTGGCCCGGCCGCAGGGCGGCAAAGCGCGCCTCGTCCAGCCGCGTGAGAAGCAGGCTCGCGCCCCGGATCTCGGCATCCTCCAGGATGCAGGCGATCTGGGCCGGCGACTTGCCGGCGCAGAACACGGCTTCGCCGAAGCCGATCCGCTCGGCGCGCGCGTAGTCGAGCAGGAACTCACTCATCGGCGCACCTTCGGCGCGACGCTCAAAGATTTGGCCGCAGGAATGCGCCTCCCATGCGATACGGCGCGAAGCGGATTGGTTGCCGAAGCTGTGCGGTCTCCAGCATCTCCCCGAGCAGCAATCCCAGCCGCTCCTCAGCTTGCGTGTCGAGGGCCGCAAGCGCCGCCTCGTCCAACTCGATCACGACGGCGGCCGCACGCACGCGGCAGCGCACGGTGCGCGGGCGCAGTTCCGCGGCGACGAGGCGCTCGGCCCGGTGAACGAAGGCGAGCGTCGCGGCCTCGATGCGGAGCCCCGTCTCCACGCGGCTCGACAGGCAAGGTGCCGCCGGCAGCTCGGCGACCTCGCCCAAACCGAGCACGGCCGCGATGCGCCGCACCTCGGTCTTGCCGATCCCTGCCTCCACGAACGGGTGGCGCACGCCGTGATCCCGCGCCGCAAGCAGCCCTGGCCGGTAGTCGCCGAGGTCGTCGAGGTTGGTGCCGGACGCGATCGGATCGCGCGTGCGGGCGGCGACAGCGCCGTAGAGGTTCGTCTTGCAGAAGAAGCAGCGGTTCGCCGGGTTGGCGCGGTAGGCAGGATCGGCGAACTCGCCGGCGTCGAACACGTCGAGGCTCCAGCCGCGCGCCCCCGCGAGGGCCCGCGTCCGCGCCGTGGCCTCGGGCGGCACGGCGGGCGAGACGGCGTGGTGCATCCGCGCCCGGTCTCCCAGGGCGTCGTGCGCGGCGGTCGCTAAGGTCAGGCTGTCCACGCCGCCGCTGACCGCCACGGCGATGGAGGGCATCCCGCCGAGGATGGCCCGCAGCCGTCCCAGGGCCGGCTCAGGACCCGGCTCAGGATTGGGCATCGCCGCTCTCAGCCATCGTCTCCGCCCGGCGCCGCAGCCGGGCACGGGCCGCGTGGCCCGGCATCGCCAAAGCGTCGTCCGCCTCGGCCTTGCCCGTCGCCCCGCCCGGCCGCTCGACCAGCTTCACCCGCAGCCGCCGCCCGTCCACGTCAACCTCCGCAGTGCGCCGCGGCAAGGCGAGGCCGTGCACCAGATGCGTGCGCAGGCCGATCGTCGTCGTCTCGCGGAAGCAAGCCTCCGAGACGGCCTCGAGCGCCGCCGGGCGGGCCAGCACCTGGACGTGCGTCGCCATGCGCCCCTTCTTGCCGAACACCGCCATCTGGACGACATCGTGCACGCCCTCTGTCACCCGCAGCCGATCGAGCCCGGCGGCGAGGTCCTCGGCCGATTGGTCATCCACCTCGAACTGGATCACGGCTAGCTCGCGATGCCCGGCGGCAGTGTCGGCGGCCTGCGCCTCGAACACCAGCGCGCGCAGGCAGTTGCTGAGGCCCGGCAGGACGCGCGTGCCGAAACCCAGGCCCGTCCGCGCGAGCCGTCGCGGCGTCTTGCCGGTGCCGGGCGCGCAGCCGAGGTGGCGCAGGATCGCGGCTCCGGTCGGCGTCACGCGCTCGCCAGGGATCCCGTCGTCGAACGTCTCGAAGCCCTGGAGCAGCAGCGCCGTCGCCGGAGCCGGCACGGGCATCGTGCCGTGCGCCGTCCGCACCCGTCCGGAGCCGAGCGGCAGCGGCCCGACGCTCCACGTCGCCTCGCCCATGCGCCGCGATCAGCCAGGCCGCCGCGACGATGTCCGCGATCGAATCGGCGGCGCCCACTTCGTGGAACGTCACCGCCTCCGGCTCGATCCCGTGCACCCGCGCCTCGGCCTCGGCGAGCAGGGCGAAGATCCCGACCGCGTGCCGGGCGACGGACGCTGGCAGCGAGGCCGATTGCAGCCGCAGGCGTATGTCACGCCACGCCGCATGGTCGTGGTGATGCCCGTGATCGTGCCCTTCCTCGTGCGGCCCGTGCCCATGCGCTGCCTCAACGTCGAAGCGAACGCCGCTCAGCACGTGGTCGCGATGGCGCAGCACCCGGCAGCGCACGCCGGCGACCCGCGCCGCCGCCTCCACGGTGCCCGCCTCGTGCTCGGGGCAGGCATCGAGCATCGCCGCGGCGAACATGTCGCCTGCAACTCCTCCGACCGGATCGAGATGGACATGCTTCATCCTGATGCGGGCTCCGGGCACGAGAAGCCACGATTATGGCCCCAATCCGGAGGATTACGCCCCGCTTCATGCGCCGCCTTCCTCAATTCGGCGCGAACCAGGAGCCGCGCCCCCTGGTTGCCGGGCAGTGTGCCTCCTTGCGTTCCTACGGCGGCACGCCTTAATGGCGCTTGCTAGGCACGCGGGCGCTGCCAGCGTCGCGCGCCTACCACGCGCGGCACCTTGGAGCATTTCCCTGATGGACACTCCGCCGCAGGCCGTGGCGTCTCTTCCGGATACGCCTGCGGCGGCTGATGCCCACGCGGGCCGGTCCGCGCTGCGCGCAAGCGCCCTGCTCGGCGTGCTCGGCGTGGTCTATGGCGACATCGGCACGAGCCCGCTCTATGCGCTCAAGGCGAGCCTCGACCACTTCAACCTCGGCAACGCCGGCGTCACCCCGCAGGAGACGCTCGGGGTGCTCTCGCTCGTGTTCTGGGCGCTCGTGCTGATCGTGACCGTGAAATACGTCGCACTCGTCATGCGCGCGGACAATAACGGCGAAGGCGGCATCTTGGCGCTCATGGCGCTCGCCCAGCGGGTGGCGCGCAGCTCGCAGGCGCGCGTGATCCTCGGCTTGGTCGGCGTCGCTGGCGCAGGCTTGCTGTTCGGTGACGGCGTCATCACCCCGGCGATCAGCGTGCTCTCTGCCGTGGAGGGCCTGGAAGTGGTCTCGCCCACTTTCAAGGATCTCGTGCTGCCGTTGTCGGTCCTGGTCATCGCCGGGCTGTTCGCGGTGCAGTCCCGCGGCACCGGCGCCGTCGGGCGCATGTTCGGGCCGGTGATGGCCCTGTGGTTCCTGGCGATCGCCCTGCTCGGGCTGCGCGAGGTCGTGCGCAACCCGCGGGTGCTGGCCGCCCTCTCGCCGCACTACGGCGCCGAGCTGTGCATGGTGCACGGCTGGCTCGCCTTCGTGACGCTCGGCTCGGTCGTGCTGGCGGTCACGGGCGCCGAGGCGCTCTACGCCGACATGGGCCATTTCGGCGCCCGCCCCATCCGCGTGGCCTGGAACCTCTTTGTGCTGCCCTGCCTCGTGCTCAACTACTTCGGCCAGGGCGCGCTCGTGATCGCGAACCACGACGCGCTGTCGAACCCGTTCTACCTGCTGTGCCCAGGCTGGACGCGGCTGCCGATGGTGGTGCTGGCGACGGCGGCGACGGTGATCGCGAGCCAGGCGCTGATCTCCGGCGCCTTCAGCATTGCCAATCAGAGTATCTCGATGCGCTTGCTGCCGCGGTTGCAGGTTCGCCACACGAGCGGGACGGAGGCAGGGCAGATCTACGTGCCGCAGGTGAACACGGCGCTGCTCGTGGGCGTCCTCGTCCTCGTCCTCGCGTTCCGCAGCAGCGATGCCTTGGCGGCGGCCTACGGCATCGCGGTCACGGGCACGTTCCTCTGTACCTGCGTGCTGGCCGGCGTCGTGTTCCGCCGCGAGTATCACTGGCCGCGGGCAGTCGCGATCGGGGTATTCGGCTTCTTCTTCCTCGTGGACGGCACCTTCTTCGCCGCCAACATGCTCAAGCTCCCCGAGGGCGGCTGGGTGCCGCTGACCTTGGGCGGCGCCATCATGCTGATGATGACGACCTGGCGCCGCGGGCGCGACCTGCTGCTGGAGCGCTGGCGGCAGGACAGCCTGCCGCTCTCCTCCTTCCTCAAGCGCCTGCCGCAGTCGCGCACGATCCGCGTGCCGGGCCTGGCGGTGTTCCTGACCAACACCCCGGAGTTCGTGCCCGCGGCACTCCTGCACAACCTCAAGCACAACAAGGTGCTGCACGAGCGGGTCCTGTTCGTGCGGGTGGAGTCGCTGGACGTGCCCGAGGCCGGGGACCAGCGCGCGACGGTGGTGGAGCTGGCCCCCGGCGTCCACAAGGTCCTCCTGCGCTACGGCTTCATGGAGACCCCGAACATCCCGCGCGCGCTGGAAGCGCTGCGGGGCCAAGGCGTGGACTACGATCCGATGCAGGCGAGCTACTTCCTTGGGCGCGAGGTGATCGTGCCCGGAATCGCGCCGAAGCTGCCGAAGTGGCGCCTCTGGCTGTTCCTGCTGATGATGCGCAACGCGATCCCCGCTACCGAGTTCTTCCGCATCCCGTCGGACCGGGTCGTGGAGCTGGGGGTGCGGGTCACGGTTTGAACCGTGGTTGCCGGGCAAGCGTTAGCCCTCCTTGCCTGTGACGGGCGGGGAGGCGTCTCGCCTATGGCGAGCGGAGAAAGATGACGAAGCTGCTGCTAGTGCTGGCTCAGGCGCCTGGTCTGCCGAAGGGCGACCTGGAGGATCGGCTGGAGCTGCACCTGGCGCTGACGCCGAATGGACAGCTCGACGATCAGGCGTTCGATGCAGCCCTGGCGCCCTGGCGCGCGACGCGGGAGCGCCCGGGCGAGCCGCCGCAGCACGCCGAGCTGATCCGGCTTGAGGGGCGCTGGGTGCTGCAAGGCTTGCAGCAAGCGGACGACGAGCCGCTCTGGATCGTCGAGGGCTGGCTGTTCCGGCCCGGCGAGCTGGTCAGCCTGCGCCGGCTCGACGGCACCGATCTGCTGTTCCGCATCGTCCAGGCGGAGCCAGGGTAAGCAGGTCGCCAGCGCCGCGCGTTCGTGCGATATCGCGGCGCAATGAAGTTCCTGACCGATTTCGCGGATCAAGGCGTCATCCTGCCGGTCACCCTCATGACGCTGATCGCCTTCATGGCGCTGCGGTGGCGGCGGGGTGCGATGGCCTGGGTCGGCGTCCTCGGGGCGACCTTCGCCCTGATGCTCGCGCTCAAGATCGCGTTCCACACCTGCGGCGGCACGCTTGGGTCGCGCCCCTTCAACCCGAGCGGTCACGTCGCCGCCGCCGCCGCCGTGTATGGCGGCTTGGCCGCGGTCGTGCTCAGCCGATACCGGGTCGCGGCGCTGGTGCCTGCCCTGCTGATCGCGTGCGTCATCGCCGTCACCCGCCTCGTCCTCGGCGTCCACACGGCGGCGGACGTGGCGACAGGCGGCGTGATCGGACTGACGGCTGTGGCGGCGCTGCGCCGTCTTGCCGGGCCGCTCCCGCCCGCCCGGTGCTGGCAGCCCGCTCTGCTTGCCTTGACGGTCGCAGCGCTGCTGCACGGTGCCCATCTCGATGCCGAAGGCGCGATCCGCGACATCGCCGCCCGGCTCCGCCCCGCGGCGGGC
>CAWIUA010000045.1:0-90090 GCA_963839135.1 uncultured Alphaproteobacteria bacterium
GCGTGGCCTGTCCGCGCCTATCTGCTGCTGCTGCTCGCCGCCGTCATCCTGCCGAGCCTCGGCTTCGGAGGCGTGCTCCTTGCCCAGATCGCGCGGAGCGAGCGGGCGCGGACGACGGCCGCGACCCTCGCCGCCGCCGAGCGCACGGCGGACGCGATCGACCGCGAGCTGGCCGGGATGACCGCCGCGCTGCACGCGCTCGCCGCAAGCCCCTCGCTCGCGACGGGGGATCTCACCGCCTTCGACGCTCAGGCGCGCAGCGCGGCGGCGGCGCTGGGCGAGCACGTCGTGCTGATCCTGCCGTCCGGGCAGGAGGCGATCAACACGCGCCTGCCTCCCGGCGAGCCGCCGCCGCGGACCAGCGACTTCGATCCCGCCCGGCAGGCATTCCGGACGGGCCGCACCGTCGTTTCCGACCTGTTCATCGGCGCCGCGGCGCGGGCACCGATCATCACCGTCAATGTACCCGTGCTGCGGGCTGGGCCAGACGGGAACGCCGTACGCTACGTCCTCGCACTGGCGCTGTCGCCCGACCGCGTGACCGCCGTGCTGCGCGAGCAGGCGCTGCCCGAAGGCTGGGTGATCGCCGTCGTGGACTCGCGCGACATCGTCATCGCCCGCAGCAGCGAGCAGGAGCGCTATCTCGGCCGCCTTGCGACCGCCGATCTGCGCGAGCACGCAACCGGCGCGGACGGGACCTGGACCGGCACCGCCCTGGGCGGCGCGAACGCGCTCGCCGCTTACGACCGGCTGCGTCTCGCCAACTGGCGCGTCGCCGTCGGCGTGCCGCTCAGCCGCGTTGAGGCGCCGCTGCGCGCGATACTGCTGAGCCTTGGGGCTGGCGGCGCCGCGGTGATCCTCGTCTCGTGCGTGCTTGCCTGGGCCATCGCCCGGCGCATCGAGGTGCCGTTGCGCCGAGTCGCCCTGCAAGCCGCCCGGCTCGGTCGCGGCGAGGTCCTGCCCGAGCTCGGCCCGCTCGGCCTGCGCGAGGCCGACCGCGTCGCCGCCGTCCTGGCACGATCCGGGCGCACGCTGCTTGACCGCGGGGCGGCACTCGCCGCCGAGCGGGCGCGGCTTGCCGCCATCCTCGAGGCGGTCCCAGTCGGCCTTATCTTCGCGGAGGCGCCGAGCGGCCGGATCGTCTTCGGCAACCCGCAGGTCGAGCGCATCTTCGGCCATCCCGTGCTGATGAGCGCCAACACAGACGAGTATGCTGAGTGGGTCAGCTACCACCCGGACGGCCGGCAAGTGGAGGGCGGCGAATATCCGCTCGCCCGCGCGCTCGCGGGCGAGGCACGGCCCATCCTCAAGGCGCGCTACCGCCGCGGCGACGGCACCCTGGTCTGGATGCAGTTCGTGGCGGCACCGATCCGCGACGAGGCCGGGCAGGTCACGGGCGCCGTCGTGGCAACCTTGGACGTGGACGAGGCAGAGCGCGGCGTCCAGGAGCGGGCACGTTTCGCCGAGCGGCTGGAGCAAGAGGTGCGGGAGCGTACGGGCCAGCTCGAGGTTGCGTTGGCCCGGCTTCGCGTCGAGGCCGAGAGCCGCGCCCAAGCCGAGGAGAGACTTCGTCAGTCGCAGAAGATGGAGGCGGTGGGCCAGCTCACAGGCGGTATCGCCCACGACTTCAACAACCTGCTCACGATCGTCATCGGCAGCCTCGACCTTCTCCGCCGGCACCTCAGCGACGCGCGCCAGCTCCGCCACGTGGACAACGCCCTCGAAGGCGCCTCCCGCGCCGCAACGCTAACCCAGCGCCTGCTCGCCTTCTCCCGCCAGCAGCCGCTGGCGCCCAGGGCGCTCGACGTGAACAAGCTCGTCCACGGCATGAGCGAGCTGCTGCATCGCACGCTCGGCGAGCAGGTCGAGGTCGAGACGGTGCTCGCCGGCGGCCTGTGGCAGGCGAACGTGGACCCCAATCAGATGGAGAACGCGCTGCTCAACCTCGCGGTCAACGCCCGTGACGCGATGGAGGACGTGCCAGGCGTGCGCCGTCTGACGGTCGAGACAGGCAACGCCTACCTCGATGACGCCTACGCCGCTTGCCATCCCGAGGTCGTGCCCGGCCAATACGTGATGGTCGCCGTGACCGACACCGGACCCGGCATGGCGCCCCGCGTGATGGAGCGCGTCTTCGAGCCGTTCTTCACCACGAAGCCGGTCGGCAAGGGAACCGGTCTCGGCCTCTCCCAGGTCCACGGCTTCGTCAAGCAGAGCGGCGGCCACGTGGCTATCTACAGCGAGACCCGGCCTGGTGCTGGTGCGGGCCAAGGCACGACGATCAAGCTCTACCTGCCGCGCTACCGGGCTGAGGCCGAGGCCGCGCCGCCGCCGGTTTCGCTCCCGCCGGCAGAGGCGCAGCCCGGCGAACTCGTGCTGTTCGTCGAGGATCAGGACGGCGTACGCCAATTCGGCATCGAGGCGCTCCGCGATCTCGGCTACGCCGTGCTTGACGCCACAGACGCTCCGGCGGCCCTGCGGCTGCTCGACGCCAACCCGGGAACTGCCCTGCTGCTCACCGATGTTGTCCTACCCGGCATGGATGGCCGCCGCCTCGCCGAGGAGGCGCGCCGCCGCCTCCCCGGTCTGCGCGTGCTCTTCACCACCGGCTATACGCGCAATGCTATCGTACACAACGGCCGCCTCGATCCGGACGTGGATCTCGTCACCAAGCCATTCACGATCGCAACCCTTGCGGCCAAGCTGCGCGAGGTCTTCGCTCGCCAGGCGCCGGAGGCTGGAGCAACCAAAGTTTAAGGAATCCGGGTCAGGATCATGCCCTTGCTCCGGGGACCGCCTTCCAAAAATGCAGTGCCTCCTCCGATTCCGCTCCCGTGACATCCCTGTCCGCGCCAAGCTCCTGCTCGCCTACGGGCTGTTCCTGGTGCCGCTGCTGGTGCTGCTCGGCGCGGTTGCGTCGGACAGCCTGAGGCAGATCCACTTCGCCCGCCTGGAGACCCACGGCGTGTCCTATCTCGGCGCGCTGAGCGCGATGCAGGACGAGGCGCTGCGTCCAGGCCCGCTCTCGGCGCTGGCGGACCGCATCGCCGCCGCGGAGGCTGCCTACGGTGCCGGCATGGGCACCGCCAACGCGGCCCAGGACGCGGCGAACGTGCTTCAGTTCGGCGACACCGCCCGAGTGCCGGTGGATGCGGCGCTCCGCGACCTCATGCATCAGGTCGGCGACGGCTCGGGCCTGATCCTCGACCCGGAGATGCCGACCCACTACCTCGCGGACACGCTCGTGAATGACCTTCCCGAGCTCTCATCCCAGATTGCTGCCCAGGTCAACCTGTTCTCCGGATTGGCGGACCGCGAGTTCACGCCAGCGGATCGCGCGAGCTTGATAGTGAGTGACGCGCGGCTCGATCGCGAGCTGCAGGAGGTCATGGCGAAGCTCAATGCGGCCGCCGCGGCGAACGCGATGGTCGCCAGGGCGCTGGCGCAACCCCTCGCCGCCGCGCGCGAGGCCGTAGCGGCCGCGCAGCTTGGTGGCCGGCAACTGCTGCGAGAGCACTTTCCGGCCGAGTGTGATCACTCGGTCGGATGTAGTGCTCGTGAAAACAGAGACCTAGAGCGCCCCCCCGCTTACAGCGGGGCGACAAGCACTCTAGAGGCAAAGGCGCCAAGCGATCCTGGCGCCGGCGTGCGCGCAGCCCTCGATGCCGTCACGGCGCTGGGACGCTCCGCCCATGGCGCGCTCGACCGTCTTCTGCGCGACCGGACACGCGCGCAGATGGCGAGACTGGCTGCGCTCAGCGTCGGGACGGGAGTTCTGTTCATGTTGCCCGTGCTGTTCGCGGCGCTGGCGATCGGGCGCGGGTTCGCCCGGCCGCTCCTGCAGCTCGCCGTTGTCATGCAGCGCCTGGCCGGCCGCGAGGAGACGCCTGAGAGCGTCACGGTGCCCGGCACAGGGCGCCGGGACGAGCTGGGCGCAATGGCGCGCGCCGTTGCGGTGTTCCGGAACGAGCTGTGCGAGGAGGCGCGCCTGCAGGCGGCGGCGGGGGCGGCGCAACGGCAAGCCCAAGCGCGGGCTGAGCGGCTGGAGGTGCTGATCGCCAGCTTCGAGGGCGGCGTCGGGGATCTCGCGGGTCAGCTCCGCGCCGCCGTAACCGCGCTGGAGACGACCGCGCGAGGCATGACGGGCCTGGCCGAGCGCACGACGGCGCAGGCTGAGGCGATGGCATCTGCCTCCTCCAGCACCCAGTGCAGTGTGAGCGCTGTCGCTGCCGCGGCGGAGCAGTTGGCCGCCAGCATCGGCGAGATCGGCCGGCAAGTCGGGGAGAGCACGCGAAACACGGCTCACGCCGCCGAGGAAGCGGCACGCACCGAGCGCGTGGTGGACGCGCTCGCGGCCGGCGCCCAGGTGATCGGCGAGGTGGTGAGCCTCATCAGCTCGATCGCCGGGCAGACGAACCTGCTCGCGCTGAACGCCACGATCGAGGCCGCTCGCGCCGGAGAGGCTGGGCGCGGTTTCGCGGTCGTCGCCGGCGAGGTGAAATCGCTCGCCGCGCAGACCGCGCACGCGACCGAGCGCATCGCCGGGCAGGTCTCCCAGCTGCAAGCCGCGACACGCGAGGCCATCGGCGCCGTTCGCGGCATCGCCGGGCTGGTCGCCCAGAGCAGCTGCATCGCGGCCGGCATCGCAGGCGCTGTCGAGCAGCAGGCGGCGGCGACCCGCGAGATTGCCGAGAGCGTGCAGCGCGCGGCGGTGACGGCGCAGCGGGCGAGCGCGGTAACGGGTGAGGTGGGAGAGGCCGCCACGGGTACGGGCCGGGCTGCTGCGGAGGTCTTTCAAGCCGCGAGCAGCCTCTCGGGCCAGGCAGAGAAGCTGACAGCAGGGGTGGACCGCTTCCTAGCCGACGTCCGCGCCGCCTGAGCGAAAGCTCAAGACCGGCTCAGCACGTCCCCGGACGGCACCGGACGGCCGCACCCATCCGTGAGTGCCCATAGCTCATCGTACGACGTGACCCTCAAGCCAAGGACCACGGCCGTAATTGGCCGGCGGTGGGCAGCGGCAGGGTTCGCCGCGCGCACGCGGGTGATCGAGCGGGCATATCTCGCGCCGCGGTCCTGCGGCGGTCGGCAGGAATGCGTCGCATCGGAACCCCGCTCTGTGCCGATACGGCCCTTCGCCGTAGCCCGGGGGAGGCGGCGCATAACTCGGTGGCGGCGCATAACTCGGTGGCAGGGCGTAGTTGGGTGGCGGTGCGTAGCTAGGCGGCGGCGGGACCGGGACGCCGAAGCCCGCCACGGGAGGCGGTGGGGCCGCGCTATACTGCGCGGCGGCCTGGCCAGCATAGCCGGCGAGCGCGAGCGCACCCCACGCGGCCGCCCATATGGCAGATCTCATTCTTTGTTCTCCTCAAGACGATCAGGCAAGCACGCTAGCCGGAGCTGCGCCATCGCGAGCGCTCGGTGACTCATGGCCTCCTTGCGGGCGGCGTCCATCTCCCCGTACGTCTCTGCCTCTCCCACCGGAACGAAAAGCGGATCGTAGCCGAAACCGTGGCTTCCCCGTGGCGGCCATGTAACCGAGCCCTCCGCCCGTCCCACGAACGTTGCCTGAACCCCGTCCGGCCACGCCAGGCACAGCGCACAGGTGAACCAGGCGCGCCGGTCCTCGCAACCCGCCATCTCGTCCCAGACGCGCCGCATCGCCGCCGCGAAATCCTTGTCCGGCCCCGCCCAGCGAGCCGACAGCACGCCCGGCGCACCGCCGAGCGCCGCCACCGAGAAGCCGCTGTCGTCCGCGAGCGCCGGCAAGTTCGCGGCGCGCGCCGCCGCGCTCGCTTTGAGCCGCGCGTTGCCGGCGAAGGTAGCCTCCGTCTCCTCCGGCTCGGGAAGGCCGAGCGCGCCCGCCGAAACGGCCTCGACCTCCTGCGGGACGAGGAGTGCCGCGATCTCGCGCAGCTTGCCCGCGTTGTGGGTCGCCACGACGAGGCGCTCGCCGCGCCGCAGCCGCCTAGCCTGCTGCCCGGCGATCATCCGAGCGCAGCCCGCTGAGCGGCGAAGAGCTGGTCCACGCCCGTCCGCGCCAGCGCCATGAGCTGGTTGAACTGCGCCTCGCTGAACGGCGCCTTCTCGGCCGTCGCCTGGACCTCCACCAGCCCGCCGGCGCCTCCCTCCGCATGGTCCTGGGGCGCGCTCAGCACGAAGTTGGCGTCTGCCTCCGCGCCGCTGTCCTCGGCGTAGTCGAGATCGAGCACCGCCTCGCCACCGACAAGGCCGCAGCTGACCGCCGCGACCTGGCCCGTGAGCGGCGAGCGGGCCAGCGCCCGCCCATCGACGAGCTTGCGGCAGGCGAGCGCGAGTGCCACCCAGGCGCCTGTGATGGCGGCGCAGCGCGTCCCGCCGTCGGCGTTCAGCACGTCGCAGTCGAGCGTAACCTGCATCTCGCCGAGTGCCGCGCGGTCCACGACAGCGCGGAGGCTGCGGCCGATCAACCGCTGGATCTCGTGCGTGCGCCCGCCCTGGCGGCCCCGCGCGGCCTCTCGGTCGCCGCGGGTGTGGGTCGCCCGCGGCAACATGCCGTATTCCGCCGTGACCCAGCCGAGGCCCTTGCCGCGCAGGAAGGGTGGCACGCGGCCCTCGATACTAGCCGCGCACAAGACCTCGGTGCCTCCGACGCGGATCAGGCAACTTCCTTCCGCGTTCCGGGCGAAGCCGGGCAGGATCTCAATGGGGCGCAGCTGGTCGGAAGCACGGCCGGACGGTCGCATGGGCATCACCTCTGAACGGGGCCGCCCCTATAGCGGAACTCGCCCGCTCGGGGCAGGTTGGGCACGCGATTGGAGAACGACCATGGCGATCCGTCTGGGCATCATCGGCGCGGGCATCATGGGCGAGCGTATGCTGCGCGCCGCCGAAGGCCAAAGGGCGGAGGGGAACGTCCAGGTCGCCGCCGTTTGGGACCGTGACGCGGCAGTGCTGGAGCGGCTCGGCGCGCCCGGCGCCGCCAGCGCCGAGGCCGTGATCGGCGCGGCGGATTGCATCTACGTCGCGACCCCGCCCGCCTCGCACCTGGGCTACGCGCGCGCGGCACTCGCGGCGGGAAAAGCGGTGTTCGTGGAGAAGCCGCTCGCGGTGGACGTGGCAGATGCGCGCCGATTCGTCGCGGAGGCCACGGGCATGCGGGCGGCGGTCAACTTCCCTTTCGCCTCCAGCCCGGCAGCGCTCACCGTGCAGCGGTGGGTCAAGGAAGGCGCGGTCGGGGCCCCGCGCGGCTTCCAGATCGAGGCCCGCTTCCGCGAGTGGCCACGCCCGTGGCAGCGGGCCGCGGCGGGCTGGCTCGCGGACCGCGCCGAAGGCGGCTTCACGCGCGAGGTCCTCTCGCATTGGCTGTTCCTCGCCCGGCGCATGTTCGGCGCGCTGCACATGCGCGCGAGCGCGGCCGAATACCCGGCAGATGCGGGCACCGAAATCCGGGTCGGCGCACGCCTCGACGCGGGCGGTCTGCCCGGCCGCGTGCAGGGCGAGGTCGGCGGCACGGATCGGGACGAAGCACTCTGCCTCACCGTCAACGGCGTCGGCGCGGTCCGGCTGCGCGACTGGTCGCTGGCCGAGCGCGCGCGGCCCGACGGGAGCTGGGTGCCCGATGCGGACGCCATGCCGCAGGAGCGAATGCGGCCCCTGGTGCTCGCCCGCCAGCTCGCCGCCGTCGCCGCCATGACGCGCGGCGAGCCGCATCCTCTCGCGACGCCCTCGGAGGCGTTCGACGTGCAGGAAGCGGTGGAGGCGATCCTGACAGGGACGCCGATGCCGGGCGTGACGCGGTGGGGATGACACAATTCATCGGCCGTTATCGTCACGAAGCGCACGCACCCTGGCGAGCGCCGAGGCGGCGTAGTCGAGGAAGGCTTGGACGCGCGGAGCCCTGTAGCGCGTATTCGGCATCACGAGCTGGACCGGCAGCGGCGGCGGCTCATGCGCAGCCAAGAGGCGTACCAGTGATCCTGACGCCAAATCCTCGGTGACTTGATAGGACAGTGCCGACGCGATGCCGCCACCCACTCGAGCTACCGTCAGCGCCGCCTCGATGTCGTTCGCGATCAGGCGCGGGGCGAGACGCGCCACCCGCCCACGCCGGCCGCTTCCCCGGAACCGCCACTCCGGCTGCGTGGGCCGGCTCGAGGCGAGGATGGTGTCGTGGGCCGCGAGGTCCTCAAGTCGCTGCGGGGTGCCGCGAGCGGCGAGATAGGCAGGACTGGCCACCAGGACGCGGCGGACGGCACCGACGTGCCGGACCATCAGGGCTGAGTCTGCCAGCTGACCGATGCGGATGGCGACGTCCAGCGACTCCTCGGTGAGGTCAAGGTTACGGTCGGACAGGATCAGCTCGACCCGCACGGCTGGGAACCGGCCAAGGAATCCGCCCACAACGGGCGCGACGTGCTTGCGCCCGAACACCACGGGCGCGGTGACGCGAAGCAGCCCGCTCGGCGCGTCGGCCGCGCCGGCGGCCTCGGTCACAAGGGCATCATAGCCGGCCAGCAGCCCGCGCGCCTGCTCGGCGAGGCGCCGCCCGGCCTCCGTGGGCTTCAAGCGCCTTGTGGTCCGCTCCAGGAGCCGGAGACCGAGCCGCTGCTCCAGCCCCGCCAGGGTCCGCGTGATCGCCGGGGGCGACCGCCGCAACCGGCGCCCGGCCGCGGCCAGGCTGCCCGTGTCCAGGATGGCGACGAAGGTCGCGAGCTCGTCCAGCCGGTCCACGACTATTCTTCCAGGAAGCGGAAGTCTGATTTCTATCCAAAAAGCATACTCGCTGCGACCCGCAATGATTACGTCGGGCGGCAAACAGCAGGAACTACCATGTCCGACACCGCGATCAGGCCGCGCAGCACGCCCTTCCACGGCGGCGAGCGCGAAGCCCAACGCCTCGCCGGCGTGCACGTGCACGGGGCGGCCATCCGCGACCGCATGCCCGATCAGCACCGCGCGTTCTTCTCCGCGCTGCCTTACCTGCTCGTCGCCGTGGCCGACGCGGGCGGCTGGCCGGTAGCGACGATGCTGGCTGGCCCGCCGGGCTTCGTGTCCAGCCCGGACCCGGCGAGCCTGCGCATCGCCCGGCGTCCCGACCCCGCCGATCCCACCGCGGCGCACCTGACCGCAGGCGTCCCCATCGGCCTGCTCGGGATCGATCTCGCCACGCGGCGGCGCAACCGGGTCAACGGCACTGTGCGCGCCGTCTGCGCCGAGGGCTTCGACGTGGCCGTGGCGCAGAGCTTCGGCAATTGCCCGCAATACATCCAGGCCAGACCCCTCGACGGTGCTTGGGACCGCACGGCAGTTCCCGCCTCGCCCGCCGAGGTGCTGGACAGCCTCGATCAGGAAGCGCGCCTGCTGATCGGCGCCGCCGACACCTTCTTCGTGGCCTCCACGTCAGGCGCACGGGACGCCGAGGGACCACCCCTCGACATCTCGCATCGCGGCGGCCGGCCTGGCTTCGTAGGCGTCAGCGGCGACGCCCTGCTCATCCCCGACTTCCGTGGCAACAACTACTTCAACACCTTCGGCAACTTCGTGCGCGACCCGCGCGCCGGGCTGCTGTTCGTCGATTTCGCCAGCGGCGACCTGCTGCACGTCGAGGGGCGGGCTAGTGTTCTCTGGAACGACTGGACCGCCGCCGAGCGCTTCGGCGGCGCGGAGCGGCTATGGCGTGTGGACATCGCGCAAGCGCGCCGTCGCCGCCGCGCCGTGCCGCTCAGGTGGGGCGAGCCGAAATTCTCGCCCTTCCTCGAACGAACTGGGCATTGGCGCTGAGGCTCCGCTAAACCTCTCCCCAGGGCAGGAGAAACGCGATGACCGATGCACAGGCTTCGGACCTTGTCGAGCATGTCAGTGCCGTAGGCTTCGCGCCGACGCTCGAACGCTTGCTAGCAGCGATCCAGCGTGCCGGAATGATCCTGTTCGCGCAGATCGACCACGCGGCGGGCGCCCGCGACGCGGGCATGGCGATGCCGCCGACGGTGGTGCTTCTCTACGGCCATCCCAAGGGCGGCACCCCGCTCATGCTGGCGGCGCCGCTCGCGGCCCTCGACCTGCCGCTGCGGGCGCTAGTGCGCGAGGACCCGGGCGGCCGCACCCTGGTCTCGTTCCACCCGGCCGCGCCGATGCTCCGGCAGGCCGGCGTGCCCGAGGCTTTGGCGACACGGCTGGACCCGGCACAGCGCCTCCTCGTCGACGCGATCCGGTGATGACCGTGGCGCGCGAGTCCCGGCCCCTAATCGGCCGAACCGGACGGGGGCTGGTTGGGGCGGGAGGATTCGAACCTCCGGATGGCGGAATCAAAATCCGCTGCCTTACCGCTTGGCGACGCCCCAATCCACCACGAGCATTAAGCCGGCGCGGGCTGCCGCGTAAAGTCCCTGCTCACCGCGCCGCCATGCGCCCACCACCCCGGCGGCGCATCCTTCGCGTGCACCTCAGCCGCAGCGTCATCCGCGAACAGGCCGAAGCAGGTCGCCCCCGAGCCGCTCATGCGCGCCAGCAGGCAGCCCGGCCGCGCACGCAGCCAGGCGAGCACGTCGGCGATCTCCGGGCAAAGGGCGATGGCCGCCGCCTCCAAGTCATTGCCGAGCGGCCGCAGATCCGCCGCCATCGCCTCGGCGCTGGCCCAGGCCGGCGGCAGCACAGCAGGCTCCGAGAACCCGCCCGTCCGGGCGCGGAACACCGCGGGCGTGCTGACCGCCACCCCAGGGTTGACGAGAAGCAAGCCGAACGCCGGCAGACCCGGCGCCGCGCCGAGTCGCTCGCCGATGCCTTCCATGCGCGCCGGGCGCGCCGCGAAACAGACCGGCACGTCTGCCCCGAGCCGCGCCGCGAGGTCCGCAGGCACGGACACGCCCCAAAGGCGCGCCAGCAGGCGCAAGGCCGCCGCTGCGTCCGCTGATCCGCCGCCGATACCGCTCGCGACGGGCAGGCGCTTGTCCAGCACGAGCAGCGCCTCGGGCGCAGACGCACGTTGCCTCCGCGAGCAGGTGCGCGGCGCGCAGGATCAGGTTGTCCGCCTCGCCCGCCAGCGCCGGCGCGAAATTCCCCTGCACGTCGAGCGTCAGCCTCTCGCTCACATCGGCGGAGAGCACATCCGCCGCCGGTCCGAACACGGCGAGGCTGTCGAGCAGGTGATAGCCATCCGCCCGGCGCCCCGTGATGCGCAGGTAGAGGTTGACCTTGGCCGGCGCTAGCTCGGAAAGCGTCACGGATCGCACCGCACAGATCAGGGGCGGCCGTGCGTCACTCCGCCGGGCGCGGCACTCAGCGCCCCCGGCGCGAGGTCGTTGAGCTTGGCCTCGATCCGCGCCTTGTCCGCCTCCTTGGGCTTCAGCGTGAGCGCCCGGCGCCACTGGAACTCCGCCTCGCGCTTGCGCCCCGCCGCGAGATAGGCATCGCCGAGGTGGCCGTTGATGACCGGGTCCTCCGGCTCCAGCTCGACCGCGCGCTCCAGCTGGCTGACGGCGCCGGCAACGTTGCCCTGGCGCAGCATGACCCAGCCCAGGCTATCCACGATCGAGCCGTCGTTGGGGTTGATCGCGACCGCCCGCTCCAGCATCTCGCGCGCGCGGTCGAGATGCTCGTGATGCTCCGCCCAGGAGTACGCCAAGTAGTTGAGCACAACCGGCTGATCCGGGGCGAGCTGGACGGCGCGCACGAGATCGGCCTGCGCGCCGGGCCAGTCGCCGGCTTCCTGGAGGCAGATGCCGCGCTCGAAATACAGCGTCCAGGGTACCGCCCCGAGCGCCGCCGCCCGCGCGATCGCCTGGCCGTAGGCGTTCGCCGCATCGGCGTAGCGGCCTTCCATGCGCAGCGCCTCGGCCGCCGCCGCCAGCGGCTCCGGCCGGGTCGGGTCCTCGCGCGCGAGCGTGCCCGCGATTGCCGCCGCCTGCGCATGGTCGTTCATGGCATCGAGCAGCACCGCCTCGCGCAGCGTCACGACGAGGTGGAGCGGGTCCGTGGCCGGAACGGCGCGCAGTGTCGCGAGCGCCGCGCCGGGGTGCTTCTCAAAGTCCTGGATCTCGGAGAGCAGCAGGCGTGCCGAAGTGAAGTCCGGCCGGTCCAGCAGGGCGAGGCGGAGCAGCGCCTCCGCGAGCTCGCCCGCACCGTTCTCCCGCAGCGCCGCGGCAAAGGCCAGGTAGGCCTCGGCGAGCCCGTCCACCGCGCGCGGCACGGCGGGCTGGGCCACGGCAGCCTCGAGCGCAGGCTGCGCGATCGCGAGATCGGCGTTCGCCGCCGCGAGCGCCGCGATGGTCTGCCTGGCCTGGTCGAGCAGGCCCCGGCGCGCCTCCGCGCTGGCCAGGATGATCCCGAGGCGCAGGTTCAGCGCCCCATAAGCCTGCCGCGCCGCCCGGTAGAGCTCTGCCGCGTCCCCCGCACGGCCGGCCTGATCGGCGATCAGAGCCATGTTCAGCAGGTAGATGCCGCGCAGATCCTGGGCCGCCGCGAACGGCCGCAGCGTATCGAGTGCAGCGTCGGTGCGCCCCGCCCCTTGCAGTGCCCAGGCCACGAGCAAGGGCCGCAGCGCCCGCGTCAGCCCGCGATCGGGCAGGGCCGCGTAGCGTCGCCCGGCCGCATCCCATCGCCCGGAGCGCGCCAGCTCATCGGCGAGGTAGAGTTGGGCGAGCGGATTGTCGGCGACGCTCCGCGCAAGCCCGTTCAGGTCCGTCTGCCCGGCAAGCAGGCTCGTGACGAACGCCTGCGATGCAAGCGCGTGGTCTGCAGGATCACGGGAAGCGGCGGCGCGAAGCCGGTCGGAGGCGGTCGCCATGTCCCCGCGCGTGACGGCGTAGCGGCCGACGAGGTAGTCGGCATAATCCTTGCCCGCGGCGGACTCGGCAGCGGTTTGCGATCCGCCAGCGCCCGGCGCATCACCCCCGCTCGCCGTCGTGGCCGCGCAGGCGGAAAGGAAGGAAAGCGCGAGAAGCGCCATACGGCCGTGCTGCATGGGCGAACACTACCAGGGCTGCGGTTGAAGAGCTACATCCCGCCTGGATAGTTCGGGCCGCCGCCGCCCTCGGGCGGCACCCAAACAATGTTCTGGGTCGGGTCCTTGATGTCGCACGTCTTGCAGTGGACGCAATTCTGCGCGTTGATCTGCAGGCGGTGGTGGCCGCCTTCTGTCTCGATGGCCTCATAGACGCCGGCCGGGCAGTAGCGGCTCTCGGGCGAGGCGTAGCGGTCCCAGTTGACCGGCTCCCAACGCGCGGGATCGCGCAGCTGTAGGTGCGGAACCTGGTTCTCCTCGTGATTCGTATTGCTGATGAACACCGATGACAGCCGGTCGAACGTCAGTTTGCCGTCGGGCTTCGGATAGGCGATGCGCGGCATCTTATCCGCCGGCCGCAGCGTCTCGTTGTCCGGATGCTTGTAGCGCAGGGTCCAGGGTGCGCGCCCGCGCAGCACGTAGGTGTCGAGCGCGGAGTAGGCGATGGCGCCGTAGAGGCCGAAATAACTGAACGCCGGGCGGATGTTGCGGGCGTCGCGCAGCTCCTTGTAGAGCCAGCTCGCCTCGAAACGCGCCTCGTATGTCGCAGGCTCGGCCGGCCTGCCGCTCGCGAGCGCCTCGGCGACTGCCTCGGCCGCGAGCATCCCGCTCTTCATGGCGCAGTGCGTGCCCTTGATCTTGGGCGTATTCAGGAAGCCCGCCGCGTCGCCGATGAGCGCGCCGCCGGGGAAGGTCAGCTTTGGGATCGACTGCAAGCCGCCCTCGGAGAGCGCCCGCGCGCCGTAGCTGATCCGGCGCCCGCCCGTCGAAATGGTGGCGCATCTCGGGATGCGTCTTGAAGCGCTGCATCTCGTCGAACGGCGACAGCCAGGGATTCGCATAGTCGAGCCCGATGACGAAGCCGTAGGAGACCAGGTTCTCGCCGAAATGGTAGAGCCACGACCCGCCATAGGTACTGGCAGACAGCGGCCAGCCGATGGAGTGCTCCACGAGGCCGGGCTTGTGCTGCTCAGGCGGCACTTCCCAAAGCTCCTTGACGCCGATCGCGTAGGTCTGCGGGTGCTTGCCATCGCGGAGCTTGTAGCGCTCGATGAGCTGCTTCGTCAGATTACCGCGGCAACCTTCGGCGAAGAGCGTATAGGTGGCCCGCAGCTCCATGCCGAGCTGGTAATTCGGGCCGTGCTCGCCCTCCTTGGTGATACCCATGTCGCCGGTTGCGATGCCGACGACGCGCCCGTCCTCCTCCAGCAGCTCGGCCGCGGCGAAGCCCGGATAGATCTCGACGCCCGCCTCCTCGGCCTGCTGCCCGAGCCAGCGCACCACGTCACCGAGCGAGACGATGTAGTTGCCCCAATTGTGCATCTGCGGCGGCGTCGGCAGGCGCAGCGCACGCTTCTCCGTCAGGAACAGGAACCGGTCCTCGCTCACGGGCGTGTTCAGCGGCGCGCCCTTCACCTTCCAATCGTGGATCAGCTCGGTGAGGCCCCGCGTCTCGATCACGGCGCCGGAGAGGATGTGCGCCCCTACCTCGCCGCCCTTCTCGACGACGCAAACGCTCGCCTCAGGCGCAAGCTGCTTGAGCCGTATGGCGGCGGACAGCCCGGCCGGTCCCGCGCCAACAACCACCACATCGAATTCCATGCTCTCGCGCTCGGCCATGCATCCTCCTCCTACGCCATACGTAGTGTATGCCTGCCCGTTGCACCACGCCGAGGCGGAGCCTTATCTCGCGGCCATGAACGCCGCCGCCGATGCGATTGCCCTCTTGCGCCTGCAAGCGGAATGGGGCGCGGATGAGGCTCTGGCTGAGCTGCCGTGGAATAGGCTGCGGCCAGCCGCTCCCGAGCGGACCGCGCCGTCTCCCAGCGCCCCCGCCCCCACCATCCCGCCGTCCGCCGCCCCGGCGCGCGCCCAGCTCCTCGCGGAAGGTGCCGCGACGCTCGATGCGCTGCGCACGGCGCTGGAGGGCTTCGACGGTTCCCCGCTCCGCGCCACGGCCAGCGCGCTCGTGTTCGGCGACGGCGCGTGCACGGCGGGGGTCGCCGTCGTCGGCGAGGCGCCCGACGCCGAGAGCGACCGCTCGGGCCGGGCGTTCGCCGGACCAGGCGGCCGGATGCTCGACGCGATGCTCGGCAGCATCGGCCTCAACCGCGACGACGTGCGCCTCCTTACCCTCGTTCCCTGGCGTCCGCCCGGCGGACGCGCACCGGCGGAGGCCGAGATCGCGGCGTGCCTGCCATTCGTGCAGCGACAGCTCGCGCTCCTGCGCCCCTGCGCCCTCGTCCTGATGGGCAATCTCGCCTGCAAATGGGTCGGCGGCATCGAGGGCGGCGCCCGGCGCGCGCGCGGACGCTGGCACGCCGCCGCCGTCCCCGGGCTGGACGCGCCCGTGCCCGCGCTCGTCCTCCCTCCGCCAGAGCAGATTTTGGCACAGCCCGCCGCGAAAGAAGCAGCTTGGGGCGAATTGCTGCGTCTGCGCAGGGCACTAGACGCGTCCAGGATCACGAAACGATGAACCTGGCTCGCGCGTCCGTGCGTTGGTTGTTCAGATTTTGGCAACCAGTTCGCCCTGCATGCGAGGGATCGGCGCTGCCTTCTCCCGCCTACCCGCCGCCCGCGCACTGATCGCCGGGGCCGCGATGCTCGCCGGAGCCGTAGCCCCGGCGGCGCATGGGCACGATTCCACCGAGGACGTGGCGCTCTTCGCGCCGCGCCTCTCCCTGCACGGCGCGACGCTGCCGCAGCCGCTCGCGCCGGGCGACGCCGCGCATCTGCGCCGTGTTTTCGCGCTGCAGAAACAGGGCGATCTTGCCGCGGCCGTAGCCGAGACGGCAGAGGTCACCTCCCCGCTTCTGCTCGGCCACGTGCTCGCCGATCGCTATTTCGGGGCCAACGCGCAGCCGACGGCGAGAGAGCTCACGGCCTGGCTTGCCCGCTACAGCGCCCTGCCGGACGCCCCCGCGATCCACGCCGCCCTCCTGGCACGCTTGCCGGCCGGTCGGAAGCCGCCGCCTGCGCCAGCCGCGCGCATCCCGCAGCCGCTGGAAGCCTCGGCACCGCCGTTCACCCGTAACCCGGCGCTGGACCGCACCATCCATGGCTTCGCGCGCGCCGGCCGCTTCGACCAGGCACTGCGGCTGATCGCCCATACACGCGGGCTGAGCCCGCTCTACGGTGCCGCGCTCCGCGGCGAGGTCGCCCGCGCGGAGTTCCTCGACGGCAAGGACGCGTTGGCGCTCCGCGTGGCCGACGTCGCGAGCCGGGAGGCGGGCGGCCGCGTCGGCCTGCCCGCCTCGGTCGGCGGCCTCGCCGCCTGGCGCCTTGGCCACGCGGAGCGGGCGCGCGCGCTCTTCGAGGTCGCCGCCCGCGCCGAGGTCGCCACACCTGTCCAACGCTCCCGCGCCGCATTCTGGGCGGCGCGGACCCATCTTCGCCTCGGCGACCGCGGCGGCTACGCGCTCTGGATGCAGCGCGCTGCCGAGCAGCCGGAGTCATTCTACGGCCAGCTAGCCCGGCGCGTCCTTGGGGAGGCTCCCGCGCCGACCCCGCTCGCACGCGCGGTGCTGGGCGAGGCGGACGTGGCCGCGGTCGGCGCCCTGCCGGGCGGCGAGCGCGCCTTCGCCCTGCTGCAGATCGGCCAGGACGAGCGTGCCGCGGCCGAGCTGCGCCACCTCTGGGACTCGGCGCGCGACCGGCCCGGCCTGTCCCGCGCGATCGTGCTCGTCGCCCGCGCCGCGGGACTCAGCCATCTCGCGGACGAGCTGGCCCCGCTGCTGCCCGGCGCTGAAGGGTTCGCGACACCCATCGCACTTCCCCAATTGCAGCCGGCCGGCGGCTTCCGCGTCAGCCCGTCCCTGGTCTATGCCCTGACCCGGCTCGAATCCAACTTCGACCCGCACGCTGTCTCCCCGGCCGGCGCGCGCGGTCTCATGCAGATCATGCCCGAGACGGCCGGCTGGATCACGGGCGGCACCGCGAACCTGGCGTCCCTTGCCCGGCAGCTGCACGACCCCGCCCTGAACCTGGAGCTGGGCCAGCAATACCTCACCCATCTCGCCGGGCTCGACTGCGTGCGGGGCAGCTTGATCCGCCTGCTCGCCGCCTACAACATGGGACCGGCCAGCCTTGCGCGCTGGTCCGGCGCCGTGGACAACGGCGGCGACCCGCTGCTCTTCATCGAGAGCATCCCGAACGACGAGACGAGCGCCTACGTGCCCCGCGCCCTCGCCTATACCTGGCTCTACGCGGCGCGCATGGACTTGCCGACCCCGAGCCTCGACGAGCTTGCCGCCGGGCGCTGGCCGCGCTTCAGTGCGGATGCGCCCGTGCCTCCAATCGAGGCCACGCGCCTGCACTGAGGTCAGAAGACACACCGAGCTTGGGCACGCCCGAATGGCACGCATTGACGAGAGCCGCCCGTTCCTCTCCGTGAGCATCGCCGTGCTCACCGTCTCCGACACGCGCACGACGGCGGACGATACGTCGGGCAACGCGCTCGCCGAGCGCATCGCGGCCGCCGGGCACCGCGTCGCCGACCGCGCCATCGAGCGCGACGAGCCGGATCGCATCGAGACCCGCCTGCGCGCCTGGATCGCCGATCCGGCCGTGGACGTGGTGATCACCACGGGCGGCACGGGCATCACCGGGCGCGACGTGACGCCGGAAGCGTTCGACCGCGTCCTGGAGAAGCGGATCGAGGGCTTCGGCGAGCTGTTCCGCATGATCTCATTCCAGAAGATCGGGACGAGCACGATGCAGTCCCGTGCGCTGGCGGGTGTGGCGGGCGGGACCTACCTGTTCGCGCTGCCGGGCAGCACGGGGGCGGTGAAGGACGCCTGGGACGACATCCTGGTCTGGCAGCTCGACAACCGTCTGCGGCCCTGCAACCTGGTCGAGCTCATGCCGCGCCTGCAGGAGCACCTGAAGGTGCAACCGGCTCGAAGCCCTTGACCGTGGGGGCATCGTCGTGACTGGTGTGCGCTGCTTTCCCGTTGCGCCGTTAGTCGGTCGGCCCGTGCTGCGCGAGGATCCGGATGGATTTCATCTGCTACCTGCATCCGAGCTGGGCGCCGTTGATCCGCCCCGCCGAGGCGACAAGACCGTGGATGGATGCCACGCCGTCCGCCTTCGCCTATCGCTGCCTGCCGCTCAACATCGCGAACGCCCACGGCTGGGAAATTCTCAGCCCGTGCGCCTTCGCCGCCTACTGGACAGGCGGGCGGGACACGCGGGACGTCATCATCCGTCTGCCGCCCGGCACCCCGAAGGAGACCGCGCCGGTGTCGCTGTTCGGCCAGGGCGTGGTCAGCTTCCACATCCCAGGGCTGTTCCGCACGCCGCCGGGCTGGAACTTGTGGATCGGCGGCTCGCCCAACAGGCCGAAGGAGGGTCTCTACCCGCTCTCGGGCGTGATCGAGACCGACTGGTCGCCCTATACCTTCACGATGAACTGGCGCTTCACCCGCCGGAATCACTGGGTGCGCTTCGAGCGTGGCGAGCCGATGTGCTTCATCTTCCCCGTCCAGCGGAACGCGCTGGAGCGCATGGAGCCGAAGTTCGCCCCTCTCGAGAGCGAGCCGGAGCTGCAGGAGCAGTTCCAGGCCTGGAGCCGCTCGCGCAACGCGTTCCAGGCGGAGATGGCGGATCGTAAGCTGCGCCCGCCCACTGCCATGTGGCAGAAGCGCTACTACCAAGGCGTTGACATGGCCGACCGCGCCGGCGTCCCGGACCATCGCGCCAAGCTGCGGCTCAAGCCCTTCGTGCACGGCGCGCCGGCAAAGGACGCCCCGGTCAACCTCGACGTGGATGCCGACGATCTGGCCGAAGCCATGGCCGAGATCGCGGATGCCTTGTGCAACGGCGCGGACACGGCCGCCCTCGCCACCCGCCTCGCAGCGCTCGGCATCCCTGAGCGAGCTGCCGAGCAGGTGGCCAGGCTCGCGAAGCAGAAGCGGGAGGCGCGTGCGTCGGTCGGAGCGTGATCAAGGTTCCATGACGGAGCGCCCCACCGCCCGCAGATCATCCGCCGTGTCCACGTCTCGCATCGTGCGCAGGAACGCGACCCGGCGCCCGCGGAAATTGGCGAGCGTGTCGGCGAGCGCGTGCTCGCTCGACCACCGCACGCCCCAGAACGGCCGCGCCGGGCGACGCGGCCCCATGCCCACGAGCCAGTAGCCGCCGTCGAGCGCCGGGCCGAACACCGCGTCGGCGCCGCCGAGCGCCCGGAACGCCGCCGCCACGTCATCAGCGCACACGCCGGGGATGTCGCTGCCCACGATCACCACCTGCCCGCGCGGCACGCGGGCGCAGGCGCGGTGCATCCGGATTCCGAGGTCGCCCCGTCCCTGCCCCACGATCGGCACCGGGACGCGCCACCGCGCACTGTCGGGCGTCAGCGCGAGCAGCGTGGCGAAGCGGCGGTCATGCGCCATCTCGCGCAGCAGCGCCGTCGCCGTGCGCCGCATGGAAGCGCAGCGCCGCGCGGTCGCCGATGTCGCGGGCGAGACGGCGCTTGACCGCGCCGAGCCGCGGCGCGCGAGCGAACACGACGCAGACGCGCCTCATCCATACAACCTCGCGACCGCTTGCGGCGGCACGCCCGCGAGCCAGAGCGCGAGGCAGCCCAAATTGCGCAAGCTGCGCCGCCGCCAGCCCTCCCGCTCCCAGCGCATGGCACTCGTCACGGCAGCCACGGGCAGGGCAGCGAGCCGCGCCCGCCCGATCCGCCGCACCAGGTCCAAATCCTCCATGAGCGGCAGAGGCCGGATCCCGCCAAGCGAATCGAGCAGCGCACGCGGGACCAGCAAGCCCTGATCGCCGTAAGGCAGCGCCAGCGCCCGGCATCGCCACGCCACCCAGCGCTCCAGCCGCCGCGCGCGTGAATCGGCGCTGTCGAGCGCGAATCGGAAATAAGCCGCGCACCTCGGCCTGTTCGCCATATGTGCCTCGGCCGCTGCCACCCAGCCCGGCGCCAGCACCGTGTCCGCGTGCAGGAGCAGCAGCCAGTCGCTCCGAGTCGCCCTGATTCCGGCCGCGAGTTGGCCGCCCCGCCCCCGCGGCGCCGAGAGCACCCGCACCCCATGCGCCAGCGCCACGGAAACGGTCGAGTCGCGGCTGCCGCCGTCCACCACGACCGCCTCGTGTCCGTCCAAAGCCGCGAGCGTGCGCCTCAGATGCGTCGCCGCGTCCAGCGTAGGGATCACGACGTTAAGCGAAGTTCGGTTTTCGTTCTTGACGCCGTTAATCAAATTCGCCATGGTCGCACCGGAACGATAAGGGAACGCGACCATGCCGGACGGGATGAGCGTTGGCAACTTCATCGGCTGGCGCGGCCGTCTGCAGGGCCGGGGTGCGACCCTCAACCCGGCGCCGCGCTTCGAGTCGCGGAAGGCCGAGCCGTTCGACGACGGCTGGGCCGCGCTCGGCTCCCTCTTCACCGATCTGCCGCCGCTGCGGACCACGCTCACCCCGACCGCAGCCGCACCGCGCTCACCTACAACACAAGCCCGGACCTGCCGTTCGACCGCTCCGTGAACCCCTACAAAGGCTGCGAGCACGGCTGCGTCTACTGCTACGCGCGCCCGACCCACGCCTATCTCGGCCTCTCGCCGGGCCTCGATTTCGAGACGCAGATCCACTTCAAGCCAGATGTCGCCCAGCTTCTCGAGCGCGAGCTGAGCCGCCCCGGCTACGTGCCCCGCCCGATCCAGCTCGGCGCCAACACCGACCCCTATCAGCCCGTCGAGCGCACGCTGCGCTTGACCCGTCAGGTATTGGAGGTGCTGGACCGGTTCGGGCATCCGGCCAGCATCGTGACCAAGGGTGCGGGCGTGCTGCGCGACCTCGACATCCTGCGCCGCATGGCGGATCGCGGCCTCATGCGCGTCTGGCTCTCCGTGACTACGCTCGACGGCACCCTGGCCCGGCGCATGGAGCCGCGCGCCGCGGCGCCCGCCCGCCGGCTGGAGGCAATCCGCGCTCTCGCCCAGTCCGGCATCCCGGCGGGCGTGCTCGCCGCCCCCATGATCCCGGGGCTGAACGATGCCGAGCTGGAACGCATCCTGCAGGCGGCCCACACCGCAGGCGCGAAGCACGCCGGCTACGTGCTGCTCCGCCTGCCGCACGAGCTGCGCGACCTGATGACTGCCTGGCTGAACGAGCACTTCCCCGACCGTGCGCGCCACGTCCTCGCTCTCGTGCGCGAGACTCGGGGCGGCGCGCTCAATGACCCGCGCTTCCGCGCCCGCATGGCCGGTGTCGGCACCTACGCCGACGCACTCGCCCGGCGCTTCGCCCTGGCCGCCCGCCGCCTCGGCTTCGAGGAGCGAGCCCCGCTCGGCACGTCGCACTTTGCCGCGCCTTGCGCTCCTGCGTCCGAGGCCGCCGAGGCGCAGCTCAGCCTGCTGTAGCGCAGACCGCGGCGAAGCCTCTACGCTCCGCCGCGTGACAATTCGTGCTGGGCGATCCGGACCGGACTTCGCGCGCGAGGTGGCGCATGGCGGCCGGGTCGCGGGCGTGGATGAGGTGGGCCGCGGCCCGCTCGCCGGCCCGGTGGTCGCGGCGGCCGTGGTGTTCCCCCATGGCGTGCCGGACGCTCTGGCGCCGCTGCTCGATGACAGCAAGCGGCTCTCGGCGGCGGCGCGCGAGCGCGCGCTGGCGGCGATGCGCGCGAGCGGGGCGGCCGAGATCGCCGTAGCAGCGGCGTCCGTCGCCGAGATCGCCCAGCTCAACGTGCTGGGCGCGGCGCTGCTTGCCATGCGCCGGGCGGTGGAGCGGCTGCCGGCACTGCCGCATCTTGCGCTGGTGGATGGCAATCAGCCGCCCGCCCTGCCCTGCCCCGTGCATTGCCTGGTCGGCGGCGATCGTTTGAGCCTGTCCATCGCCGCGGCCAGCATCGCGGCGAAAGTCGCGCGGGATCGGCTCATGGCGCGGCTTGATTTGCGCCATCCCGGCTACGGCTGGGCGACCAATGCGGGCTACGGCACGGAAGTTCACCTGGCGGGGCTGCGCCGGCTCGGGCCGACGCGGCATCACCGGGCCGCGTTCGGCCCGGTGCGCGTGGCGTCACGCCCCCAGGGGTGATGGTCACGGTGAGGTGAGCGGGATCGTACCCTGGCCAGGGAAGGTGCCCGGGCGCGGGTTGAAGTCGGCCGGGATGGTGTTGGTAATGCCCTGCATCCGGTCCTCGGTTTGCAGGCCGAGCACCGCGCAGCCCTGGCCGCCGAGATGCGGCAGCGCGTTCACCAGCGCGTCCGGGATCTGGGCGTAGGTCGCCGGCAGCGGCGACTTCGTCCCCAACAGGCGGCCGGGATCGAAGGCCGAGAGCAGCGCCCCCGTGTTGGCTTCGTTGTCCACCCCGTCGTGCGGGCCGAGGTCAGTGTTCGGCGCGCCGCTGGGGCCGTTGAACGCCGGGTTGGACGCAGCGCTGGCGCGTGCGCTCGCCTCGTCCGGCAGGTCGGCCAAGGCCGGCAGCCCGAACAGCGCGTTGATGAACTTGATCACCGAGTTGTGGTCGCCCTCCTCGCGCGAGACCGCGTGGGCGCGGGCGAAGGGCGAGATCACCAGCAGCGGGATGCGCGGCCCGCGGCTGTCCGGCAGGCCCACCGGATCGAAGCTGAGGATGCGCGGGGGCACGTGGTCGTAGTCGCCCTCGAACTCGTCGTAGGTGATGATGATGGCGCTCTGGCTCCAATACGGGCTGCGCGCGATGGCGTTGATCTCGCGCGCGACGAGCGCCTCGCTGATCTGGCTGTCGGAGTAGGCGGGGTGGTCGTCGTCGCCCTGGAAGCCGGCCGTGACCGCCTTCGCCTCGGCCGCGCTCAGCCCGCCGACGTAGGGCGTCAGCCCCTGGATGTTCTGGTAGCCGCCGCGCACGTAGAACACGCCGCCGCCAGCCGGCAGGGTCTGGTTCTGGATGTCGGTGAAGAACGGGCTCAGCCCGTGCATGTAGCGGTTCTCGCCGGGGTTGTCGGCGATGTAGCCGAAATACTGCGGGCCGTTGTGGTGGGCGATGTAGGAATTGTGCGTGTCGCCGAAGGCTGGCGCCGGCGTGCCGGGAGTGACGATCGGGTTGCCGAGCGGGCTGGGCGCCGTCGTGCTGGACGTGCCGTTACCTGTGCCGCGGTAGAGGCCCTCGTTAGGCTCGGCGTCCGTAGCCTTCCTGATACCAGTCCCAGGATACCGTGGGCCGGCGCGGCGCTGTGAAGCGGGAATGTCGAGCCGGATGTCGGCCTGGTTCGCGCTCGCGTTCAGATCGGGCGAGAGCAGCGAGGCGACGTTGCGCCCGGCGAGCGTGAGCGGCAGGCTCGCGTAGGTGAGGTTCGCCGCAGATGCTCCCCCCCGAGAGGCCGAGAGGCCGTAGCTCTCGCCGTAGGGATTCTGGGGCTGCCCGTTCTGCGCGCGCTGCGAGTCGAGCGGCGAACCCCAGAAGGGACGTTGTCGTTGACCAGCGGCATCTGGAAGCTGCCCGGCGTGCCCGGCGTGAACGGATCAGGGCCGTGCTTGGCCCACTGCGTCTCGCCCGACTGACCGGAGATCATGGCCAGCGCGTTCGGGGTCGAGGGACCGACCACGGTCTGGAAGATGTTATCGAACAGCACGAACCGGTTGGCGTAGCTCCAGAGGAACGGGATCGTGTCGCAATCCTCGTACGCCATGGTCAGCTCGCCATACTGCTTGCCCTTCAGCGTGGTCGCGCCGTTGCTGTTGTATTTGGCCTCCTCGACCAGGGCGAACATGTCCATCCGCGGCGTGCCGGTGCCGCCGGGCAGGTCCATCTTGGCTGCCATGCGGGTGTGGCTGTGGTCCACGTCGTCGGTGTCGGCGGCGTGCTGGTTCGGTCCGATGCGGAACGGCTGGATCGTCGTCGCAGAGCCGTCCACGTTGAGGAGGGACTGGGTGAAGCCAGGGGTCTGCGACGCCGGGCGCGGCACCGGGTTGCTGCCGCCGTCCGAGAACAGGCCATTGGCGCCGCGGTAAGTGCCGAAATAGCTGTCGAACGAGCGGTTCTCCTGGAACAGCACGAACACGTATTTGACGCGGTGGCGCAGCGCGTTGATCAGCTGCTCCTGGGAGAGCACCGGATCGGACGCGGGATCGCTCGTGTAGGGCTGGACGTCGCTCGTAGCACCCGGTGCCAGGATCACGACCGGCGACGGCGTGCCAGCCGCGAGCGCCCGGCCGGGCAGGATTGGCAGCATCAGCGAGGCAGCCGCGACCCAGGCCGAGCACGAGTTGAGGAGCGAACGCTTCATCTCACGATTCCCTTGCTGGTTTCCGTCCACGCGGCACGCCGCGTTCATAGACGTTCAAGGATTTCGCGGAGCGACACTTGAATGAAACTTTGCTGACGCCTCGGCTACCGGGCGAGCGGCGCCTCGAGCAGCCCGCCCTCGGCCGGGCTGGCGTTCGCGCCCCGGGGCAGGCCGAGCGGCGAGCGGGTCCCCAGCGAGCGCTCGTAGAGGTCGGCATAGGTTCCGGCTTGTACGATTACGCGCGCCTGCCAGCCCCGCTCAAGGCCCAGCTCCGGCGCCAGCATGGGCGATCCCCGGGACATGCCGCCCGCGATCACGGTCTGCACTGTCCAGGTCACGATCTGCGCCCAGCGTCCGTCAGCCCCCGCCGGAGTCGCCGCGAACACCGGGGCGACCGAGAGCACCTCGGGGAGCAGCCGGACCGGCTGCTTCGCCTCGTCCACACTGAACTTCAGCGCAGCGAGGCTCGTGGCCTCGCCCACAATGGCGCCGCAGCGGCCGACGTTGAACGCGTCCAGCATCTCGTCGGCCTCGAAGAACGGGCCGTAGAGCACGCTCATGTGGCGGGACGCGACGAGTGCGTCCAGGTCTTGATCCGCGCGCGTGCCCGGCTCGAAGCACACCATCTTGCCTGCCAGATCGGCGACGTGACTGGCGCCGCTGCCCGCCGGCACCATGACCTGTTCCGCCTCGTAGAATACCGGCGGGCCCGGCAGCACGTCGCCGGTGAGATGCTGGGCGGCCATCTCCTGCGTCGTCAGGAACAGCAATTCGTCCTCGCCGCGGTGCGCCGCCTCCCAGCTTTGGGGCGCATAGAGGCTGCGGAACTCGATGCGCCCGGCCGGACCCAGCGCCGCGACCGCGACCGCCCGGCACAAATCAACCTCCAGCCCGTGCCAGGTCCCGTCCCGCGCCGGGAACGCGAGGCCCGGCCGCACCACGCCCGCGCAGCGCACGGCGCCGTCCTGGCGGACGCGGTCGAGCACGGACGCCGCACGCCCCGTGGCAGTCGCCGCGGCAAGCAGGACGAGAGCGAGCAAGAGCCTCTGCGGCACGTTGGTCTCCCCGACTCGGACCCGCGCGGGGCTACTGGACGGGCACGCTGGTGGCAAATGACCGTCCTGCGACACTCAGCGGCGGTCCAGGATAACCTCCGCGCGGAGGACAGCAGCATGGGGGATCGGGCCGAACAGGTGCGGGAAGGGCGCCATGCCGGGCTCGCTCGCCTCCCAGCGCACGGGCGACCCGAGCCGAGCCGGGTCGAGGTGAAGGGCGACAAGACCCGCGTGGCCCGCGAAGTGCCGCGCGAGCACGAAGTCGAGCTGACCCGGCGTGCAGAGGTGGACGAACCCCTCGCGCACGAGTGCAGGCGGGGCATAGGGATCGTCCGCCGCGCGCCACTCGGCAGCGGGCAAAACGTGCAGGAGCGGCGATGCAGCCATGAGACGGCGCGTAAACGCCGTCGCACGCAGGTGGTTGACGCGACGCGAAACGGCCCGGCACTGTCCCGGCCTTGCCACGAAGGTTCCGCCCATCTTGGACACCGTTCGCGACCTCCCGCTCGACCAGGTGCTGCTGGGCGACTGCCTCGCCGTCATGCCCATGCTGCCCGCCTCGTCCGTGGACTGCGTGTTCGCCGATCCGCCCTACAATCTTCAGCTCCGCGGCGAGCTGCGCCGGCCCGACGACAGCCTCGTGGACGGTGTGGACGACGAGTGGGACCGCTTCCAGGATTTCGCCACCTACGACGCGTTCACCCGCGCCTGGCTCGCCGAGTGCCGCCGGGTGCTGCGCAAGGACGGGACGATCTGGGTCATCGGCGCCTACCACAACATCTTCCGCATCGGCGCCGCGCTTCAGGACCTGGGCTTCTGGATCCTCAACGACGTGGTCTGGCGCAAATCGAACCCTATGCCCAACTTCCGCGGCCGGCGCTTCACCAACGCGCACGAGACCCTGATCTGGGCCGCCCGCGGCCGTGACAGCCGTTACCGGTTCAACTATCAGGCGATGAAGGCGCTGAACGACGATCTGCAGATGCGCAGCGACTGGTTCCTGCCCCTCTGCACCGGGCCGGAGCGCCTGCGCAACCAGCACGGCCTCAAGCTCCACCCCACTCAGAAGCCCGAGGCGCTGCTCCACCGCGTCCTGCTCGCCAGCACGCTGCCCGGCGACGTCGTGCTCGACCCCTTTCTCGGCACCGGCACCACCGCCGCCATGGCGAAGCGGCTGCACCGCCGCTTCGTCGGCATCGAGCGGCATCCGGCCTACGCCGAGGCCGCGATCGGCCGCATCCGCCGCGAGCGCCCGCTGCAGGACGACGGAGTGGCGGTGACGCCGACCAAGCGCGACGTGCCGCGTGTGCCCTTCGGCAACCTCGTCGAGCGCGGCCTCGTCCCGGCCGGCACGGCGCTCTTCGACCGCCAGCGCCGGGTTCGCGCCACCGTTGCGGCCGACGGCACCCTGGTCTGCGGTCCCGCACGCGGCAGCATTCACCAGGTCGGCGCCGTCGTGCAGAACGCACCGAGCTGCAACGGCTGGGTCTTCTGGCACGTCGAGCGCGAAGGCGCGCTCGTACCGCTCGACGCTCTGCGCATCGAGGCCGGCGCGGCCTGATGCTGTACAGCAGAGGGGCGGCTCCCCGGTGGGAGCCGCCCCTTCCGCATCATGCCTGCTGGATAGCGCCCTGCTGCTTAGCGCAGGCCCACCGGCATCTGCTGGCCGCCCGTGTCGGGGTGGTGCAGGAGCGCCGGGTTGAAGTGCGGGGCATAGACGATCACGCCCTCGCCCGCGCCGGTGCCCTCGGTCGAGGGATAGGCCTGCGAGCCGGTGTCAACGGTCGGGATGGTCGCGACGAAACGGGACGGCACGCCGGCATAGTTGCTTGGAGGCGGGTTGCCCGCGCCCATGGCAGCGGCGGCACCCGCCATCATCAGCGAGGCGGCGGCGGAGAGAAGGATGGTCTTCATGGCAGGAGTCTTTCGCGTAAGCGGCGTCGTGGTTGGTGCCGCTGCCGACAGATGCGCCATGCGAGACTGAATTGCCATAGGCCAATCCTGACCTCCTACTATGCGTCATCGCATAGGAGGAAGCTAGGTAAGTCCGGCCGGAGCAGACGCTCCGGCCGTTTTGGTGACCTACTGCTGCGTGTTGCCGTTGGAGTTGCCGGCCGGCTGCTGCGTCCCGCTGCTGGACTGCTGGTCAGAGGCGCGGCGCGCAGCCACGTGCTTGCTATGCTCGTGGCCGGCGACGCATCCAGCCCCGGCACCGACGGCACCATGATGCCCGGCCATATGGCCGACGACGCCGCCGACAGCCGCGCCTGTGAGACAGCCAGCCTGGGCCGCGGGAGCAGCCAGGATCGCCAGGGCTGCTGCAGGGATGAGGAAGAAGCGCACGATCGGACCTCCTTGGTTGTGCCGCATCTGGGACGCAGCGCCGGGCAGCGTGTAAGGTTCCTGCGGCAGGATTGCGGCCCGGACAGTTGTGGCTGAGCGGTCACGGTCTCATCCGCTGGAACGGCGGTTCTGTCCCGGACCGCGCCCGGCCATGGCTGTTCGAGGCGCGCAAGAGACGCTGAAAAATTTCCCGCGATGCTGTGAAAAGATAAATTGCAAGGCATTGCCCGACGCGCCAGGCTCGGACTACGCTTCGCCGCGAAGCAACAAAGGGGAGAAGCGTCATGGCGCTAAGCAGGGCCGCGACTTGCATCACGACCGCGCTCACTGCCCTCGTGCTCGCGGGCGCGGGCACCGGCTGGGCGCAAGCTACGGCGGGACAGAACGGCGCGGCGCAGCGCATCCAGAAGACCTCCTCGCAGACCTGCACCAACCCGAATCCCAACCACGCCAAGCTCTCCGACATGGTGGTTGGCTTCTCGCAGTCCGAGAATGAGCAGAACCCGTTCCGCGCCGGCGAGACGAACTCGGTGCGCGACGCCGCCAAGACGATGGGTGTCAAGCGCCTGCTCTATACCAACGCCAATGACAACCAGGCCAAGCAGGTCGCCGACATCGAGAGCATGATCGCTCAGGGCGCGCAAGCGATCATCGTCGCCCCGATCAATGCGACCGGGCTGCAGCCCGCCCTCGCCCAGGCCGCCTCGAAGAACATCCCGGTCGTCACCATCGACCGCCAGACCGCCGGCACGCCTTGCAAGGACTTCATCACCTTCATGGGATCGGACTTCCTGACCCAGGGCGTACGCGCCGCAAAGGCGCTGGCCGACGCGACGGGCGGCAAGGCAGAGATCGCCGAGATTCAGGGTGCCTACGGCAACTCTGTTGAGACCCAGCGCACGGACGGCTTCGCCACGGAGCTCAAGAAGTATCCAGGGATGCACCTCGTCGCCGCGCAGACGGGCAACTGGTCCGCCACCGACGCGCAGCGCGTCATGGAGCAGCTCCTGCTCGCCCATCCCAACATCAACGCGCTCTACGCGCAGGCCGACGTAATGGCGCTCGGCGCCATCCAGGCGATCAAGCAAGCCGGCAAGCAGCCCGGCAAGGACGTCACGATCATCTCGATCGACGGCACGAAGGCCGCGGTCCAGGACGTTGCGGACGGCACCATGGCCGCCGTCGTCGAGACTAACCCGCGCTTCGGACCCCAGGCGTTCCAGGCGCTGCAGGAATGGTTCGGCGGGAAAGCGGTGCCGCAGGTCATCATCATGGACGACGCGCTCTACACCAAGGCGAACGCCGCGCAGGCTTTGCAGAGCGGCGCTCCCTATTAGGGCGAGCCGATGGCCGAGGCGGCGGCCGGACGCCCACCCGCCCTGGAGGTGCGCGGCGTCACCAAGCTCTTCGGGGCGACCCGCGCGCTCGATGACGTGTCCTTCGCGCTGCGCGCGAGCGAGGTGCACGGGCTGGCGGGCGAGAACGGAGCCGGCAAGAGCACCCTCATCAAGGTCCTGACCGGTCTCTACCAGCCCGATGCGGGCGAGATCAGGCTGGGCGGCAAGCCGGTGCGCTTCGCCGGGCCGCGTGACTCGCAGCGTCTCGGGGTCAGCGCCGTGTATCAGGAGATCAACCTGATCCCGGAGCGCAGCGTCGCCGAGAACATCTTTCTCGGCCGCGAGCCGAAGCGCGCAGGGTTCCTCGACCGGCAGCGCATGAGGGCCGATGCCCGCGCCATCCTTGCCCGCTACGGCCTCGATCTCGACCCGGCCGCCCGCCTGCGCTCGCTCGGCCTCGGCTTGCAGCAGATGGTCTCCATTGCGCGCGCGGCCTCGCTCGGCGCCCAGGTCGTCATCATGGACGAGCCGACCTCCGCCCTCAGCGCGGCCGAGGTCGAGACCCTGTTCGGCGTGGTCGAGCGCCTGCGTGCCGAGGGTGTTGCGATCCTGTTCGTCAGCCACAGGCTCTCCGAGTGCTACCGGCTATGCGACCGGCTCACCGTGCTGCGGGACGGCCGGGTCGTCCGCACCGGGAGAGCGGCCGAGCTGCCGCGGGCGGAGCTGGTGGCGGCGATGCTGGGCCAGGAGCTAGGCCGGGAGGTACGCGGCCAGGACGGCGAAGCCGCCCGGCGCGCGGCATCGCATGACGCCGGCGAGACGCCCGTGCTGCGCATGAAGGGATTATGGTGGCGGAGCCGCGTGCGCGGGGTGGCGCTCGACGTGCGGCCGCGCGAGATCGTGGGCCTCGCCGGGCTGCTCGGGTCGGGGCGGACGGAGACGCTCAAGGCGGCCTTCGGCGCGGAGCGGCCGGAGCGGGGCGCCATCGAGGTTGCGGGCCGGGCGATGCGCGACCCGAGCCCCGCGCGCTCGATCCGCCACGGCCTCGGCTTTCTCTCCGAGGATCGGCGCGCCGAGGGCATCTTCCCGCGGCTCTCGGTCCGGGAGAACATGACGGCGGCGGTTCTGCCGCTGATCTCGCGCTTCGGCATCGTCTCAAGGCGGCGGGAGGACGAGCTGGTGCGCCGCTTCATAGCCCAGCTCGGGATCAAGACGGCCGGGCCAGGGCAGGCGATCACCGGGCTCTCGGGCGGCAACCAGCAGAAGGTGCTGCTCGCCCGCTGCCTGTGCACCCGGCCGCGCGCGCTCATGCTGGACGACCCCACGCGCGGCATAGACGTCGGCGCCAAGGCGGAGGTGCACCGCGCGATCCAGGTCCTCGCCGCGGACGGGCTGGGCGTGCTGGTCACGTCCTCGGAGATGGACGAACTGCTCGCGCTTTCCGACCGGCTGGTCGTGCTGAGCGAGGGCAGCGTGGCCGGCGAGGTCGAGGGAGGGGCGGCAAGCCCGGATCAAGTGCTCGACCTGCTCGCGACCCACGCGCCAGGTTAGCCAGGCATGGCGTCGGTCGCCCGCGACTCGCTTCCGAGGCAGGTAAGGCAGCGCCGCGCCGGGCCTGTCCTCGCCTGGCTGCGCGCGCGCAGCGTCTATGTCGCTTTCGTGGCCCTGGTCGTTTTCGATCTCCTGTTCACGCCGGGCTTTCGCAACCCGCTTGCCCTGCGCAGCCTCTTGTTCGAAGCGGCGCCCATCGTCCTCATCGCGCTGGGGCAGAGCCTCGCGATCGGCACCCGCGGCATCGATCTCTCGGTCGGCTCGGTCATGGGCCTCGCCTCGGCGGCGATCGGTCTGAGTCTCGACGGCGGCCAGGGCGCCGGCGATTCTGGCTGGGATCGCCGTGGGATTGGCGGCTGGCTGCGTCAACGGCGGGCTCGTCGCGGCGCTCGGGATCAATCCGCTGATCTCCAGCCTGGCCCTTCTCGTCGCCGCGCGCGGCCTGGCACAGGCCATGCTCGGCGGCTCGCGCCTCGACTTGCCCAGCACCGGCGCCTTCGCCGTGATGGGACGGTACGCGATCGCGGGCATACCGCTGGTCGCCGCGGGCGCCGCCGCCTTGGCCGTGCTGGTCGCGGGACTGGTGCGCGGAACGACATTCGGGCGCTACGCCGTGTTCGTGGGCGCGAGCCGGACCGCCGCCTTCCTAGCCGGCATCCCCGTGCGCCGCACCCTGTTGCTGGTCTATGCGCTGGGCGGCATGCTCGCCGGCGCCGCGGGCGTGCTCGCGTCCGCCCGGCTGGGGGCGGCCGACCCGAACTACATCGGCGTCGGCCTGGAGCTGGACGCCATCGCCGCAGTCGTGATCGGCGGCACGCCGCTCTCGGGCGGACGGATCTCGATTCTCGGCAGCGTGTTCGGCGTGCTCTTGCTGCGCGTGCTCGACGCCAGCTTCATCATGAATGACATCAACGCGACTTATGCCCAGATGCTGAAAGCGGCCTTCATCGTGGCGGCGCTATACCTGCAGCGCACGGGTGGGTGAAGGGGAGCGGATGAGCGTCGCGCCGGAGGTGCGCCCATGAACGTCGCGCCGGAGGTGCGCCCATGAACGTCATGCCGCAGGCGCGCCAATGAGTGAGGCCGCCGCTAGCTCGAAAGCGACCCTCGACCGCGCGGAGCGGCGGCGCCGCCTGCTCGACCTGGTGCAGTCCCGCGGGGCAGTGCTGGTGCTGGCGCTCGCGGTGATCGCCGCGGGCGCCGTTTTCCCCGATTTCCTGCGGCTCGCGAACGTGCTGGACATCGCGACGGCGGCGAGCTTCGTCGGCCTCGTCACCATCGGCCAGTCTTTCGTCATCATTCTCGGCGGCTTTGACCTCGCGGTCGGCTCGATCGTGGGGCTCGGCACCGTGATCGCCGCCTACTGCGCGCCTTACGGCTGGGTGCCGGCGCTGATCGCGCCCGTGCTCGCCGGCGCTCTCATCGGCCTCGTGGACGGGACGCTGATCGCGCGGGCGCGCATGGCGCCGTTCATCGTGACGCTGGCGGCCCTGCTCGCGATCCGGGCACTCGCCGTGGCCACGGCGGGAGAAAGCCTCGTGATCGCGGACCCAGGATTCTTCGCGACCATCGCCAACGGCAGCCTGCTCAGCATCGGCAACTTGGTCTGGATCCTGGTCGCCGCCTATGCCTTGGCGGCGCTGGTGCTGAACCGTACCGCGTTCGGGACGGCGGTGTTCGCCATCGGCGGCAACGAGGAGGCGGCGCGCATGATGGGCGTCCGTGTCGAGCGGGTGACCATCCTGGCCTATGTCGGAAGCGGCGTGCTCGCTGGCCTGACGGGGGCGCTGCTGGCCGCGCACCTCAATTCTGGCCTATCGGCGGCGGGCACCGGCTATGAGCTGCAATCCATTGCGGCCGCGGTGATCGGCGGCGTTCTGCTCACGGGGGGCGTCGGCACGATGGCGGGGGCGCTGTCCGGCGCCCTGCTGCTCGGCCTCATCGATAACGTCATCAATCAGATCGGCACGCTGAGTGCCTATCTACCAAGGCCTGGTCAGCGGCGCCTTCCTGCTGCTCGCGGTGGTCGTGCAGGCGGCGCTGAGCCGGGAGCGGGGGGGATAGAGCAACGCCGCTCACGCTCTTCATGGTTGCAAATCGCGGTGATAGCCGCTTTACCTCGCTCGCCGCTCGAAGCCGCGCCCCGGCCCGGGCGACATTCTTTGCCCTGGAGGAGCGTGATGCGTCTGCCCCTTATCAGCCTCACCATCGGCGGCGTCCTGCTCGGACAAGCCGCCGCACTCGCCGCCACCTCGTCATGCGTGCACCCCACCGAGCGCGCAGCGCTCGACGTCGAGGGACTGAAGAGCGAACTCATGGTCATCGCCCTCGATTGCGACGCACGCGATCACTACAATGCGTTCGTGAACCGCTACAAGGGCGCGCTGAACACGGACGAGAAGCAGCTCGGCACCTACTTCTCGCGCGCCTACGGCCGCAGAAGCAAGCAGCAGGATGTTTACAACACCGAGCTCGCCAACGGCCAGTCGCAGGCCGGGACGAAGCAGGGCACCCTGTTCTGCCAGCAGCACCTGCCGATGTTCGATGAGGTTATGGCGCTACGCAGCGACGCAGAGCTCCCGGAGTATGCCGCCGGCAAGGAGCTAACGCTGCCGATCAGCGCCGAGGAGTGCACCACGCCCGAGCACGCCACCGTTCGTCGCGTCTCGGCCCGGCATACGACCCACGCCAAGCATCATTAAGTCCCGCTCGGGGCAGCCTCGCGGCTGCCCCGCGGCACGTGGGCATCAGCGCAGGATGATCTCGACGCGGCGGTTCTGCGGCTCGCGCACGCCCTGGGCGGTGGGCACCAGCGGGTTGGTCTCGCCGAAGCCGCGCGCCACGATCTCGTTCTGCGGCACGCCGTCGCGCACCAGCTCGGCCGCGACCGCGTTCGCCCGCCGCACCGAGAGGCCCTGGTTATACTTCGCCGTGCCCGAGAGGTCGGTGTAGCCGTTCACCTCGATGCGCGTCACCTGCACCCGCTGCGACGCTTGCGCCGCCTCGCTGATGATCTGGCGCGCGCGCTCGGTGAGGTCGTAGCGGTCCCAGTCGAAGAACACGAGGTAGGTGCGCGTCGGCTGCGCCACCGGCGCGGGAGCCGGCGCCGGCGCGGGCGGCGGCGGCGGGCGTGGCACATAGAAGGCGTAGCGGAGGCCGAGGAGCACGGAGTGATTATAGGAGTCCGCGATGCGGCTGCTGGTCGGGATCGTTGCGTTCGGAGCCCGCGGGCCGAATAGCCCGTTCGAGAGCGGAACGTAATCGCTCCCGGCGTAATTGCGGTCGCCCACGGTACTGAAGAAGCGATACTCCAGCGTAAGGGACAGCCCGACGACGGGCGGCACCGGGAAGCTCGCGCCGATGATGCCCTGGTAAGCGAAACTTCCTTGCGTGTCGTTCAAGCTGAAAACTTGTCCGCGCTGCCCGGCGAAACTCGCCTGGTCGAACTGAGACCATCCGTAGCCGATACCAACGCCGAGGTAGGGAAAGACGTAAGGCGAGCGAATGTCCAGGTCGAAGAAGCCGTTCACCATTGCAGCATAGGTGTAGCGATCGCCGCTGGGCCTGGTCGGGAATAAGGTGCCCGAGAGCACGCGGATGCCGTTGTGCCGGATGTCGCCTTCCACCTCGACGCGGAAGCCGTTCCCGAAACCCCATCCGACGCTGGCCACGCCCGCCTCGCCCACGTCGTAGTGAATCGCCTGACCGGGCGCATTCAGGATCGGGTCCGTCTGCAAGAAGTTCGCGCCCGCGCCGGCGCCAACATAGAGGCCAGTCACGGGCTGGGCAGATGCTGCCTCAGGCAAGCAGGCCAGCGCCGCGAGCGCGAAAGCGGCGAGCAGGGCGTGGCGGAGCATCAATAGGTCTCCTCGGACCGGTCAGGCAACAGTGTAGGCTGGCACGGCCAGGGACGAAAAGGGCCGGCCCCCGAAGGAGACCGGCCCGATCCGTCGCGAGGCCGAAGCAGCGCGTCAGCGCAAGATGATCTCGACGCGGCGGTTCTGCGGCTCGCGCACGCCCTGGGCGGTGGGCACCAGCGGGTTGGTCTCGCCGAAGCCGCGCGCCACGATCTCGTTCTGCGGCACGCCGTCGCGCACCAGCTCGGCCGCGACCGCGTTCGCCCGCCGCACCGAGAGGCCCTGGTTATACTTCGCCGTGCCCGAGAGGTCGGTGTAGCCGTTCACCTCGATGCGCGTCACCTGCACCCGCTGCGACGCTTGCGCCGCCTCGCTGATGATCTGACGTGCACGCTCGGTCAGGTCGTAGCGGTCCCAGTCGAAGAACACGAGGTAGGTGCGCGTCGGCTGCGCCACCGGCGCGGGTGCCGGCTGCACCGGCGGCGGCGGCGGCGGGGTCACGAAGTTGTAGCGGACACCGAGGAGAACCGAGTTGTTGTAGTTGTTGCTGGTCCTGAGTTCAGCACGGGTCGCGACGCCGGGCGCGAAGAACTGAGCCTGGTATGACCCTTTGTTGGCAAGGCCCATGAAGCGATACTCGGTCGTCAGCGACAGGCCCGGCACCACCATGCCGAGTGGGAACGCAACGCCGACGATAGCCTGATATGCGAAGGAACCCTGGCTATTCGTGCTGCGGAGCAGGAACCGCTCCCCACGGATGCCATACGTCGATAGACTGGCGTTCTCCAGTTGCGCGTTCTGCCAGCCGATGCCAACGCCCAGATACGGCGTGATCGGGAACGGGATGAAGGTCAGGCCGAGAACATTCGGGTCGAAGTCATAGAGGGCGTTGACGAAGGCACCATACTTCGCAATGTTGCCGTGCGCTGTAGCGGTGTTGCCGCTGGTGGAGAACGACCCAGTGTTGCCGGGCAGGCGGACCTGGCTGCCGCCGAGGTTGCTCAGCTGATTCTGATAGTAGTCGCCCTCGACCTCGGCGCGCAGCCCATTGCCGAAGCCCCAGCCGACGCTGGCGAGTCCGACCCAGCCCGTGTCAGTGTTCAAGTTGCTTTGAAAGCGGTACGTGCTGAGAACTTGCTGGAGCGCAGGGTTATTGGCCTGCGGGAAGCTGATCCCCTGCCCGGTGGAGCTCGTCTGCCAGTTGGCACCGACGCCGGCGCCGATATACAGGCCGTTCACGGCCTCAGCCTTGGCTGCTACGGGGGCGGCCAGGAGGGTCGCGGCCAGTAGCGCATTGCGGAGTTTCATCTCGCTCTCTCCTCGTTGACTTTCTGCGCTCTGCACGCAGCCGGGGGCCTGGTGGCTGTGGGATTCGACCCCCTCGCCTCTCGGTAGGTGCACAGTATCATCGTTCGTCCATTTTGGGAGGCGTCTGCCGCAGTTTCCTGGCCCTTGTGGCAGAGACATCACAGTCTTACGGACTGAAATACCACACCGTACCGTGAGCGGATGCAGCATCAGACGATTCGGCCGGCGAATGGCGGCAGCAGATCGGGCGCGTCGAACTCCACGACCCAGAGATCCGGGTCGCGCCGAACCTGGCGCTCGACGTACGAATCGGCCGTTTCCTGCTCGACGGGCGCCGCGCCGGTGCCGCGCATCCAAGCGGCCTCGCCGTCGCCCGTCCGCACCTGTGTCAGCACGCTCATCCCCTCGCGCCCACGCAGCACGACCAGGACGCCGCCGCCGTCCGCGTCGCCGCGGCGCAGAACCGCGCCCGGCCGTCCCTCGGCGTCGGCGAGTCGGAGCGCCGCCGCGACCCAGATCCCTGCCTTGAGGCGCGGCTCAGCAACCATGGGCGGCAGTTTAGCGCGGACGACCCGATGCGGCTGTGCTAGACGGGCGCCGCACACGCATCCGTGAAGGAGTTACCATGCTTCGCGCCCTCGCCCTGTTGGTCGTCCTGCTCGCCGGGCTGTCAGCCGGGCCAAGGGCGCTCGCCCAAGATCGCGTCCGCTTCGGGCTGGATTGGAAGGCGGAGGCCGAATACGGCGGCTACTATCAGGCGCTCGCCACAGGCCTCTACAAGAAAGCCGGCCTGGACGTGACGATCGTGCCCGGCGGGCCGCAGGTCAACCAGGCGCAGCTGCTGCTCGCAGGGCGGCTCGACCTGATGATCACCGGCAATAGCTTCTTGGCACTCAACGCCGTCCAGCAGAACGTGCCTCTTACAGCGATCGCCGCGTTCTTCCAGAAGGATCCGGCGGTGCTCATCGCCCATCCCGGCCAGGGCAACGACTCGTTCGAGGCGCTGCGCGGCAAGTCCATCCTCATCGGCTCGGACACCCGGGCCGGATGGTGGAACTTCCTCAAGGCCCGGTTCGGCTACACGGACGCGCAGATTCGGCCCTACACGTTCAACGAGGCGCCCTTCCTCGCCGACCCGCACGCGGTCCAGCAGGGCTACGCGACGAGCGAGCCGTTCTCCATCGAGCAGGCGACTGGGCAGAAACCGGTCGTGCTGATGCTCTCCGACGCGGGCTTCAACGGCTACGGCAGCCTGGTCTCGACTCGCAACGACATGATCGCGCAGCACCCGGACGTGGTGCAGCGGTTCATCGCGGCGAGCATCGAGGGCTGGAAGAGCTACCTGCACGGCGATCCCATCCCCTGCATTCGCACTTATCCGGAAGGAGAACCCGGAGATGCCGGCCGATCTCCTCGCGTATGCGCGGCAGGCGCTGATCGACCGCGGCATCGTCGAGTTGGGCGACGCGCTCACCCTGGGTATCGGCGCCATGACCGACGCGCGCTGGGAGAGCTTTGCCAAGGCGATGGAGGCGGCGGGCCTGTATCCGGCGGACCTCGACTGGAAGCGCGCGTACACGCTGCGCTTCGTGGACAAGGGCATCCACTAGGCGGCGTGCTCACCCTCGACCGGGTCGGGCGCCGCTTCCCGAACGGCACGGTGGCGCTGGAGGGAGTGTCGCTGCGCGTTGAGGCCGGGGAGTTCGTGGCGCTGCTCGGCCCGTCGGGATGCGGCAAGAGCACGCTGCTCCGCCTCGTCGCCGGGCTGGACCAGCCCGATTCGGGGGCGGTGCGATGGGACGCCGGGAGGCTGCCATCGGCGCGGGACGGATCGCCTACGTGTTCCAGGACGCGACCTTGATGCCTTGGGCGAGCGCGCTCGACAACACGCGGCTGCCGCTGCGCCTGCGAGGGCGGCCGGGCCACGCTGAGGCGCGGTCGGCGCTCGCGCGCGTCGGGCTGAGCGGTTTCGAGGCGGCCCGTCCGGCGCAGCTCTCGGGCGGCATGAAGATGCGCGTCTCCCTCGCCCGCGCGCTCGTCTCGCAGCCCGAGCTGATGCTGCTCGACGAGCCGTTCGCAGCACTCGACGCCTTCGCGCGCGAGGCTCTGCAGGACGAGCTGCGCAGCCTGTTCGCGCAAGCGGGCGCGGCGGCGCTGTTCGTGACGCACTCGATCCACGAGGCCGCCTATCTCGCCGGCCGAATAGTTCTGTTGACGCCGCGGCCGGGACGCGTCCTCGCCGAGATCGCCTCGCCGCTGCCTGTGGAGGGCGACCGGCGGCTTGACCCGGCGTATGCCGGCCTGGTCGCGGAGATCACGGCCCGGCTGCGCGCGGCGCACGTGGCTTGAGATCCGGGCTTGATCCGCTTCGCGCCGCTCCTGTTCGGCCTGCTCGTGCTCGCGCTCTGGGAGGCGGGGGTGCGGCTCGCGGGCGTGCCGCCCTACCTGCTGCCGGGACCGGTAGCAGTCGTTCGGGCCTTCCTCGCGGACCCCGGCGGACTGCTCGCCTCGCTCGCCTCCACGCTTGCGGTGACGGCGGCGGCGCTGGCAGCAAGCTGCGCGCTTGGCGTGCTGCTCGCGTTGCTGATGGCGGCGAGCCGTCTGGTGAGGGCGGCGGTGCTGCCCTGGGCGGTGGCGCTGCAGGTCACGCCGATCATCGCGATCGCGCCCTTGGTCATCGTGTGGGTGGGGGACCCGTTCCTGTCGCTGGTGGTGTGCGCGACGGTGGTCGCGTTCTTCCCCGTATTCTCGGGGACGAGCGCCGGGCTGGACGCGGCACCGCCGGACTTGATGGATCTCTTCCGCCTGCAAGGCGCCGGGCGATGGCAGACCGTGTGGCTGCTGCGTCTGCCGGCGGCGCTGCCGTATTTCCTCGCCGGGCTACGGGTCTCGGGCGGTCTGGCGCTGGTGGGCGCGGTGGTGGCCGAGTTCGTCGCCGGGTCGGGGGGATTTGCGTCGGGGCTGGCCTATCGCATCCTGGAGGCGGGCTACCGCTTGCAGGTGCCGCGCATGTTCGCGGCCCTCACGTTGCTTGCGCTCGCCGGCATCGCGATCAACGCGGGGCTGGGCGCGCTGGAGCGACGCTTGCTGCGCGGTCGGGCGTAGGGTTTAAGCCGCCGGGGTGAAGCTGGGGGTGAGGAGGCCCTGCCATGCCGAAAGCGCCGAAGGAAATGACCCCAGCCCAGCGCGCCTACGAGGAGCGCCGCGCTGCCAAGGCCGGGATGACGCTCGACCGCTGGCTCGCGGACAAGGAACGCGAGAAGGAAGCGGCAGCGCGCGCCGCAGCGACCCCGAAGCCCACCAAGGAACGCAAGCCCGGATTCCTCTCCCGGCTGATCGACCGCGCTCACAAGCCTCTGTGACTCCTCTCGTCGCGCACGCGGACTGGAGCGCGGATGCGCGCAAGCGCTGGCTCGCCGTGGCGCGCTCGACCGGACGCGAATGGCGCCTTCGGGTCGAGCCGGTCGGCGACGCGGGACGCCTGCTCGCACGGCTGCGGGACGAGGCAGGCGGCACTCCGGTGGCACTCGGCCTCGACTGCCCGATCGGCCTGCCGCGCGCCTACGCGGCGCTGCACGCCTGCGGCGCGCGCGATTTCCCGGCGTTCCTGCGCGGCCTCGCGGACCGGCCCCCATTTTTCGACGTCGGCGCCACGCTCGAGGACGTCACGCCGGGCCGCCCTTTCTACCCCGCACGCCCCGTCGCCGGCATGACGCGCGCGCCGCACGCCGTGGCACTCGGCTTGCCGGGTGCTGCCGCCCTCTCCCGCGCATGCGACCGGGCCACGGCCGAGCGCCCGGCGGGCGCGCCGCTGTTCTGGACGCTCGGGGCGAACCAGACCGGCAAGGCCGCGATCCATGCCTGGCGCGAGATGCTCATCCCGGCGCTGGGCGGCGCGGAACCCGTCCTTATCTGGCCATTCGACGGCCCGTTCCGTGCCCTGCTCAAGCCCGGCACGGTCGCCGTCGCCGAGTGCTACCCGGCGGAGGCGATGCGCCATCTCGGCCTCCGGCCGCTGGGCAGCAAGCGGCGTCACAACGACCGGCTCCGCCTCGTGCCCGCCTTGCGCGCGGCCATGGCCGCGCTCGGGGCGGAACCCGAGTCGCCGCTCGATCGGCTGCTGGACACCGGGTTCGGCCAGGACGCAGCAGGAGAGGATCGACTCGACTGCGTGCTCGGCGTGCTTTGTACGCTCGCCGTCGTCCAGGAGCGGCGGACGGACACGGCACCCGGCGATCCTTGGATCCAGCAATGGGAGGGCTGGGTGCTGGGGCAGACTGCGCTACCTCGCGAGCCGGGGGCCTTCGGCGTGCCAGTCCGGCGGCGCGGCCAGGTGGAGGCGCAAGCGCCGGGCGCCGCCGACCCATAAGGCGGCGTCCCCGCCCGTCCAGCGATGGCCCGGCTCCGGCAGGTGCCAGCCCTTGCCGAGCGCGGGGCCGTCCAGCGCGACGGAGTGCCAACCTGACTCCGCCTCGATCTCGACCGCCAGGATGGCGAGCCCTAGCCTGCGCCGATCCTGGCTGCCCGGCAGCGCCTCCGCCGGGATAGCCGACGCCGAGCGTACCCTGCCCCAGCCTCCGCCGGGCGGCAGATCGAACACCATCGCATCCCTCTCCTGCACGGGCGCGACCCGGCGCCCGTTCACGACGAGGTAGGGCGCCTCATGGTCGGCGCCGAGCGCCGCACGGGCGGCGGCGAGGCGCGGGCCGCCAGTGACCAGCGGAACGCACCAAGGGCCGAGGCATCGCTGCTCGGCGTCCGGTTCGAGGCGCGCGACGCCCGCCGGCGCGTTCGCGAACATGCCGCGGTTGCCGGTGTCGAGCCAGCTTTCTGCGGGCAGTCCTTCGGCATGCAGCACGTCGTGCGCGTCCAGCTCGACGTGGTAGTAGGCGATGCGGGCGCACCCGCGGTCGCGCAGGATCGTGCTGCCGTTGACGAGCAGGCGCGCCGGGATCAACGCGCCGTCCCAGAGCAGGGCGTGCTCGGGCGAGACGCGGAGGTCGCGCGCCGGGCGCTCGGGGCCGAAGGCGCCGGCGCAAACCAGCACGGGCCGGGCCGCCTCCGGGTCGGACAGGGTGCCCACGCGCAGGCGGCGCCAGCCGATCCAGCGCACGGGGCGCCAGGGGATCGCGGGATCGGCCATTGTCGCAACGCGATCACCCGGCCGCAGCCCCTCCACCGGCACGAGTCCGCGTGCCGTGCGGATCAGCGTACCGGCGGCGAAACAGGCGATGTCGCTGCTCTCCACGGACCCGTCAGCGAATTGGAGCGTACTAATGTTGGTAAGCGTGTCCATGCCGTTCTGCGCCGCATTGGAGTCGGTGACGACGAGGGCGCCGACGACGCCGGCGCGGATTGTGTAGGCGGCCCGGTCGCCGGCGAAGACGACCGTGTTGCTGCCACTGCCGCCCTCGATCACGTCGTTGTCCATGTTCGCGATGAAGGTGTCGTTGCCGGTGCCGCCGACGGCGTCGTCCACATGGGTGCCGGGCGCGATGCCAACGTTGCCCAAGAGCCCGGCGACGCTGCTGTAAGTGCCTGGGTTGAGGTTGACCGTGTCGTTCGTCGCGAAGCCGGAGAGGTCGAGCGTGTTGGTGCCGCCGCAATCGTAGATGACGCAGACGGGCACCGGGTTGAGCTGGAAGTCGAACACGCCGTTCGCCGCCTGGTCGCTCGTGATGTCGGCGGAGGCGTGGAAGCCGTAGGTGGTGTTGCCGGTGCGCGTGGCCGTGTTGGCGCCGTACATCTCCTGCATCGCCGCGATGTCCGCCATCATAGGCGACTGGTCGTAGTAGGCGGTGCCGTCCAGGACGTAGTCAGCGGGCGGGCCGGGAGCGTCGGTCGGGTCGAAATAGGACATCACGCTGTTCTGCCGGGTGTCGTTCGCGAACTCGGCGCTGCTGGCGTAGGTGATGCTGGTCGATCCGCCATCGTTGTAGGGGCCGGGATGGCCGAGGCCGAGCGCGTGGCCGAGCTCGTGCAGGGCGGTGAGGAACCCGTAGCCGCCGACCTGGTAGGGCTGGCCGAACACCGAGGGATCGATGGTGACCGAGGCGGAGACGAGCGTGGCCGTGCTGTCCCCTGGGTAGTAGCTGTAGCGAACGCTCGTCGCGGCCTGGCCGGACTGGTCTAGCGCGAGCTGGATCTGGCCACCCGTGGCGACCTGGGTGAAGCTGATATTGGCGACCTCGTGCCAGAGCTGCAGCGCGTCGGTGAACGCCTGCTCCTGCGCTTGGCTGGTCGCCGGGTCGGCGCTGAAGCCGCCGTCGAAGGCGTAGGTGACGGCCGCACCGGCGCCCCAGTTGTGCGGCAGCTCGCCGGCGTCCTGCCAGTAGCCGTTGACCATGTAGTCGGCGAGAAGCTGGAGCGTGGCGGGCTGCGGCATGTCCGGCTCGGATGTAGATACATGGATAGTTCACGCATCTGGGACGAGGATGCAACCCTCCCTCTCTCGCGCGTTCGTTATGGCTGACGCTTCGCCCGGCGAACCCACGTCAGCGTTCACGCCACTCGCGACGGAGGACACCTCATGGACAAGCCATCCCCCCAGGTCGGATTCGACACCGAGACGGGCACCGCTGGCGAGCTGCACCAGCTCGCCAGCGGCGGGGAGACGCTGACGACGAACCAGGGCGTCCCCATCTCGGACGACCAGAACTCGTTGAAGGCTGGTCCGCGCGGACCGACGCTGCTCGAGGATTTCGTCCTCCTCGAGAAGATTCAGCACTTCGACCACGAGCGCATCCCCGAGCGCGTCGTTCACGCCCGCGGCTACGCGGCGCACGGCTACTTCGAGCTGACGGACAGCCTCGCCGACGTGTCGAAGGCCGACATCTTCCAGCGCGCGGGCGAGCGCGTGCCGGTGTTCACCCGGTTCTCGACGGTGGCGGGCAACAAGGGCTCGTCTGACATGGCGCGCGACGTTCGCGGCTTCGCGGTCAAATTCTACACGAGCCAGGGCAACTGGGACCTGGTCGGCAACAACATTCCGGTGTTCTTCATCCAGGACGCGATCAAGTTCCCGGACCTCGTGCACGCCGTGAAGCAGGAGCCGGACCGCGACTTCCCGCAGGCGCAGAGCGCGCACGACACGTTCTGGGACTTCATCGGGCTGATGCCCGAGAGCATACACATGACGCTGTGGCAGATGTCGGACCGGACGATCCCGCGCTCCTTCCGCATGATGGAGGGCTTCGGCGTCCACACCTTTCGGCTCATCAACGAGGCCGGCAAGAGCACCTACGTGAAGTTCCATTGGCGGCCGAAGCTCGGGATGCAGTCGGTGATCTGGGACGAGGCGCTCAAGCTCAGCGGCGCGGACCCGGATTATCACCGGCGCGACCTCTGGAATTCCATCGCGGAAGGCAAGTTCCCGGAATGGGATCTCTGTGTTCAGCTCTTCGACGACGAGTTCGCCAACAAATTCGACTTCGACGTGCTCGATTCGACCAAGATCATCCCCGAGGAGGCGGTGCCGCTGCGCCGGATCGGGCGCATGGTGCTCGACCGCAACGTGGACAATTTCTTCGCCGAGACGGAGCAGGTGGCATTCTGCACGTCGCACGTGGTGCCCGGCATAGACTTCACAAATGACCCGCTGCTGCAGGGGCGGAACTTCTCTTACCTAGACACCCAGCTCTCGCGGCTGGGCGGCCCCAACTTCGTCGAAATCCCGATCAACCGGCCGCGCTGCCCGGTGCACAACTTCCAGCGCGACGGGCACATGCAGGTGCTTGTCCCCAAGACAGGCCGCGTCAACTACGAGCCGAACTCGCTCGGCGGCGAACGCGACCCGCGCGAGGACAAGAAGTCGGGCTACAAGAGCTTCCCCGAGCGGGTCGAGGGCGACAAGCTGCGCGTCCGTGCCGAGAGCTTCGGTGATCACTACAGCCAGGCGCGGCAGTTCTGGATGAGCCAGACCGACTCGGAGAAGGACCACATTGTCGCGGCCTACACCTTCGAGCTGAGCAAGTGCGAGGTGAAGGCGGTACGCGGCCGGGTGCTGGCGCAGCTCGCCAACGTTGACGAGCAGCTCTGCAAGCGCGTCGCGGACGGCCTCGGCTGGCAAGACCCGGTGCAGCCCGCGCCCACGACGAAGCCGGTCCGGACCGACCTCAAGGAGTCGCCCGCGCTCAGCATTCACAAGAAGGCCAAGAAGACGTTTGAAGGCCGCATGGTCGGGTGCCTGATCGCGGACGGCACCGACGCGGGCGCGGTGAAAGCGCTGCGCGGCGCGGTGGAGAAGGCCGGGGGAGACTTCAAGGTCATCGCCCCGAAGGTCGGGGGGGTCATGGATGGGAGCGGCAAGCCGATCGAGGCCGACTTCCAGCTCGCGGGCGGTCCCTCTGTGCTGTTCGACGCCGTGGCGCTCATCGTCTCGGACAAGGGCGCTGAGATGCTGATGAAGGAGGCGGCGGCGAAGAGCTTCGTGATGGACGCCTTCGCCCACCTCAAGGTGATCGGCTACACGAAGGCGGCTGCCGGGCTGCTGAAGATGGCCGGGGTCGCCGAGGGCGCGGACAAAGGCGTCGTCGCGCTCGACGGCGGCTCAGCCGCCGAGCGGTTCGTCGAGACGGCGACGCACGAAGGGCGCATCTGGGACCGCGAGAAGATGGTGCGCATGGTGCACTGAGGGTTGGGCGGGGGCCGCATCAGCGCGGTCCCGCTGCCCTGGCTCAGGAGCGCGCTGCGCTAACCTGCGCCTGGCATGGCGCCCATATCGAGCGTGGCTCGCAGCTCCGCGGCCGAGACGACCCGCACCGACACCGCGTCCCGCAGCGAGGCGAGGTCGCGGTCGCCGCTCACCAGCGCATCTGCCCCGGCCGAGACAGCGAGTTGCAGGAAAACGGCGTCGTCCCGGTCGCGGCAGGTGATCGGGAGCGCTGAGAGCGGGCCAGGCAAGTGCACCACCTCGGCGAAAGGCAAGTAGTCTTCGAGCAGCAGCCGGCGCTCGGCCGGGTCGAGGCGAAACTTGGGATAGGCCAACACCCGCAGCAACTCGGTAACGGTTGGGCGGCACACGAGGGGCACCACCGTCCCACCTGCCCAAGCATGGCGCAGCCACGCGAGCCGCCGCCCAAACACCAGGGCGGAGATGACGACCTTGGTGTCGAACACCGCGCGGGTAAGCTCAGCGTGCCGGAACGGCCCGACAGCCTAGCGCTCCGCGCCCGTCCTAGCCCATTCTACTGCGTTCGCAATGTCTGCCTCGTCGATCCCGAGTTCCGCCAGCTTGCGGCAGACGGAAGCGGCGCCGCCCGGTCGCGAGGGGACAAGCACCAGGCGCCCATCCTCGACCTCAACGGAGAAGTGACTTGGGCGACCAAGGGCGTCAACGACCTGCTTGGGCAGGGTAAGCTGGTTCTTACTGGTCAACTTTGCGAGCATGAGTAAGGAAGCAAGGCAGTTCTCGCATGCCGGCGAGCGTAGGAAAGACTTGCCAGCGACGCTTAATCGTATTGCAGTGCAGCGCCCCTCCCAGGAACGGAGAGACCCGATGCTGACGCTCCCACGCCGACCGCTTCTCGCTTCCCTCGGCGCGGCCGCGCTCGGCCTCGGCCGCGGCGCCTCGGCCCTGGCCGCGACCCCCAAGAACGCGCTCGTGCTGGGCCACCTCGCCGAGCTGCAGACGGCGGACCCCGCCCAAGCGATCACCATCAGCGACTTCCGCATCCTCACGAACATGTATGACGGGCTGACCCGGTTCAAAACCGGCACGCTCGACATCGAGCCGGGCCTTGCGACCTCGTGGACGATGAGCCCCGACGGCAAGACGTACACGTTCAAGCTGCGCGACGGCGTGCTGTTCCACGACGGCACGCCGTTCGACGCGGAGGCGGTCAAGTTCAACTTCGAGCGCGTGATCGACAAGAATCATCCGTTCCACGACACCGGGCCATTCCCGTTCGTGTTCACGCTCGGGCCGATCCACGCCATCGAAACTCCTGACAAGCTGACCGCGGTGTTCCATCTCGACGAGCCCTACGCGCCCATGCTGACCATGATGGCGACCGGCATTGCCGGCCTCGTGAGCATCTCGCCCGCCGCCGTCAAGAAATACGGCAAGGAGTTCAGCCGGCACGGCGTCGGCACAGGGCCGTTCATGCTCAAGCTGTGGGAAGCCAACCAGCGCTTCGTCCTGGCAGCGAACCCGCACTACTGGGGCGCGGCGCCGAAGCTCGCCGGGCTGGTGTTCCGCCCGATCCCCGAGGAGACCTCGCGCGTCAGCGAGATGCTCTCCGGCGGCACGGACCTGACCATCGAGGTGCCCGCCGACAACGTGCCCCAGTTCAAGGCGGACAAGCGCTTCACCTACTACGAGCAGCAGGGGCCGCACCTCTGGTATCTGCTACTGAACACGCGGCAGAAGCCGTTCGACGACAAGCGCGTCCGGCAGGCGGTGAACTACGCCATCAACAAGGACGGCATGGTGACCGACCTGCTCAAGAACACCGCCACGGTCGCGGCCAGCGTGACCCCGCCCGCCTTCGCCTGGGCCTACGACAAGGACCTCAAGCCCTACCCCTACGACCCGGCGCGCGCGAAGGAACTGCTGGCGGAAGCCGGCTACAAGAACGGCCTCGACGTCACCTTCTACGTCACCCAGAACGGCTCCGGGATGCTGTCGCCCGTGCTCATGGGCAGCGCGATCCAGGCGGACCTCGCCGCGGTCGGCATCCGCGCGAAGATCGAGACCTACGAGTGGAACACCTATCTCGGCCGGCTCGGCAGCGGCGGCATGAAGGGCGTCGAGATCGCCGAGCTATCCTTCATGACGACCGACCCGGACATGCACCCCTCGCTCGCCCTGCGCACGGGCGCGGCCGTGAACTGGGGCGGCTACTCGAACCCGGAGGTGGACAAGCTCATCGACGCCGGGCGTCGCGAGGACGATCAGGAGAAGCGGGCCGACATCTACAAGCAGCTCCAGCGCGTCGTGCACGAGGACGCGCCCTGGGTGTTCGTCTGCCACTGGAAGCAGAACGCGGTCGCGACGGCCAACGTTAAGGACTGGACCTTGATGCCCTCCTTCGGCACACGCTTCGAGACGGCTTACAAGGCATGACGGACAAGGACTGAGGGCGTCATGGCCAGCTTCGTCCTCAAGCGCCTGCTGCTTCTCTTTCCCGTCTTGCTTGGCGTGACGGTGATCGTGTTCGTCGTGATGTGGCTGGTGCCGGGCGATCCGGCGACCTCGCTGCTCGGCACCTTCGCGACACCCGAGAACGTCGCCAAGGTGCGCGCGGAACTGGGGCTCAACCAGCCGATGCCCGTGCGCTACGCGATCTGGCTCGCCAACGTGCTGCACGGCAATTTCGGCCAATCCTACATCCTGCACCGCCCCGTCGCGGACGAGTTGATGGACCGGCTGCCGCCGACCTTGCTGCTCGCGGGCGCGGCGCTTGTCCTGTGCAGCATCGCTGGCATCCTGCTCGGCATCGTCGCCGCGGTGCGGCAGAACGGCTGGGAGGACCGGGTGATCACCGTTGCGGTCCTGCTCGGCGTCTCGACCCCGTCCTTCTGGCTCGGGATGCTGCTCATCCTCTGGTTCGCGGTGGACCTCGCCTGGCTGCCGGCGGGTGGGATGCAGGAGATGTTCGGGCCGGGCGGTGCGGGCGAGATCGCCCAGCACCTGATCCTCCCTGCGCTCGCGCTCGCCGCCGTTCCCGCGGCCGTGCTGGTACGGCTCACGCGCACGGCGATGCTGGAGGTGATGCGCCAGGATTACGTGCGCACCGCGCGTGCCAAAGGGCTGCGCGAGAGGCGCGTGATCATGCGTCACGCCTTCCTCAACGCGCTCGTGAACGTCATCCCGATCATCGGCATCGAGGCCGGCTACGTGCTCGGCGGCGCCGTGTATATCGAGAGCGTGTTCCAGTGGCCCGGCATCGGGCAGATGCTCGTCAGCGCCATCTCCACGCGCGACATCATCCTCGTCCAGGGAGGCGTGCTGGTCGTGGCGGCGGCCTACGTGGTCATCAACCTTCTCACCGACCTTGCCCAAGGGCTGCTCGACCCGAGGATAAGGGGCGCATGAGCGGCGCGCTCGCTCGCCGGTTCGGGCGCAACCCGGTCGCCGCGTTCGGCGCAGTACTCGTCGGCCTGATCGCCCTCGTCTCCCTGCTCGCGCCCGTGCTGCCGCTGGCCGATCCGGACCACACCGACATCCTGCACCGCCTCGCCGCTCTCTTCACGCCGGGTCATCCGCTCGGCACGGACGAGCTGGGGCGCGACCTGCTCTCGCGGGTCATCTGGGGGACGCGCCTCAGCCTCGCCGTCGGCATCGCCGCCGCGGTGCTCGCGTCGGTGATCGGCTCCGCCATCGGGATACTCGCCGCCTACTACGGCCGCATCGCGGACACGCTGCTGATGCGCGGCATCGACATGCTGATGGCGTTTCCCTACCTGCTGCTGGCGCTCGCGATCGTGGCAGCACTTGGGCCGAGCCTCGGGCACGCCATGATCGCCATCGTGATCGTGAACGTGCCCTTCTTCGCCCGCGCCGTACGCGGTGCGACGGTGGGCCTGGGACGATCCGATTTCATCGCCGCGGCGCGGCTCACCGGCCAGTCGAACGCGCGCATCATCGCGACCGAGTTGCTCCCCAACGTGCTGCCGGTGATCGCCGTCACCGCGTCCACGTCGGTCGGCTGGATGATCCTGGAGACGGCAGGCCTCAGCTTCCTCGGCCTCGGGGCGCAGCCGCCCCAGGCGGATCTCGGCGGGATGCTCGGCAACGCGCGCGGCCTGATCGACGTGGCGCCCTACGTCGCGGCGGTGCCGGGCGTCGCCATCCTGCTGATCGCGGTAGGGGTGAACTTGGTCGGCGACGGCGTGCGCGACGCGCTCGACCCGCGGCTGCGGGCCGGCGGGCTCTCCCGGATCAGCGCCGCCACCGACGTCGCGCCGTTCGACGCTGCGGCGGATGCCGCCACACCCGACGTGAGGGTGCGGTCCGGGGAGGGGGCGCTGCTCCATGTGCGGGCGCTGCGGACCCAGTTCCGCGTCGGCGCCGAGACGTATCAGGCGGTGGGTGGCGTCAGCTTCGCCGTGCGGCCGGGCGAGGCGGTCGGGATCGTCGGCGAGTTCAGGATCGGGCAAGACGGTGACCGCGCTCTCGATCCTGCGCCTCGTGGCGACGCCGCCCGGTCGCATAGCCGGCGGCAAGGTATTGTTCCGGGGCGAGGACTTGGTCCAACTGCCCCTCTCCCGTCTGCAGGACATACGCGGCGACCGCATCGCCTACGTGTTCCAGGACCCGCTCACGACGCTCAACCCGCTGACCCCAGTCGGCGAGCAGGTCGCGGAGGGCATCAGGCGGCACCAGCCGGTCGGCCGGGCGGAGGCCTGGCGCCAGGCGATAGCACTCCTCGACTCCGTGCACGTCCCGGACGCCGCCCGGCGTGCCCATTCCTATCCGCACGAGCTGTCCGGCGGGCAGCGCCAGCGCGTCGGCATCGCGATGGCGCTCGCGAACGCGCCCGACCTGATCGTCGCCGACGAGCCGACCACCGCGCTCGACGTGACCACCCAAGCGCGCGTGCTGGCGCTGATGAACGAGCGGCGGCACGCGCTGGGCGCGGCGCTGGTGTTCATCAGCCACGATTTCGGCGTCATCGCCGAGCTGTGCGACCGCGTCCACGTCATGTATGGCGGGCGGATCGTGGAGTCCGGGCCGGTCGCCGAGGTCCTGGCCCGGCCCGCGCACCCCTACACGGCGCGGCTGCTCGCCTGCGTGCCGCGCCTCGGCAGCGGCAAGCGGGCGGTCGCCCCGATCCCCGGCCTGCCGCCGGCAACCAACGCGCTGCCCCCGGGCTGCGCCTTCGCGCCGCGCTGCCATCTCGCGATAGAGGCGTGCCGGACGGGCGAGATCCCGCTGGTCGCCGTGGGCGAGGGCCACGCCGCCCGCTGCATCCGCACCGAGGTGGCGCAAGAGATCGCGCCGGAGGTGGTGGATGGCCGAGTCCGCGCCGCTTGAGCTGCGCGACGTCGTCCGCATCTACGGCGGCGACCGCACCCTCCTCGGCCGCCGCCCGGCGCTGCGCGCGGTGGACGGGGTGTCGCTCCGAGTTCGAGCAGGGACGCACGCTCGGCATCGTCGGCGAGAGCGGCTGCGGCAAATCCACGCTCGCCCGCATGATGGTCGGCCTGCTGCCGCCGAGCGCGGGCGAGATCCTGGTGGATGGCGCGCCGATCGGCGGTTACGAGCGGCGCGCGCTCTACCGCAAGGTGCAAATGGTGTTCCAGGACCCGCTCGGCTCGCTCAACCCGCGCAAGACGGTGCGCCAGATCCTGGAAGCGCCCTTGCGCAGCCTGCGCGGGATGACGCGGCCCAGCCCGGCGCGCGCGCGTGCGCGAGCTGATGGAGCTGGTCAGCCTGCGCCCCGAGTTCGCGGACCGCTACCCGCACGAGTTCTCCGGCGGCCAGAGCCAGCGGATCGGCATCGCCCGCGCGCTCGCCGCCGAGCCCGAGGCGGTGATCCTGGACGAGCCGGTCTCGGCGCTCGACGTGTCCGTTCAGGCGCAGGTGCTCGCCCTGCTCGCCGACCTGCAGGCGCGGCTCGGCGTCGCCTACGTGTTCATCTCGCACGACCTCGCCGTGGTCGAGGCGATCGCCGACACGGTGCTGGTCATGCAGGCGGGGCGGGTCGTCGAGGAGGGTGAGGCAAGCGGCATCTTCCGTGCGCCGCAGCACGACTACACGCGCGCGCTGGTCGCCTCGATTCCAGGGGCGGACCGAGCCGGGATATAGCCGTGGCCAGCCTGGCGACGACGCTCAATGCTGAAGGGTCCGCGCCATGGCTTCGGAACGCTTGAGCGAGAGCGCAGGCTTTTCCACGAAATGCCACGAGAACCAGGCGAGCGAGAGGATCGCGGGCAGCGATAGGACCGTGTCCCAATACCACGTCACCGCCGCGCCGAGCAGGAGCGCGACGGTTTGCTGGATCGGCCAAGCGAAGATGTAGATCCCATAGGAGAGATTGCCCCAGCGTGCGAGGCTGGGCAGGCGCACAGAAGGGGCAAATGCCAGGTAGATCACGAGGTAAGCGCCAAAAGTCGCGAAGGCGAGGCGGAAGCTGCCGGTCGCCATGGAATCACCGAGGGCCACTATGCTGAGCAGCGCCAAGCGCCAATCCAGCGGGATACGGTCGCGCCAGAGATAGAGGACGGCGCCGCTCAGGAACGGGGTGCCGAATGCCAGGAAGTTCTCCCCGAGCCAGCTCCAGCTCAAGACCAGGGCGCCGATCCAGAGCGCCAGCACGACGCGCCGATTGAGCAGCCGCGCAGTCCCGAGACCCAGCACCACGAGGTACATCAGGAACTCGTATTCCAACGTCCACAGCGAGCCGTTTATGACGCCTCGGGCTGGGTTGCTCTCGAACACCCCTGGGAGGTCGTATTGCATCCAGACCAGGGAAAGGCCGCCATACACATACTGGGACGTGTTGAAGTCAGTGAGATACGGCGCGAGCGGGAGCGGCGTGATCACCGGCCCAAGCACGCCCGCCGTGAGGGCGAGCGCGAGGGACAGGCCCGGGAAAATACGCAGGGCGCGTGCCTTAGGAAGCGCAGCGCTCTAGGCCGCCGGTCGAAGCTCCGCGTGATCAGGTAACCGCTAATGGCGAAGAAGACGAGCAAGGCTGCCGTGCCGAGATTGGTCTGCCCGCGGCTCAGCGAGGCGAGAGGCTGCACGCCGGCCTCTCCGTAGGCGATCGGGAAGGAGCTCGACACCAGGACGGCGAGAGCCGCCAGGACTCTCAGAGCATCGAAGTTGTTGCTCTTGTGGAGGGCCGCACGGTCCAGCATCAACGGTCCGCGGCGGTAATCCTGCCGGGCCCAGGGTCCCGCCTCGACGAGCTTGCGTCTGGCCTCAAGCGTCCGCCGGAACCTTTCACGGCAGTAGGCGCAAGCTGCGATCACGACAAGCGGCACGGCCGCTTCGGCGAGGAAGCTGGCAACGGCCGTCAGTTCGCGCTCGTCCCCCGTAACGACCCACTCGAGGCCGCTGAACAGGGCATCGAGCAGCAGGAGGCCGCAGACGAAGGAACCCAGGACAAGGAGCACTCGATTGAGCATGGCCGCCAAAGAGGTGAGGGTACTACTCATGGCAAACCCAGCATAACTGGCCCAGCAAGCCAGCGCAGCATATATACCCCGTATCGCAGAATACGTCGCCTGGTCGGCGGCGAGTGGCGTTCCAAGAACCGCAGTCAGCGAGCGATTCCCACCGTTGATCCCGCTTAATTGAGCGTTTTATAGATACAAGAGTAGTACAGCAGTTATTGAGCGAGCGATAGCTACAGGCTCGCGGGCTCGTTTTGCCCAAGCCCGACTCGCAGTTCGAGCTTGCGCTTGTGGAGATTGCCGATAACGAATTATGTAGAACGGAATCGGTCTTTCCGCGAGACACTTGGCATCGTCGGTCTATTGTGCGCCTGAGCCGAGCCCTGAGCCCTCATCTCACGTTGCTTGATGCATCGGCTTGTGGAACACCTCACCCCGAAGCCTCTTCGGTTTCGTTTCTTTTTGGTTTGCGATAGCGACATGAACGTGAAACGCAAGATCGGCGTAGGCCTGATCGGCTCGGGCTTCATGGGCAAGACCCACGCCGTCGGCTTCGCCACGGCAGCTCGCGTCTTCGACCTGCCGTTCGAGGTTGACCTCGCCGTCCTGGCCGATGCCAACGCGGCGCTCGCGGAACGTGCCGGCGCGGCGCTCGGGTTCCGGCGCTCGACCGGCAACTGGCGCGACCTGCTGGGCGATCCCGAGGTCGCTGTCATCGACATCACGACGCCCAACACGCTGCACCGCGAGATGGCGCTCGCGGCCATCGCGGCGGGCAAGCATGTCTACTGCGAGAAGCCGCTCGCGCCGACCGGTGCCGAGGCCAGGGATATGGCCGACGCGGCGGAAGCAGCCGGCCTCGCGACCCAGGTCGGCTTCAACTATCTCAAGAACCCGATGCTTGCCCTGGCCAAGGACATCATCGCGAGCGGCGAGATCGGCCAGATCCGGACGTTCCGCGGGATTCACGCCGAGGACTATATGGCGGACGCCCAGGCACCGTGGACGTGGCGGCTCGACCCAGCGGGCGGCGGCGGCGCCCTGGCTGACATCGGAAGCCACATTCTCGCGACGGCGCGCTACCTCCTGGGCCCTGTCACGTCGCTCATGGCGGAGGTCGCGACGCTGATCGCCGAGCGTCCCGTGAGTGCCGGCGCATCAGAGTCGCGGCCCGTCGAGGTCGAGGACGTCGCCCGGCTCTTGCTGAAGTTCGAGGGCGGCGCGAGCGGGAGTATTGAGGCGAACTGGACCGCCGTGGGCCGGAAGATGCAGCATGACTTCGAGATTTACGGGTCGAAGGGCGCGATCCTGTTCACGCAGGAACGCTTCAACGAGCTCCGGCTTTACCTCACCGCGGACGAGACTGGCCGGCGTGGGTTCCGCACCGTGCTTGCCGGTCCTGAACACGAGCCTTACGGCGCCTTCTGCGTGGCGCCGGGCCATCAGATCGGGTTCAACGACCTGAAGGCGATCGAGGTGCGCGACTTCCTGCAGGCGGTGGCCGGCGGCCCGCGGAAGGGGCCCGACTTCCGCGAGGGCTACGAGGTTCAGAAGCTCGTGGAACTGGCCTACTCCTCCGCGCGGGAGAGGCGGTGGCTAAAGGTCGAGTAGCTTCGATGGAGGCGTCGTGACGGTGAGGCCGCGCTACACCCCGACCCGCTGCTTCTTGCGACCTTCGACCTGCGCCGCGCGCGCGTCCTTCACCTCCTGCCGCTGGCTCACCTCAGGTACGCCGACATCCCACCAGGCATCGCCCGGCGTCCATGCATAGGCGTCCGACACGATCGCGATCACCGTGGTTCGGTCGGTGGTCTTGGCCCAGTCCAGCGCCTGCCCGAGCTCGGCGAGGCTCCCAACCCGCCGGGCCAGGGCGCCCATCGATTCGGCGTGCTTGGCGAAATCGACCGCGAACGGCTCCTTGACCCGGCAGTCCGCGATCAGGTTGTTGAACGAAGCGGCGCCCTTGCCGTTCTGCAGGCGGTTGATCACGGCGAAGCCGCCATTGTCGCAGACGACGATGATCAGCTTATGGCCCGTCAGCACGGTCGAGTAGATCTCTGAGTTCATCATCAGGTACGTGCCGTCGCCGACCATGACGATCGGCGTGCGGGTCGGGTCGGCCATGGCCGCACCCCATCCCGCGGGAATTTCGTAGCCCATGCAGGAGAACCCGAACTCGCAGTCGAAGGTGTTCGCGGCCTTCACGCGCCAGTTCTTCATCACCTCCCCTGGGAGCCCGCCCGCCGCCGTGATGAGGAGGTCGCGCTCGCCCGCCTTGGCGTTGACGACTCCGACGACCTGGGCATAGGTCGGAACGGGATCGTTCGTGGGTTTCTGCAGGCCGTCGAGAAGGCTGTTCCACTCGGCGAAGGCGCGCCGTCCCTTGTCCATCCAGGCCGGATCGGCCTTCCAGCCGGCGAGGCCGGCCGCAAGCTCGGCGACCGTCTCCCGCGCGTCGCCGATCACCGCTAGCGCGCGATGCTTGACCGCGTCGTAGCGCGCCGTGTTGATCGAGACGAACTTCGCGTCCTCGGCGAAGGCGGTCCACGATCCCGTGGTGAAGTCCTGCAGGCGCGTGCCGATGGCGAGGACGACGTCGGCCTCGGCGGCGAGCGCGTTGGCGGACGTGGAGCCGAGGATGCCGACGGGGCCGACGTGGGCCGGGTGGTCGTGCGGGACCGAGCTCTTGCCCGCGACCGTCTCGACGAGCGGAATCCCGTGAAGCTGGGCGAAGCGCCCGACCTCGTCCTCGGCGAAGGAGTAGCGCACGCCGCCGCCCGCAATCAGCAGGGGACGCTTGGCCGCGCGGAGCAGGGTGGCAGCCTGCGCCAGCCTGTCCCGGTCCGGGCGGGGACGCGGCACGCCGTGGATCACGGGCTCGAAGAAGGCGGCGGGGTAGTCGGCCGCGATCTCCTGGACATCCTGCGGCAAGGAGATGAAAGCCGGGCCGCAATCCGCCGGGTCGAGCATCGCGGCGACCGCCTGGGGCAGGGACGAGATGATCTGCTCCGGGTGGGCGATGCGGTCCCAGTAGCGGCTCACCGCTTTGAACGCGTCGTTGACCGTGACCGTCGGATCGCCGAAGTGCTCGACCTGCTGGAGCACCGGATCGGGACGGCGGTTCACGAACGTGTCGCCGGCCAGCAGCAGGACGGGCAGGCGATTCGCATGGGCGACGCCGGCTGCGGTGATCATGTTGAGCGGACCCGGCCCGATGGACGCCGCGGCGACCATGATCTGGCGGCGGCGGGCCGCCTTGGCGAAGCCGATCGCGGCGAGGGCCATGGACTGCTCGTTCTGCCCGCGCCAGGTGGGCAGCTCGTCCTTGACGGCCTCGAGCGCTTCCGAGAGGCAGGTCACATTGCCGTGGCCGAAGATCGCGAACACGCCTGGGAACAGCGGCGCCTGCTTGCCGTCGATGATCGTCCGCTGCGCGCACAGGAAGCGCACGAGCGCTTGCGCCACCGTAAGGCGCACCGTTTCACCACGCATGTCTCGCTCCCACGGGTTCGGCGTTATTCGGCAAGTCTAATTGACGCATTGTCTATTCCGCAGTCCGCCTTGCGGATCAGCTGGACTTCCACGCTCGCCAAGATTCCGTCAAGGCCTGTCGCCCAGCACGGGCGCGGGTGCGTGTGGCGCGCAGCCGCCAATCCACCAGCCGTGCTTGCAGCCGTATTCCGTGCCGGCACTGACCGCCTGCACGATCCCGTTCACGCCGCCCGCTATAACCGCTGCGGTGACGGCGCCGGTCACCAGCTTCTGCCGCCAGGTCATGCCCGGCCGGCGCCTCACCTCAAGCGGCTTGCCGTCCCAGTAGAGTTGCCCCTTGCCGTCCAGCCCGAGCAGCCGCAACCCCTCGTCGGACAGCGCGTGCACGCCGGCCGGCCATTCAGGCGCGCGCGCCCCTTCCGACCACGCGCGGCCGCGCAGCCGACGCCAGGCTGCCTCGTCGTGCGGTCTCATCGCCTTGCCTCCGAGTCGAATGTAGCGACTCTAGCGGGCTACATGAGAACATATCAAGAACATTAGACCCTGCGGGACGGTCACGCTGGCCTGCCCGCCGTGCCGCGCAACCGGGTCCTGCGCAACGCCATTGCCATCAGAACGGCGGCGACGACGCTGGCCGCGCCGAGCACGCCAAGCAGCGCCGGGACGCCGAAGCCCATGCGCTGCAGCGGCGCCGTGACCAGCGCGCCCGTCACGATGGCGCCTGCGGAAAGCACGTTCACGGCCGCGACGCTGCGCGCCCGGTGTTCCGGCGCTGCCCAGGCCTGCACCGCCGCGAAGCTGGGCACGGCGATGAGTCCGCCCGCCGCGGCCACGCCCGCGAGGTCGAGAAGGGCATGAAGCCTGCCGGGCTGCCCGAGGAACTCGCGCAGGCTGCCTGTCGGCGCGGGCGCGAGTCCTCGCGTATGCAACCACAAGTCAAGGAGGCCGGCGCCCACCAAGGCAGCGCCGGCCGCGCAGAGCGACAGGACGATGCGCCCGCGGGCGAGCAAGGCGGCAGCGGCCGACCCTAGCCCGACGCCAACCGCGAACACGCAGAGCGCGAGCGTGGCTGCCGCCTCGTCGCCGCCGAGGCTCCCTTTGACGAGCGGCGGCAGGAGCGCCAGCGCCACGCTGCCGGCCAGCCAGAACCAAGCATTGAACAGGGCGGCCTGCCACGCCCGGCGCTGCGCCCGTAGCTGGCGTATCAGTCCCACGGTCGAGGCGGCGACGTTCGCCTGCACGCGCAGGCCCGGCGCACCACGTCCCGTCCGCGGGATCAGGCAAGCCATGGCCCAAGCGAGCACGGAACAGGCAGCGACCGCGGCGGCGAGCGGCAGCCTCACGCGCGTCGCCAGCCCCCCCGCGACCGTTCCGGCGAGGATCGCGGCGAAGGTGGCCGCTTCCACGAGGGCGTTCGCAGCCGGAAGGCGCGTGGGCGCGAGGTGGTCGGGCAGGATGCCGTACTTCACCGGACCGAACAGCGCGGACGCGATCCCGAACAGGAGCAGCGCCGCGAACAGCAGGGCCACATTGCCGAGCGCTATTCCCGCGGCGGCGAGAGCGGCGGCGCCCAGTTCCAGGAGCTTGATGCGCCGGGCGAGCAGCGCCTTGTCGAGCCGGTCGGCCAACTGGCCGCCGAGTCCGGAGAGCAGGAAGAACGGTGCGATGAACAAAGCGCCCGCGAGTGTGACCAGCGGCCCCGCCGTCGCTCCGGGGTTCGCGCCGCTGGGACCCCAGACGAGGATGAACACGAGCGCGCTCTTGAGCGCGTTATCGCCGAACGCGGCGAGGAACTGGCACCAGAACAGGGGCGCGAAGCGCCTTTCGGTGAGCAGGCTGGCCACGGCTGGCCTCCGGCAGCCTCGGTTCGCTCGGAGCGGCCTTGAACGGCGACGCTAGCTCTCCAGCATCCGCTTCAGCAGCTCCACGCGCTCCGCAAATTCCAGGTCCTGCTCCATCAGCTCCGCGACCCGGCTCACGGCGTGCATCACCGTGGTGTGGTCGCGGTTGCCGAACTTGCGGCCGATCTCAGGCAGGCTGCGGCTCGTGAGCTGCTTAGCTAAGTACATCGCGACCTGCCGCGGCCGTGCCACCGCCCGCGCCCGCCGGGCGCTGCTCATGTCGGTGAGGCGGATGTTCCAGTGCTCCGCGACCTTGCGCTGGATCTCCTCGATCGTGACGCGCCGGTCGTGCGCGCGCAGCACGTCGTGCAGCACCTCCTGCGCACTCTCCAGCGTGATTGGGCGGCCGAACAGGTTCGCGTGCGCGATCAGGCGGTTCAGCGCGCCTTCCAGCTCGCGCACATTGGTCGTGATCTTGTGCGCCAGGAACTCGAGCACCTTGCTCGGGACCATAGCCCCTCCCCGCGCGGCCTTCGCCTCCAGGATGCTGATGCGCAGCTCGAACGTCGTCGCATGCAGGTCCGCAACCATGCCGCAGCCGAGTCGCGTGCGCAGCCGGTCCTCGAGGCCCGACAGGTCGGAGGGCGACTTGTCGGCGCTGACCACGATCTGCTTGCCGGCATCAACGAGCGCGTTGAATGTGTGGAAGAACTCCTCCTGCGTGTTGTCCTTGCCGATCAGGAATTGCAGGTCATCGACCATCAGCACATCGACGCTGCGGAGCTGTTCCTTGAACTCCATCGTGCTCTGGGCACGGATCGCGGCGATGAAGCGGTACATGAACTTCTCGGCGCTCATGTAGGCGACCGAGACGGGCCGCTCGCGCCGGCCCAGCTCCAGCCCGATCGCGTGCATCAGGTGCGTCTTGCCGAGGCCGACGCCGCCGTAGAGGAACAAGGGGTTGAACCCCGGGCTGCTGGGACGCTCGGCGACGCGCCGGGCGCAGGCATAGGCGAACTCGTTGGGCTTGCCGACAACAAACCCCTCGAACGAGAAGCGCTGGTCTAGCGCCGCCGCCATGTCAGCGCGCGCAGAGTTGGGGCGGACCGAGTTCGGGGCGGACCGAGTTCGGGGCGGACCGAGTTCGGGCCTCGCCGGCTCGAGCGGGAATACCTCCGGCACCTCAGGCGCGGACTCGCCAATCCCGCCGCCCACTCGGACGTCCACCCGGCGCACGCGCCGGTTCTCCACCTGCCAGAGACCCTGCAGCCGATCCGCGTAGTGGCTGCGCACCCAGTCGCGCAGGAAGCGCGTCGGCAGCAGGATCGTGACCTCGTCGCCATCGAGCCCGGCCAAGGTCATCTGCCGGAGCCAGGTGCGCCATTCGACCTCGCCGACCTCGGCCTGCAGCCGTCCACGCACTCGCGCCCATTGCGCGGCGAATTGCTCGGGAGGAGCTGGGGCAGAATCGCGGCCAGCCTCCGCCAGCGCACCCGAACCCTGCTCCATGCCGTCTCCCGCCGCTGCGCTCATGCAGACATGGTTAAGATCAGGCGACCCCTCTAGGCAAATGAAAACAGACTCGCGCAACAGTGTGTGTAACTATAATACCACAAAAGATAATGCAGCGCCGGCAGCCGTGCGGCCACAACAAGGCCACCGCCCTTCTGTAAGGCGCGCTTACCTAACGGAACCCAGCCGCAATCAGGCCGGCTTCATAGCCTTTACGCGCGCCGACAGCCGCGAGAGCTTGCGCGACACCGTATTGAGGTGGGTAACACCCTTGGTCACTGCCCGCTGCATCTCAGGCTGCGCCAGGCGCAGGGCCTCGGCAGCGACGGCCTTATCGCCGCCCGCGATCGCGGTCTCGACCTTCTTAACGAAGGTGCGCATGCGCGACTTGCGCGCGCGGTTGCGCTCCGTGCGCTTAATGGTCTGACGGACGCGCTTGCGCGCGGAAGCAGTGTTGGCCATGGGGAGTCCAAATTGCGATGAGTTCGTCGCAGTCAACCCGCGAGCGGAGCCGGTCTAGCGACTCGTGCCATCCCGAGTCAAGGTCAGCCCCGGTGAAAGCTCGGCTTGCGCTTCTCGACGAACGCCGCCATGCCCTCCTGCTGGTCCGGCGTGCCGAACAGGGAGAGGAACAAGGCGCGCTCCGTCCGAACGCCTTCGGCGAGTCCCGTCTCGTACGCGGCGTTCACGGCGCGCTTCACCATGGCGGCGGCGGTCGCGCTCTTCTCGGCGATGCTGGCCCCGAGCTTGAGCGCTTCCGCGACCAGGTCCACCGCCGGCACGACCCGGCATACCAGGTTGCTCCGCTCCGCCTCGGCGGCGTCCATCATGCGCCCCGTAAGGCACATCTCCATGGCCTTGCTCTTGCCGATCGCCCGCGTCAGCCGCTGCGTGCCGCCGGCGCCGGGGATGACGCCGAGGTTGATCTCGGGCTGGCCGAAGCGCGCCGAGTTGGCGGCGAGGATCAGGTCGCACATCATCGCCAGCTCGCATCCGCCGCCCAGCGCGAATCCGGCCACCGCCGCGACGACGGGCTTCCTGACGCGCAGCACCGTCTCCCAGCGCGCCGCGATGAAGTCGTCGTGGAACGCGGCCGGATAGGTGCGCCCGCGCATCTCCTTGATGTCAGCACCCGCCGCGAACGCCTTCTCCGAGCCGGTGAGGACAATGCAGCCGATCGCCGTGTCCCGGTCGAAGGCGAGGAGCTGCTCTCCCAACTCCTGCATGAGCTGGTCGCAGAGCGCGTTCAGCGCCTGCGGGCGATTGAGGCGGATCAGCCCAACGCGGCCGTGGGTCTCGACCAGGATCATCTCGGGCATGACGTCTCCTTACCTCTGCGTTCGCGGACAAAAGAACGTGCTGCGCCCCGCCTGCACGAGGCGACGGATTCTGGGACAGGAAGGCGCGCCCAAGCCCAGTTGATTGCAACGCTCGCACGGCTCTCCCTCGCGGCCATACACCTTCCAGGCGTGCTGGAAATACCCAAGCTCGCCGCTCGGCTGGGCGTAGTCACGCAGACTCGACCCGCCGGCGGCTATGGCGTCGGCAAGCGTCTCCTTGATCGCCTGGACGAGTCGCGCCGCGCGTGCGCCGCCGACGCTGCCCGCCCGGCGCCGCGGCGAGAGCCCGGCGCGGAACAAAGCCTCGCAAACGTAGATGTTGCCCAGGCCCGCGACCACGCGCTGGTCAAGCAGCGCCGCCTTGAGCGGGGCGTTGCGGCCCCGCAGCCGCTCGGCCAGCAGGGCGCCCGTGAAGTCCGGCTCCAGCGGCTCCGGCCCCAGCCCGGCGAGCAGCCGGTGCTGATCCTCCTCCGGCGTGGAAACGAGGTGGACGGAGCCGAAGCGCCGCGGATCCACGAAGCCGACTCGCGCGCCGTCCTCGGTTTCCAGGACGAGGTGCTCGTGTGCGCCAGGGAGCGCATGAGCCGCCGCCTCGCCTTCCGTCACCGCCATGCGCCCGCTCATGCCGAGGTGCAGCAGCACGCTCTCGCCGCCGTCCAAGCGCATCAGGATGTATTTCGCGCGACGCCGGAACCCGAGGACCCGGCGCCCGGTGAGCCGCGCCGCCAGCCCTTCGGGAGCCGCCCAGCGCAGGTCGCCCCGCCGCAGCTCCGCGCGCGCGAGACGCCGCCCTTCCAGGCGCGCGCGCAGGCCGCGCATCACCGTCTCGACCTCGGGCAGTTCCGGCATGGCGCGGCACGCTATATGTTCCCCGCATGAGCGGCAACGGCACCCTGCGGGCGACGTTCCGGGGACAAGGTTGACTTCGGCTACCGCGCGGTCGCGCGCGGCGAGAAGGCCGGGATGGTGCGCCGGGTCTTCGACAGCGTGGCGCCCCGCTACGACTTGATGAACGACCTGATGTCGCTCGGCGTCCACCGCGTCTGGAAGCGCGAGTTCGTGCGGATGCTGGAACCGCGGCCCAACCGGCGCCTGCTCGACCTCGCGGGCGGGACCGGCGACATCGTGCGGCTCTGGCGCGGCATGGGTGGGGGCGGGGCGGTCCTATCCGACGTGAACCCGGCCATGCTGGAGGCCGGCCGGGCGCGCACCCCGGCCGGCGTGGCGCTCCTGGTCGCGGATGCTGAGCGCCTGCCCGTGGCCGACCGTAGCGTGGACCGGGTGAGCATGGCCTTCGGCCTGCGCAACTGCACGGACAAGCTCGCCGTGCTGCGCGAGGCCAGGCGCGTGCTCAGGCCGGGCGGGCGGTTCCTTTGCCTGGAATTCTCGCGCTTCCAGGTCGCCGCCCTGGCACCTCTCTACGACGCCTGGAGCTTCGGCGTGCTGCCCCGGCTGGGTGCCGCCGTCGCGGGCGACCGGGAGAGCTACCAATACCTCGCCGAGAGCATCCGCACCTTCCCCGACCAGCAGGCGCTCGCCGCCATGTTCCGCGAGGCCGGCTTCGCGCGGGTCACGGTGCGCAACCTGTCGGGCGGCATCGCCGCGATCCATGCGGGCTGGCGGCTGTGAAAGACAAGCGCGTCCTCCTGATCGTCAGCGGCGGCATTGCAGCCTACAAGGCGCTGGAGCTGGTGCGCCTGCTCAAGCGCGAGGGCGTCGCGGTCACGCCCGTGCTGACGAAGGGCGGCGCGCAGTTCGTGACCCCCTTGAGCCTCCAGGCGCTCGCTGAGGAGAAAGTGCGCGCGGAACTCTGGGCGCTCGACGACGAGAGCCGCATGGGTCACATCGAGTTATCGCGCAGCGCCGACCTGCTCGTGGCAGCACCCGCGAGCGCGGACCTGCTCGCGCGCATGGCCGCAGGTCTCGCTGACGACCTCGCCGCGACCGTCCTGCTCGCCACCGACAAGCCCGTGCTCGTCGCTCCCGCCATGAACGTGCGCATGTGGCAGCACCCCGCGACGGTGGCGAACATGGCGCTTCTGCGCGCGAGGGGCATCCACGTCGTTGGGCCGGACGACGGCGCGATGGCCTGCGGCGAGTTCGGGCCGGGTCGGCTCGCGGAGCCGCCCGTCATCCTGGAGGCGATCCGCACCCTGCTCGCGCCGTCTTCCGCCCTTGGTCGCCCCCTCGCCGGCAAGCGCGCGCTGGTGACGAGCGGGCCAACCCACGAGCCGGTGGACCCGGTGCGGTATCTCGCCAACCGCAGCAGCGGGCAGCAGGGTCACGCTATTGCCGCGGCGCTCGCGACCTTGGGCGCGGACGTGGTGCTGGTGAGCGGCCCCGTCGCGATTCCCGACCCGGCCGGGGTGAGCGTGCGCCGGGTGGAGACGGCACGGGAGATGCTCGCCGCCTGTGAGGCGGCGCTGCCGGTGGACGTAGCGGTGTGCGCCGCGGCCGTTGCGGACTGGCACGTGGACGGCGCCTCGGAGCACAAGCTCAAGAAGGTGCCAGGCGCGCCGCCGCCCGAGCTGCGGCTCGTGCCCAACCCGGACATTCTCGCCGCGCTTTCCCGGGCCGGCCCGCGGCGTCCTCGTCTCGTCGTGGGCTTTGCGGCGGAAACGGACGACTTGCTCGACAACGCGAGGCGCAAGCGCGAGGCCAAGGGCTGCGACTGGATCGTCGCCAACGACGTGCGGCCCGAGACGGGCATCATGGGCGGAAGCGCGAACCAGGTTCGCCTGGTCACCGCCGATTGCGTCGAGGACTGGCCGATGCTGCCCAAGGCGGAGGTCGCTACCCGTCTAGCCCGACGCATCGCCCAAGCCCTGGCCGCGGAGGAGCTGGCCTGACCGCCGAGATCCAGGTCGTCCGGCTCCCGCACGCCGAGGGGCTTCCCTTGCCCGCTTACGCGACGGCGGGGGCGGCGGGCCTCGACCTGCTCGCCGCCGTGCGCGAGACGCTGGTGGTAGCACCCGGCGAGCGGGCTCTGGTGCCGACCGGGCTGCTGGTCGCGGTGCCGCCGGGCCATGAGCTGCAGGTTCGCCCCCGCTCCGGGCTGGCGCTGCGCCACGGGATCGTGCTGCCCAACAGCCCTGGGACTATAGACGAGGACTACAGAGGGCGAGCTGCAGGTCATCGTGATGAACCTCGGCACCGAGCCTTTTACCGTCGAGCGCGGGATGCGCGTCGCGCAGGCGGTGCTCGCCCCCGTGACACGGGCAGTCTTCCGTGAGGTCGCCGCGCTCGACGAGACGGAACGCGGCGCAGCCGGCTTCGGCAGCACCGGAACCATTTCACAAAAGTGACGCACGCTTCCTTGCTGACAGCGTGAAGCGCCTGGGATAAGGGCGGAAACGCCAGCCATCATCGGGGAGGCACGCCTATGTCCGACGCGCCGTTCCCGGCCGGTCCGCTTGCCCGGCGCCTGCCCAACCTGCTCGACCTGGTCGCCGCCGGCTGCATCTTCGGCGTCATCGCCTACGTGGCCGTCGTTGCCCGCGGCACGTTCGCGCCGCTCAGCGCGCCCGAGGCGGTCACGGTCCATCTCGACCCGGCATATCTGCCGGGCTACGCCGTGCGCACCACGCTGCGCATGTTCGCCGCACTCGTCTGCTCGCTGCTGTTCACCTTCACCTACGCGACCTGGGCCGCGAAGAGCCGGCGCGCAGGGCTGATCCTGATCCCCGTGCTCGACATCCTGCAATCGGTGCCGATCCTCGGCTTTCTCTCGTTCACCGTCGTGTTCTTCATGTCCTTGTTCCCCGGCCGGGTGCTGGGCGCGGAGCTGGCGGCGATCTTCGCCGTGTTCACCAGCCAGGCGTGGAACATGACGTTCAGCCTCTACCAGGCACTGAAGACCGTGCCGGGCGACCTTGACGAGGCGGCGCGGTCCCTGCGCCTCTCCCAATGGCAGCGGTTCTGGCGGCTCGAGGTGCCGTTCGCGATGCCCGGCCTCGTGTGGAACACGATGATGAGCATGTCGGGCGGCTGGTTCTTCGTGGTGGCGAGCGAGGCCATCTCGGTCGGCGACACCACCTGGAAGCTGCCCGGCGTCGGCAGCTACGTCGCCTTGGCGCTGGAGGAGCGCAACCTCGCCGCCGTGGGCTGGGCGATCCTCGCCATGCTGGCCGTGATCCTCCTCTACGATCAGCTCCTGTTCCGGCCGCTGGTCGCCTGGAGCAGCAAGTTCCGCTTCGAGACGACGGCGAGCGAACAGGCCGAGGACCCGTGGCTGCTCAAGCTGCTGCGGCGCACGCGCGCTCTGCGCCGGGCGGGAGACGCGGTGGGGGACGCGCTCGGCTGGCTCGGGGGGCGGCGGCTGCAGGTCATGGCGCACGCCCCAGCTCTGCCCCGCTTGCCGCGCAGCGCGGGCGACGGGGTGTTCTACGCGGTGCTGATAGCCGCCGCCGCATTCGGAGCGTGGGAGGCGTGGCACCTCGTAGCGGGATCGCTCAGCCTCGCGGACGTGGCGGAGGCGTTCAAGCTCGGCTTCTACACGCTGATCCGCGTCGCCGTGCTGATGACGCTGGCGACGCTGGTCTGGGTTCCGATCGGGGTCTGGCTCGGTCTCCGCCCTACGCTCGCCCGGGCAGCGCAGCCGCTCGCCCAGTTCCTCGCCGCCTTCCCGGCCAATTTGTTCTTCCCGATCTTCGTCGTCGCCATCGTGCGCTGGCATCTCAGCCCGAACATCTGGCTCACGCCGCTGATGGTCCTGGGCACCCAGTGGTATATCCTGTTCAACGTGGTCGCGGGCGCGGCGGCTTTCCCAGGCGATCTCAAGGAGGTGGCGCGCAACTTTCGCGTCGGCGGCTGGCTGTGGTGGCGGCGCGTCATCCTGCCCGGCGTCTTTCCGTACTACGTGACCGGCGCCATCACCGCCTCTGGCGGTTCGTGGAACGCCGCCATCGTCGCCGAGGTCGCGAGCTGGGGAAAGACGAAGCTCGTCGCCGCCGGCCTCGGCGCCTACATCGCGCAGGCGACCGACGCCGGCAACACGCCGAAGATCATCCTCGGCGTCGCGGTAATGTCGCTGTTCGTCGTCGCCTTCAACCGCCTGCTCTGGCGCCCGCTCTACGCGTATGCCAACCGCAGGCTGACGTTCGCGTAGGGAAGAAAGCAATGGACACGCAGGTTGCCGAGGCGCTGGTCGAAGTTCGCGGCGTGCGCCAAGCCTACCACAAGGAGGCGAGTGCGGACCTGATCGTGCTGGACGGCGTGAACCTCACGCTGCGCCACGGCGAGATCGTCGGGCTGCTGGGGCGGTCAGGCTCGGGAAAAAGCACTCTGCTGCGCATCGTCGCAGGGCTGCTGACGCCGACTGGCGGCGAGGTGCTGTGGCGCGGCGCGCCCCTGCACGGCCCGGCGCCGGGCGTCGCCATGGTGTTCCAGAGCTTCGCGCTCTTCCCATGGCTCACGGTGCAGGAGAACGTCGAGCTGGGGCTCGAGGCCCAAGGCGTCGCGCGCGCGGTGCGCGAGGAGCGGGCTGAGGCGGCAATAGACCTGATCGGCCTCGGCGGCTACCAGAGCGCCTACCCGAAGGAACTGTCCGGCGGGATGCGCCAGCGCGTCGGCCTCGCCCGCGCGCTCGTCGTCCATCCCGACCTGCTGCTCATGGACGAGCCGTTCAGCGCGCTCGACGTGCTGACGGCGGAGACGCTGCGCACCGACCTGATCGACCTGTGGATGGAAAGGCGGCTGCCGGTGCGCGGCGTGCTGATGGTCACGCACAACATCGAGGAGGCGGTGCTGATGTGCGACCGCATCCTGGTGTTCAGCAGCAACCCCGGCCGCGTCGCCGCGGAGCTCCGCGTCCCCTTCCCCCACCCGCGCCGCCGGCTCGCGCCCGCGTTCCGCAAGATGGTGGACGACATCTACGCGCTGATGACCCGGCGCACGCAGGACGCCCGCGGCGCGGCCCGGGCGCCCACCTTCGCGCGCGAGATCCACCCGGTCTCGACCAACCTGCTCGCGGGCCTGATGGAGACGCTCGCAGCCCCCCCCTACAACGGCCACGCCGATTTGCCGGCCCTCGCCGGCCCGTTGCAGCTCGAACTGGACGACCTGCTGCCCATCAGCGAGGCGTTGCAGCTCCTCCGGCTGGCCGAGGTGGCGGAGGGCGACATCCAACTCACCGACCAGGGCCGCGCCTTCGTGGACGCGGACACGGACACCCGCAAGCGCCTGTTCGGCGCGGCGCTCCGAGCCAACGTCCCGCTCGCCGGCGAGATACGCCGCGTCCTCGACGAGCGCCCGGCGCACCGGGCCTCGGCCGTGCGCTTCCGCGACGAGCTTGAGGACTACATGTCCCCCGACTACGCCGAGGACACGCTGCGCGCCGCGATCTCCTGGGGCCGTTACGGCGAGCTCTACGCCTACGACGAGGATGCGGACCAGTTCTTCCTCGAGGAGGAGGAGTAGCCGCCCGATGTGGGCCGCCTACGGCTGGCCGATCGCCTTGCTCTGGCTCGCATGGCTCGCGCTCTGGGCCGCGTGGTCGGTCGGCACCAAGCAAACGGTGCGGCGGGAGTCGCGGGCGTCGCGCCTGGCCTATCACCTGCCCTTGCTGGCGGGCGCCGTCCTGTTCGCGCTGCCGGGACTCCGCGGCGGGTGGCTGGGGATCCGGCTGCTGCCGCGGAGCACCGCGTGGCTCTGGGTCGGGACGGCGCTAGTGGCCGCAGGTCTCGGCTTCGCCGTGGCGGCACGCGCCTATCTCGGGCGGAATTGGAGCGGCACCGTGACGCTGAAGCAGGGGCACGAGCTGATCCGCACCGGCCCGTATCGCCTCGTGCGCCACCCCATCTATACGGGAATGCTGCTCGCCTTCGTGGGCACGGCGCTGGCGCGGGGCGACGTGCGCGGCCTGGTGGCGTTGGCACTCGTGACCGCGTCGTTCCTGTTCAAGCTGCGGGTCGAGGAGCGGTTCATGGCCGAGGAGTTCCCGCAGGAGTATCCGGGTTACAAGGCGCGAACGCCTGCGCTGATACCGGGACTGAGAACCGTGCGATAGGCGCTCGTGCCTTTCCCGTCCACCTACGGGACAAGCTACGCGCAGTCTGCATCGTCGAATGTGTGACTTCCTTTGCAACGCTGGCGTGAACCGCTCACGCCAGGCGCAGCGAACTCGGCCATCCGGCGGATAGGTCACGAACCGCTTCCGTTCGCTATCGATTGGACGTTAGACTGTTGCCCGCGCGGCCAGCCGATTCGGCCATCGCCGGGGAATCGAGGGTTGGGATTTATAGGCGATGCGGATCCTGTTCCACCATAGGATCGCTTCCCGCGACGGTCAGGCTGTCCACATTGAAGAACTGATCGCCGCTTTGCAGCGTCAGGGACACGAGACGATCCTTGTCGGCCCCTCCGGCTTCGCGGCGACCGGCTTCGGCGGTTCCAGCCCGCGCGTGGAACGCATCAAGCGCTCGATTCCCACGGCGCTCTTCGAGGCGTTGGAGATCGCCTATAATGTCAAAGCGTTCTTGCGGTTGCGCGCGGCCGTTCGCTTGCACCGCCCGGACGTAATCTATGAACGCTTCAGCCTGTTCCTCCTCGCGGGCGCCTTGCTGCGCCGCCTGTACGACGTCCCGTTGCTGCTGGAGGTGAACGCACCGCTGTACGAGGAGCGGGCAAAGAACGACGGGCTGCGCCTGCATCGGCTCGGCCGCTGGGCGCAGCGCGTGATCTGGAACCGGGCTGACCACGTCTTGCCCGTGACCGGCGTGCTGGCCCGCACCGTGGCTGGGTACGGCGTACCGCCGTCGCGCATCGCCGTCATCCCGAACGGCATCAACCTAGAGCGCTTCGCCGCTGTCCCCAGCGATGAGGCGGCCAAGGCGGCGCTCGGCTTGCCGCCCCGCCGCTTGGTGATGGGCTTCACCGGCTTCGTCCGCGGCTGGAATACCGTTGACCGTCTGATCGATTTCGTCGCCTCGCACCAAGCCCTGCTCGACCTGCACCTCCTCGTCGTAGGCGATGGCCCGGCCCGCGCCTCCTTGGAGGATCGCGCCCGTGCGCATGGCGTCGCCGACCGGTTGACCATCACCGGCATCGTCGGTCGCGATGACGTCGCTCGCTACGTCGCCGCGTTCGACGTGGCGGTGCTGCCGGGTTTGACCGCGTATTCCTCCCCGCTGAAGCTGTTCGAGTATATGCAGCTCGGCCGGGCGGTTGTCGCGCCCGACACGGAGAACATCCGCGAGATCCTGACCGATGGGCAGGATGCACTGCTCTTCGATCCGGCCCAGCCAGACTCCCTGGCGACGGCCTTGCTGCGTCTGTGCTCGGACGGGGCGCTGCGCGCGCGGCTTGGAGAAGCCGCCCGCCAGACGATCGCGTCGAAGTCGCTGACCTGGGATCGCAACGCCGAGCGCGTCGTGGCCATCGCCGAAGCCGCGAGGCAACACGTCCCGAGGGATCGCGAGCCGGTGTCATCCCTCGCGACCCCAGTGGAGGCCCGGCGATCCGAGGAACCAGCCGCAGGTTTGTAACGGACCGTGACGACGACCGTGCTGGTGCTCCGGGCGGCACGGCAGACCCGGTGTATGCCCGCGCTCCCGAGCAGGCCGCGATCAGGCTCTTCCCGCGATACGCTCTCTGACGCACTCTCTAGCAGCAGAGGAGGCGCGCATGGACGAACCAGTGCTGGTCGAGCGGCCAGGAGCCGTGCATCGGTTCACGCTCAATCGCCCCGACAAGATCAACGCGCTGAACGACGACGTCTTCGCCGCACTCGGGGCCGCTCTCGACGCTGCGGAGGCGGACGAGGGGTGCCGGGCGATCCTGCTCATGGGTGCCGGGCGCGGGTTCTGCTCGGGCGCGGACCTCACGGGCAGCGTGGGCTTCTCGGACGACCTCGGCGCGGCGCTGGAGCGGAGCTACAACCCGCTCGTGCGGCGGCTGCGACGCCTTCCGTTGCCAGTCGTCTGCGCGATCCACGGCGTCGCGGCGGGGGCGGGGCTGAACCTGGCGCTCGCCTGCGATATCGTGATCGCCGGGCGGACGGCGAAGCTCAGCCAGGCCTTCGTGCGCATCGGCCTCGTGCCCGACGCGGGGGGGACTTGGTTCCTGCCGCGCCTCGTGGGCGATGCGCGGGCGCGCGGCCTCGGGATGCTGGGCGACCCGATCACGGGCGAGCAGGCAGCCGAGTGGGGCCTGATCTGGACCGCGGTCGATGACGGGCAGGAAGCCGCGGAAGGCGAGCGGCTGGCCCGCCAGCTCGCAGAGCTGCCGACGCAGGCTATCGCGCTGATGAAGCGCGCCTTCCTCGCCGCACCCGCGGCCACCCTGGACGCCCAGCTCGACCTAGAGCGCGACCTGCAGCGCGAGGCGGGGCGGACACCGGACTTCCGCGAGGGCGTCGCCGCCTTCCGCGAGAAGCGCCCGGCACGCTTTACCGGGCGCCCAAAGGAGCGCGGTGCGTGACGCCGCAGGAGCGGGCACGGGCCTGCGCCGAGCAGATGTGGGCGGCCGACGCGGCGAGCCAAGGCATGGGCATGGCGCTGGAAAGCGTAGCCCCCGGCGTGGCGCGGCTCTCCATGGAGGTCGCAGGGCACATGGTCAACGGCTACGGCATCTGCCACGGCGGCTACATCTTCTCCCTTGCCGACAGCGCGTTCGCCTTCGCGTGCAACACCACGGGCGAGGTCGCGGTCGCCCAGCACTGCGCCGTGACCTTCGTCCGTCCGGCGCGCCTCGGGGAGCAGCTGGTTGCTGAGGCGCGCGAGCAGCACCGTGCCCAGCGCAGCGGCACCTACGACGTGCGCGTCGAGACCGCGGACGGTGAGTTGGTCGCGCTCTTCCGCGGCGACTGCCGCACGACGGGGGAGCGCGTCGAGGGGCTTCCGACGTGACCTTCCCCGAGCCGATCGAGACCGCGAGCCGTGACGAGATCGCAGCACTCCAGCTCGAACGCCTGCGCTGGTCGGTGCAGCACGCTTACGCGAACGTGCCCCACTACCGCGCGCGGCTCGACGCGGCCGGCGTGCACCCGGACGACCTCCGCCGGCTCGAGGACCTGCGCCGTGTCCCGTTCACCACGAAGACCGATCTCCGCGACAACTACCCGTTCGGGATGTTTGCCGTCCCGCGCGAGCGGATCGCGCGCATCCACGCGAGCAGCGGCACGACGGGCCGCCCCACCGTCGTCGGCTACACGCAGGGCGACATCGAGACCTGGGCGAACCTCATGGCGCGCAGCATTTACGCGGCCGGCGGACGCCCTGGGATGCGCGTCCACGTCGCTTACGGCTACGGGCTGTTCACCGGGGGACTCGGCGCGCATTACGGCGCCGAGCGCCTGGGCTGCGCCGTGATCCCCGTCTCGGGCGGCCAGACGGAGCGGCAGGTCCAACTCATCCAGGACTTCGCGCCCGAGGTGATCATGGTGACGCCGAGCTACATGCTCGCCATCGCCGATTGCTTCCGCGCCCAGGGTGCGGACCCGGCAGCCACGGCGCTGCGCGTCGGCATCTTCGGCGCCGAGCCGTGGACGCCGGCGATGCGCGCCGAGATCGAAGGCATCTTCGGCCTCGACGCCGTGGACATCTACGGGCTGTCCGAAGTGATGGGACCGGGCGTCGCCCAGGAGTGCGTCGAGACCAAGGACGGGCTGCACCTCTGGGAGGATCATTTCTACCCGGAGGTCATCAACCCTGAGACGGGCGAGGTCCTGCCCGACGGCGAGGTGGGCGAGCTGGTGCTGACCACGCTGACCAAGGAAGCCATGCCCGTCCTGCGCTACCGCACGCGCGACCTCACCCGCCTCCTGCCCGGCACGGCGCGCTCCATGCGCCGCATCGAGAAGGTCACGGGCCGGTCGGACGACATGATGATCGTGCGCGGCGTCAACGTGTTCCCGACCCAGATCGAGGAGCTGGTGCTCGCGATCCCGGAGCTGGCCGGGCATTTCCAGATCGTGCTGACGCGCGCGGGGCGGCTCGACGCGATGCAGGTGCGGGTGGAGGCGCGGCCGGACGCGTACGGGGTGCCGGGCGTCGGCGAGCGGCTCGCGCAGGCGATCAAGGAGCGCGTCGGCGTCTCCGCCGAGGTCGCGGTCGAGCCGCCCGGCGCGATCGAGCGCAGCGTCGGCAAGGCGCGCCGGGTGGTGGACAAGCGCGCACGCTAGCCCTGGTTGCTCAATTTCTGGGCAGACGATGGCGCGCTGAGGCGCCCCAGCCGCAGCGCGGCAGGTGGCACGGGCTTTGCGATCCAACCCCCAGGACAGCGACCCGGGGGATATCGCACATGAGCAGCACAGGGATTAGCCGCAGAGGCATGGGCCGCCTCGGCCTCGCGCTCGCCGCCACGGCGGCAGGGATGCGGGCGCTGCAGTAGCACCGCACGAGCAGCGGAGAGCGCCACGCCCGCCGCGATCCCGGCCTCGTCGGACACCGGACCGATCAAGGTCGGCATCCTGCACAGCCTCTCCGGCACCATGGCCATCAGCGAGACCACGCTGAAGGACGTGATGCTCATGCTGATTGACGAGCAGAACAAGAAGGGCGGGCTGCTCGGCCGCAAGCTGGAGCCGGTCGTCGTGGACCCGGCGAGCAACTGGCCGCTCTTCGCCGAGAAGGCGCGCCAGCTTCTCAGCCAGGACAAGTGCGCCGCCGTGTTCGGCTGCTGGACGAGCGTGTCGCGCAAGAGCGTGCTCCCCGTCTTCGAGGAGCTGAACGGCATCCTGTTCTACCCCGTCCAGTATGAAGGGCAGGAGTGCTCGCGCAACGTGTTCTACACGGGGGCGGCGCCGAACCAGCAGGCGATCCCCGCCGTGGACTACCTGATGAGCGAGGACGGCGTGCAGCGCTGGGTACTGGCGGGCACGGACTACGTGTATCCGCGCACGACGAACCAGATCCTGGAGGCCTACCTCAAGCTCAAGGGCGTGGCCCCCGCCGACATCATGATCAACTACACGCCGTTCGGCCACTCCGACTGGCAGAACATCGTGCAGCAGATCAAGCAGTTCGGCTCCGCCGGCAAGAAGACGGCCGTCGTCAGCACGATCAACGGCGACGCCAACGTGCCGTTCTACAAGGAACTGGGCAACCAAGGCGTGAAGGCGACGGACATCCCCGTGGTCGCCTTCAGCGTCGGCGAGGAAGAGCTGGCGGGCATGGACACGAAGCCCCTCGTCGGCCATCTCGCAGCGTGGAACTACTTCGAGAGCGTGGATACGCCGGAGAACAAGAAGTTCATCGACGCGTGGCACGGCTTCATCAAGAACCCGAAGCGCACGACCAACGACCCGATGGAGGCGCACTACATCGGGTTCAACATGTGGGTGAAGGGCGTCGAGAAGGCGCAGACCACGGACCACGACAAGGTCATAGACGCCATGATCGGCGTCTCGGTGCCCAACCTCTCGGGCGGCTTCAGTGCACTGATGCCGAACCATCACATCACCAAGCCCGTGCTGATCGGCGAGATCCAGGACGACGGGCAATTCAACATCGTGTCGCAGACGCCGGGCCTCGTCGTGGCCCAGGAATGGTCCCCCTACCTCTCCGAGACCAAGGACCTGATCGGCGACTGGCGGGCGCCGCTCTCCTGCGGGGCGTTCAACGTGAAGACCGGCAAGTGCGGCGGCGGGGCAGGCAGCAAGACCTGACGTGAGAATGGTGTCTAGGCGAAAGTCGTGGATGGGCGGGCCATGCCCGGCCATCCACGCCCTCGTGTTGCTTCTAGTCGCCCTGCTTGCACTCCCGGCATGGGCGGAGCTGCCCGGCACAGCGGGTCTTGAGGGAAACTTCGACCAGGTGCGCCAGGGGATCGAGGCGCTCGCCGCCTCCGGCTCGCCGCGGGCGGCACCCGTGCTCAGCGCCTTGCAGGGCGGTCATCTTGCGGTCGCGGATGGAGGGCGGCTCGTCATCCGCGGCGCGGATGGCGTGCAGGACGCGGAGACAGGGGCACCGGTGCCGAGCCCGGGGCACCTGAAGCCGGTGCGCGTCAACAATGCGGTGCGCCGGGCGCTCGAAGCTTCGCTCGGTGGCCTTCGCCTGCAAGCGCCGGACGCGGCGACCCGGCTCGCGGCGGCCGATGCCGTTTATCGCGCACGCGACGTCCAGGCGCTCACGGCACTCGACGCGGCCCTCGCCCACGAGCAGGACCCGGCGGTGCGGCAAATGATGAAGGCAGCCCGCGCCTCCGCGCTGCTTGCGTCGCCGACCAGTTCCGAGCCGGACCGGCTCGCCGCCGTGAAGACGCTGCGCGCGCGGGGAACGGAGGAAGCGCGGGCGCTGCTGGCCTCGCTCGGCAACCAGCCGCCCGCCGTCACCAGCGCGGCCGCGGCCGCGGTCGCGGCGATTGACCGTTCTCTGCGCCTCTGGGGCGTGCTGCAGGATGTGCTCTACGGGATCAGCCTCGGCAGCGTGCTGCTGCTCGCCGCCGCCGGGCTCGCGATCACCTTCGGCGTCATGGGCGTCATCAACATGGCGCACGGCGAGATGGTCATGCTCGGCGCCTACACCGCGTTCGTGGTCCAGGGCGCCGTCCGCGGCTACCTTCCGGCGCTGAGCGGCGCGAGCCTGCTGATCGCGGTGCCGCTCGCTTTCCTGGTGACGGCGGCGATCGGCGCCCTCATCGAGCGGTGCCTGATCCGCTTCCTCTACGGCCGGCCGCTTGGAGACGCTTGCTCGCCACGTTCGGCTTGTCGCTCATCCTGCAGCAGGCGGTGCGCACGATCTTCGGCCCGACCAACCGCTCGGTCTCGACGCCCGACTGGATGAGTGGGGCGGTCCAGGTCGGCGGCGTGCAGGTCACGCTGAACCGGTTCGCCATCATCGTGTTCGCGGCCGTCGTCTTCGCCGCCCTCCTGCTCGTGCTGCGCGCGACGCCGCTGGGGCTTCAGATGCGCGCGGTGACGCAGAACCGGCGTATGGCGTCGAGCATGGGCATCCGCACGCCCTGGGTGGACGCGATGACCTTCGCGCTCGGCTCCGGGATCGCGGGGGCGGCAGGCGTCGCACTCAGCCAGATCGACAACGTCAGTCCCAACCTGGGCCAGGGCTACATCATTGACAGCTTCATGGTCGTGGTCTTCGGCGGCGTCGGCAATCTCTGGGGCACGGCGGTCGCGGCTCTCCTGCTCGGCATCGCCAACAAGTTCCTGGAGCCGTTCGCGGGCGCGGTGCTGGGCAAGATCGTGGTCCTAGTCGCCCTCGTGCTCTTCATCCAGCGCCGTCCGCGCGGGCTGTTCCCGCAGCGCGGCCGGGCCGCCGAGGCATGAGCAGGCAAGCCGCCGCGCTCACGCTCCTCCTCGTGCTCGGCGGTGCGTTGCTGGTGGCGGCGGCCAACCTGGTCACGCCGCCCGGCAGCGCGCTGCACGTGCCGGACTTCGCGGTGCCGCTCGCGGGCAAGTATCTCTGCTTCGCCATGCTGGCGCTCGCGGTGGACCTGGTCTGGGGCTTCGCGGGCATCCTCAGCCTCGGCCACGCCGCGTTCTTCGCGCTCGGCGGCTACGCCATGGGCATGTACCTGATGCGCGCGATCGGCGCGCGCGGCATCTATGGCAACGCGGTGCTCCCCGACTTCATGGTGTTCCTCAACTGGACGACGCTGCCATGGTACTGGCACGGCTTCGACCACTTCGCCTTCGCGCTCGCCATGGCGCTGGTCGTGCCGGCCGTGCTCGCCGGGCTGTTCGGCTGGCTCGCCTTCCGCAGCCGCGTCACCGGCGTTTATCTCTCGATCATCACGCAGGCCCTCACCTATGCGCTGCTGCTCGCCTTCTTCCGCAACGACATGGGCTTCGGCGGCAACAACGGGCTGACCGATTTCAAGACCTTGCTCGGCTTCCCGCTCGCGACGCCGGGGATGCGCTGCGCGCTGCTGCTGGCCTCGGCCGTGGCGCTGTCTGGCTGCTTCCTGCTTGTGCGCTGGATGGTGCGGTCGCGCTACGGCAAGGTCCTGGTCGCCGTGCGCGACGCCGAGAGCCGCACGCGGTTTCTCGGCTACCGGCCGGAGCACTACAAGCTGCTGGCCTGGACGGTGTCGGCCGCCATCGCCGGGCCTAGGCGGTGCGCTCTACGTGCCGCAGGTCGGCATCATCAACCCCAGCGAGTTCGCGCCCGGCAACTCCATCGAGGCCGTGATCTGGGTCGCGGTCGGCGGCCGGGGCACGCTCTCTGGCGCTATCCTCGGCGCCGTCCTGGTCAACCTCGCCAAGACCTGGCTCACGGGGCAGTTCCCCGAGGCCTGGCTGTTCGCCCTCGGCGGCCTGTTCGTCGTGGTCACGCTGGCGCTCCCCCGCGGCGTGATCGGCCTCTTCGCCCGGCCGCAGCGGGGCGAGCCGGAGGCGCCGCCCACGCCGGTTGAGGCCGCGGCGCGGGAGGCCCGGTCGTGACGACGGACGCGCTTGAGGGCGGGACGATCCTCTACCTCGACAGCGTCAGCGTCTCGTTCGACGGCTTCCGCGCCCTGAACGAGCTATCGCTGGCACTTACGCCGGGCGAGATGCGCGCCGTGATCGGTCCGAACGGGGCGGGCAAGACAACGATGATGGACGTGATCACGGGCAAGACCCGGCCCGATTCCGGCCGCGCCGTCTTCGGCGACGGCCACGACCTCACCCGCCTCGACGAGCCGTCCATCGCCCGCCTCGGCATCGGCCGCAAGTTCCAGAAGCCGACGGTGTTCGAGCACCTGCCTGTCTGGGACAACATGCTGCTCTCGCTCGCCGGCTCCCGCGGCCCTGGGCACGGCCTGTTCGCCCGCGAGACGCGGCCGGAGCGCCGCCGCGCCGAGGAGATCCTGGACCTGGTCGGCCTCACCCGGCACCGCGCCCGCCTTGCCGGCAGCCTCAGCCACGGTCAGAAGCAGTGGCTGGAGATCGCGATGCTGCTCGCCCAGGACCCGCAACTCCTGCTCGTGGACGAGCCGGTCGCCGGCATGACCGACATGGAGACGGCGCAGACGGCGGAGCTGCTGCGCGAAATCAACCAAACGCACTCGGTCGTCGTCGTCGAGCACGACATGGACTTCGTTCGTGCGCTAGGCGTTCGCGTCACCGTGCTGCACGAGGGCAGCGTGCTCAGCGAGGGCAGCATAGACCACGTGAGCCGCGATCCGCGCGTGATCGAGGTGTATCTTGGCAGGTGACGGGACGCTCCGGGTCGAGGGCGTGTCGCTGCGCTACGGCGCGGCCCTCGCGCTGCGCGACGTGTCCCTAACGGCGCCGCCGGGCGAGGTGACGTGCCTGCTCGGGCGCAACGGCGTCGGCAAGACGAGCCTGCTGCGCGCGGTCGCGGGGGCGCATCCCGTGAGCGCCGGGCGGATCGTCTGGGACGGGGCCGACGTGACCCGCATGGCGCCATACGAACGCGCCCGGCGCGGCATCGCCTGGGTGCCGCAGGGACGGGACATTTTTCCCCTCCTCACCGTGCGCGAGAACCTGGAGACCGGGTTCGGGGCGCTGCCGCGGCGGCTGCGCCGGGTGCCGGAGGAGGTGATGGCGATGTTCCCCGTGCTCGGCACCATGCTGGGGCGCCGGGGCGGCGACCTCTCGGGCGGGCAGCAGCAGCAGCTCGCCATCGCGCGCGCGCTCGTGCTGCGGCCGAGGCTGCTGATCCTCGACGAGCCGACGGAGGGGATTCAGCCCAGCATCATCCAGGAGATCGGCCGGGTGATCGCGCGGCTGCGGGAGGGGGGCGGGATGGCGATCCTGCTCGTGGAGCAATACTACGCGTTCGCGCGCGAGCTGGCGCAGGGCATCTTGGTGATCGCGCGGATGCGCGAGGGGGGTGGGATGGCGATCCTGCTCGTGGAGCAATATTACGCGTTCGCGCGAGAGCTTGCGCAGGGCATCTTGGTCATGGACCGGGGTAGCGTGGTGCTCGCGGGACGGGCGGAGGCTCTGGACGAGGAGGAGGTGCGGGGCAGGATGATGGTGTAGAGGAGAGGCCAAAGCGAGAGTTGCAGATCGCTCTCACTCCGTTTTGGCGGCGAGCGGACCTAAACGAGGCCGGTGAGAGCCCTCGCACAGTTATCGAGAACGATCTCGATGTTTAAAGAACTCTGCGGCCCACCCTTCTGGAGGCGCATCCCTGAATCCAGTCAGGCAGCCTCTTTCAAATTCGGGTGTTGGAAATGCACATGATTTGTATGACGACTTTCCCGCCGCGATATAGGCCCCAGCTCCGTATCCTGCTCAGTATTTGCTCACTTGTATTGCGTCTCTTGTAAACTCGTGAAAGTCGAGTGATTGGGCAACGGCTGCCCCGGGGATACTTTTAATTTCTTGCTCGTTCAGAAACGACATTTGTTCGGGCGGCGTTCTAACGAGCTTCCCTACTATTGCGTCGGGCACGCCATAGTCCGCGAGCAGTTTTGCCATTCTCGCCGTCGACGCCAGTGCCCCAGTGTCTTCGCCTATCCCGGGATCAATCGCGCTGTGGATACCGACCATGGCATCGGGCGATATCAATTTTGTCCGTGCCGCCGCAATCAGTATAAAGCACGCAGAAGCACAGGTTGACCCACTCATAACCATGACGGGATCATCAAACCGTCTAATATCCGTCGCGATGATCATCGCTTGTGCAACAAGCCCACCGGGGCTATTTAGGACAAATGCAAGGACATTACCCTTCCGTTGGGTGATTTCGAACATTCCCCAAGCAATCTCAAAGGGCGTCTCCGATGTGATTGGACCATCAACAACGATCCCAGCATCTTTGCCGTCCTGCCAAGTAACCGGGGCAGATTGCCGGGCGATCAGGCGGTGCCTGCAACCTGCCTGACGAGGTCAGGTAGTGGCGGGACGATGGCGGCGCCGGGCACGTTCAGGCGGTCGCCGAGGTAGCCGAAGAACGACACACCAAGCTTGCTGCAGGTCTTCATCAGGCCGAGCAGGACGTCGCGCGCGGTGCGCCCGGCCGTGCTCATGGTGCCGCCGGAGATCTTGCGCTTGATCACGCAGGCGCGCAGGTCGTTCTCCGAGCCGTTGGTGTGCAGCGGGATGTCAGGGTGCTGGAGCACGCGCAGCAGCTCGTCTTTGCGCCGGTGCAAGCGGGCCAGCAGCCGGTCGAGCATGACGTAGCCGGTACGGCGACGGAAGATGCGGTCGAAGCGAGCACGCAAGGCGGCAGCCCGGCGCGGGCAGGGCGCGCGCTTCCACGCCTTGAGGTCAGCGTAGAACCACCAGATCAGTTCTCGCGTGACCTCGACCGCCCGCCGCTGCTCCGCTGTGGCCGGCACCAGCTTGTGCACGAGGCGCTCGGCGTGCACCCAGCAGAGCGCGTGGCAGCCGACCCGGAACTGGCCGGCGTCGTCGGAGACGATCACCGTCCCGTCCAGCAGCCCATGGTGGCAGACCGCACCCCAGAGTGCCCCTTCGGTGGCGATCAGCACCGGGTCCGGCGTGACCGCGAGCTGGTCGATGCCGAGGGCTGCCAGGTGCGCCTGCCACGCCGCCGTGCTGGCGAAGAGCTTGGCCCGATGCGTCGCCAGCGTCTCGATCACCGACCCAGCCAGGCTGCGCCCGCGCATATACTCCAGCGCCGCCGCGTTGACGACGTAGTCGCCGTAGCCGGCTCGCAGCACTGCGAGGAACGCCTCCCGCGACTTCGCCGTGCCGGTGCGGAAGACGGTGAAGCGATCGTCGCCGAGTTGCGTCGTCACCCCGTCCTTGCGCGCGTGCCGGGCCGCGGTGTCGTCCACCGTGATCCAGCGCGCCGTGGCCAGTCCCGCCCGCAGCACCTCTTGGTCCTCGGCCACGAGGCCGTCCAAGGGCGCGGTCAACAGGCGCACGATCTGCCGCTTGGAGATCGCCACCCCGATCCCCTCCAGCAACGCCGTCAGCCGCTCCGTGGTCACCTGCCCCTGCGCGTGCAGGGCCAAGACGAAGCGGCGCAGCTCCGGCCCGACCCCGCCCACGGTGCCCGCCGGCAGGGGTGCGACCACGGTCTCGCCCGACGGTGTCAGCCAGCGCTCACGCCGGTAGCGGATCACCGCGGCCGACAGGTGCAGCTCGCGCACCAGGTAATCCTCATAGCCCTTGAAGCGCGAACCCGCCGGCACTGTGGCCTTGAGCACGCGCTCGGCGGTCACCGCGTTCCGGTCGCGCTTGGCACCACGTCGGCGCCGCGAGCGCTTCCTGCTCTTGCCGACCGCGCCAAGCTCGGTCGCTTTCTCCATGCCCGAGGGCCGCAACGGCGGGCGCGGGGGCAAGCCCTTCAGCCGCGCTACTTCGTCGCGCAATGCCTGGTTCTCGGCACGCAGGGCTGCGATCATCGCCTGCCGCGCTTCCGCCCCGACCCGCAAGGCTTCGACTTCCGCTACGAGCACTCCGACAAGGTCGCGCAGCTCGGCGAGCGAGAAGGCCTCCAACAATGCGACGTCCGGCAACGGCATCCAGAGCGTGAATCACGCTCGCGCCCTCAGCGCAACCTCCTCCGCCCGGCAATCTGCCCCGGTTACTCCTGCCAATCGAGGCGAATTTCTGCTCGTGCCTTAAATGATGCATAAATTGCGACGATTCCGACGGCGAAGGCGAGCACAGGTCGAAACGCAGGGTGTTTTGTACGCCGCCAGCGTGGCATCAGACAATGGACCTCGTACCGTTTTGTGGGCCGGAGTGTTCGACGTGTCAGGAATGCACAACGGCCTCCGGCGTATCTACAAACTTCCGTGCTCGAAAGTCAACGAAAGAAGGGTCCAGTTGCTACGTCGGAAGAGCGGACTTCACTGCCGCGCTATCAACGCGGGCCTGGTCGCGCCGCCCTTCCAGGAGGCCAGCGATGGAGATGTCCTCGTCCAGCGCCTCCCAGTGTAGGCCACGACTGCTAATCGAGACCTGCTCGCGCTGCTCCGGCGAACCGTGCAGCAGGCGCGGGAACCATGCCAGCGGCACGCCCAGAGTGCGGCCGTCCGAGAGCTCGACCCAGAAGCTGTCCTGGTCGAAGCGGACGCGCTTAGCCCTCACCGAAGAACTCATCCCATGCCCTCGCGATCTCGTCCCGGCGCTGCTCGATGATTTCGGTTTTGCCGGCACGGATGCGGTACACTGTGAAGCAGGCGTAGAGGGGAGACAACCATGGACTGGACGGACTGCCCCGACGTCGAGCGTATCCCCGGCAAGGTTTCAGGTGCTTGGCTCGTGAAGGGCACGCGCATCCCGGTGCAGGCCGTGTTGGACAACGCGGAGGACTTCACGCCCGAGGAGATCGCCGCCGAGATATTCGAGGGTCTGTTGGTGGACAGGGCGCGGCGCGTGATCGCGTTCGCCAAGAGGCTGGATGCGTCGCGTCCTACTTGATCAGAACGCCCCTCGCGGCTTGCGCCTCATGCTCCCTGGTCACGACGTGCGGACCGCTTATCAGCTTGGCTGGGGTGAGCTGTCTAACGGCGAGTTGCTGCGCGCGGCGGAACGCGGTGGGTTTGAGGTCGTGATCACGTGCGACCAGAATATCAAGCATCAAAACGACCTTGGCGGCAGCAGGCTCGCCTTCGTGGTGCTCGACACGACTCACTGGCCCACGATCCGAGCCAACTCGCAGGCGGTGCGCGAGGCGATTGAGCGAGCGACGCCGGGAAGCTATGCCGTCGTGACCATTTCACGCCCGATGCCGCGCCGCAGGTCCCCGCCGCGTGGCGGGGAGGCTTGATGCGTCGAGGGAGCATGTGCCAGCGCGCAGCCTATCCCTTCCCATCCTCCCCCGCCAACCGCTCCAACGCCCTTACCATCGCCGAGTGGTCCCACGCCTCACCCCCCACCGCCTTGCACGCCGTGAACAACTGCTGCGCCAGCGCCGTCGCCGGCAACGGCACGCCCAGCTCCCGCCCGCTGTCGAGCGCGAGGTTGAGGTCCTTCTGGTGCAGCGCGATGCGGAAGCCGGGGTCGAAGGTGCGCTTGATCATGCGCTCGCCATGGACTTCCAGGATGCGCGACGACGCGAACCCGCCCATGAGCGCCTGCCGCACCCGCGCCGGGTCGGCGCCCGCGTGCTTGGCGAAGGTGAGCGCCTCGGCGACGGCCTCGATGGTGAGCGCCACGACGATCTGGTTCGCGACCTTGCAGGTCTGGCCCGCGCCCGGCTCCTCGCCGACGAGGGTGATGTTCTTGCCCATCGCCTCGAACAACGGCCGCGCTCGCTCGAACGCGGCCTGGCTGCCGCCGACCATGATCGTGAGCGAGGCCGCCTTCGCGCCGACCTCGCCGCCGCTCACGGGCGCGTCGAGCCACTGCGCGCCTGCGGCCTCGATGCGCCGGGCGAATCCCTTGGTCGCGGTCGGGCTGATGGAGCTCATGTCCACGACGAGCGCGCCCTTGCGCAGCCCCTCGCTGACGCCGCCCGGCCCGAACAGCGCCGCCTCCACGTCCGGCGTGTCCGGCAGCATGAGGATCACCACCTCCGCCGCCCGCGCCACCGCGGCCGGGCCGTCCACGACCTGCGCGACCTCGCGCACCTCGGCCGTGAGGCTCTTGCGCTCGGGGACGATGAGCTTGTGCCCGGCCTTGTGCAGGTTGAGCGCCATGGGGAGACCCATGGTGCCGAGGCCGATGAAGCCGATGTCCATTGCGTTTCCTCCTGCTTGGGGACGGTGCGGCCAGCCTAGCTCAGCGAGCCGATCAGGCGAACCCTCCCCAGCAACGCCCGGCGCGCCCTCGCGGCGTCGCCCGCGAGGCGCATGAGCGCCGGCAGCTCCGCAGGCCGCGCCAGGGTGGCCACTAGCACGCGGAGCGCCCCGATCCGTCCCCGCGCATCGAGCGCGACCACCGCAGCGTGCGGCAGGTCGCGCGCCGCCGGGTCGCACACCGCGCGCAGCGCCGCGAACGGGAGGCCCGCGCGGGCGGCGGCGGCGCTCTCCAAGTCAATCGCGTCCGCGCCCGTCGCCCGGCGCAGCGCCGCCTTCGCCACTGCCGTCGCCAGCACGCCGCCCCCGCCCACGAGGACGTGTCCCGTGCCGCCCCCGAGCCGCGCGACGAGCATCGGGTCCGCGTCCCATCGCTCGTCGTCCAGGACGACGGTGCTTGGGACGATCAGCGCACCCGGCGCGAGCGCGGGATCAAGGCCGCCGGCGAGGCCGAACGACACGAGGCCGGAGACGCCGCGGGCTCGCAGCCGCTCCACGGCTCGGCGAGCGCCAGCCTCCGTGCCGCCGCCCGCCTCGACGGGGCAACCCAGCCCTCGCGCGAGCCGCGTCTCGGCCGCGAGACCCGTGAGGACGCCGATCAGAACCCGAACGCGACGCGGCGCGAGTTGCCGCACATCAGCGCGCGGTAGCGCGCGAGCGCGAGCAAGGGGAAGAACAGGCGGTAGCCATGATAGCGGAGGTAGAACACGCGCGGGAACCCGACCGCCGTGTAGGGTAGCTCCGTCCACTCGCCGTCGTCGCGCTGCGTCTCCTGGAGCCAGGCGATGCCGCGGGCGACCGCCGGGTGCTCGACGAGGCCTGCCGCCATGAGGCCGAGCAGCGCCCAGCTTGTCTGGCTCGGCGTGCTCTCGTGATAGGAGCCGGGCTGGGCGCCGGCGTAGCTGTCCTCGTCCTCACCCCAGCCGCCGTCGTCGCGCTGCCGGGCGATGAGCCAGTCAGCGGCGCGCCGGACCGTTGGGTCGTCGTGGGACAAGCCCGCGGCGTTGAGCGCACACAGCACGGACCAGGTGCCATAGACGTAGTTGGTGCCCCAACGGCCGAACCAGCTACCGTCCGCTTCCTGCTCCATTCGTAGGCAGGTGAGCGCGCGGGCCATCACCGGCTCTTCTGCCCGATGCCCGATCTGGGCGAGGAAGGAGACGCAGCGCGCCGTCACGTCCGCAGTCGGCGGGTCGAGCAGCGCGCCGTGGTCGGCAAAGGGAATGTGATTGAGGGCGTAGTGCGTGTTGTCGGCGTCGAAGGCGCCCCAGCCGCCGTTCTTGCTTTGCATCCCGACGATCCAGTCCCGCGCGCGCTCGATGGCGGCGGCGTAGGCCGAGTCGCCGTGGCGGTGCAGCAACATACCGACGACAGCCGTGTCGTCCACGTCAGGATAATAGGCGTTCTGGTACTGAAACGCCCAGCCGCCCGGCGGTGCGTCCGGCCGTGCATCCGCCCAGTCGCCGCGTAGTTCCGTGATCTGCCGCTCGGCGAGCCAGGCGCACGCCGCCTCGATGGCTGAGCCATCCGCGCCCCCGGCCTCCGCCATCGCGTGCCCGGCGAGGCTCGTGTCCCATACGGGCGAGAGGCAGGGCTGGCAGTAGGCACGGTCCTCCTCGATCACCAGCAGCTTGCGCACGGACGACCAGGCGGTGACCGCGTCCGGGTGATCCGGCTTGTAGCCGAGCGCGTCGAGCATCATCACGGTGTTCGCCATCGCCGGGTAGATGGCGCCGACACCGTCCTCGCCGTTGAGGCGCAGCGTGGTCCAGCGCACGGCCTGCTCGATGGCACGGGCGCGGCCTTGCCGCGGGAGCAGCTTCTCCAGTGGGCGCACGGCAATGTCGAGCGCCTTGAACACGTGGCCCCAGGCCGACCGGTAAGGGCCGCGTATCCAGTCGCGCACCTGCTCCGGCGGCGTGCGGAACAGCTCCTGGATGCTGACGCCCTGCGGGTTGCGCGCCCGCGGATGCAGCGCCATCAGCACGAGCAGCGGCACGATCACGGTGCGCGACCAGTAGCTCACCTTGCTCAGGTGAAAGAAGAACCAACGCGGCAGGAACATGATCTCGACCGGCATGACCGGCACCGAGCGCCACGGCACCTGGCCGAACAAGGCGAGCTGCACGCGGGTGAACACGTTGCTCCGCTCCGCCCCGCCCAGCGCGAGCACCCGCTCCCGCGCCCGGCGCATGTGCGGCGCCTCCGGGTCGTCCCCTATAGCCTTGAGCGCGAAGTAGGCCTTGACCGTCGCGGACAGGTCCGACTGGCCGCCATGGAAGAGCGGCCAACCGCCCGTCGCGTCCTGGATCGCGCGCAGGTGGACGCCGATGCGGCGCTGCAGCTCAGGGTCCTGCCGGTCGAGGTAGTGCTCCAGGAGCACGTATTCGGCCGGGATCGTCGCGTCCGCCTCCAGTTCGAAGACCCAGTGCCCGTCCTGTTTCTGATGCCCGGCGAGGGCCTGCTGGGCGCTCGCGATCGCGTGATCTAGGGTAATATCAGCGTCGGTGATGGCAGAAGGGCGGAGGAGAGTTCTCGCTCGGCATCGTGTCCCAGGGCTCAGGTGAGGAGCAATGTGGCAGCCTTGTTGCCCGATCTGATGGCACCTTCAATGGTCGCGGGCAATCCGGTGCGGGTCCAATCTCCGGCGAGGACCAGGTTTTGCACCAGCGTGCGAGCCGCCGGACGCCGCTGCTCCTGATCTGGCGTGGCGGCGAAAGTGGCACGCTTCTCACGTAACACGCGGAACGGCGGTGTGGGTTCATGCAGAGCGAACGCTGTGGCGACTTCACCCCAGCACTGTTGCGCAATTGCCTCATTGGATAGCTCTGCGAGCCGGTTCGCGGCGCTGATGGTGACGGACGCGACGCCTGGCTTGGCGAAGGCCCACTCCGCAAGTCCGCCCACCAAGCCCACGAATCCTGCTTCGCCGCCGCTCACCTCGACCCGGTAGTGGACGTTCACGATGGTCTCGAAGCGGTTGGGCACGGTGAGGCTCGGCACAAGGATCGCCGCGGCAGGGGCCGGCACGGCCAGGATCACGGCCTCGTCGTCACCGAGCGCGGTGCCGTCGAGCGCGGTCACGCGCTCGTTTCCGAATCCGAGCCGGGCGACGCGCGACCCGAACCGGATCTCCGCCCCTAGTGCGCCCAGCCGGGCCAACGCCGGCTCAACGAAGGACTCCGAGAGGCCGTCACGCGGGAAGCTCGGGACGCAGGCGCCGCCGCCCAGCGCCAGGCTCTCCTCAACCACCGCGCCGAGCAGCCGCGCGCTCGCCTCCTCGGTCCGGGTATTCAGGGCGGCGATGGCGAAAGGATCGAGCAGCCGCGTGCGCAGCGTGCCGCGCGGGAGCGCCTGGTCCACCGTGGTCTCCGGCCCCGCCCGGCGCAGGCGCAGGAGTGCCGCGTAGTTCCACGCTCGCGTTCCCGGCACGCGCCGGCCGCGGCTCAGCACCCACCAGGGCAGCCGCCCCGGATTGGGCTGCACTGCCCAGCGCTCGCCGGTCACCACGTCCACGAACGGGAAGAACGGCCGCCCCGGCCCGCCCATCGTCCCGCGCGATCCCACGCGGTCGAGGAAGCGCCAGGTCGCCGTGTTCCCGCTGAGCAGCAGATGGTTGCCGTTGTCGAGGCGCACGCCCAGCTCGCGGTCGAAGTAGGACCGGCAGCGCCCGCCCGCAGCCGGCCCGGCCTCGTGCACGGTCACGGCGATGCCAGCCTCGGCGAGGTCGAGCGCGGCCGCAAGCCCGGCGAGGCCGGCGCCGATGACGTGGACGTGGCGCGGTTTCATCGCAGGTAGCGCGCCGCGATCCAGGCCTTTTCCCACTTAGGCAGGCGCACGCGCTCGCCGGGCCGATCCCAGCCGCGGCGCTCCAGCCGGCGGAGGATGGCGGCGTAGGTCGCACCCATCAGCCGCGCCGGGCGCATCGCGCGGGGATCGCAGCGGCGCATCGCGGCGTCGGCGCCCGCGAAGTGCTCGTGTGCCTCGGCGGCGGCCAGGGCGCAGGCGCGGGGCAGTCCAGGCGCCGTCAGCACCGTCTCCGGGTCCGGCGGCACGCAAGCCGCGTCGAGCCACTCCCGCGCGAGATAGAGCCGCCCGCGCGCAGCGTCTTCGGCAACGTCGCGCAGGATGTTGGTGAGTTGCAGGGCACGGCCTAGGTGCCAGGCCACTTGGTCCGCGCTCTCCGAGGGATCGCCGAAGGCGCGAACGCTGAGCCGTCCCACGGCGGACGCTACCCGGTCACAGTAGAGGTCGAGCGTCGCCCGGTCCGGTGCCACGATGGCCGCCTCGGCGTCCATCTGCATGCCCTCGATGATGGCGAGGAAATCCTCCCGCCGCAGCGCGAAGCGGCGCACCGCCGGGACCAGGACGCGCTCGACCGGTCCCCGCGCCGTCCCCTCGTAGAGGCCGGCAACCCGCGCGCGCCAGTCGTCCAGCCCGGCCCGCTTCTCCTCGATGGGCGCCGGCTCGTCCGCGACGTCGTCCACGAGGCGGCAGAACGCATAGACCGCATACATCGCCATGCGCCGGTCGGGCGGCAGCACCCGCATCCCGCGGTAGAACGACGTGCCGGCCGCGCGGACGAGGCTCTCGACCGCGTCGAGGTCCGCCGGTGCTGCGTCCAGCACAGCTTTGCGCGCGCTCACGCCAGCCACCGGAGCGCCCGCAGCACGCTCCCCGCCACGTCGCCGCGCCGGAGCTTGACCCGGCCCGCGAGCGGGTCCTCGCGCCGCAGCCGCGCGGCAAGGCTGTGCGCGAGGTTGACGATGACGGCGCACTCCGTCCGCAGCCAGCGATCCCGGACGGCGGCGGGCAGCCCGGTCGCGGCCTGGTTCAGCGCGTCCGTGCGGTCCAGCATCTCGCCCACGACCCGGCGCAAGCCCGGCGTCAGCCCCGGCCCGGCGAAGTCCGCAACGCGCGCCCCCGCGGCGTCGAGCAGGTCGAGCGGCACGTAGCATCGGTCGAGGCGTTCAAGGTCGCCCGCGAGATCCTGTAGATGGTTCAGGACTTGCAGCGAGGCGCAGAGCGGGTCGGACGGCGCGTAGGTGTCCGGCGTCTCGCCGTGCAGGTCGAGGACGTGCCGGCCAACAGGCATGGCGGAGAGCCGGCAGTAGTCGATCAGCTCGTCCCAGCTCGCGTAGCGCCGCTTGGTCGCGTCCTGGCGAAACGCGTCGAGGAGGTCCTGCGAGTGCCGCGGCGTCACCCCTGTCTCGGCGAGGCTCGCACGGAGGCGAACCGCGCTGGGCGCGTCAGCACCGGGAGCGCCGAGCAGCACGGCCTCCATGCGGTCGAGCCGCCTGACTTTCTCGTCCGGCGCGAGGCCCGCGTGGTCGGCCACGTCGTCCGCCTGCCGGGCGAAGGCGTAGAAGGCGTGGACGTGCGGGCGGAGCGAGCGGCGGATCAGCGCGGAGCCGACTGGGAAGTTCTCGTCGCCCCGGTCCTTGCCCGAAGCCGCCTCAACGGTAGCCGTCGCGCTCACGTGTAGGCCCGCCGCTTCCAGACGACGCCTCGTCCCCGATGATGATCGAGCGCCGAGCCGAGCGTTGCCGCCATGTAGAAGGCGGCGACGAGCGGCAGCAGCGGCGCCCAGAGCGGCGAGAGGCGGAAGCGGCGCAGCGTAGGCAGATAACTCGCCGCCATCGCCGCCCAGGCGAGAAGGCCGAGCCAACGCGCTGCCCCGTGCGCGAACACTGCGGCGCCGGGCGGCACGAGCCAGACGAGCGCCATGGCCCCGAGGCAGAGAACGAGCATCACGGGCGAGCGCCCGAGCTGGACATAGGCCGTGCGCGCCACCATGCGCCAGATGCTCGCCGCGTCAGGATAGGGGCGGACGGACCGGGCGAGCTGACTGTGGCCCAGCCAGATGCGCCCGCCCCGCTTGACCGCGCGCGCGAGCGCCACGTCGTCGATCAGCGCACCGCGCACCGCCCCGATTCCCCCGATCCGTTCCAGTGCCTGCCTGCGCACCAGCACCGTGCCCCCCGCCGCGGCCGCCGTGGCGCGCAGCGGGTCGTTCACCCAGGCGAAGGGATAGAGCATCGCGAAGAAATACACGAACGCCGGCACAAGCAGCTTCTCCGCGAGCGCCCGGCAGCGCAGCTCCACCATCTCCGACACAAGGTCGAGCTTATCCCGCTCCAGCTTCGCCACGAGGGTCGCGAGGTGCGCCGGGTCGTGGACGATGTCCGCGTCGGTCAGCAGCACGAGCGGCGCCTCGGCCCGCTCCAGGCCCTGCGCTACGGCCCAGAGCTTGCCGCTCCACCCGGCGGGCCGCGCCCTTCCGTCGAGCACGAGCAGGCGCGGGTCGCCGAGCGCGCGGGCGATGGCGCCGGTTCCATCCGTGCTGCCGTCGTCCACGAGGATGACGCGCAGCGGCCCCTGGATAGGCCTGGGCGAGAAGCGACCGGAGCGCCGCCTCGATCCCCTCCGCCTCGTCGCGGGCGGGGATCACCACGTCGAGCGCCGGCGCCGGCTGGGGCGGGACGGCGGGCGCGAGGCTCAGCCCGGCTTGCCAGTATCGTCCCCACAGAAGGATCATCACGGCCCAGGCGAGGCACGCGAGCAGCGCGAGGATCGTCACTGCTTGAGCATCCCCGCACCCCTGAACCACGCCACGGCGTCGCGCACGGCCACGCGCGCCGGGCGCGGCGCGTAGCCCAGCTCGGCACGGGCCTTGGCAGAGCTGAAGAACATCTTCTTGCGCGCCATCGCCAGCGTGTCGCGCGTGGTCAGCGGCGCCCGTCCCGTCACCCGCGCCATCGCCTCCGCGCCCATCGCGACGGGCCACAGCGCCCCGACGGGGAGCCGCGCCCGCCGCTGCGGCCGGCGTCCCGCCGCCTCGTCAATCATCGCGAGGAACGGCGGCATCGTCAGGTCCTCGCCGCCCACGATATAACACTCGCCGACCCGCCCGCGCTCCAGCGCGAGCGCGTGGCCCTCGCCGACGTCGTCCACGTGGACCACGTTCAGGCCCGTATCTACATAGGCCGGCATCCGCCCGGCGGCCGCGTCGAGCACCATGCGCCCGGTCGGCGTCGGCTTCACGTCGCGCGGCCCGACGGGCGTCGATGGGTTCACGATGACAACGGGGATTCCATCGTGCGCCAACGCCAGCACGGCTCGCTGCGCCTCCCACTTGGACTGCTTATAGATGCCGATGACGTTCTCGGGCTTCACCGGCGTCTGCTCGTCGGCGGGCGTGCCGTCCTTGGTCAGTCCGAGCGCCGCGACGCTGCTGCAATAGACGATGCGCTCCGCGCCGGCGTCCTTCGCGGCGAGCAGGAGCGCGCGCGTGCCGTCCACGTTGGCGCGGATCATGGGGCCAGGGTCAGGCACCCAGAGCCGGTAGTCGGCCGCGACGTGGACGACGTAGCGGCACCCGGCCACGGCGCGCGCGAGGCTCGCCGGATCGAGCAGGTCGCCCTCGGCGAGCTCGGCACCGAGGTCGGCGACGTTGCGCCGGTCGCCGCCCCTGCGAACGAGCAGGCGCAACGTGTGACCACGCACGGCGAGGGCGCGCGCAACGGCCGAGCCGACGAAGCCGGTAGCGCCGGTGACGAGGGTGGGGGCGGGCAAGGGAACTCCGTAGCGGCGACGCGGTCCCTATAGCGCGGCAGCGCCGAGCGGGGGAGAGGGCACGACCAGCGACAGTATCACCTTGACTCGAACCGGCTGTTTAATGGCGTTGTCACCTCGGTTGGCCGGCAGCTCCAATGACGGGACCGGCCCTGCTCCGGTCTCAACACAAGGTTCGAAAGAATAGCCCAGTGTCATCTCTTCCCGACGATCTTGAGAGTATTCTAGCCGCCATTACCTCTCTGCTAGAGACTGAAGGGATGCATCAGGCCCTAGACATCCTGCGCTCGGGCGAGGCTATCTTGGAAACGACCGGCTACGATAACTGGAACGTTGGCACAGATATTTACACCCTTTACATCCGGATAGCTCCAGATGTTTATGCTCGCCTCGCTGCAAGTCTCGACATTCTTCAAAGTCAGATCCGTGAGCGCCTGAAGACGGTTGCGGAGCAGTGTTCCGAGGACTGGTACGGGGCGAAGATCGTGCCTCTAATCCACCGCGATTCCGAATGGCGCAGCGGAGACGATCAGGGCTCAATCGCACCATACGTACGAACATTGCCGACATTTTCCGGGAAATCGGGATGCCATAGAGTGGCAGGCTTGGAGGTGTGGAGTTTCTTAAGCGGCTCTATGATTTAACCGCTCTCCCCTCGACTGATAGACGGTTTGAAAATGCCGCTGGGGATATATGGCAGCATCGAGTAAACAACCCAGAAGATTGGTCGGACAATTTGGTGTTTACAGATACTCGATTCCGTCTGACGGACGGCCCAGATGATAACTTCCTGCGTTTTCTATGTAAAGCTATACATCCAGCGGTTCGGTCGAGCCGCGCCGAGAACATCCAGCTTTTACAACGATTCAATCAGGAACTTCGGCGTGGTGGTTGGGAACTGATAGAAGAAGAACCCATTGCGGGTCGATCTCGCTATACACCTCGGCGGTTATCATCCAGCAGAACTCGGACGGTGACCCGTGCAAAGAATGTCGCGGATGCTCTTGACGCCGCCTGAATGCAAAAGGAGATCCAGCGTATAGAGGCAGCTGTAGAGC